>JBAYTN010000089.1:0-15092 GCA_041675645.1 Melioribacteraceae bacterium
CTGAAGAAGTGCAAATTATAAAGACTACAACTAGTGATTATTCTGCAGATTTGAAAAAAGTTATAACCGCAGATGAAATAATTTCTTTCCAGAAGCTTATAAAACGAGTACCCGTTGCCGATAATGTTATAGAATATGCTGTCAAGATTGTAGAAGCAACAAGACCTAGCAGTAATAAAAATGAATTTGTAAAAGAAAGAGTTGCTTGGGGAGCTGGACCAAGAGCATCTCAATATTTAATATTAGCGGCTAAAACTAAGGCGGTAATGGAGGGGCGATTTACACCTTCAATTGACGATGTAAAGGCATTTCTAATTCCAGTTCTACGTCACAGAATAATTCCAAACTTTACTGCAGAAGCGGAGGGAATTAGTTCGGTAGAAATCATCAATAAACTATTTTAACCAGACCGACTGAATGCAAAAAAAAGTACTCTCGATTTTACTGCTAATTATTTTAGCAGTTATAATTTCTTCGTGTAAAAAAAATGAACCGGTTGTCACTAAAGTTGAACCAAAGCCCAATCCTTTTAATCTTGCTGCAATTGATGATTTAATAGAAGTTCGCGATACAATTCAAGCCGATGAAACAGTAAGCGATATTCTCGCTCCTCATGGTGTTTCACCTAAGATGATTCATGAAATTGAACTAAAAGCGCTCAAGGTATTTCCGTTGAGTAAGTTTCGAGCCGGTAAAGAATTATATATTTATGCTAAATGGGACTCAGTTGAAACCCTGAAATATATGGTATATGTAGTAAATGAAATTGATCACGTAATATTTGATCTGCGTGATTCAATCAAAGTTACCGAAGAGAAAAAACCTTTTACTGTAAAGGAAGTAGTTGCACGAGGAGAAATAAAAGAAAACTTAAGCAAAGATTTAATTGCTCTAGGTTTTGATGAAAACATAGGCTATAACACAGCGGATGTATTTGAAAGCCAAATTGATTTTGCTGCACTTCAGCCGCAAGATAAATTTGAGATTCTTTATGAGCAGATTTTTGTTGAAGGAAAGCCTAGTATGATTGGGAAAATTCTTGCAGCTAAAATCAACCATAGGAAAAAGGATCATTTCGCATTTCTTTATGAGAAAGAAAAAGCCAATAGTTATTATGATGAAAATGGTGGAGGGATGTTAGGAATGTTCCTAACCGCGCCCATTAAATTTAGGTATAGAATATCATCCAAGTATTCTAAGAATAGATATCATCCTGTACTGCATAGAACTAAAGCTCACTTAGGAACTGATTTCGCTGCAGCTCATGGCACACCAATTCAATCTACCGCACATGGTGTTGTGGTTGAAGCCGGTTACAGTGGGGGAAATGGCAACTATGTTAAAATAAAACATAGTGCAACTTATACAACTCAGTACCTTCATATGTCGCGCATTGCAAAAGGAATGAGACGCGGGGCTAAAGTGTCTCAAGGTCAAGTAATTGGATTTGTAGGAAGTACCGGACTCGCTACCGGACCGCACGTATGCTACCGTTTTTGGAAAAACGGAAAACAAGTAGATCCGTTCAGAGAAAAGAATCAAGCTACTCAAGCGCTTAGTAAAAAGTATAAAACTGATTTTAACGTTGTAAGAGATTCTTTGCTTAAGAGGCTGAATAGTTAAATTCCCGACTAAAAATTGAAGTGAATGATTTTGCATAATTGTGAATAATTATTCATCTCGAATTTCCTCTATTTTTTGTCCTAAAATAAAATGCATTCCAACTTGAACTTTTATTGCACAAAAAAGTATTGTTTCATACTTTTGCAACACTTTTATAAACAAGGAATGAAAAATGAACGCTGAATGCCCGGTATGCGGAGCTCAAATTCAGCTTGCGGCAGATGCAGTGCAAGGTGAATTAATTGAATGCTCTGAATGTGGAACTGAATTGGAAGTAGTTTCTGTTAATCCGCCACAAGTTAAAGAAGCTCCTCAAGAAGAAGAAGACTGGGGCGAATAAAATTGGTCTGGGTACTCGATTCAACATTACGCGAAGGCGAACAAACTCCCGGTGTTTATTTCGATAAACACATTAAGCTTGCTATTGCAAACTTACTTGATGAAGTGGGTGTTGATATTATTGAGTCGGGACATCCTATGGTTACTCCGGAAATTCATGCTGCTGTAAAAGCAATAGCACAAAAAGGCTACAAAAGAATTGTTGGAGCTCACTCACGTTCCTTAAAATCTGATGTTGATCTTGCACTTGAATGTGGTGTCGGTTTTATTGGAATTTTTTATTGTGTCTCTGATGAAAGATTGGAAACAGTCTTTAAAAAAGATTTAGATACTGCATGCATGTTAATAACAGATGTTATTAAATATGCTAAAGATCAGAAACCGGATCTTCTAATTAGATACACACCGGAAGACACGGTACGTTCTCAGTTTGAAAATGTAGTTAAAGCTGCCGTTGCTGCAATCGAAGCCGGTGCTGATATAATCAGTGTTGCTGATACAACCGGATATATGGTACCCGGTACAGAACGCAGTATGTATGATTATATCTCAAGATTAAAAGATGAATTTGGAAAAAGAAACCTATCTCCAAAAGTTGCTGTGCATTGCCATAACGATCGCGGCTTAGCATTAGCAAATGCGCTTGATGCTTACCGTGCCGGAGTTGATATCATTGATGCGGCGGCACTTGGATTGGGTGAAAGAGCGGGAATTGTTGATCTCGCACAACTTCTAACTGTTCTTACTATAGATTACAAAGAGAACAGATGGAATTTAACTAAGTTGGTAGAGCTTTATGAACTTGTAAGCCAACATTCTGGTATTCCTATTCCGGCTAACTTCCCAATAACGGGTAAGAACGCATTTACACATTGCGCCGGTGTCCACACTCATGCTGCATCCGTTAATCCTATGCATTATGAAAGCTTAAACCCAGAATTACTTGGAAGACCAAGAACATTTTCTCTCGATCATATGTCGGGTATTGCATCGCTAAGGTATGCACTTGCACTTATTGAAGAGAGTTCTCTTGATTCTGATTTACAAAATGATGTCTTAAGAGAAGTCAAATCTGTCGGTCAACGCGGAAGAACCGTTGAACTTGCCGAACTCAAGCATATCGTCGATGCAGTAAAGCATCATCAGACTTACACTAAGTGAGCCACGCTCACATAATACAGCTGTAAACTAAAATACTTAATAAACGGAGAACAACTACAATGAAGATTGGATTGCTTCATTCATTAATTCGTAAAGACGAAAAATTCTTGATCGATGAGTTCAATGCAGTAAAAGGTGTGGAACTTGTGATGATCGACGACAGAGAAATTTCTTTCAACCTTGGCAAAGACAAGTTTGATTTTGATGTTGTTGTTGAACGCAGCATAAATCACTCGCGTGCGTTGCACGGCTTAAAACTATTTGATACTGCCGGAATAAAAACTGTAAATACTTATAATGTTGCTACAATTTGTGGTGATAAACTATTAACATCTTGCGCACTTGCTGAACATAAAGTCCCTCAGCCGGAAGTTCGGGTTGCTTTTACAGAAGAATCTGCACTTAAGACAATTGAGGAAATGGGCTATCCGGTTGTACTCAAACCGGCGGTTGGTTCTTGGGGCAGATTACTGTCGAAAGTAAATGACCGTGATGCAGCAGAAGCTATCTTAGAGCACAAAGCTGTTCTTGGTTCATATCATCATTCCATATTTTATATTCAGAAGTATGTTGAGAAAACAAGAATTGAAAATGGCGAAAGATTGCCTGGCAGAGATATTAGAAGTTTTGTGGTTGGTGATAAATGTATTGCTGCAATTTATAGAACATCGCCGCACTGGATTACAAACACAGCCCGTGGTGGTAAAGCTACGAACTGCGTTGTTACCGAAGAATTAAATGATATTTCCGTACATGCAGCTAAAGCAGTTGGAGGTGGAATTGTGGCCATAGATGTTTTTGAGACTGAACAAGGCTTAATGGTTAACGAAGTTAACTATACAATGGAATACAAAAATAGTATTGCAACTACCGGTGTAAATATTCCTCAAAAAATGGTTGAATATGTTTTACAAGTAGCTGAAGGAAGAGTTTAATGGGAAAAATAAATGTTTCAATTGTGGGCGCATCCGGCTATACGGGAGGAGAACTACTCCGCTTGTTGTTGTTTCATCCAAACGTAGAAGTAAAGCAGGTTACATCCGAAAGTTATACCGGAAAATTCGTTCACAAAATTCATCCTAATTTACGTAAATCAACCCAGATGAAATTTGTTTCGGCTTCCGAACTGGAATCTTGTGATTTACTATTCTTGTGCTTGCCGCATAATAGTTCACAGAACAAAATTGATCATTACAAAACACTTGCGCCAAAGATTATAGATTTAAGTGCCGATTTCAGAATAAAAGATGCTGCTGAATATGAGAAATGGTATGGTCATAAACATTCTCGCCCTGAATTACTGAACGAATTCATATACGGAATTCCGGAATTACACCGTGAAGAAATGAAAACTGCGAATTACATATCTAGTGCTGGATGCAACGCAACAGCGAGTATTCTAGGTTTATATCCTTTATACAAAGCTGGTTTAGTCGAGGAAGACAGAACTGTAATTGAGGTAAAAGCCGGTTCAAGCGAAGGGGGTAACAAAGTAAACGATGGCTCTCATCACCCGGAAAGAAGTGGGGTTGTGCGTTCTTATATGCCGACAAAGCACAGACACACAGCTGAAATGCTTCAAGAACTCTCTTTCGGCAAAAAGATACATGTTCATTTTTCTGCTACAGCAATTGATATGGTTCGCGGCTTGCTCGCAACTTGTCATGTTTTTCTGAAAACTGATTTACAAGAAAAAGATATTTGGAAAGTTTACCGAGATGCATATGGCAACGAGCCATTTATCAGAATTGTAAAGGAGAATGATGGAATTTACCGTTACCCGGAACCAAAATTGTTAAGCGGTACCAACTATTGCGATATCGGTTTTAAGAAAGATGAGTTTTCGAATCGTGTTGTAGTTGTTAGTGCGATTGATAACTTAATGAAAGGCGCTGCCGGACAAGCTTTGCAAGCGTTCAATATAATGTATGGTTTTGATGAAAGAACCGGACTCGAGTTTCCGGGCTTGCATCCAATCTAAATCTTGATCATGATCTTGATCGCTTTTGTAAACAGATCATGATTAAGATCAAGAACAAGTTCAAGGGAAAAAAATGTGTAGATTACTTTACGTTAACTCAAAAAATGAATTTTGCATTAGTGAATACTTGGCAAAGTTTGCTGAAATTTCTAAAAACAGCAGAGAGTTTCAAGGACACGGTTGGGGTTTCGCTTATTGGCAAAACAACATTTGGAATCATTATAAAAATGTTAAGCCGATTTGGGAAGATGATCTTTCCAAATTCGGAAATACAACTCGATTAATTGCTCATGCCCGCAGCGCATTTAAGGATGAAGGTATTATTGTAGAGAACAATATGCCTTTTTATGATGCAAAGAATATCTTTGTTTTTAACGGTGAACTTCGCGGCGTAAAGATTAAAGAGGAGGGGAGAATTGGTGCCGAGAAGATTTTTAATTATATCAAACGATTCGATAAGGGAAATTTTGGTGAAGCGTTAAGTAAGGGAACTGAAATCATTAAGAAAAAATCTTCTTATATAAGGGCAATGAACATTATTGCCACTGATAAAGAAAGCGCATACATTTATTCTCACTTTAACGAAGATGAAGAATATTTTACAATTAGTATTAAAAGAGATGAAAATATGGTTGCTGTCTGTTCCGATCCTTTTCTCGGAGAAGAAAACTGGCAGCCAATACAAAACAATACGTTAACGGAGCTCCAATGTTTATAGTTAAAATTGGCGGCGGAAAGGAATTGAATCTAAAAGGAATAATTTCCGATCTGGCAACTTTACAAGAGAAATTTATCATTGTGCATGGTGCAAATGCTTTGCGCGATGAATTGGCACAAAAACTAAATTATGAAAAGAAGGTAGTTACATCATTATCCGGCTACGATTCTGTTTTAAGCAACGAAGGAACAATTGATTTGATGATGATGGCTTATGCCGGGCTAAAAAACAAAAGAATCGTTGAACTTTGTCAGCAAAACGGAATAAATGCGGTAGGACTTTCCGGTCTGGATGGCAAAGTAATTCAAGGTAAACGAAACAGCGGAATAAAAGTAAGGGAAGGTGGTAAAACCTTATTGCTCAGAGATTTTTCCGGCAAACCTAAAGCAATTAACAAACAGCTTTTGGAACTACTTTTAGATAACGGTTACATTCCGGTACTAAGCGTTCCATTAATTGATGAAAACAATTTCGCTATTAATTCTGAAAATGATGATATAGTCGCGCTTCTCCAAACAGAATTAAAATCAGAAAAAGTTATTTCGCTGATTGAGGCACCCGGTTTTCTTTTAGACAAAAACGATCCGGCTTCGCTTGTTTCGAAAATGTCTAAAGCAGAACTTGAAGCGATGGAAGAAAAAGTTGAAGGAAGAATGAAAAGAAAAATTCTTGCTATCAGAAAACTATTTGATGGTGGAGATACAACTGTAATTATCTCGGACGGCAGAACAGAACATCCGATTTTAGATGCCATCGAAGGCAAAGGTACTACAATTTCTTAGATAGGAGAGAGTTATGAAAGATTACAAAGCATTAATTCAGCAATACGAACTCGATGTTTATCCGCGTAGAGAAGTTGTTCTTGTGAAGGGAAAAGATTCGCGCGTATGGGATGACCAAGGTAAAGAGTATATCGATTTAGCTTCCGGCATCTCGGTAGCCAATGTTGGGCATTGCAACGAAAAAGTTGTGGAAGCGATTACAAAGCAAGCGGGAACATTGATTACATGTGCAAACACATTTTATAATGATGCAAAAGCATTGTTTCTGGAGAAACTTTTTAGTATTGCTCCCAAGAATTTGACACGAGCTTTTCTCACAAATTCCGGAACTGAGGCAATGGAAGCCGCAATCAAATTTGCCCGGGCAAATACGAAAAAGACAAAATTCATTTCTGCAATGAAAGGCTTTCATGGAAGAACATACGGAGCGTTGAGCGCAACTTACAAAAAAGAATATAGAGAGATTTTTGAACCGCTAGTTCCCGGTTTTTCTTTTGTTCCTTATAACAATTTTGAAAAACTTGCAGAAGCTGCTGATGATCAAACTGCCGGAATTATTTTGGAATTAGTCCAAGGTGAAGGTGGAATTAATATCGGGCAAAAGGATTATTTTCAAAAAGTAAGACAGCTTTGCGATGAAAAAGGAATCATGCTAATCATTGATGAAATCCAAACCGGATTTTGCCGTACTGGAACTATGTTTGCGATTGAGCAATACGGAATTGATGCCGATATGATGACAGTCGCAAAATCAATTGCCGGCGGCTTTCCTATGGGTGCATTGCTTTGCTCTGACAAAATTCAGATTGAAAAAGGGAAACACGGATCAACATTCGGTGGCAACCCATTAGCTTGCGCCGCCGGAACTGCTTCAATCGAGTACATGATTGAGAACAAATTGTGGGAACATGCCGAAGCAAAGGGGCGCTATTTCAAAGAAAAATTATCTGCTTTTCAGCTTAGCAAAGTTCGCGAGATTCGCGTAATAGGTTTGATGATTGGAATTGAGCTAAAAGATAAATCTCAACCGGTGATTGTGGAATTGCTGGAAAAGGGTGTTCTTTCGCTTCCGGCCGGAACAACGGTTTTACGACTTCTTCCGCCGCTTACAATCAGCTATGAAGATTTAGACAAAGCTGTAGCCATATTAGCTGAAGTTTTAGCTTAAGTAAATGAAGTACCCGCTTCGACTTGCTGAACACAAGTTAAGCGAGGTGAGAAGTTTAGAGTGTAGAAATTTAAGTTTCTACACTCTTTGTTCTTCACTCTACACTCATTTTGCTTTGTAACCCCATTTGCCTTATTTTTCGCCAACCTAAAATCAAAAATTAAATATGATAGTTGATTACATACCGATATTTTTAGTAATTCTTGTTGCTGCAATTTTTGGCGGTGCTGTGGTTTTTTCATCCGTAGTATTCGGGCCGCATCGTCCAAACAAAATAAAAAACATGCCTTACGAAAGCGGCAAGGATCCCATTGGAACTACCCACGAAAGAATTTCAATCAAGTATTATCTAGTTGCAATGCTCTTCATAATTTTCGACATAGAAGTAATTTATGTTTATCCATGGGCAGTACAGTTCAGAACTTTGTATGCCGGCTATGGATTATATTCCTTCCTTCCAATGCTGATCTTTTTGATAGTGCTTGAACTTGGATTCGTTTATGTCTTGATGAAAGGAGGCTTAAAGTGGGATTAGAAGCAAAACTTACACAAGATGGTTTCGTTACAACAACAATAGATGCAGTAGTCGCATGGGCTCGTAAAAGTTCTGTCTGGCCAATGCCTATGGGAATTTCTTGCTGTGCGATTGAAATGATTGCCGCTGCCGATCCTAAATACGATATCTCTCGTTTCGGTTCCGAAGTAATGCGTTTTACTCCTCGTCAATGCGATTTGATGATTGTTGCTGGAACAGTAACTTATAAGATGGCTCAAGTTGTAAAAAGAATTTATGATCAGATGCCCGATCCTAAGTGGGTAATTGCAATGGGCGCTTGTACTTCTTCCGGCGGAATGTACCGTTCATACAGCGTTGTTCAAGGAATTGACCAGTTTCTTCCAGTTGATGTTTACACAGCCGGATGCCCGCCTCGTCCGGAAAATTTGCTAAATGCATTAATTACAATTCAAGAAAAAATTGGTAAAACTAGAGCACGTGATTTTCAAGATATAATTCAACCAAAAACAGAAATAGCGAATAACTGATAAATGGAAGTGAAAGAATTAATTATTAAAAAAGTAAAGGAAGGTTTTGGCGAAACCAATGTTGAAGTTGTTGACGCGCTTGGAGACCTTTCATTTACTGTTAGTAAAGACAAGTTAGTTGAATTTGCTAAGTTTTTAAAAACGAATTCCGACTTGGAATTTATAATGTGCAAGGATGTTACAGCCATTGATTGGGCAACGAGAAAGAAAAGATTCACAACTGTTTATCATCTTTATTCTTTCAAATTGAATTTCAATCTTAGAGTTAAAGCTAATCTTGATGAGGAACCCTACCAAGTTGATTCTGTTTCATCAATTTGGGAGAGTGCAAACTGGTACGAGAGAGAAACATTTGATATGTACGGAATCGATTTTAAGAATCATCCCGATTTAAGAAGAATGTATATGCCCGAAGGTTTTCAGTATTATCCATTAAGAAAAGATTTTCCGGTGTTGGGAATTCCGGGTTCACTTCCACTTCCACAGAAGCCAGAGTAGTATGGAAAAAATTCATAACGTTTATTCAGACGAAAAGATTTATAAAAAGCTTCTCGAAGACAAGAACATTACAATTGAAGATGCTCTTGATAACGAGATGGTTATAAATATGGGACCTCAGCACCCGGCGACTCATGGCGTGCTAAGAATTGTATTAAGACTCGATGGCGAGACAGTGGTAAAAGCTGTTCCGGAGTTGGGCTACCTTCATAGAGGTTACGAGAAAATGGCTGAGGATATGAGTTTTATAGAATTCATTCCTCATACCGATAGATTGGATTACACAGCTACTCTTTGTAACAATGTCGCTTATGTTTTAGCTGTAGAAAAATTAGCGGGAATTGAAGCTCCTAAACGCGCCCAATGGATCAGAATGATTGTGGCTGAGCTTTCAAGAATAGCGGCTCACATGGTTGCTATTGGAACATTTGCTATGGATGTTGGCGCTGTTACAATGGTGATGTGGACTTTCCGTGAGCGAGAAAGAATTCAAGAAATATTTGACCGTTTAGCTGGAGCAAGGTTTACTACAAGTTATACTCGTCTTGGCGGTGTTGCGGCAGATCTTGATGATGTTACACTAAAGTTGATTCGTGATTTTCTTGATTCGTTTGATAAAGAATTAAACGATATGGATAGTCTCGTTCTTCATAATAGAATTTTTATTGATCGTCTTGAAGGCGTTGGTATTCTTTCTAAAGCAGATGCAATTGCTTATGGAATTACCGGACCAAACTTGCGTGCAAGTGGTGTTGAGTATGATGTTCGAAGAGCTAATCCATATTTATTCTATAATGAAGTTGATTTCAAAATTCCTACTTACAGCGAAGGTGATTCTTTAGCCCGTTACTTCTTAAGAGGTGATGAGGTGAGAGAAAGTGTGAAGATTTTGTATCAATGTTTGGATAAAATTCCTCAAGGTGAAGTGATGGCAAACGATCCCAAGAAAGTTTTGCCTCCTAAGACCGAAATTTATTCACGTATGGAAGAATTGATTCACGATTTTATGATTATAAATTATGGTATTAATCCGCCGGTTGGAGATTCTTTCTTCTCGGCAGAAAACCCGAAAGGCGAGTTAGGATTTTATATTGTCAGCAATGGCGAAGGTCAGCCTTGGAAGATGAAAATCCGATCACCTTCGTTCTGTAATCTGCAAGTGCTTTCTAAATTGTGCGAAGGCGCAATGATTTCAGACGTAATCGCTATTATCGGTTCACTCGATCCGGTGATGGGTGAAGCAGATAAGTAAGCAGATTAAGATTATGAGCTAGAGCATGAATTGATAAGATTATGTGCGAAAGAATGATATGAGTGAGATTGTTTTTGATCATGAAAAATTAATTGTTTATCAGAAATCGGTTGAATTTGTTAAGTGGGTTCATCAAATCCTTATAAAGATTAAGTTGAAGAATCCTACGATTGACCAATTTGAAAGAGCAGCAGATTCAATAGCTTTGAACATCGCTGAAGGAAATGGCAAATATTCTGGGAAAGATCGTTGCCGTTATTTCGATATTGCAAAGGGTTCAAGCTTAGAATGTTCATCGTGTTTGGATATATTGTTTGCGAAAGAATTAATTAGCAACGATGCTTTAATTGAAGGAAGAGAAAGACTTAAAGAGATTGTTATGATGATAATGGGATTGATTAAGAAAAATTCAGATCGTATTTATGAACCGGAGACAGAATATGAGAGTTAAGTTTCGTGCTCATGCTCTTGCTCTTATTCTGAGGTAATATGAGTTTCAAATTCACAGATGAAAATCTTAACAAAATAGAAGCAGTTAGAAAGAAATACCCAACTGCACTTGCTGCTGTTATGCCGGTTATTTATATCGCTCAAGAGCAGAACGGATATCTTAGCAACGAAGCTATGGAAGAAATTGCTTCTGTTCTTAGTATAGATAAAGTAAATGTGCTTAGTGTTGTTACATTTTATACTATGTATCACACAAAGCCTATGGGCAAGTATCACGTTCAAGTTTGCACGAATGTATCTTGTATGCTTCGCGGCGGTTACGAAATTTGGGATCAAGTTAAAGGGAAATTAGGATTAGATCACATGCAAGTTTCAGAAGATCGTAAATTTTCTCTTGAAGAAGTTGAATGCATGGGTGCTTGTGGTTACGCGCCGATGCTTGCTGTAAACGAAGATTATTTTGAAAATCTAACTAAAGAAAAAGTTGAAGAAATTTTGGACTCTCTCAAGTGATGGAAAGAATAGTTTTACCCCAAATAGAAAATTTTAATACGATAGATGTCTATCTTGCCAATGGCGGTTTTGATTCTGCTAAAAAAGCACTTGCAAGAACTTCCGATGATATTATTGATGAAGTAAAGAAATCTGGCTTACGTGGACGCGGCGGCGCTGCATTTTCTTGTGGTCTAAAATGGAGCTTCATGCCTAAGACTACAACGAAGCCAAAGTATCTTTGCATAAACGGTGATGAAAGCGAGCCGGGCTCATTTAAGGATAGACAAATTTTTGAGGATAATCCATTCCAGTTGATCGAAGGCGCCATAATTGCATGCTATGCAATAGGTGCTAAAGTTGCTTATCTCTACATCCGCGGTGAATATCAAAAGTGGGTGAATATGATGCAAGCCGCTGTTGATATTGCTTACGAGAAGGGTTTCCTCGGCGAGAAGATGAAAGAAACTTTCGGTACGGAATTCAGTTGCGACTTATTCGTTCATAAAGGCGCGGGTGCTTATATCTGCGGTGAAGAGTCTTCATTAATGAATTCTATTGAAGGTAAAAGAGGCTATCCAAGAGTTAAGCCTCCATTTCCGGCGCAGAATGGTTTATGGGGAAATCCTACTACAATTAATAATGTTGAAACAATTACGAACATTCCGGCAATTATTAAAAATGGCTGGGAGTGGTTTTCTAAAATTGGTGCGCCTAAACATCCGGGAACAATTTTGTTTGGAATTAGCGGGCATGTTAACAAACCGGGCGTTTACGAACTTCCTTCCGGAATACTTCTTACAGAATTAATTAATGAAGTAGCCGGCGGAGTTATTGGCGATAAAAAAATAAAATGTGTTATTCCGGGTGGTTCATCTATGCCGCCGTTACGTGGCGATCAGCTTGAAGGCGTAAAAATGGACGCTGATTCGTTGAAAGAAGTAGGTTCAGCTATTGGAACCGGCGGTGTTATGGTAATGGATGAAGACACAAATTTGTTGGATGTATTGATTCGGATTGCTCATTTTTATCATCATGAAAGCTGTGGGCAATGCACGCCATGCCGTGAAGGCACCGGCTGGATGGAAAAAACTCTAAAGAGAATTAAACAAGGCAACGGAACATCAAAAGATTTGGATTTATTGTGTGATGTTGCTAATCATATAGAAGGCAATACAATTTGCGCTTTGGGCGACGCTGCTGCATGGCCGGTTAAGTTTATGATAACAAGATTCCGTGATGAGTTTGAAAAGTTTGTCAAACCGGAAGTATCAATTCCGGTTCCTAACAAAGTACACTCGATGAGAGGAACAACCGCTCCACTCACTAATCTTCAGAAATAACTTGCCATTTTTTGTTTTAATGAGAAATTTAAAAAATTTCCCTCAGCAGTTTAGGTCAAATCAAAGATAGATTCGTCTAATTTAAGGCGAATTTAAATCACACCGCAGATATTTAAAAGCGTTTAAATTTCACGATAATAAATTGAAAATGAGTTTAATCTATACTACTGAAAACCATGACGGTGAGTTAATGAAGACAAAAGTTTTAGTTGTTTCGGATGATGAAAAATTAGTTCCGGAAATAAGAAAAATCGAGGAATCAGTTTCTCAGAATACATGTTTCACTTTTGTAACAACAGAAGATGAAGCTAAAAGATTGCTGGGAAGTGAAGACTTTGCAGTTGTTTGTATCGAGTATTCAACTTTAAAAATCAATGGATTAGAATTTCTTTCTTTCGCTAAAGATAAATATCCCAAAGTATTTAGGGTGTTGTTCACGGATCCTTCCAAGCGCGAAAGAGCCGTTTATTCTACAGCTGATGTTCACCGTTTTATAAATAAGCCGATTCGCGATCAAGAATTCGTTAAATCTATTGAGCATTTCCAAAGTTTATCA
Organism: Melioribacteraceae bacterium; assembly: GCA_041675645.1. Taxonomy (GTDB): domain Bacteria; phylum Bacteroidota; class Ignavibacteria; order Ignavibacteriales; family Melioribacteraceae; genus Stygiobacter. The sequence continues at coordinate 13,408 of JBAYTN010000089.1, forward strand.
AAGTATGATTTAGATTCTAAAACCATATCTGCCATTCTTGGTATAGGTCCAATTCCTACTATGCCGGAAGTCTATACTAGATTGGAAAGAGAAATAAATAAGCCGGAAGTTTCAATACACAGAATTGCCGATATTATTTCAAATGATCCTCTTGCTGCTGCAAAGGTTATGCACATTGTTTATTCGTCATTTTACAACATTTCTAAAAGTATTGTTAATCTTGTCCATGCAATCAACTTTTTAGGCTTAGATATTATTAAGAGTTTAGTCTTATACATCAAAGTTTTCATACTGAAAAACCAGCCGCCGGAAATTCAGAATTATCTAAAAAAAGTTAGAGATCATTCAATTGACGTTGCAAAAGTCTCTAAAGCGATAATGAATTTGGAATGCAAGGACCGCGACTTAATCGATTCTGCTTACATAGCCGGACTGCTGCATGATATCGGGAAAATTATCATGGTTCAGTGTAGCGACAAATCTAAGCGAATGGCATTTGTATCCGAACATGCTAGCGACAATCAATTAGAGAAAGAGATCGAAAAGTTTGGCGTCTCACATGTGAATGCCGGTGCTTATTTGCTTAGTTCGTGGGGCTTCCCTTCAGAACTTATTTCATCCGTTGCTAATCATCACAATACGGAAATAATACGTGATGGAGAACTGGGTCTTAATCAGATCGTTTATATTGCGAATGCGTTGGTAACCGCTAATGATTTGTGTGTTGATGAAATAAAGAAAATTTACGGAGTTGAAAGAGTAGAAGGCTGGATGGAATTTATTCCGGGTCAACTAGAAGAATTATCCTAATCTGCTTTGTTTCTGATACTTTTAAAAGGCGAATCTTTTGATTCGCCTTTTTTGTTTTTAAACTACTAACTAAGTTTGTATGCAAAATTTAGGAAACCAATGAAACGACTTTTTCTTTTTCTTCTCACGATAGAAACACTTTTAGTTGCTCAAGAAAACAAAACCCAAAACGATACACTCTTGCTTAAGTTTGATCAGATTACAGTTACGGCCACACGCTATGCCGAAAATTTAATCGAGATACCTTATGCTGTAACGGTCCTTAGTGCTGCTCAGCTACAGATGAAGCGCGCTTACGGTATTGATGAGGTTGTTTCTTCTATTCCGGGTGTACTGGCTCAATCCAGAGTGGGAAATCAAGATGTAAGGCTTGTAATACGCGGATTTGGCGCTCGTGGCGCCGGTGATAGATCGAACTATGGAACATCAAGGGGAATTCGGGTCATGGTTGATGGAATTCCAGAGACAGAACCCGATGGAAGAACGTCATTCGATTTGCTTGATCTGGGTGTGGCCGAGAATATTGAAGTAATTCGCTCAAACGCATCGGCAACTTGGGGAAATGCAAGCGGCGGTGTAATAAACATTTCTACTATTCCATCTGCCGGGAATTCCTTCCTAAAATTGAAAACATCCAGCGGTAGCTTCGGCTTTTTTCAAACACAAATTCAAGCGATGAGTAAATTTTCAGCCGGTAAAATTTTTGTATCAGCATCAAACACAAATTTTGATGGCTGGCGTGCTCATTCATCCAGCTACAGAACTTTATTCAATGTTGGAATAGTTTCGCAACTTGATGCTAAAACAGACTTAAAAGCATTCTTACTTGGTGCGACTAACGTATTTCACGTTCCGGGTCCACTTACACAAAAACA
>JBAYTN010000090.1:0-14965 GCA_041675645.1 Melioribacteraceae bacterium
ATACAGATACACTTAACGATCAAATGAAAGCATCGCAAGGAGCAGTTGGATCTCAGTTGGCAACAGCAATGATGTCTCAAATGAATGCTGCACCATCACAATTGTTATCTCTCTTCCGTTAATTGAGCATTAATTTAATCCCTCCCTTAATCGGGGAGGGATTCTTTTTAGTCTTCTTAAAAATTTTGAGGTAAACAGGATGCAGACAGCAAATTACATGATGAACAAGCAAGTAAATAAGTATTTAGCAAATGATATATTGAATGCGTCTCCAGAACAAGTAATTATGAAAGTGTTTGGTTTTGCAATACAAAGTTGCAATAAGCACGATATATCAAAAACTAATGAAGCGTTACAGGTATTGATTAATGCTCTTAATTTTGATCATCCGGAAGCAAAAGAAATTTCGATCGGCTTTTTTAGAATTTATAGATATTGCCAGGACCAAATGAGAAAACAGAACTTTGAAATTGTACATAAAACTTTATCTGAATTAAAAGAATCTTGGGAAACCGCACTTGCAAAGAGGTAATAAACCATGGCTTACGATTTATTAACAACCGCCGGCATTAATAGCTTTGTAGATGATTACAGAGCCAGTGAAACAAAAAAGCAGGTTGATCCTCTTACTAAAAAGAAAAAAAATACAGACGATTTAAATACCGCTTATACAGAACTGACCAACAAGCTTAACGAACTTAAAACTATTTCTTATTCCATGCAGTTGCATGACACATCTTCCGCTTTTTTACTTAAAAAGGCGTCTTCTTCTGATTCAAAATTTGTAGATATAACTGCTACAAGTGCGGCAGTTTTAAGTTCTCAATCCGTTAGGGTGAATCAACTAGCAAAAAATGATCTTGTGATCTCACAGGATTTAACTTCAACTGCTGCAAATTCAACAATAGTTGCCCCCGGTACACATGATATGGTTTTTACAGCCGGAGATGGAAAAGGTGGTACGTTCACCAGCAAGGTTTCAGTTACTTTCGAGGCCGCTGATTTTGATGCCGGAACGATATCGAACACTAAAGTGATAGCCAAAATTCAAACTGCAATAAACGGCAACAAAGCTACGGTACTTTCAAATTCTGTTACTGGAGCTACTGCCAGTGCCGGTACATTTAATCTAAATTTGAATGGGACAACTACTGCAATAACCTATACTGCCGGTAACTATACAGATGTGATTGATAGTATTGTAACTCAGGTTAACAAGTTGAACGGAATAACTGCTGAAAAGGTTGATGACGGCCTCGGAAATTATAGTCTTAAATTTACTGTTACAGATTCTTCAAAATATCTTACAATTGATGGCGACACCAGCGCATTATTAAGCGAAATGGGAGTCACGGCTAACAATGAGATGGGAGCTTCTGGATTGCTCAGCGCATCTACGTTTTCACCGGATTCAACATTATCACAACTTTCAATTGCGGCTAAGAAATCCGGCGACGGATTTAAATTGTTATCACTTAGTGATACAACAGGTAGTCTATTGAGTTCGGTTGGATTAAATCTTGGTGGAACACGCACATCTTTTGTACAGAATACAAGCGGAAGTGATACACCAGGTTTTGTTTATGCTACCACAGAGTTAAATGCGAAATTCGATTTTAATGGAATTAAAGTCGAAAGAAATTCCAACCAGATTTCGGACTTAATACCCGGCGCGACTATAAATTTGAAATCGCTTATGCAAGCCACTGATACAACTGTTAATCTTGATATAAGCAGCGACTCGGCCAAAATAACTGAAAAAATTCAAGACTTTATAAAAAAGTTTAATGACATTTATATTTATCTAAAAGAAAAAACTAAGTCTACCAAAGATGGAAGGGGATTGCTGATTGGTGATTCTACTGCTGAGAATTTCAAGTATCTTTTTTCATCAATAGCTACCAGTAGTGTTGCCGGTATTAATACAGATGAGGTTAATACTCTCTCAAAGCTTGGACTTAGTTTTGATGTGACTGAGGGTTTAAGTGTTGGCGATTCAAGCAAACTTGAAAAATTAATTAAAGAGAAGCCGGAACAAGTTGAAGCTCTATTCAACTCTACAAGTGGTATTGCAACCACTCTATATACAAAAATTCTCCCTTATGTTAATGCAACCGGATACCTTTATAAAAGGAAAACGAGTTTTGGCGTAGAATCGGAATATCTTGATGATAGGATAAAAGCAGTGCAAGAGCGAATAGATAAAAGTTCTTCAGACTTAAGACTGAGATACATGAAATCGATGTCGCAAATGAATGCTTTAGTTTCAAACCAGTCAATTTTCTTTATGAAATCAATTAACTAGTAATTTATAGATCATGAGTTCAATGAAACTAAGAAGTGAGCAAACTAATAATTCTGTTAGTAAGAGCTCAAAAAAGAATAAATCTAATGAAGAATTAGTTGAAGCAAAGAAGAAGGAACTCAAGACAAAAGCTAATAGAACAGAATACTTATTAGAGTATATACTCGCAAAAATGGAAGTTCTGGAATTCGAAAATTTCGATTCTTTATTTCCGGAATTAGTTAGTAAAATGAAAGAAGCAACCTTATTTAGAGAAGAGCTATTAAAGGAAATTGAGCCATCTGTACTTGTAAAGGTTAGGCCCAAATTATTTAGTGTAGCAAAACAAATTGAAATTAAATACGAAATTCTCGTTGAGAAATTTTCAGCAGAAACAGAACAGCTCCAAAGAGAACTTTCCGCTGTAAACAATCAGAAAAAAATAACTAGCTATCTGCGATAATTTATTTTGAAATTCAATTATTTGTAACAAGTAGCTTAGAGGTATACTTTGAACCAATTGCAACATAAAGTAGCATCGGTTAAACGCCTTCTTTACTTTGTTGGTCGTGATCTGGACAACCTCTCGTTTGAAACTTTCGATTCCGTATTCCCGGCAGCTTTAACTGCAATCAAGCAAGTTAATCAGCTGAAACTTGAGCTAGCGATGGAGTTTGGTGCACAAAGTCAAAAAATATGCGAAAACGAACTATTTTCGAAGGCTAAACAAATTGAATTAAAGTTCGATAATATTGTTGAGGTTTTCTCTGAAGCGGAAAAAAAACTTGAGAGACAACTTTACGGGACTATTAAACAGAAAAAAAACTAACTGCCTACAAAGGTGAAGCAATGCAAGTAAAAGGAATTTCAGGTAATCCGTTGTTTGTTAAGCCAACTCAGAATGCTAAGGCTGAAGCAACACCTAGCTCTCCAAAAGATAGAATTGAGATATCTTCCGAAGCCAGAGATTTAGCCAAACTCGAGTTGAGTACTGAACGTATTGAAGAAATTCGTTCCAAATTAGCGAGCGGTTTTTATGATACCGATGAGGTTTTGCAGAAAGTATCTGAAAAGCTTAGCAAAGAGATTATTAAATAATTACTTATTGAATGCACTTAAACTTAATTGTGCTTTATGAGACAGAACTGCATTCATATTCCATTTTGAGACACACGGCACATCGAAAAAACTTCAAAATAGCTTGTTACGTATGGCATAGACATTGTAATACTAAGAGCCTAATCGAGGGATCTTTTATACATATTGCGGATAGTTGGTCATGGACGGCAGACAAAAAGTTCTAATCGTAGACGATGAAGAATTAGCTCAAGATTTCTTGCGCTTTTTCCTATCAAAGAAATTTGACGTGTACACAGTAGGGAGTGTGAGCACGTTTTATAACATTGTTAACAAAGTTGATTTCGATCTCATCCTGATGGATATCTCTTTGCGCGACTCAAAGGATGGAATTCAATTGACAAAGGAATTGCGCGCCACACCTAAGTATAAAAGCACACCAATCTTTGTGCTTACAGCATTCAATACAACAAGAGAAAGAAACAATGCTCATCAGGCTGGTGCGGATAAATTTTTAACTAAGCCGGTTGATTCTAAGCAGCTTCTTAACATGATAGATGAAGCTCTTAACAAGAAGCCAGCTAATTAAAGCGGTTCTTCGTGAGTTAAGCAGTGTATGGTTCCTAAGCCCCATACCAAATCAACGGCATGAATTCCAACAACTTTTCTTGTTGGGAAAAGATCGCTTAGTATATTTAATGCAATTCTATCATTCAGATCGTTGAACGTTGGAACCAGTACGGAAGAATTGCTGATGTAGAAGTTGGCATAACTCGCAGGCAATCTTAAGTCTTCAAAATTTATTGGTGAAGGCATTGGTAATTCAATTACATTTAGCTTAGAACCATTAGCAATAGTTTCTCCTTGTAATCGTTCAAAATTTTCCTCAAGGAGCAAATAGTTCTCATCTTTAGAATTTTTCTCGCGGCATAAAACTACAGTATCGTAATTTACGAAGCGGCATAAATCATCAACATGTCCGTGAGTATCATCGCCGGCAATTCCTTTACCAAGCCAGATAACTTTTTTTATTCCTAGATAATCGGCAAAGGCTTTTTCATAATCTTTCTTTGTAAAGCCGGGATTTCTAACTTGAATTTTCTGGTCCATCAAACATTCTTCGGTAGTTAAAAGAGTCCCGCCGCCATTATAATCAATAGCGCCTCCTTCTAAAACAATTTCCTTTCCAGATAGTTTAGCATCTACTAGCTCTACATCTAAAACTTTGGAAAGTGTTTTTGGAATGTTTTTGTCCTTCTTCCAATTGGAATACTTAGCCCAGCCATTAAACTTGAATTTGATTGCTACGGTTTTATCATCATGTTTAACAAAAGCCGGAGATGAATCGCGCATCCAACCCCGGTCTGTCTGAGAAATGATGAACTCAATATTCGCAGTATCTACGTGGGCTCTTTCTAAATATTTTCTAATCTTTGGAATTACAGCTTCGCTCTGAACGAAGAGGCGAACAATTTCTCCATCGCAAATGTTTTTAATAATCTCTACATAAACCCAAGGTATTGGTTCAAATTTTTCCGGCCAATCTTCTTTTTGATGTGGCCAGCAAATAATTGTAGATTTATGTTCTTCCCACTCGGCTGGTAATCTGTAATTCATAATTAATCCAAGAATCTTTTTGTTATTTCACTGTAAGCGTCAATTCTTCTATCTCTTAAGAATGGCCAGTTGCGTCGGATTGTTTCCAAATGTTTAAGATCAACTTCTGCCATAAGAATTTCTTCTTTGTCTGACGAAGCTTCTGCTATAACTACTCCTTGCGGGTCGCAAATGAATGAATTTCCCCAAAACTCAATGCCAGCTTGGTCTTTAACCGGCTGCTCAAAACCAATTCTGTTTACTGAACAAACATAAACTCCATTTGCAATTGCATGAGATCTCTGAATTGTAATCCACGAATCGCGCTGAGCTTTACCATAGCGTTCTTTTTCAGCCGGATGCCAACCTATTGCAGTTGGATAAAACAACGCCGCAGCTCCTTGTAGTGCAGTTAAACGCGCTCCTTCCGGATACCACTGATCCCAGCAGATTAGAGAACCAATTTTTCCATACTTAGTTTCAAACGCTCTGAAACCTAAATCTCCCGGAGTGAAATAATATTTTTCGTAGTAAGCAGGGTCGTCCGGAATGTGCATCTTACGATAAATGCCTAGAATGGCTCCATCGGCATCAATTATAACAACACTATTGTGGTAAACTCCAGCAGCACGCTTTTCGAAAATCGGAACGATGATTGCAACCTTATTTTCTTTGGCTGCTTTCTGAAACGCTTTAGTTGAAGGTCCCGGGATAGTTTCAGCCAAATCAAAAAGGGAAGAATCTTCTTTCTGACAAAAATATTGCGAACGGTAAAGTTCCGGTAAGCAAATTACTTGTGCACCATTTTTAGCAGCTTTTTTTACCCAGGTTAATGCTTTCTTTTCATTCTCTTCTGCCTTTGCAGAAAATGATAACTGCAACCCCGCTATTATGAATTTGTTCTTCATGTTGAAATTCTTTTGTTGGAAATTCGTTTATTCTTTTGTCAAAAATAAAGAATAGGGGGAAATAATTTGTAATAAAAGTTTATATGGGAGAATTAGTTTACGCGAAATAACCTTTTATGTGTTCAATCAGCTTATCGATGTTTTCATTTTCATCTTGACTAAGTCTATCGCGGAATGGTTCTACAAGGTTCATAAGCCAGCGGATGTTTAATTCCTTTGTAGCTTGTTTTATTTGGCTTTTATACTTGGTTTCGTCACTTAGGGCAATCTCAGAAAACTTGGCGGCAGCTTTTAGATTAATTAGGTAATCGACATTTTTCTGATTGCTGATCTTGACAAGATTAGATATTGCTTCATTGTTTTTTGTGCAGAGTTCAAAAGCAACATTGGCCGCTTGCATCATCAGTTCATCATGTTTCAAATACTTCAAATCGTTGTCGGTAGCCAAGGCTAATAAGACTTTAATGCCTTCATCCACGGTGATTTTGTATTTGGAAACTTTTTCGATAGTCTTAATCATACAGTTTGTTACTGCTCGTGAAACGCCGGAACGCGCATTCTTTATTGTATCCGGAGAGTATGTGATATCTTTCGATACTTTTATTAGTTCAGAATAATTTCCTTCAGTAATTAACTTTTCAAGATTCGCATGTGTCTTATTAACTCCCTTTTTTAAATCAATACTACTTGCATAGTCCGCTAATTCATCAAGATACTTATTGTTAACTTTAGCTAATATCTCTTGGATTTTTTTATCATTATTCTGAATGACGAAGCCGTTGAGATTGAGAATTTCTACTACAAGTTCAAACTGAGAAAGCTTAGATACCGTAATGACAGAATTGAAATCTTTCTTGTTTAGATCCAACTCAAGCGGGCTAGCATCAATCTCGCGTATTAGATATTGAAATTGCTCGAGCATATACTCAAAACGAGAGCGGTCGTTTTCGAGCACAAGAACTTTTATTTTGTGTTTGAATAAACTCATTGTTGTTTTGTTCGCCTTTATGTCTAATTATCGGTTAAAACTGTCAAAAATTTAGCTAATTCTCAAAATCAATGAATTTTAATTTAAAACTAAAGTCAATGCAGTTTTATAAGCTAATTTTGTAATTGCTTGGAACAACTCCGGATTCAATGTTTCCGGCTTATCGCTAAGCATATGCAAATGCTTGTAACTGTTTTTCGTTACAAAGTAGAGTGTCTTAATACCTTTTTGGTAAAAAGGCTCTGCATCGGCTCCGCCGCCACTCCAAGTTGCTGGTATTACAAGTCGATCATTTTCCGAATCAATTTTCTTAGCCATGGCCCAAAGTTCCGGCGCACTTTTACCACCTCCTATTTGGATGCTATCTCCATAACCCACACAATCCATATTAAACATGGCTTTCACTTTTTCCAGCGGGATTGGCAAATGATTTGCAAAATGTGTGGCTCCGTTGAGTCCTTGTTCTTCGCTAGCAAAGAATGCAAAAATTATTGAGCGCTTTGGTTTTATATTGTTTGCGACCATTGTGCGGGCAATTTCCAGCAAAGCAGCAGAGCCGGATGCATTATCGTTAGCCCCGGGAAAATAAATCTTACCCGCTTGTTCGCCAACATGATCGAGGTGAGCGCCGAGAATTAGATACTCATTTTTCAGTTCAGGATCTATTCCCTCTAACATGCCTACAATGTTAAAAACCTCTTTTTCCTTTTCGTACTTTGTATGAATTTCGATATCAACTTTGTGAAGTAAGGAAATAGAATTTGGTGTTTTATCGGCATCAATTTGTGTTTGTAGTTCTTTTAAAGTCTTTCCGCTTCCATCAAATAGCTCGTCCGCCAACCGTAGATCAATATGAATTTCCGGGAAGTTTTGCATCTGTACACCTTCACCATGAATTACACTTCCAATTGGTTTTTGAGGTTCGGCATCGTTGGGCAAGGAGACGAATAGAATTCCAATAGCACCATGTTTAGCTGCAACAATTGCTTTCTCACGCGGATTTCCATTTGTAAATCCTTTTCCATTCAAGTTCCATTTGGGGTTATACTTGAAAACGATTGCGACTTTTCCTTTTACATCAATGTTTGCATAATCGTCATATCCTAGTTCGGGCTGAGATAAGCCATAACCGCAGAATGCTGTGTTAGCAATTAATTGTCCGGAACCGGTAAATCCTCTATAAACGTAATCGGGGCCAAGCTTATACTCTGTTCTGGTTCCACTTTTAATTATTGCAAAATGCTCGGGAGCTAAGATTTCGTTGTATTCCACTTTTAGTTTCTGGTAATACTCCGAATCACCGGCTGGTTTTAACTTGAGCTTGGTCATCTCTCCGGAAATAAAATTTGCTGCTTTTGTATAACCAGAATGTCCGGGAAGTCTACCGGCAAATTCTTTACTCGACAGCAATTCAACAGTTTGCAGCAATTCTTTTTTATCTATTTGAGCAATACTGAAAGAACAAAGGGCAAAAAAAAGTATGAGTACTCGTGATGATTTCATATAAAAACTCCCAAAGAAATGGTGAAGATTAATTTCAATTCAATAATTATCATCATTAATATTACTTTATTCAGAGCTAATATCAAGAATAGATTCTTCATATAAATTAAGAAAGAATTTCTTGACTAATAAGCCTTCAGTTTATAAGTTTAAATAGAAGTTAAAGGTTCCGTATTAAAAATCCGGGGGAATCAAAAACTTTCCGAAAATTTTTCTCCATCTGAAATGTGGAAGATATCTCATTAAGCGCAAAATTTTCCTTTGTTCTATTAATTTATTAAACAAAAGGAGTTATTATGAAAATCGCTCGGATCAATCCACTTCAAGGAAACAGTAACAGTAAAACTGCTGCTTTTTTCGACTTTCAAACTGATGACGGAATCTTAATTAAGGGGTTCCGAATTGTTAGCGGTGCTAACGGATTATTTATTGCTTCTCCTAGTGAAAAGGGGAAGGATGGAAAGTACTACGATTCAATTGTTCTTCCTAAAGAGATGAAGGATGAATTACAGAAAATGGCTATTACAGAGTTCAACGTGCAGAACTAACCACTAGTTTGGTAGAAGGAAAGCTAAAACTGAGAGCTTTCCTTCATTAATAACAATTGTCTAAAACTGACATTGCACCTTTATAGCCAAACTGAATTTGAAGAGAACACCCGCCAGCCCTCCTAGTTTTTAATAACAACAAGAGCTTTCTTTCGCTATTCACTTAGATAAAGATGAAGTGATATAAACTAAAAATTTTTTTATACGATGATAATTTGTAAACCCTTGCCCATAAAGTAACATAAAGGACTGATTTATGAAATACAAAGTAACGCCAACAAATAAGGTCCGTGAGATGCGGGACGACGACTTTATCGTTTCAAAAACGGATTTAAAGGGAAGAATAGCATACGCAAATAGAATCTTTATGGAATTTGCCCAAATGACCGAGGAAGAATTACTGGGCCAACCGCATAATATTATACGGCATCCGGATATGCCAAGGGCAGTTTTTAAATTGCTTTGGGACACGCTGGGCAGCGGTAAAGAAATATTTGCATATGTAAAGAATATGGCTAAAGATGGTTCGGCCTATTGGGTAATAGCTAATGTTTCCCCGGTAAGAAATGAAAGGGATGAGATTGTGGGTTACTATTCCGTAAGAAGGAAGCCTTCCAAGTCAGCTCTTGAAAAAATTATTCCATTGTATAGAACAATGCTTGAAGAAGAAAAACGTAACGAAACAAAAAACCAAATAGAAGCATCAACCAAAATTTTGCAAAGTATGTTACAAGAAAAAGGAATGAGTTATGAAGAATTTGTTCTCAGCATTTAATAAGCTGCCATTCAGCAAAAAGCTAAGCGCTGCAATTTATTTAATATTGTTTAGTGCCGCATGTTTTGCTTTAGTTGTCATATTACGGTTATTAGCTATAGACGAATTATCCAGCATGTCTGAAAAGACTACCGCTGAAACTCAACTCTTGGGTCACAGTATGATTATGAATTCTATTTACCTAATAGTTATCTCAATTATTGTATTAATAGTTCTCGGCTTTATAATCAGAGGTTACTTTGTTCGGTATATCCATTCATTCTCAACTAATATGAAGCGTGTTATAGATAAAACATCACATGGAATTTTTACAGAGCGGATAACAAACATAAAATACAACGATGACTTTGGATTACTATCATGGAATTTTAATGAAATGATTGATCAGCTAGAGGCATTCCTTAAAGAAATCAGCACATCGATAGAATACGCTGCGGAGAAGAAATATTTTCGTAAACCAATTTCTGTTGGCTCAAAAGGAATGTTTGTAAAAGGAATAGCAAATGTAAAAACATCAATCGAACTGCAAGAAAAATCTATAACTATGATTGAAGAGCAACATGCTTATCTTTCAAGAAGTATAGAAAGCATTCTGAAAGAGATGGATAAATTTTCAGAAGGAGATTTAACGGTACAAGTAATGCCGGAAAGAAAAGATGATGAAATAGGAAAGCTATTCTTAGGATTCAATAAAGTTGTGCAAAACATGAATCACATTTTGAATTCTGTTACAGAAGCTGTCCACGCTACTGCAAGCGCAAGCAACGAAATTTCTTCCAGTGCTGAGCAAATGGCTGCTGGTACTCAAGAGCAGAGTTCTCAATCAACAGAAATTGCAAAGTCTGTTGAAGAAATGACAAAGACAATTTTTGAAACAACTCAAATTTCCTCAAAAGCTGCACAAGCTTCAAAACAATCCGGCGACATTGCTAAAGAAGGTGGAAAAGATGTAGAGCAAACAATTGATGGCATGAACAGAATTGCCGATGTTGTTAACAAGTCTGCAATTACAGTTCAAGCACTTGGTAAGAGCAGCGACCAAATAGGAGAGATTGTTCAAGTAATTAATGACATTGCCGATCAAACAAATCTTTTAGCATTAAATGCCGCAATTGAAGCAGCACGCGCCGGTGAACAAGGCAGAGGTTTTGCAGTAGTTGCTGACGAAGTTAGAAAACTTGCTGAAAGAACAAGTAAGGCTACCAAAGAAATTGCAACAATGATAAAACAAATTCAAAAAGATACTATTGATGCAGTTGTATCAATGAAAGCGGGTACACAAGAAGTTGAAAGAGGGAAAGCTTTGGCTGATAAAGCCGGCGATTCTCTTAAAAAAATTATTACATATGCTGGCGATGTTGTGGATATGGTTAACAAAGTTGCAACTTCAAGTGAACATCAATCACTCACGGCCGACCAGATAAGTAAAAACATTGATGGTATTACAACTGTTACTCATGAAAGCGCACAAGGCGTTCAGCAGATTGCAGTTGCTGCTGAAGATTTGAATAGGTTAACAAATAATCTTCAAGAACTGGTTGCAAGATTCAAAATTATGAACGATGGAAATTCTTTGATGCGTCACAATATGCTAGCTGCAAGAAATTAGCAGTAATTAACTTTAGTAAATCTAAAGCCTCAAGAAGAATCTTGAGGCTTTTTGATTTTCACAATCTCATCTTATTTCTTCTCCATTTGCTTCGCGTTCAAAAGTCCATAAATATAATTCTTCCACTTTCTTTCTTGCCCAAGGTGTCTTTCTTAGAAATTTTAGACTGGATTGAATGCTAGGATTTTCGAGAAAGCAATTTATTCTTACGTGGTAAAATAGCTCATCCCAGTTGTAACGTTCTAACAAATACTCAAGAATCATTACTAGGGTCTTGCCATGTAGCGGATTGTTGGCTTGTAGCATCGTTGTCATAATTAATGTAAATGATTTATCCGCAATTTAATCACAACGATGCAATTAAAAAACCCATGTTGCTAGGAAAGCAGCATGGGTTCATAATTGATACTTCTAAATGATTACTTCAACAACAACATTTTTCTTGTCAATACAAAATCTTGAGATGTTAATCTATAGTAATAAACGCCACTGGCTAATTTACTTCCATCGAATTTTACATCGTAAGTGCCCGGAGTTTTTGTTTCGTTTACAAGAGTTGCAATTTCACCGCCAAGTAAATCGTAAACAGAAATTTTAACTGTACCCGCTTTAGGAATAGAATATTCAATTCTTGTTTCCGGGTTAAACGGATTTGGATAATTCTGCCTGAGAGAAAATTCTGTAGGAATCTTTTCATCCGCAAGGTTTGTTGGCGTAACGAATGTAGTTGAACTAGACCATTCACTCCATTTCAGATTATGATCTCGGTACTTAACTCGATAGTAATATGTTTTTCCATTTGCAACGGATGTTCTTTTGAATGACAATTTTGTAAGATCTAATCCCTTGTTCAAATCGACCGGAATTAGATTTGAATCGACTTTATAGATGTTCTTCCAATTCACCGTAGTATCAATAGAAGTTTTATTGAAGCCGGAATCCTCGGAAATTTGAATGCGAACAGACATAAGTGAATCGCCGCTAATTTGTGAGCTGTTGAAAATAATTTTACTATCGCTTATAGTAGGCGCACTTGCTGTAGGTTTTGCTGGTGCCGGTTGATTTACTTTAACATACCATCTATCAAGCATCTCGTTGTTGCGGGCTTTGCTTGTATTGCCTAAGCTGTACATGCTCGATTCAAACGTTTTGTTCGCAACATCAATTTCAATTACTTGATAAAAGAAATTATCGAAAGTGATGTGAATGTTTGGAAAATCTTGATTCTTATAAGAGCCCCATCTATCAATTGCACCGCCACCGCCGCCGCCACAAACCATGCGGAAATCGGTTCTCGGGGTTGTGCTTTCAGAAACAACTGTACCGCGCTCAAATCCGTGTGTATGACCGTAAGAATATTGAATCACCTTCGAATATTTTTTCAGTATTGGAAATACTTGATTAGTTACATATGCCGGTCTGGTATCTTCGGTTATTCCTTCTCCCCAAAGTTCAGTTATAGAAAAGTGATGACCTATTAGAAATACAAAATCAATTTTAGGGTTAATCTCTGCAGCGGCTAATGTGCTTTCCAACCAAAGATTTTGCAAAGTTAATGCAGCACCGGAAAGATTTGTATTCAATCCTATAAACATTGTGTTTGCAATTGTTGATGCCCAGAACCTCTCTGCAAATGCATTTGGTGGAGCATAGCCGGAGATACTTTCATACTGCATATACTTATAATAATTTTGGCTTTCTCCTTCATGATTTCCCGTTACAGTTAAAAATGGAATGTTGGGAGATATTGGTGACATTGGCGCAAAGTATTGTTCTGTCCATTGAGTAATTGTATTTCCGGTAACTACTAGATCGCCTGAGTGCAGAGCTAAATTGATATGGTTGTGAATATCATTTCCGTATAACTGCTGCATTTTTTTCTTTGCTTCTCTAATTAGTTTTGATGACCATGTTGTGTCCGGATTGTGAGTATCGCTCAAAAGTAAAAATCTAATTTTCCCGCTGTAAGAAGCATCCGGCTGAGTTTTGAAATTGTAAATAGTAGAAGTTCCGCTTCCGCTAACAATTTTATAAAAATATTCTTTGTTCTGCAGCAATCCGGTTAACTGAACCGTATGCCATCTGTAATCGCTCGCTACAATTTCGCTTGTACCCAATGCCGATTGGCCTAATGATGATGTTGTTCCATATTCTACTTTTGTTTGAGTTGCGGTTGTATCGTGCCAGCAAATGTAAATTGATGTTGGCGATGGATTTTGCAGATAAGGAACGAGCAATAAATATCTTGATTTAACCGCATTAAGCTGGTGACCGTATCCGCCAAGTGATGTAATGGCTGAAGCACTTAATGCAGAATTCCAGATTGAAATTTCCGAGCAATCAATTTCTGAATCTTCACCATCTTCGTCAGCAAAAAGAAGAAGCATTTTATCAAGAGCAAATCTTCCATCTAGTGCTTGAACAGTTGCTTCTTGTAGAAGCTGTCCATCCAAATAATATCTATAATATGTTCCGTTTTTAACTGAAACAACAAGCCTGTACCACTCGTTTGCTTTTACAACATAAGATGAATAACCTGTAGCAGCAACACCAATATTTCCGGTTGTATTGATGAAACAATCTCCATCATTTGCATTTGTTGGACTGGTCTGAAAGAAAGAATACCATTTCCCTAGCTGAGGTATTCTAAAATCTATGCTCAAAGTATATTCGTTTACAAATAAGCCGGAATTTGGAGCAATGCCATGTTCCATTTTTAAATAACTGCCTACGCCAATCTTAATTGCGTTATCACCGGTTTTTGGTCCATCTATTATGCTGTACGTTCCTTGAGATGTTAGGCTTTTTCCTAAATCAGCTTTTAGCATATCTGCTTTATCGTCAAGCTTCCACCAACCGGCACGTGTAGGAACTTGAGCTATACTTATAGTAAGCACTGAATAGATTATTAATAAGAATATTGAGCGAAGAAAAAGGTTCTTCATAAACCACCTTAATTAATTATAAAAAATTATGAATCTATTGGTATATATGATGAATTTCTTGCGAACAAAATAGAAGTGCTGAAGAGTAGCGGCAATAGCGCAAATGTGGTATTTAAGATATTAGACTAAACTGATGTAAAAAAGTCCCCTTCCAAAACAAATGGAAGAGGACTTTTCTAGTAACAACAACCAAATTCTTATTTTAAGAGGAGCAGTTTTTTTGTAGCAGAAAAATCTCCGCTAACCATTTTATAGATATAAACGCCGGATGCCAAACGACTTGCATCGAACGATACTTTGTAATTGCCGGCTTCCTTAAATCCGTTCTCAATTATCCCAACTTCTTTGCCAAGTATATCGTACAATTTTATTGTTACAATACCGGATTTTGGTAAAGAGTAGTTAATCTTTGTTGTTGGATTGAATGGGTTAGGATAATTTTGCGAAAGAGCAAAACTAACCGGTATTGCATCTTCCCAATTATCTTCAATTCCAACCGGATTTTTAATTGCCACGTTTTTAACATTTTGGTAAAGCTCTGTAATTTCATCCACTGTTAATGCTTTGCTGAATACGTGAATATTATCGAGGTTACCCTTATAGTAAACTGGTCCAACTAGAGCATTTCTTCCAAGCATTAAAACTTGTCCCGGTTTTACATTTCCGGTAATAGGATGTGAGTCTTTAAGAACTCCATTCAAGTAAATTTTTGCAGCGGTTCCATCATAAACA
>JBAYTN010000091.1:0-14960 GCA_041675645.1 Melioribacteraceae bacterium
ACCATCTTTTCGTTATTAGTTACCTGTTGTGGATTAATCTCTTCGATTGGAACGGGCTTCTCCATTGAAGGAGTTTCTTTTGGGGATTCTTTTAGGGCTACTTTTGGAGTTTGTTTTAGGGCTACTTTTGAGGCTTCATTTGGAGTTTGGTTTACTGCTTCCTGAGATGCTTTGTCTATTTCAATGGAAGTAAAATAGATTAATAAAGCTACAATAGAGATAACAGCAACTATGCCCGCAATTATATAAATCGATTTATTTGGAGATTTGGAATCTGATGATTGTTTATATTTTGTATTAAATTTTCGATCAATCTTCATAAAATAATTTCCGCGATATATTAATTCAATTTACCTGTAATTTTTAAAATATCAAATTTACCATTAGAAAGATTTACTGCACGAAATAAAAGCGATATCTCATCCATAAATGCATTATATTCTTATATAAAAATTAAAGTTTCTCCGAGTTTATTTCCTAAAAAGAGCAGTTTACGGAAATAGAACCTATGGGCTAAATGAGAAATCATCAAGCCTCCCGAATCCCCATAAAGGATGAATTGGAAAGGAGAGGTAAATGATAAAGAATGATATAAAATACAGCGATATAAAAACCACTGCGCTTTTTAGTGCCTTATGGACTGCCATAGAATTAAGCATTGGCACCGTTCTGCATGCTTCCAAAATTCCTTTTAGAGGAACTATACTCACAATTATTGCAATTATTTTAATTACAGTATCAAGATCATTTGTGAATTATAAAGGTTCGATTATAGCGATCAGTTCTGTTACGGCAACATTAAAATTAATTACACTACCCGGCTTTAACATAACTCCATTCTTTGCGATTTTTGTTGAAGGATTGATAGGTGAAATTATATTTTCTCTTTTCTCTTATTCGCGTTTAACTTCTTTAATTAACGGTTCTCTAACTCTCCTTTATACTTTAATTCACAGCTTGATTATGCAAGGTGTTTTTTTCGGATTTGGCATTTATAAAGTTTATCTCGGTATTATTAATAAGATTGGTAAAGAGATGAATTATAACGGCGAGATTTCTTATCTGATTGTTTCACTAATTATTCTTGCTTATCTGCTTCTCGGTGCATTTGCCGGCTGGTTTGGTTGGAAGACCGCGAAGCGCACTAAAGAAATTTTACAAGAAAATCCGTTATGATAAATAGATATTTTATAATTGTAATTTTCATAACTGCATTTATTATCCCTCGGGAATATTCGATTTATTTTTTCCCGTTTGCAATTCTCTATTTTTATTTTCTTGATAAAAAACTTCTTGGGTTTTTATTTAAGCGCTCTTTTCTTTTGATTGTTTTAATCCTTCTTCTACTTCAACCTTTATTTACAGGGGAAAAAGATATTTTATTTGCCGGTATTAAATTATCATCAGAAGGATTTTATAATGGAATTTTTATGATGTTTAGAGCCGCTGTCGTTATCCCTTCCATTAGTTATCTATCAAGATCAATAGAAATAAAAAAGATGCAAAAATTATTTAGCAGGATTGGAATTAAAAATTATGATGAAGTGTTCATTCATTCACAACAAATATTCCCGATTCTAAAAGAGAAGACAAAAGAATATTTCACCCTTCACAGAAAGAAAATTATTAACCCGATTGAATTTTGTGCGCAGTTCGTAGCCATATTAATAAGGACTACTCAAAGTCATTTAATAAATTCAAAAGAAGATGAAGCATTATGATAATGGACTTTGGTAAAAGTCTCACCCGGTGCAACATATTAACTTGATTTGCTTAGGATATACCCATAATTTTTGAGGTTGTTCATATTAAAAAATAACTCTTCTTTGTAAAATGACAATCCTTCAGGATTAATAATCTCCGCATTCACATTCTTTAATAATTGATGGAAAGATTTGGTGGACGTTCCACCACCTTCATTCAAGAATTTTTCAATATCATCAATTAATACTTTCTTATAAACGCCGGCTAATGGCTGATTGTAACCAGCCGCATTACAAAATCTAATTAACTTATCACTTTTATATTCAGTAATAAACTCGATCATTTCCTTTGTCATCAAAGGCAGATCGCAGGAAATTACAAAATTCTCTTCAGTCAATGAATTAGTTAGACCTGAATGAATGCCGCCTATCGGACCAAGTTCTTTAAGAATATCCTTGAATACCAATGCATTGAGAGATGTATATTCGACGGGAGTATTTGTAATAATAATAACATTAGAAAAAATAGATTTCATCAGCGATAATGTTCGCTCAATAATTGTCTCATTTCCAATTTTTAGGAAACATTTATTTACGCCCATTCGGGAGCTTTTTCCGCCTGCTAAAATTATCCCGGTTATATCAGAATACATAAGTCTTTACCCTATTCACACTAATTATCTTAAGACAATTTACTTAATTCATCGGGGGAGAAGAACTGCATTGCCTGAGGAAATAGTATATTTTCTTCTCTAAATATATGCAGTTTCATCGTTTCAATAATTGCTATTCCTTGATCGAATGCGGCTTGATACGTAATTTCTCTTGATCTCTGATCAGGAAGTCTCGAACCTAATCCGAGAAAATTAAAAACTATTGCCGCCGCCTGAGCAACTTTTATATGCTCATCTTCCATTAAATTAATTCCGGTAATGGAAGAATCCGCTGAATTATGCTCACCGCTTTCGATTAATTTATTATGAAGAAGCGGGAATAATTTCTTCTCCTCTTTTTGATTATGCAGTGGTACTTTTTCATCGAAGAAACTAAAGAATTGTTTCAATCCTTCATCGATTTCTTTGGTGAAGCTCCAATTATTTTTACGCCAGTTTAGAATAGCTTCTTCAAATTTATTTAAAACATCCGTGAATGCCTTATGCTCATCCACTAATTTTTGGAGGAACGGATCCATTTCTTCGTAAGCCACAGGAGTAATGTTAAGCGGGCTATAAGCATCCGGCGGATCCATTGGTGATAATTCATCATCACTATCCTTAAATGCTTCCTTTATTATTGGATCAGATTTTTTTAATGCTTTTTGTTCTTCTCTATTAATTTCCATTTTGATTCTTCATTTTGTTAATAGCTAATTGCATCCATGCGAAGCAAACGATGGATAGTAAAAATATAAATACCCAACTGCTTGTCCATAAACCGGTTAATTCCAATAAGTAACCGAATATAATTGGACCGAAGAAACCACCAAGTCCGCCCAATACCCCAACAGCACCTCCCACAACACCAACAGTATTAGGGAAATACATTGGAATAAATTTATAAACAGCTCCCATTCCGAGACCCCACGCCAATCCTATCAGGAGCACAAAAAAAGCGTAGATATTAATATTCGCTTGGAAATTAATTTTAGTTATACCTTTTGCGATTAATTGATTCTTTTTAACTTCATCGCCAACCTTTATAATAGGAACCTGCCAAGCTACCCTTTGTGGTAATACAATAAAAGATGAATCATTAAATTCAATATTATCGGCTAAAGGGATCATAGAATATTTCACATTGTTAATAACTACTGCGCTATCAGAGACGGATATTACTGTACCATGATTTTTTGCAATAATTCCTTTACCGGGTGAGGACAATTCCATTTTGGGGAATACTAATAAGAAAGAAATCAAGATAGATGAAATGAACACTGATAAAAGTACTTTACGCGGTCCAAATTTATCTGCTAACCATCCACCTACGGTACGGACGATACTCGCAGGCAAACTAAATAAACTAGCAAGCATACCTGCTTGAATAAACGGCATGTAATAAACATTAAGATAATACGGAATCAGCCATTGTGAAAAAGCAACGAAACATCCAAAGACGAGAAAATAATAAAGACCAAAACGCCATACTCTTATATTTTTTAATGGCTCTAAAAGCCCGGCTGATTTTTTCCCATCCCGAACAGGTTTTTTATTTTCTGTAAAGAAATAGAAAACTATACCCATTGCTAATAATATCACAGAATATATAATCGGGAGAGTTCGCCAGAGATCGAGGTTTTTTCCATTGTCAGTCAAGTTTAGCAATACGGTGGGAGCAATTAATGTAGTTAAAGCAGCACCAAGATTACCGATTCCAAAAATTCCTAATGCGGTGCCTTGCCATTTTGCAGGATACCAAACTGAAGTATAAGCAACACCAGAAGCAAAACTTGCCCCCGTTAATCCGAATCCGAAACTGCATAAAAGAAATAATGTATATGAATTTACAAATGCAAGAAGGAACATCGGGACAGCAGAAATTAGCATAACAAGACTAAAGATAATTCGCCCGCCATAGCGATCGGTTAATATTCCAACAGGCAATCGGAAGATAGCACCCGTTAAAACCGGGACACCAAGAAGCCAGCCGATTTCCACAGGAGTCCAATCAAATACATGATTTTCGACTAAAAAAGAAACCAACGTTCCATTAAGCATCCATGCTGAAAAGCAGATTGTGAATGCAAGAGTATTGAAGAAAAGTATCCGATGAGCTTTACGGTTTAGAACTTCTTCCATATATATTATCCGTCAATTATTAATTGGCTTATGAATCGTCCATTTAGTTTTTGGATCTCTGATTTTTTTTCTATCCCAATTCCAAATTACTTTCTGATATGGGCGCCATAAATAGCTTAATGGGAAAACAAGAAAGTGCACTAATCTTGTAAATGGTATAATCATAATGATTAAAAAAGCGAATATGATATGCAGTTGAATAACTAATGGCAGAATAAAAACAGCATCCACTTGTGGCTCTAATATGAAAAGGGAGCGGAGATATGGAGTTAAAACAATTGAAAACCAAGAGGATCCCCATCTATATCCATAAGCTACCCATAAACCTAAAAAAACTTGCGTGAGGAGTAGGACTTCAAGTATAATATCCATGTAATTAGTTACTTTGCGAACACGTGGATTTTTTAATCTTCTATAAAATAAATTGGCAAGTCCTACTAATGTCATTATGCCAAACACAAAAGCTGTGATTTCCAATATTACCAAACGAATTGGTACTTGATTCCATAAAAGGACAGAACCGGGGAATGTAAATGCAGTTAAGTGTCCGAAGAAAAGAAACACAATTCCCCAGTGAAAAGGAAGTGAGCCCCAGTATAATTTCCGTGTCTCAAAAAATTGTGAGGATAGGGAAGAGTATGTAAATTTTCTTGACTTGTACCTATAAATAGAGCCAATTAAAAAAACAATTAGTGCCACATAAGGCAAGCCAATAAAGAAGAAATTATTTAATAAAGCCATAGTGTTCTCCTACTCAGGTACTTCCATTTCATTTGCGAATTTGGTTTTAAACTGACTTTCATCAATTATCCCTTTTTGATGATCGTCAAAATCTTTTTCCAGAACTATTAGTAGTGCATTAAGTAGTGATTTATAAATAGTTCCGTAATTTTTTTCTTGTTGAATTATTGTACGGTGATGTTTCTCGTAAATCTTATTCTTTTTTTCAATGTTACATCCTTCAAATTCAGCGATGATTTTTTTAAGTGCCGGCTTTACGATGAAATAAATTAGATCGTCCTTAAAATCATCGTCTTTTAATTTACCCAGTAGCCGTAATATGTTTGGTAGATGATCTGCCAATTCTGTTTCGCAATCATTTCCTGCATTCTTATGTTCTTTGCTTAGATGTACTAATAATTCGCCTCTTTTATAATCATCGCCAAACAATACATATCCCACATCGAGAGTAGTTATCGCCTGCACATCAAAAGTGCGAGTATAAATTTCTTCCCATTTACGGATATCGGATGACTTAGCAAATTCTGCGAACTCGGTCATTGAAGCGACTGCATCCGGGTAATTTGTATTTATAAATTCTCGAGTGTCATTTACCCTTATGAGCAGTTCCTTATTCGGATAATTGAATAAGTCAGCAAATAAATCATAAAGATTTTGAGTAATGGGTGTTCCCATAAATTATAATCCTCTAACCGGCTTTTCTTTAAACCCAAATCCTGCTGAACCCTTTAAGTCCCCAGTGTTTTCAAGCATATCCAACGCCTGTTCCCTATGTGCAGGAGGGATATTAAAGCGGTCATCGAATTTTGCAAGTGAAGTCATATTATAAATATCATCTGCCAATTCCGGTGTTAGATTAACGTCCTTTAATACTTTCTCGGCAAAGTCTTTTTCAATATCACCCACGGTAACCTGCCTTCTATGAAGACGGACGGCTAATTGTTTTTTTAATACTTCTTTAATTATTCCTTCACTGCCGTTGCCGAATAAATTTGCCATATATTTAAGCGGGAATCTTGCTTGATCGATAGTACCCCAAATCGAATCAGTAGATGTATCGTATAAAGTATTCCTATCCCAGAATTTTGCAATAGGATCAAGTTTGCCGGCTTGCTCACCATTATCTGCATCACTAAGTGAAGCCATAACGGGCAAGAGTGGTGGAACGTAAAAGAGCATAGGCAATGTGCGGAACTCTGGATGTAGCGGAAGACCAAGTCCCCAAATTTTTACAAATTTATATACAGGCGAAGTTTGTGCTGCCTTAATTGTCGAATCCGCAATTCCATTTTCTTTTGCATTTTTAATTACCTCTTCATCGAATGGATCTAATATCATGTCAAGTTGACGGTCAATGAGTTCATCCTCTGGCGCAGAAGCGGCTTCCTTAATTTTATCTGCATCATACAGCATAACTCCTAAGTAGCGAATTCTTCCGACACATGAATGCATACAGGCAGGCGTTAGACCTGCTTCCAATCTTGGATAACATAAAATACATTTTTCAGATTTGCCGGTATTCCAATTATAGTATGATTTTTTGTATGGACAAGCAGTAACGCACATTCTCCATGCACGGCAGACCTGCTGATTAATTAATACTACACCATCTTCACCTCGTTTATAGATTGCTCCTGATGGGCAAGAGGCAACGCATGCCGGATTCAAGCAATGGTTACAAATCCTCGGAAGATAAAACATCGCCATCTTATCCAATTGGAACATTGCTTCTTTTTCTGCATTTGTTAAATTTTTAAAATTCGTATCGTGCCGTGCAAATTCGGGTGTACCGCTTAAATCATCATCCCAATTGGGACCCGTTTTAATATCAATATGTTCGCCTGTAACTAATGAAACGGGCATTGCAGTTGGTTGGTCATCTCCAGCCGGTGATTCTATTAAGTCAAGATATTTGTATGTCCATGGTTCATAATAATCTTCTAATAAAGGCAGGTATGGATTATGAAATATATTAACCAATCCTTTATACTTCCCGGAACCCTTCAGGGAAATGTTACCACTTCCATCCGGTTTCCATCCACCTTTATAAATACTTTGGTCTTCCCATTTGGATGGATATCCTGTGCCCGGTTTGGTCTCAACATTATTCCACCACATATATTCTGCACCTTTTCTATCAGTCCAAATATTTTTACAGGCAATCGAACATGTATGACAGCCAATACATTTGTCTAAATGGAAAAGCATCGATATTTGCGAACGTACATCCATAATATATTATCTATTATTTATGAATAATTATTTTATAAGAGTTATAAATTAAAAAACAACTTTGTTCATCTTCTTTACGATAACGTGCGAATCTCTATTTGGTGCGCTCGGTCCCCAATAATTAAAATGGAAACTGAATTGACCGTAACCGCCTGCTAATAGATTCGGTTTTAAGTGTATTCTCGTTAAACTGTTATTCATTCCGGCTCTCTTATTTCCACGCACCTGCGATTTCGGGATCGATATTGTCCTTTCAACAGTATGATAAACTATACAAACACCTGTCGGGATTCTCGAGCTTACAACCGCACGAGTGCAGTAAACACCATTATCATTATAAACTTCCACCCAATCATTATCTTTAATTGAAAGTTCTTTAGCATCTTCTTCGCTTAACCAACATGGCTCCATTCCTCTTCCGAGTGTGAGCATCCGAATATTATCCATATAAGTCGAATGAATATGCCACTTGCCGTGAGGAGTTAAGCAGCTTAATACTTTTGCATCACCTTCTTTTAATGTTTCCCTTAAATCACCATACGCTTCCGATTTTGGAGATGGCTTAAAGGTAGGGAAGTTCTCACCGTATGCGATATACATTTCATGATCTAAATAAGTATGCTGCCTTCCGGTAAGCGTTCTCCATGGGACTAATCTTTCAACATTATAAGTGAAAGCCGCATAAGCCCTTCCGTTATTCATTAATCCTGACCAGATCGGCGATGTATTATATCTTCGCGGCTGAGCTTGTAAATCCTTAAAAGTCATTCTTACATCTCTGCTTCCATCGCCAAGATCGGCAAGTGCTAAGCCGGTCTTTTTTTCCATATACTTATATGCTCGATGAGTAAGTTCACCGTTCGTTAATGAAGAAAGGTGTAGTACTGCGCCAATGGCAGAAAGATCTTCTTTCAAGGATGGATAAACTTCACCATCGATTTTCTCGGAAGGGAAGTAATTAGATTTAATCATTTCATCATAAAAGTCTTCGCAATTATAATGATTACCATGCGCACCTAATCCCTTTTCCCTTACGTTAGGTCCGAGTGAAATAAATTTATCATAAATCTTTGTATAATCTCGTTCGACTATTACCATCTTGTGAGTCGTTTTACCGGGGATTGCCTCGCATTCTCCTAAGTACCAATCTTTCATTGTCGGCTGAGTAATTTCATCGGGTGAATCGTGTGAAAGCGGTACTGTAACGATATCTTTCTGTGGCTCATTAAAATGCGTTTTGGCTAATTGACTTGTTGCAAAAGCGATATTCCTAAAAATTTCCCAATCTGTCTTTGATTCCCATACCGGTGCAATTGCTGCGGATAATGGATGTATAAACGAATGCATATCGGTAGTGTTCAAATCATTTTTTTCATACCACGAAGCGGCAGGTAAAACGATATCTGAATAGAGTGCTGATGAATCCATTCTGAAATTTAAGTCAACAACTAAATCCATCTTACCAACAGGTGCGATATCGTGCCATTTAACTTCTTCTGTTTTACTCTCCGAATCAATAGAAATAGTATTGGAATGAGTGCCAAGATAATGTTTAAGAGCAAATTCATGCCCCTTCATACTACCGGCGATTGCATTACCGCGCCATATATACCATACCCTTGGGAAATTAATTTCTGCTTCCGGATCGGCAACTGAATATTCTAATTCTTTCGATATGAGTTTAGCTAGAACGCCCTTTTTTATTTCATCATTATCAATCGAATTAAATTCTTTTGTTAAGTCAAGCGTATTTTTATTAAACTGAGGATAGAATGGCATCCAGCCCATTCGGACTGATTTAGCAATTAAATCTGCTGTATGCTGTTTAGTCAATTCATTTACAGGAGCAGTATTATATTTCGATGTAAGTCCATCATATCGGTATTGGCAAGTATTAATGTAATGCCAGATTGGTGCTTGCTGAAGTCTGGAAGCATCTACCCAATCTCTTGCAAACGCTATTGCAGACCATGAATCAACCGGAGCCAATTTTTCTTGACCTACATAGTGATTTAATCCGCCGCCATTTTTTCCAACGCATCCACACATCATCAATGCCATAATTCCCGCACGATACATAAGATTATTATGGAACCAGTGATTGACGCCTGCACCAATTATAATCATACATTTGCCTTCGGTGGCGATTGCGGTATTAGCCCATTCACGTGCAAAACTAATAACAGTTTTCGCATCTGCGCCTGTAAAAATTTCCTGCCATGCGGGTGTATAAGATGAATCTTTATCAGAATAGTCTTTTGGATAGTCGCCACCTAAATTTCGGTCAATTCCATATTGCGCCATCGTAAGATCATATACTGTTGTTACTGCAACTTTCTTCCCTGCAACGGTTTCAATAAATTTTACCGGCACG
Organism: Melioribacteraceae bacterium; assembly: GCA_041675645.1. Classification (GTDB taxonomy): domain Bacteria; phylum Bacteroidota; class Ignavibacteria; order Ignavibacteriales; family Melioribacteraceae; genus Stygiobacter. Next base: position 9,846 of record JBAYTN010000091.1, read on the forward strand.
CCGCGTAACTTCTTCATATTCAAGCCAAACTCAACAAACTCTACCTGCAATGTTCCATCACTTGAATCAATCAAACTTAGAAGCGGATCATATTGCTCATTATCACCACTGTTTTCATATTTCAGATTCCAATCGCCCTGCTTTTTATCCCATCTATGCCCGACGCTTCCTTTCGGAACAACTAACTTGCCGGTTCCTTCATCGATGTTTATAAATTTCCAATCACCATTAGGAATCTCTTTATATTCAGATATCTGATTCGCTCTTATTAATTTACCCGGTTTGTATGTGCCATTATCATCAACGAGTTCTACTAAGTATGGGGAATCAGTATATTTTTTTACATAATTAATAAAATAAGGATTCTTTTTTTCGTAATGGAATTCTTTCATAATGATGTGAGTTACAGCCATCCAAAATGCGCCATCACTGCCTGCATGTAGCGGCACCCATTGATCGGCATATTTTGAAACCTGACTAAAATCGGGAGAGAATACTACTGATTTAGTTCCATTATGACGCGACTCTGCGAAGAAATGAACATCAGGAGTACGAGTCATATTTAAGTTAGCACCCATTACAGCAACCATTTTCGCATTAAACCAATCAGCACTTTCGCCCACATCAGTCTGCTCGCCCCAAACTTCGGGGAATGCATTCGGAAGATCGCAATACCAATCATAAAAGCTAAGATTGACACCACCGAAGAGCTGTAAGAATCGATGTCCGGCGGCATGACTAAGCATTGACATTGCAGGAATAGGGGAGAATCCGGTTACTCTATCGGGTCCATATTTTTTTGCAGTATATATATTTGCTGCGGCAATAATTTCATTTACTTCGTCCCAAGTAGTTCTTCTAAATCCACCTTTACCACGTGCTTGCTGATATTTTTTTCTTTTTTCAGGATTATTCTGAAGATTTTCCCAAGCTGAAAGCGCATCGCCCGTTTTTAATTTCTCTTCCCTAAAAGCATCTAATAAAGCTCCACGAATTAAAGGGTATTTGATTCGAAGGGGGCTATATAAATACCATGAAAACGAGATACCTCTCTGACATCCTCTCGGCTCGTATGGAGGCAAGCTCTCTTCGAGCAATGGATAATCTAATTGTTGAGTTTCCCAAACTACAATCCCTTCTTTAACATGTATCTGCCAGGAACATCCGCCCGTGCAATTTACACCATGTGTACTGCGGACTATTCGGTCATGTTGAAATCTGTTCTTATAAAACTCTTCCCATTTTCTTGTGTCGGGAGAAATTAAGTCTTTAATCCAACTCATTAGATTACCGTTTAATTATTGAAAAAATTTACGCTGCGTTTTTTTACTCGTCTCCACATTATTAAGAGGAACGCTATGAATATATCTAATCCAATAATTAAGCTCACCAATAGATCAGATTGCGTTTGTAGTGTTGTAGCTTGTGAGACGCCTGCATTATTTGAGTAGTAAAAGAAAGCCAGCAGATCGCTTATTTCCTGATCTGTTAGCGGTGCTGCTCCAAATCCATCAATCATAGCGGGGAATGGGGGATTTCTTAATATACCATCAATTCCGGCAGCACTTAATCTTGAAAATGCTAATGTAAGATCCTTTGCTAATAGACCTCCGGTTAATACATTAGGATTATCGACATTATGGCAGGAGATACAGGAAGGTCCGCCATTTTTAAATTTAGATTCTCCCTCAAAATAGCTTTTTCCCCTTATAACATCTGAATCTGTCGCTAGTGAAGCGTTAAAAATTTGATTAGGAGTTTTTTGATTTGGATTATTTGCGTCAGGGCTATTGGTCTTGATATAATCAATAATTGATTTAATTTCGGTATTCGATAATAGTTGGTCAGGCATTAAAATCTTAAATTCATTATGTAATGCAACTGCAGCGGAATCGCCCGAATCGATAACTTTTTGAGGGGATTTAATAAAATTAATTAGCCATTCTTCAGTCCTTAAATCTTGGACATTTGCTAAGTCGGGACCGACTAAATTTCCACCGCCAATAGTATGACAGGCAGTACATTTACTCGTAAATATTTTTTGCCCGTTTGATTGAGCAGTAGTACTATCAATAATAATCAAACAAGAAAATGCAACCAAAAGAACTCTAAGTTTCATATTAGCACTGTTCTCCTGCTATTATAAACTGAAATTAGTAAATAAAGGTATAAGTATCTATTTATGTGAATAATCAGAATTTCAGTATAGTTAAGTACATGAATATCTTTGGTAATGCGTAATTTCACAGAACAAAAATTTGTGATGGAAACTTTTCTTCCAGAAACTTTTATGCCAGAAGAATTTCTGCCGGAAACTTATCTGCAAAAAAATAAGATATCAATAATCCTGCTTTGCGAACGGGGTTTAAAGCGTTATAAATATTCCCATTCTATAATAAGAATTTTTATTCTGATTATAATCTACTTAAAAATAGATATCTTGTCAAATTAAAAATATCTTGACCTTTATTTCTTTATCTGATAAGTTGAAATTAATATTTAGCTTGGTATATTTAATGGGCTTGACTAAAATGAAACGATTAGTCATTATATTGAATATTGTCTTTATGATGTAATTGTCGTATGGGCAAAATATCAGTACATCAAAGGATACTTTAAAGTATTTGATTGGACAAGATTTTCATTCGGCGTTTATTATTATCAATTAATGGTTGGCAAACAATATTTTTACAAAAAAGATGCTACTAATAAAATAAATGAAACATAGAACAAGCCGATTAAGCGAATACCGGTTTGTGGCAACGAAGTTAGGGGGCAAAATCAAATTATAGATATAGATGAGGTTGTTTATGAAAAGATTATTTCTAGATAAACTAGAAAAACCAACTACCGAATTGCTTCAATTAGCACTTGGGAATTCTTATAAATATTGGGATGAGATACAGGGAATTCTTAGCGAAAAATATGGGAAAATCACTCCTGAATGGAAGTATTATGGCGCAAAATCTGGCTGGACTCTGAAAATGATGCTGAAAAATAGAAATCTATTCTTTTTTGGTCCCTGTGATAAATATTTTATAATTGCTTTTGTTTTCGGAGATAAGGCAGTTAAAGTTATCGAAGAGAGCGATCTTCCAACTAATTTGATAGAAGAAATTAAAAGTGCGAAAAAATATATGGAAGGAAGAGGATTGCTAATCGAAATAAAGAAAAGGAAACAAATCGAAGACATTATTAGGCTAACTGAAATAAAGGTAAACAACTAATATTACACCATAAAAAGATACTGTGTTAGAAAACAATATATGAAGCAAATAAATAATATTTGGAAAAAAGGACCGGGCAAGTTAGGTATTCTTAAACCACTACTTGGATCTTGGCATGCTCAATCAGAAATATCAATGGGTAAAGTAAGTTGTTTTCGGACATTCATTCCTATTCTAAATGGCAAGTATGTTCAACTTAATGCGAAATGGGAATTTGGAAAGAAAGTATATGAAGAAGTAGCAATTTATGGTATTAACAACGGTAAACTTTCATTCTGGTCATTTACACCAGATGACAAGAGATCTGAGGGGGTACTTACTGATGGAAAAGATATACATCCAGAATCAATTGCATTTGAAGCAGAAATGCCTGCTGGTCTTGCACGAATGATATATTGGCCAAATGCGGATGGTGGCATTAATTGGGCAGTTGAATCAAAAAATAAAAATGGATGGAAACGATTTACAGAACATAAATACAAGTCGATATGAAGAAATAGACTTTGGCAACCTAACGAGTAACTCAAAGCACCGCATCTTTGCATTAGGCATTTTAGTAATTATTAAATAACTTGAACTTTACATCTTTTTATGTTAAGTTTAAATTAATATTTTGGTTGGTAATGAAATGAATAAATGTTTTGTCATTGCTACATTATTATTATTAATATTGATAAACCCAAGTATCAAATCCCAATCCCTAAAACTTGGCTTTCGTGTCGAGCCCGGCATTCTTTTTAGTGAACAGAATAATGAATCTTCAATTTCATTCTCGCCCTATGGCTTATACTTAACAACTTTATTTGAACCAATTGATTGGCTAACTCTTGAAGTCCGACCCGGTATGTTTTTAGCCGGAGAAGATTATTCGGGTTATGAGATTGGGGCATTTATCAGATTAAAAATACCATCGACAAGCTTTTATTTCACAACCGGATTAAATAATCACTCAAACTGGGGTGGCAATGATCATAATAGTGGTGGAAGTTATAAAAAGGAAATGTTATTTAAAGGAATTGGAGTTGGATATCAAAAAGATTCCAAATTTAGTATAGATGTAAATTATTACTGGACAAATAACAAAGATTATGCTTATTTAATTGATAGCAGTACTCAGACCTACTCAAGAGTTTATAATAAGCAGGTGACCGGAATTCTAAAACTTGGTTTTAGCCTAGCTTGGGAATTATTATAGGTAAATTAGAGCTGCATTAGATATAAATTTTAAGATAGTTAGCCATTCATTGGGACTCCATTTTCGAATTCAATAATTTATAAATCGTTGAATTAGTCATTTCATTTCAACCCTCACTGCTGTAATATTCAACACTTTGGTGTCGAGAAATTCCACACATTTTTAACCCCAAAACGTATAGTAATTCCACATTATTTTGTAAGCTATTGTAATTAAACAAGTTACAGTCGCTAAAAATTACCAAAAGACATTGGTATGCTAATTGCTTTATATAAGGTACAATTAAATGTATCAGGAGGTTGTTATGGTAGTTTTCTTATTAGCACTTGTAGCTGTTTTTATTGTTGTTGATTTATTAGTTCGTTTCGTTTTTGAGCCAATGGTTGATCCTTCAAAGAAAAGAATCAAGGCTCCAAAATTAGCAACAAATAGATTCGACCCAAGAGTGAAACTTGCCACAGAAACAATGTTTGATGGAGGCAAGCCTCATAAGGATACTGATTTAGTAAAAGAATCAGAAAGCAAATCAACAGAAGAAAATGAGACTAAAGAATAAGAAAATAAGACTATGCGGTAGTTTCAATAATTAATTTAATGTTTTCATAAAAGGATATACTATGGTCGCAATTTTTGTACTGGCGGGATTTATCTCAATATTATTACTGGATCTTCTTGTTTTGAAATTACAAGGAA
>JBAYTN010000092.1:0-14957 GCA_041675645.1 Melioribacteraceae bacterium
AGATGAGAAAGAATATACTACTGCTAATACTATTCTCTTTTTTTACTCAATTTATTTTGGCACAAACATACAGACCTTCGTTAAAAACGGCAGAGGTTGATACAATCCAACTTAGAATAACACAATTGGAAGAGTCTCTTCGGGAAAAACGAGATGCGGCTACTTATTATGAACTGGCCAAAATTTACTGGACACAAAGTTCTTACGAAATGAGGAACAAAGCTTTTGACTATGCATATTATGCGGTTGCCGAAGATAAAAAAAATATTAAATACAGATACTTCTATGCTGATTTGTGCCGGAGTTTTTCAAAGTTTGAAGCCAGAGACCAATGGGAAGAAATATTAGAGATAGACAGCACCCAAATTCCGGCGTTGTTAAACTTAGCTGAATATAGTGCCCGGGAATTTTTCGAGTGGGATAAATCTTACAGAAATTTAGGAGCAACTTTGGCTCCACTACATAAGTGGGCAGATGAAGATTTTTACGAAGCTGTTAAATATTACGAAAAAGCCTTGAAGATTGACTCTACTAATTATGATTTATGTATGAAAGTTGCTTTGTTCTTCGAAATGAATAACAAACCAAGATTGGCAATTAAACATTTGGAAAGATTAGCAAATCTTAATAAAGCTGATAAAGATGTTTATTTAGCGCTAGGATTGGTTTACTATCACACTGATGACTTTCAAAAAAGCTTTGAAAATTATTCTAAAGCATTATCCTATATGTCAAAATATGAATATGAAGATTATACCTATAATTCTGTGAAATTGATATTAAGTAAAGACTTTGAAAAAATGGGACTTAAAACAGAAGCGGAAATGAAGGATTATATCTCTTACTACTGGAATGAAAAAGACCCACTTAGGATGACAAAATATAACGAACGTCTGCTTGAGCATTATAGCAGAGTTGCGTATGCAAACCTAAATTTTGCCGAGCCGTTAAGAAATTTAGTAGGTTGGAAGACAGACAGGGGAGAAATGGTTGTAAGATATGGAGAGCCATTATATCGAATGAGGTTACGTGCTGAATACAAAGGGAAGTTAGGCTCCGAAAGACTAAGTAACTCTCAAGCTTATACTCCAAGTAAAGAGACATGGAATTATCCTGGATTTTCAATCTCGTTTGTCAATAAATCCTTAGGAACTCACTATCAAATTAGCGATGAGTATGTAAGTTATTTAAATGAAATAAAAAGTTACAATTCCACTATATATCAGCCAAAATTCAATGGTCCAATTTTCAATCTTATGTACAAAACATATCAGTTTGCATCAAAGAATAAGACCAAAGTTGATGTTTATTTAACCTATGATGTTGATTTAGCGGATTCCTTATCATTACCAAAATCTTTTTCAGAAGGTTATGATGTAAGCTTTTCACTTTACGATGATTCTTTTAATGAAAAGATTAAATACAACAATACTGTTACGGATATTTCTCAAGTAGAGAATCATTTGATTAACACATGTGTTATTAAAACTAAACCAACTGCTGGAAATGCAACTTTTGAGATTTTGAGAAAGCAAGATCGGGGAGTTGCTTCGTATCACGGTAGATTCAAAAACCAGAGTTTCAATACAGCTAACCTCGTCTTGAGTGATTTAGTCCTTTCGAAAGAAATTAAGATTGAAGAACAAGTACCCGGCGGTTTCTGGAGAAATGAATATTCAATTTTGCCCAATGTGACAAACACATTTGACTCAAAAGCGCCGCTTTACCTTTATTATGAGATCTACAATCTTAGCTTGTCATCAGATAAAGAAAGTAATTTTGAGCAAACTGTTACATTGAAGCCAAAAGAAGAAGAGGGGTTCTTTGACTCAATATTAAGTACAATCGGGTTAAAGCAAAGCGAGAAAAAATTATCGCTTACTTCCCAGTATAAATTGCCTAACGCAGATCAGCAAATGTATTTACAACTTGATATGAATAATTACCCGACCGGCACTTATATTCTAACTGTTACGATAAAAGATAAAAATGCAAACAAAACAGTTAGTATGAATTCAGAATTAATATGGCAATAATGGAATAAATGGTTTACTGGCGAAAAACATATGAACGTAACTATGCAAAGGGAATAGCCGGAAGTATTCTGCTTCACTTAGTTATTATTTTATTTCTGTTAATTCCTAAGTGCGAAGAACCGGTTATGCGTGAAAGAATTTACATTCATACCTACGATGTTACGGTTTTAAAGCAAGCTTTGGATGCAAAAGACATTATTGGAGACGGCCTAGGAATTGGCGGTTCATCCGGTTTAGGTAATAACCCGAATGCACATCCAACAAATAGCACACAAGCATTGTTTGCTAATCCGGTTGCTTCATCTACACCGGATGAAATGGATTTTGGCATGATAACCAATCTCAACAAACCGGATTCGACGGTAAAAGAAGGCTTTGGAAACCGCGAAGGAAGCGGTTACGGAAGCGGGAGCGGCAGTGGTAAAGGAGATGGAGTTGGCAGCGGAATTGGAACGGGAAAGGTTTATCAATCACTCCCGTTTGTCCCAAGACAAATTTTAGAAGTCTTGCCGGATAACGCAAATGAGACTAAAGGATACATCATTCTTGCATTAAGAATTGGAACGGATGGTAAAGTTCAAGGACATAAAATTCTTTTTAACTCTATGAATGATGCCGAATTGTTGCAGAAAGTATTGGAAGCCGCACAAAAATCCAGATGGCAGACAGTTAAGATGGAGGGGGAAAAAGTAGAATACTGGATAGAAAAGAAATACCGATTCGATTAGAAGAACTGTTATTTGCTAAGGAAAATCTCAATTCTAAATTCTTTATATTTGGTGGTAATTAAAGGAAAAACACGAAAGTGATTTACCAGTTGCCGCAGAAAAATATAATAGTTGTTGGCGGAAATGCCGCCGGTCCGGCTGCTGCGGCAAAGGCTAAACGTGTTGCTCCGAACGCAAATGTAACAATGTTCGAGGCGGGGGATTTTATTTCTACCGGAACGTGCGAACTGCCTTATGTCCTTTCTAACGTAATTAGTGGTTATGAAAAGATCGTTTTCTTTACTCCGGAAAAATTTGAAGCTGACAAAGGGGTTAAAGTTTTTACCAAGCATAGAGTTGAAAAAATAAACCGCAGTACAAAGACAGTCTCGGTAAGAAATTTAGTAAGCAGTCATTTAATAGACTTTCCATACGATAAACTTATTCTCGCAACCGGATCAAGAGCTAAGAAGCTTGATTGTTTTACGTCGAATTTGAGTAACGTTTTCACATTCAAGACTGTTGCAGATTTATTAGCGGTTAAGAAATACATAAAGCAGAAGAATGCTAAAAAAGTTTTGGTTGTAGGAAGCGGATATATCGGTTTGGAATTATGCGAGGCTCTAACCGCGCTAAACTGTGAAGTAATACTGATTGAAAAAGAATTGTTACCGATGCCGAGCGCCGAATCTGGAATAAGGAATAAGATCAAAGATTTGCTTGCTGAAAATGGAATAGAGTTTTACGGCGGAATAACTTCTCCCAAATTATATTATGGAGAAGAGAATGTTAAGAGTATCGAAATTGATGGCTGGCGGAAAGAAATTGATCTGGTAATACAAGCAATCGGGTTTGAACCGAATGTAGATTTAGCATTAGTAGCAAAGTTAGAAATTGGTCAGCGCGGGGGAATAAAAGTAGATTCCAAACTGCGTACTAGTGATTCAAATATTTTTGCCGCCGGCGACTGCATTGAGGTGGTTAATAGAATAACAAACAGAACGGAATTAATTCCGCTTGCAACCTACGCAAGAGATTACGGTTATACTGCCGGAGAAAATGCTGCCGGAGGAAACAGTTTTGTTCAGCCGGTAATTAAAAATATCTCGGTTAAACTGTTCGAAACTGTTTTTGCCGGAATCGGATTGAGTGCAGATGAATGTAAGCTTCATAATTTAAGAGTGAACACACTTAGCGCGGAAGCTAACAATCTAGTAAAGGTAATGCCCGGTTCAAGAAGCAGTTATGGAATAGTAGTTTATGAAATTGGAAGCGAAAGAATTCTTGGCGCAAACTTTTTAGGCGGGAATGAAGTAATTGGCTACGCCGATCTTATCGGATTAATGATACAAAACAAAATGAAAGTATGTGAATTGGCTAAACAAAACTTTAATTACACACCGCCTCTTTCTCCATTTGTTAATCTGCTTTCACTTCTTGGTAAAAAAATCGAAAAAGGAAATAAATGAAAAACTTCAATCTTATTGATAATCCTCTGGTAAAAAGAGATGTAACAATTCTGCGTAATAAAGAAACAGATACGGCGGCATTCAGAGCCGCATTGAACAGAGTATCTTATGCAATTGCTATTGAGCTTGCTAAAATGCTTGAACTTACCGAAATAGAAGTGGCGACACCGCTTGAAGTAACAAAAGGGTACAAACTGAAAAAACAAATTGTACTTGTTCCGGTTTTGCGCGCGGGATTAAGCATGGTTGATGCGTTTTTGAAAATGATTCCCGATGCTAAAGTTGGGCACATTGGGCTTCAGCGTGATGAAGTAACATTGCAGCCGATTGATTACTATTATAAAGCTCCGTCTCATTTAGATGAAAGCATAACAATTGTTCTTGATCCTATGCTTGCAACGGGGGGAAGCGCAGTTGCTTCTTTTAATTCTTTGAAAAATAAGGGTGCTAACAATTGTATCTTAGCATGTCTAATAGCGGCGCCGGAAGGGATCAAAAAAATGGAAGAAGAGCATCCCGATATTCAAATATTTTCGGCTGCGCTTGATAGGCAGTTGAGCAATATAGGTTATATTTTGCCGGGACTTGGCGATGCCGGCGATAGAACGTTTGGTACTTTTTAATTAAGCGATAACGAAATGGAAATCACATTTAGCATAAAACATCAGCGGATGCTTGACGATTTACTCGTCAATTGCCGTTCAAATCTTCCTACTGTAAATGAGGAAATGATTAAGAAGGCTTTTCAGCTGAGTTACGAATCGCATAAGAATGATTTCCGCGCATCGGGTGAGCCTTACTTCAATCATCCTTACGAAGTGGCGATGATTGTAGCAAAAGAAATTTCACTTGATGATATTTCAGTTATCAGTGCGCTTCTGCACGATGTAGTTGAAGACAGCGATATAAGTCTGGAGTTTATTACTAAAGAATTTGGTGTTGAAGTTTCCGAGATAGTTGACGGCGTTACAAAAATTGGCGGAGTGTTTAAGGGACAAGAAATTACACAAGCCGAAAACTACCGCAAGCTTCTTCTTTCGATGATTAAAGATGTGCGAGTTATTTTAGTAAAGTTCGCAGATAGACTTCACAACATGCGCACGCTGGAATTTGTTTCGCCGCAGAAGCAGAGACGAATAGCAAAAGAGACTTTGGAAATCTACGCACCGTTTGCCCACCGTTTTGGTCTTGGAATTCTAAAGTGGGAAATGGAAGACCTAGCGTTTAAGTATCTAAACAAAGACGCTTACGATGATATAGCTAAGAAAATAAAAGACACACGCCGCGACCGTGAAGCGTTCATCCAAAGGTTTTCAAAACCGATACGTGAACAGCTTGATGAGCATGGATTGAAATATGAAATTAGCGGAAGGCCTAAACATCTTTATAGCATTTACCGAAAAATGGTAATGCAGAATAGACCGTTTGAAGACATTTATGATTTACTCGCAATCCGCGCTATTATTGAAAGCAACGATTCAAACGATTGTTATTATGTGCTCGGTATGGTTAATCAGCTTTACAAGCCAATTGCGGATCGTTTTAAGGATTTTATTTCCATTCCTAAGAAGAATAATTATCAATCAATACATACTACTGTAATCGGTCCGGAAGGAAAGTTAGTAGAAGTTCAGATACGCACGCGCAAGATGCATGAGATTGCGGAGAAGGGTGTTGCGGCGCACTGGAAATATAAAGAGCATGTTGCCGCGCAAGACCAAGACCTTGAAGACTGGGTAAACTGGGTCCGGGATATTTTTGAAAATGCTTCCAAAGATGAAGCTTCAAAAGAAATTATTGCGAGCTTCAAATTAAATTTATTCCAGGATGAAATTTATGTTTTCACTCCAAAAGGAGATCTGCGCCGCTTGCCTATGAGTTCTACTCCGGTTGATTTTGCTTTTGAAGTGCACAGTAATGTTGGTTACCACTGCATCGGAGCAAAAGTAAATGGCAAGATTGTTCCTCTCGATACAGTTCTACACAGCGGCGATCAAGTTGAAATAATCACATCTAAAAATCAGAGACCGAATAAAAGCTGGCTTCAGTTTCTTCAGACTCATAAAGCAAAGAATAATGTTCGTAAATTCTTAAACAAGGAAGAAGAAAAACTTTACGAAACCGGAAAAGAAATTTGGGACAAGAAGATTAAAAAACTCAAGCTTACTTTTACTCCGGATGATGTAACAAAACTTGCGCGCAAACTGAAGTATGATAATCATCGCCAGTTTTACAATGCGGTAGCAATGGATAAGTTCAATCTGGATGAAATCTTAAATCCGGAACCGGAACAAGAACAAAAAACTGCTCATGAGGTTGGATTTGATAAGTTTGTAGACATTGCAAGAACATCTGCTGGAAACGTTCTTGTAGAAGGTGACCATAAGGGAATGGCTTATACTTATGCCAAATGCTGCAGTCCTATTCCCGGTGATCCGGTGATTGGATATGTAACAATTGGCGAGGGTATTAAGATTCACCGCAAGGATTGCAAGAACTTAATTAATATGCTTAAAGCCGGCGAGGAGAGATTAGTCCCGGTTGGTTGGCCAAAAGCTAACAATTCTTTCTTCGTTGCCGGTATAACTCTGCGCGGCGATGATATGCCCGGATTGTTAAAGGATATTTCTAACAGTATCACAACATATCAGAATACAAACATTAAATCGGTCAACATTGCTACGCAAGATTCGATGTTTAAAGGGACAATTACGGTTTATGTAAAGGATATTGAACATTTGAACAAGTTAATAGAACGCTTGAAAAAGAATAAAGGCATTTATACAGTAGAAAGATTCGATGCCGAAAACCAATAGAAGTGAATAATTGAAAGAAGCAAGAACGCTAGCACTTGATTACGGTCTCAAACGGATTGGAATAGCAATTACCGATCCCCTTAACATGTTTGCCTATCCGCTAGTAACACTCTCAAATGATACAGGCTTTCCCGAAAAGTTTAAGAAACTACTTACTGATTATTGTGTAGTAAGAATTTTAGTGGGAATGCCTTTTAAGGAGAGTGGAGAGGAATCTGTTACTAGTAAAGCCGTGCTGGAATTTGTAGAAGGGTTAAAAAAATATATCACATTGGAAATCATTTTTGTTGATGAACGTTATTCATCAGAAATAGCCAAACAGCGGATCATAGAATCGGTTCCCTCTAAAAAAAAGAGAAGGGATAAAGGATTAGTTGATAAAAATGCCGCCGCTGTAATTCTGGAAGATTACTTAAGAAACAATTAATTCGCCTAAAGGCATCTCTAAATGGGCGTTTATTATTTTGACATTTTTAACTATATAAACTATTTTGTAAACAAATAAAAAATCAAATTGGGAGCAAAAAATATGACACTTGATGCACTTGGAATGATTGAAACAAAAGGATTGGTTGGGGCTGTTGAAGCTGCGGATGCAATGGTAAAAGCAGCTAAAGTTGAATTATTGGGAAAAGAAACGATTGGCGGCGGATATGTAACTGTAATGGTTCGCGGTGATGTTGGTGCTGTTAAAGCAGCTACTGATGCCGGTGCTGCTGCAGCTCAGAGAGTTGGTGAATTAGTTTCGGTACATGTTATTCCACGTCCTCATACAGACGTAGAACTTATTCTTCCAAAACGCACTAAGTAATTTTACGTTATGCTCTTAGCTCTTGGACTTATAGAAACCAAAGGGTTGATTGGCGCTATTGAAGCGGCTGATGCGATGCTTAAAGCCGCCAATGTAAAGCTGGTCAGCAAAGAAAAAATTACTGCAGCGTTGGTTACAATCAAAGTAGTTGGAGAAGTCGCCGCTGTTAAAGCAGCAGTTGATGCGGGAGCAGCCGCAGCCCAGAGAGTTGGTCAGCTTGTAGCCGCACACGTAATTCCCCGCCCGGATGATCAGATAGAATGCTTAATTTCCGATATGCCTCTTCAAGAACCAGAGGAAGAAGTTCAGCCTAAAGTTAAAAAGGTAAAGGAAAAGGCTGAAGTAAAGCCGGTGGTTGATTCTCTTTTTAGTGCAGTTGAAAATGAGCAAAAGGAAAAAACTAAAAAGGAAGAAGTTGGAAAGCCGGTAATTTCCAGAATTGAGGAATTAAAATCGGAAGCGCTTGAAGAAGCTAAAGAAATTTCCTCCGATGAAGAAACTGAAGCAATTATTTACGACGGCGTTACTGTCCCACCCGAAAGCGAATTATTGGGATTAAATGTTCATAAGCTTCGTCATTTAGCCCGTTCATTCGAGAATTTCCCGATTAAGGGGAGACAGATTTCAAAAGCAAATAGAGAAGTTTTAATCGAATTCTTTAATCAGATCCGGTAATTATTATTAGGAATATAAGTTTGGCAAAACTCCACGTCTGTGGAGTTTTTTTTATATTTAAACATGAAGAAAAAAATAATAACCATTTCATTTATTGCATTATTATCAGCAGCTTTCTGGGGCATTGTGGCTATGTCGCAAGATTATATTGCCATGATCAAAGTACGTATTGTGTATACTGACTTGCCCAAAAACTATTCGGTTGGGTATACTTCACTTACAGAATCATATTTGCAAGTGAAGGGAAAGGGATGGGAATTGGCCAAGCTTACCGTTGGTTCGTATACTGACTTCTATGTATCAGTTCATAAAAGAGCCGGAAGACAGAAGAAAGATTTGGGCGACTTCATTGAATCGAATCAGTGGCTTTTTCCATCGATGCAAATTTTACAAATTTCTCCTTCTCAAATCGAATTTGATATTGACCGAATAAATTCGAAGATTGTTAAAATCTCGAATAATTTCAGACTGAATTTCAAACCGGGATTTGATTCAACATCGCAAGTAATTTTGCAGCCTTCAACTGTGGAAATATTCGGTTCAAATTCGCTTTTACAGTCGATTGATTCTATCAACACAACAGTTCAAGAGTTCAATGATTTATCGGAAACAATTAGTTATTACGTACAACTTCAAGAGATACCGGGAATAAGATTTTCTGTTAATAGAGTAAAACTTGATGTTGAAGTACAAAAAATTGTTGAAAAAAGTTTTAGCGGTATTCCAATTGAAGTTAAGAATGTTCCGGCAGCAAAGGAGTTGATACTGTATCCATCTAAACTTGATATAGTTTTGCGAGGAGGAATAAACAAACTTGGTAGACTTACAAACGACAGTATAAAAGTAGTAGTAGATTATTGGGAAGCGCTAAAAGAAGAAGGCGGAAAAGTTGAGCCGGAAATTATTGTACCGAACTTTACGAAAGTAATCTCAGCAGAACCTAAAAAACTAGAATACATAATAAAACAATACTAATATGTTCATAACATTTGAAGGTTTAGACTTTTGCGGTAAATCAACTCAAGTACAACTGCTTGAAAAATTGCTAATTGGAGAAGGTCATAAAGTTAAAATTATTCGCGAGCCGGGCGGAACAAACATATCTGAAAAAATTAGAAATGTGTTGCTGGATAAGAAAAATTCCGAAATGCTTATTGAGACGGAGCTTGTTTTATTTGCAGCAAGCCGCGCTCAATTAGTAGGAGAAGTAATCATTCCGTTGCTTGATAAAAATGCTTTTGTAATTTCTGATAGATTTCATGATTCCTCAATTGCTTATCAAGCATTCGGAAGAGGAATAAACTTAGAATTTGTTTCGGAACTGCAAAGATTTGTAATCGGAAAAGCTGTCCCCGATTTAACTTTCCTAATTGATATTCCTATTGATGAAGTTGTAAGAAGAAAAGCACTTGTTAAACAAGTTCAGTTGGACCGGATTGAGAGATCGAAAATGGATTTTTATGAAAAGGTTAGAGAAGGCTATCTTTACTTAGCTGAAAAAGAGAAAAGGTTTAGAAAAATTGATGGCACTTTTACGATAGAGCAAATCCATAAAATTATTGTTGATGAAATAACAGAATATTCGAAAGGATGATTTGATGAAGAAGAAAGTTTTGTATGCAGCTTTGACTGTATTTATTTTTTCCGGTTTTTTAACACGCGATAATGATATTTATTTTGAAATAAATAAAAGCATAGAAATATTCGGGCGAGTTTACAAAGAGGTCGCTCTAAATTATGTGGATGACCTTAATCCGGAAAATTTTATGATTGCCGGAATTGAAGGAATGCTCTCAACACTCGATCCATATTCCAACTTTATTGATGTATCGCAACAGAAAGACATTGAGATTATTACAAAAGGAAAATACGGCGGCATTGGAGCTTCTATAGGTGTTAGAAATAGTGAAGTTACTGTTGTCGATTTAATAGAGGGATTTTCTGCTCAACGACAAGGAATGAGGATCGGTGATGTAATTATCAAGATTAACGATCAACCAATAGGCAAAGATAATTATGATCGATTGGGAGATTTTTTGAAGGGAGATGTCGGTACAAATCTTTCTGTTACAGTGAAAAGAGAAAATTCTTCGGACTCAATTGTTTTTAACTTAGTCCGTGAAGAAATTGAAATCAAGAATGTTCCTTACTATGGTTTTATTCCGGAGAATAGTAATAATGCGTATTTGAAACTAAGCGGTTTTTCTCAGACTGCCGGAGAAGAAGTAAAGAGAGCACTCTTAAATTTAAAAGCAAAAAAAGAAATTAATTCGCTTGTTATAGATCTTCGCGGCAATCCGGGCGGATTATTGGATGCTGCGATAGATGTTTGCGAAAAGTTTTTGCAGAAAGGACAACTTGTTGTAACAGTAAAAGGAAGAGATTCCTTGAATGTAAAAAATCATTTATCCTTTGAAGAACCAATTCTTCCCGAAACAAAAGTAGTAGTTCTAATTGATGAAGGAACAGCTTCTGCAGCAGAAATTGTAGCCGGTGCGTTTCAAGATCACGATAGAGCAGTTATACTTGGCACCAATTCCTTTGGGAAAGGATTAGTGCAAACAATACTTCCTCTTCCTTATAATAATTCTCTTAAGCTTACAACTGCAAGGTATTACACGCCGAGCGGACGATCAATCCAAAAGATTAATTATTCGGGCAAAGGGAAAATCTTTGAAACAGATCATAGCATTACCAAAAGAGAATTTAAGACGGATAAGAAGCGCACGGTCTATTCTGCCGGTGGGATTATGCCTGATACTTTGGTTAAGAATGTAAGCAATTCGGAATTAGTGAAAAGATTACTTGCCGAAGGTGTTTTCTTCAGATTCGCTACACATTATTACAATATCAATCCGTCTTTAGATGTTGCATCAATTACGCAGCAAAAATTGCTTGGTGAGTTCTCTACCTATTTGGCGAAGGAAAAATTTGAGTTTGTTTCGAAATCGGAAAAACTAATTGAGCAATTAAAATCAGCGGCGGTTGATGAGAAACTAGATCAAAAGTTTATTGACCAGCTTGAGAAAATGAAAGCCGAGTTCGATTCGAATCATTCAAATGAAATTCAAAAGTATAAAGATGATATCTACAACTTTATCCGTGAAGAACTGATTGCGCGGACCGGCGGTAAAGAGAAGAGGTTAAGAGAATCTTTGATGTTTGATAAACAATATGATATAGCTTGTAAAATTTTGGAGAATCAGAAACTGTACGGCAAGATTTTAAGCAAGTGATGAATCTGTTTTCAAACCAAAAATTATGTTGCTATCTTTATTCAGAAACTAAACGGTTATATGGGAATATCTAAAATATTCATTTATCGAAACCCGCAATTATCAAGATGCCCGAGTTGTAATAGTCTTGCTACACTGCATAGATCTCGCGCGAGAAATATGTGGGAACAAATAGTGCGTCGCACTACATTCCTTAAGAATTATCGATGTAAACAATGTGGCTGGCGAGGGTTTCGTTCTACTATAATTATTTCGAAGAAATCATGGAAAGTAGTTTCGATGTATTTAGTTCTTGTTTTGTTAACCGCACTGATTGCTCGTTATATAATTACACACTTTGTTTTGGGTTAATTACTAATTGCGCACGAAAAGAAAATCAGCACCTAATTCTTGGGCGCTTGAGTAATCCTTTAGGTAGTGAATTTTAATCTGTCCCCGGTTTCTAATTAACCAGCTTAACCCAATTTTTAGTCTTTCAATATCTTTTTGTGTGAGCTCTCTGTTTGCATTTATTGATCCGGCAAAATATTCTTCTATCGCATTCTCAATCGAGGTCGATCCTTTTTCTACGAATAAATCTTTGAAATACATTTTCCCTTCGAGCAGAAGCACATATTCATTTTTAGGAGTGCTGGCAATTTCAACTAATACATTAGCTTTGTTTAATGGCTCTGAAAGTATGGATGAGCGCTGTAATTGATTAAGTATTCTTTGTACTACATCTCTAATTTGAGCCGCTTCTTCAAATTTTTGCTTTTCACTTAATTCTTTCATCTTATTCAGAAGTCTATCTACGGCTGACTGGTTGTGTCCGCTAAGAAATTCGTGCACGCGTAGTAATTCTTCTTGATAGATGTCATTGATATTCTCTTCAATGCAAGGGCCCTTACATCTCTGTATGTCCATCAAATAACATTTTCTACGTTTACTCAGTTCTTTGATGTCACATTCTCTTAATTGGAAAGCACGATCGATAATTTCTTTTGTTTCAGTAACAGAATTACGATTTGGATAGGGGCCATAATAATCAGCGCCGTCAAATTCAAAAGAGTTTGCTGTTTCGGCAGTAGGGAATTTATCCGAAGCGCTTATACGAATGAAATAACTGCGCGGAAAATTCTTGAGCATTGTATTAAAGCGGGGTTTGTGAACTTTAATTAGTTCAGCTTCAGCAAGAAGCGCCGTTAATTCAGAATTAGTTGTTTGGAATTCCAGAGAGTTTGCAGCCTGTACAATTTTTTTTGATTTACGAAGAGCCGTGCTCATGAAATGATTTTTTACACGGTCTTTAAGAGATTTTGCTTTACCGATATAAACAATATCACCTTTGGAGTTTTTGAAAAAATAAACTCCGGGCATCGCTGGAACTCGAAATAAATCATCCGTTAATTTTTTCTTTGTAGTATTTAGCTTAGCCGGAATAAATGTAGTGCTTTGGAATGAAATTAAGTCGCTAACGGAATCTATGTTGTGATCTTCACGGAGCGTTTTGAACATCTTAATCAAGACTTTGCCGGTGGCAGTTGCATCTCCCAAACCACGGTGTACATCGCGATGCCGGATTTTGAAATGCTTAACAATATTTCCTAACGATTTACTAGGTAAAGCTGGGAAAAGTTTTCTGGCTAATTTAAGCGTACAAATGGCTTCATTAGGAATCATTTCATTTTCGGAAGACATACATTCATTTCTTAGGAATGCGATATCAAAACCGAGATTGTGTGCAACAAGTACCGAATCGCTCATGAATTCTTTGATTTTAGGATATACTTCTTCGAAATAGGGAGCGTCTTCCACGTCAGAATTTGTAATTCCGGTGATTGTTGTAATGTAATAGGGAACCGGTCTGCCGGGATTTATATATGAAGAAAACGTATCAACAATTTTCCCTTTTTTTATTCGAGCCATGCCAATTTCAATTACTTTATCCGATCTGGCGGAAACACCGGTCGTTTCAAAGTCGAAAACGCAGTATTCGGCTTCTTCAAAGGGAATTGATTCTATTTTATTTTCACCTTTCATGGAACAAATTTAACTAAAAACAAAACGATGAGAAATTTTCTTATCCAGTTCATTTTAGATATATTTTGACTAAAGATGAGAGCAAATGACGACAAATATTTTATTTATTGGTGATATTGTAGGTGATCCGGGTTTAGACATTGCTAGAATGTGGCTGCCTAGCTTACAAAAGAAATATAGAACAGATTTAATCATTGCGAATGGCGAAAATGCAGCCGATGGAAAGGGTTGTACAGAGCGGGAAGCTAAAATCCTTTTCGAACTTGGCGTGAATGTTATTACCGGCGGAAACCATACTTGGGATAAGCATCAATCGCAAGATTACTTGAAGAAAGATTCGCGCGCTTTACGCCCTTTGAATTATCCAAAAGGAACATTTGGAAACGGTTATTACATAGCTGATACTCCAAAAGGAAAAGTCGCAGTAATAAATCTGCAAGGCCGTGCTTATATGTCTCCAATTGATTGCCCTTTTAGATCAGCTGAATGGGTGATTGCTAAGATCAAGCATGAAGCAAAAATGATTTTTATAGATTTCCATGCTGAAGCAACTGCGGAAAAACTGGCGCTTGCTCAGTTTCTCGATGGGAAAGTATCGGCAGTGGTTGGAACACACACTCACGTGCAGACTTCCGATGAAAGAATATTAAAAGGGGGAACCAGTTACATTACAGATGTTGGAATGACCGGTCCTTACGATTCTGTTATTGGAATGAAAACAGACGCGGCAATAAACCGTTTCCTATATCAAACGCCGCAGAAGTATCAGACGGCAACCGACAATGTTCATTTAACCGGTGTTTTTATTAGAGTGGATTCCGAAACCGGAAAAACTATTGGAATAGAAAGAATATTTATTCCGGAGTTTGATAAACAAGTTCAAGAAGTTACTGAATAAGAAGAGCAATAAAGTTTATGGCAATTATTATAGACGGCAAGAAAGCCGCAACAGAGATTAGGGAAGAACTAAAGAAAAAGTGTGACTGGCTAAAATCGGTTGCGCTTGATGTTCCCGGATTAGTTACAATTCTTGTAGGGAATAATCCGGCTTCAGAAGCTTATGTGAATTCGAAAGCTAAAGCTTGTCATGAAATTGGTATGCGTTCCATTGTGGAAAAACTTTCGGAAGATATTAGCGAAGCAGAGTTATTGGAGTTAGTTCAAAAATATAACTCCGATGAAAGC
>JBAYTN010000093.1:0-14390 GCA_041675645.1 Melioribacteraceae bacterium
ATTCGCTTCAGACTAGGCTGCTTTACTTCTACAAAATGAAAACTAATCCCCCGAAGAAAAATCCGGTTACCGCCGTTTTGCTTTCCGCTGCAATACCCGGTGCTGGAAAAGTATATACCGGAGAATTAACTGATGGTCTGATTGCCTTCGGTGCAACATTACTTTCCGGTTTTCTAGCCGTAAACAATTTTCAGCATGATCATCAATTCCGTGGCTGGCTTTTTACTGGTCTGACTGCTTTCTTTTACGGTGGAAGCATTTACGGCTCGGCGGCTTCAGCACAAATTTATAATGCTCGTCTCCAGTTTAATTTAGATAGCGAAATAAAAATCTTTTTCGAAGAAAGAAATTACTTCCTTCCAAAAATTGATCTATAATGTTTCTACCTAAGAAATATGTTTTAGCTCTGCTTTATATTTTTAGTGCTCTACAAGCACAATCATGGTCAGAGAAATCCCTAGAAAGAGCAGAACTATTATTCAATTCGAACCAATATTTTGACGCAATTACAGAATATAAGAGAACTTTGTTCTTCGCTAAAGAGAATGATCTTAGTGCAAAGGTGAATTTCAGAATTGCTCAATGTTACAAAGCCGGAGCGTTCTTCAATGAAGCAATTAATTATTTTGGATTGGCAGAAAGAAACTCAAACGATGATTTGTTTTTATTCGAAACGAAAATCGAAGTAATTCGCTGTAACATACTAAGAAAAACAACATCACGCGCATTTCAGCTTTGTAACGAACTTGAGAGCGATTCAAGATTCATCTCGAAAATTGAAGTGATAAACTTCTGGCGCGGCTGGGCGTATATGTTTGCAGATGATTGGGAAAACTCCTCAAAATCCTTCAGCAAACATGATTCGCAAAAAGAGCTGAAATTGCTTTGCGATCAAGTTCAAAACGACAAACTTTCCGTTACTTTTGCAAAGGTTATTTCTTATATTTTGCCCGGCTCTGGACAGATATACTCAGGTAAAATTTTATCTGGATTAATGTCTCTGGCTTGGAATTTAGCCGCCGGTTATTTTACTGTGAACGCATTTATTGCAAACCGGGCTTTTGATGGAATTGTGATAGGCGAACTGGTTTGGATTAGATTTTATAGAGGGAATCTGGAAAATGCCGAAACTTTTGCAGAGCAAAAAAATATAGAAGTTGCAAATAAAGCATTAGAATATTTACAGAATGAATACAGAGGATTAAAACCGTGAATTTTACAGAAAACGATATCAGAAGAATTACATTTGAAACCATAAGCGAGTTGGGTCCGAACGCAACTCCGGATGTGGTAAAAGAAGCTGTACGTAAAAAAGTTGAAACAAGTTCATCAGTAACATTTGCCAACAAGAAGCCGGATGCTATTTCGGGTAGGGTAATTCTCACTTCTTTTGGTTTGAACAAACCCGGAATTGTTGCCGCAATTACAACCGCACTTGGCAAATCTAATTGCGATATTCAAGATCTAAGTCAAAAAATCATGGGCGATTTTTTTACAATGATTATGATTATTGACATAACCAATTCACAAAAGGACTTGAAAGAAATTCAAGAAGAAATGTACAAGACAGCAGAACCACTCAATATTAAAATTTATTTACAACACGAAGATGTTTTTCGTTATATGCACAGAATTTAACGAAAAACGATAGACGGAAAACGAAATACGTTTTAGCCGTTTCCCGTTTCACTTTTCACGAGGAGCTATGAACTACGAATTCACCGAAATATTAGAAACAATTAGAATGACGGAAATCGAGCATTTTGATATCCGAACTGTAACACTTGGAATTAGTTTGCGCGATTGTCATGATAGAAGCATTGAAGTAACAAAGCAAAAAATTTATGATAAAATTGTTCGCTATGGCAGAGAGCATGTTAAAAACGCAAAAGAAGTTGAAGCACAGTATGGAATTTCAATTGCGAACAAAAGAGTTTCTGTTACTCCAATTTCAATTCCATTTGATGCTTTTAAAATGGAAGACTTTATTGAGATTGCGAAAACTTTAGATAAAGCTGCAGAAGAAATCGGAATTGATTACATAGCCGGTTTTTCAGCTTTAGTTCAAAAGGGAATGACAAACGGCGAGCGTGAACTTATCAAAGCTATCCCCCAAGCACTCGCGCAGACAAAGAGAGTTTGTTCGAGCGTTAATATTGGTTCAACTAAAGCGGGAATCAATATGGATGCAGTTAACATGATGGCTGAGACGATAAAACAAGTTGCGGAATTAACTAAAGATAAAGATTCCATAGGCTGCGCAAAACTTGTTGTGTTTGCAAATGCTGTTGAAGATAATCCATTTGTTGCCGGTGCTTTTCACGGTGTCACTGAACCAGAGGTTGTCCTTAATGTAGGAATTAGTGGTCCCGGTGTTGTTTTGGAAGCAATTAAGGAAGCCGGCAATGTGGATTTGCAGCAATTAGCTGAAGTGATCAAGAAAACTATTTTTAAAATTACTCGCGCGGGCGAACTGATTGGAAGAAAAGTAGCAGAGAAAAATGGCGTTCCGTTCGGAATTGTTGACATTTCTCTCGCTCCAACTCCGGCAGAAGGTGATAGTATTGCTGATATTCTTAAAGCTATGGGCGTTGAAGATGTTGGCGCGCCCGGAACAACTGCCGCCTTGGCAATGTTGAATGATTCAGTGAAGAAAGCGGGCTTAATGGCAAGTTCTTCCGTTGGTGGAATGAGCGGAGCTTTCATACCGGTTAGTGAAGACATGGGAATGATTCGCGCAGTGCAAGCCGGTCATCTTTCCTTAGAAAAGTTGGAAGCTATGACAGCAGTTTGTTCAGTAGGTCTTGATATGATTGCAATTCCCGGTGATACTCCGGCATCTACAATTGCCGGTATTATTGCAGATGAAGCTGCAATTGGAATTATCAACGATAAAACTACTGCCGTCAGAATTATTCCAGCTTACGGCAAAAAAGTTGGAGAGATGGTTGATTATGGCGGACTGCTTGGATTAGCGCCTATTATGGAAGTAAGAACCATTAGTTCAAAAGGTTTTGTCGGACGCGGCGGTAAAATTCCGGCTCCGATGAGAAGTCTAACTAATTAATCACGAAATTAACTGATCAGCATAAATTTTATTTTCTTTAAGGAGGATCGATGAGTAAAGGTCTAAAAATTACACTTGGAGTTGTTGGCGCAATTGTAATCATATTCATTATGCTATTTTCTTGGGTAACCGGAAAGTATAATGGTTTTGTTAGTTTAAATGAGGGTGTAAAAGGAGCTTGGAGTCAAGTCGAAAACGTTTATCAGAGAAGATCGGATCTTATTCCAAACTTAGTTGCAACTGTTAAAGGCGTTGCTAATTTCGAAAAAGAAACTTATACAGCGGTTACAGAAGCGCGTGCTAAAGTTGGACAAATGAAAATTGATGCAACCCAATTAGATGATCCTGAAGCATTCGCACGTTTCCAAAAAGCGCAAGACGGTTTAAGCGGTGCGTTGCAGAGATTAATGGTTGTTTCTGAAAACTATCCTCAATTGAAAGCAAACGAAAACTTCTTGCAACTACAGTCACAATTGGAAGGAACCGAAAACAGAATTACTGTTGAACGTCAAAAGTTCAATCAAGTTGTGCAAGATTATAATACTGCAATTAAAAAATTTCCGGGTGTAATAATTGCAAACTTTGGCGGCTTTAGAGAAAAGGCATATTTCAAAGCAGCTGAAGGTGCAGACCAAGCACCAAAAGTACAATTCTAATTTAACGCAGAGTGTAGAGTGAAGAGAGCAGAACTAAATTCGAAAATTCTAATATTACTTTTAGCAGTATTTGTTAGTTCTGCATTTTCACAAGTTTCAGTTCCGGTACTGAAAAATTATGCTAATGATCAAACCGGAACTTTAAACAGCTCGGAACTTTACACTCTTGAATCAAAATTAAAATCTTTCGAAGACTCGACTTCCAACCAAGTTGTGTTTTTAATGTTGAGCACACTTGATGGCTATCCACTTGAATCATTCTGCTATGAAACAGCCGCGAAAAATCAAATAGGCTCTAAAAAAAATAATAACGGAGTTCTCTTCTTTCTTGCTAAGGAAGACCGAAAAATGAGAATCGAAGTTGGTTATGGACTCGAAGGAACTCTTCCAGATGCTTTAGCCAGCTCAATTCTTCGCAACGAAGTTCGTCCTTATCTGAAAGCCGGTGATTATTATGCCGGCGTAAACGCTGGACTTGATGCAATAATAGCTGCTACAAAAGGTGAATACAAAGGCGAACCGAAAAGCAAAGGAAAAGGAACCGGCATTCCATTTATCTTCATTGTAATTATTTTTATAATAATTGCGGCGATTGGAGGAAAAGGGGGACGTGGCGGTGGTGGAGGCGGTCTTCTCCCATTATTGATATTAAGCTCTATGGGAGGCAGCAGTAGAGGTGGCAGCAGTTGGGGCGGAAGTAGCGGAGGCGGAGGTTTTGGCGGCTTTTCCGGCGGCGGCGGCTCTTTTGGCGGTGGCGGCTCCAGCGGAAGTTGGTAATTCGGCTTATTTTCGCACTTTTATTAGTCTAAACAGACTAGAAAGCTGAAATCTATCGTTGAATCATTCAAATCATATATTTTTTTCTTACTTAAACGATCTTCCTTGCAGTATTAACCTTGTTTTATTATTATTTCAAAGGCATTGGATAACATTATAGTTGGAATAGCGCTCTTTAACGATAGTGATTTTTTCGCGGCACATGACTTTTTTGAAGATTGCTGGATGGAATGTGAACGCGAAGAGAGAAAATTCTATCAAGGTTTAGTTCAAGTTTCTGTTGGGAGTTATCATTTAATTTCCGGAAACTACAAAGGATGCGTAAGTCAATATAAAAAGGCTGAAAAAAAATTAAGAAGTTATTCGCCCGTTCATAAAAAAATTAATTTAGCTTTACTTCTAAATCAAATAGAACCGATAATTTTTGAGTTAGAAGAAAATCCAAAAAATGTTGATCCAAAGAAGTTTTGGAACAGAATTCCGAAGATTGAAGTAACAAAATAAATTTTCAAAATAACCTAAGGAGGCCGATATGGCAATAAAGATAACTGATGAATGTATTAATTGTGGTGCATGCGAACCGGAATGCCCGAACACAGCAATTTATGAAGGCGGGGCAGATTGGAAAATTGGTGATAAAACTTTTAGCGGTGATGAAGCTTCACCAGCCGGCGCAAGCGGATTCTTTTCATCCGATTATTTCTTCATTGTTCCGGATAAATGTACAGAATGCGTTGGCTTCCATGATGAACCTCAATGTGCGGCTGTTTGTCCGGTTGATTGCTGTGTTCCCGATCCGGCTCACGTAGAAGATAAAGATGCTTTGTTAGCAAAGAAAGAACATCTTGATGGTTTAGGAAGATAATCTTCTAAAAATATTTGAAAAGAAAAGGGCTTGTTGTTAAAGCCCTTTTTTGTTTTAAAAAGTTAGTTGGAATAATTCTAATCGTGTGGTTTGTGATTCACGGAAATCTTGGAAAGTGCTTTTAAAAACAACACTAGACGTAGGGCTAATATCTGGCTGGTTATAAAAAGTATTTGCAATAGCTAAAGAAAAAACGATCGGAGATAACGTTGCCGCCAAATAAGGAATGCCACTATTCTTATCGTTTATAATCAATGCAGTTGTTGCTGTAGTTACTAACGATAGCCCGAAAGTCATTCCCAAGAATTCAGCATACTCGATTTTAGGATAGCTTCTCTTTGCATGCAAATATATTCCCGTAGTAAAGCCAATGAAATAACCAGCATAAGTTCCGAGTATCGCTCCTCCCAAACCCCGTAAGAATGTTCCACTATTAGATCCGGAAACTTCTATAACGTAACCCATTAGTCCACCGCCAATACTTGTCACAATTGCTAAACCGGCGCCCGTCAAAAATTGCAAAGGTATAGACGGTTGGGTTGTAATAACTGGATATTCTACTTTTTTCTTAAACTGAGTTGTATCTGCAATTCTCGCCGATCCTTGTTTCGATAGTGTACAATCTAAAGTGTCGTTTTCACACTTTTGATAATATTTCCAAATGCCAATATTGTTTTCGATAGCGTAATGTTCTCTTTTAGCCATTCTTTTGGACTCAACACCAATGGTGTTGGGGATATACTTTCCGAATCCTCTTTCTAAAAAGCGGGAATTTATCAATACCGTTTCAATTGGGTATTCCCTAAATAAAAAAACAAGTTGATAGTCTTTGAATTGCCCTAGTACAGTTATCTTGAATTGCTGATTTTTAAAGTAATTTTTAGAAAAATCAATTGTCTCTTGCGCTATTTCCTTTAGTGATTCATAGCTAATGCTTTTTTGCGGGGCATCAACACCGGCAAGCTTAATAATTCGCCCGTCCTCAAGCTTAAATAGGTTAGCATCTAATACTTCACTAATCGATACAGTTTGCGCAACAAGTGCTACACACGAAATCATGATTAGAAATAATAACAATATAAACCGCACAACTCACCCCGTGAATTTTTGTTTCAACTTATTAAAGAGTTATTACTCAATCAATGCTAATTATTTCACATCGCCAAAACTGCCGTAACCGGAAAATGGTCTGATGGGAATTTGCCGCTATAACTGTCTCTTACTATTTCAGCATGCTTAACTTTCAGATGCTTAGAAATAAAAATGAAATCTATTTTCTCTCCGCTGGTTACACCCTTAAATTCATTGAATGAACCTTCATCGGCCGACTTTTTGTGTAAAACTCTGTAGGAATCATCTAAACCGCCGTTTGTAATTGTTCTTATTGCCGGATTAGTGTCTCCGCAATTAAAATCTCCGGTTAGAATTTCCGGCAACTTTTCACTCTGCATATTCATCTTTGTCAGAAGTAACTCTGTGCTTTTTTCTCTGCTCGGCTGTGATTCATGATCGAGATGTACATTGTAGAAATAAAACTTTTTCTTGCTCACGGAATCTGTAAACTTTGCCCAAGTGCAAATCCTCGTAATGTTATTTCCCCAATTTTTTGAACCCGGAACGGTTGGTGTTTCAGAGAACCAGAAAGTTTCTGTAGTATCAACACTGAAGCGGTTTTTATCATACAAGATGCAAGAATATTCGCCGGCTTGTTTGCCGTCATCTCTGCCAACTCCAATCAAAGCCATGTTTGGAAATTGTTTTAATATTTCGTCTATCTGAAAAAACAATGCTTCTTGAAGTCCAAGAATTTCGGGCCCAAATTTTTTGATCGTTTCAAAAACAATTTCACGACGGAATTGCCAACTGTTCTCGCCATCGTTTGCCGTACCGTAGCGGATATTGAATGTCATCACTTTCAAGTCGCCAGTTGGTTTTGTTTGTGCAGAAATGCCGGACGCTAAAAAGAAAACTGAAAAAGCCACTAAAAAAATTGTAAATGCAGATTGAACGAGAGTTATATGCTTTTTGTTGTTCATACTAAAATTCCATAGTTTTTAGATACACTTAACTTAATAATTACACTAACAAACATAAAACTTTACAATGACTATTGGTCCATATGAATTAAAAGTTATTGAGACGGGCTCTTTTGCGCTGGATGGCGGCGCAATGTTTGGAGTTGTTCCTAAGCCGTTATGGCAGAACACAAATCCGCCGGATGAATTGAACAGAATAACTCTTAACGCCCGAAATTTACTTCTCAAGAGCAACTCACAAAATATTTTAATAGATACCGGAATTGGCAGCGGCTGGGATGAAAAGTTTAACCGAATTTATGGTGTGGATTATTCCGAGTATACACAAAAAAAATCATTTGAGCAAAATGGAGTTGATCCCGAAAAAGTTACTGATGTAATTCTAACACATCTACACTTTGATCATACCGGCGGTTCAACTTACAACAAAGATGGTAAATGGTTCCCTACTTTTCCAAACGCTACTTATCATGTTCAGAAAAAACATTTTGAGTGGGCGCTAAATCCATCCGAACGTGATAAAGCCAGCTTCATTCACGATCGGTTTATACCTCTGATGAATGAAGGAATCTTAAAACTATGGGAAGATAAAGTGTTTAACGAACATATTGAATTAATAATAGTCAACGGGCATACATTTAATCAGCAATTGGTGAAAATTACTGATTCCTCCAACACACTTTTATATTGTGGCGATTTAATTCCCACAAGCTCACACATTCCAATTCCGTACGTAATGGGTTACGATCTTCAGCCTATCGTAACTGTTAATGAAAAGAAAGAACTGCTTCCTCGCGCGGTAGATGAAAATTGGCTACTTTATTTTGAGCACGACGCTTTTGGTGTGGCCTCTACAATTAGCAAAACTGATCGTGGATTCTCTATAAAAGAAAAATTAACGGTGCTGCCAGAATGAACCTACCAGAAGGATTTTCGAAAGTATGTAAAGTGAGCGACCTGAAAGATAAAATCGGTCAGCGCTTTTTTGTTGATGATGTTGATGTTGCATTATTTAGAATCGGTGAGGAAGTCTATGCTCTTAGTAATATTTGTATTCACCAAAAAGCTGCAATAATCTATGATGGTTATATAGAAAATAATTGTGTTTACTGTCCGGCTCACGGCTGGATGTTTGATCTGCGCACCGGCAAATTTCCGCAAGGATTAAAAGGGCTTGATGCTTACGAAGTGAAGATTTTAAATGGTGATGTGTACGTCAAAGTTTTTAAGAAAGAACTAAACTGGTGAAAACCAAAGCAGATAGATGAAAATTTCAAACGAAATAGTAATTCATAAAACTCACGAACTTGGTTTTGATTTAGTAGGATTTTCGAATGCTGAAATTTTAACAGAAGAAACATTGCATTTGCAAAGTTGGCTTGGACGTGGTTTTAATGCTTCGATGGAGTACATGAACCGGAATATTGAAAAACGCCAAGATGTAAAACAAATTCTTCCATCTGCCCAAAGTGTTATTTCTTTAGCACTCAATTACTATTCACCCGAACAACATTCTGAAAAAAAAGAGAGTGGAAAGATTTCCAGATATGCATGGGGAAAAGATTATCATTTGGTAATCTGGGAAAAACTGGAACTGCTGGAAGAATACTTAAAATCAATCGATGAAAATTTTGAATCGAAAAGTTATGTTGATACCGGTCCGGTTATGGATAAAGCGTGGGCAGTTAGAAGCGGAATCGGCTGGCTAGGGAAAAATTCAAATGTTATTAACAAAGAAATCGGCAGCTGGTTTTTCATCGCAAACATAATCACTAATTGCGAATTTGATTACTCAACTCATGTTACCGATTTATGTGGTTCATGTACTGCTTGTATCGATGCTTGTCCTACAAAGGCAATAGTTCAGCCGCAAGTTGTTGATGCGAACAAGTGCATCTCATTCCTAACAATTGAGAATAAAGGAAAAATAAGCCAAGAATTCAAAGGGAAATTTGACGGTTGGATTTTCGGCTGCGATGTTTGCCAGGATGTCTGTCCTTGGAATAAAAAATTCTCGGAACCAACTTTACTGCAAGATTTTCAGCCTAAAGGAACTAATTTACTCCTTGATGAAGTTATCAATATGAAAGATGAAGAATTCAAAACTAGATTTGAAACAAGCCCGATTAAGCGCACAAAGCTAAGCGGGTTAAAGAGAAACGCAGAATTTCTCGCCAGCGAATCCTTCGTAAAAGAATAACATCTAACGGTTATTAAAAGTCATAAACAATCAATAATTTTGGATAGAAAAATTCGGAGATACAAATGTCAGAGAATCATCATAAAGTAATAATTATTGGAAGCGGTCCGGCTGGTTTAACTGCCGCACTTTACACTTCACGCGCAAATTTGAATCCGGTGATTTTGGAAGGAATGCAGCCCGGCGGACAATTAACGATAACAACTGAAGTTGAAAACTTTCCCGGTTTCGAACATGGAATACAAGGTCCGGAGTTGATGGATACTATGCGTAAACAAGTTCTACGTTTCGGTGCAAAATCATATTTTAAAAATGTAACCGAAGTTGATTTTTCCATACGTCCTTTTACTGTTAAAACTGAAGATGAAACTTATACCGCTGATTCTGTTATTGTTGCTACCGGTGCATCAGCAAGATGGCTAGGAATTCCCAGCGAAAAACATTATCAAGGATACGGCGTTTCAGCTTGCGCTACTTGCGACGGATTTTTCTTTAGAGGATTAAAGATTATCGTAATTGGCGGCGGCGATACTGCAATGGAAGAAGCAAATTATTTATCCCGCTTTGCTTCCGAGGTTCTTCTTGTTCATAGAAGAAGTGAATTTAGAGCATCTAAGATTATGACAGAACGTACCGAGAAAAATCCAAAGGTTAAGTTTGTTACAAACTCAACTGTTAAAGAAATTCTTGGAAAAGAAGAAGCCGGCAGAAAAATGGTTACCGGTGTTTTATTAGAGAACACAAAAGATGGTTCTGTAACCGAAGTCCCTATCGATGGAGTTTTCTTGGCAATAGGTCACAAACCAAATACAGATTTGTTCAAAGGTCAGCTTGATATGGATGAAACGGGCTATCTAAAAGTTAAACCGGGAACAACTTATACAAATATTGAAGGTGTTTTTGCTGCGGGTGACGTTGCTGATCACGTTTACAGGCAAGCTATAACTGCTGCGGGTACCGGCTGTATGGCGGCACTTGATGCTCAACGCTGGCTTGAAGAACAAGGTATTGAATAAAACATTTTAAGAAACGGCTCAACGAGCCGTTTCTTTTATCAACATACTTGCTCATTCCTACGTAACCAATATTAGTACATCTCTCCAAACTATAATTATTTGCTTCGATACTAAAGTACAATTCGTTTAATTTATGAGTTAATGAAGCAATTATTTTACTAAGTTTGAGTTGGGTGTTTAATTCAAAAAAGACAACTCTGGATTATTATGAAAAAGCTAACCTTATTTTTTCTAGCCATTGGTTTAATTTTATCAGTTACTTCGTGCGATTTTTTGTTTGGGACTAGCGATACAACTATTGCTTATGTAGTTAAAACCAAAAAAGTAAATGTACGGGAGAAACCTTCCGACGATTCAAAAATAATCGGATCATTCGTTAAGGGAGACACTTTAATTCCAATTGGATTCTCCAAAAAGTTTATAGATGTAAAACTTGGGGATGATACCGGATTTGTTCTCACCAAAAGCCTTATTACTGTATCTGTTCCAAATAAAGTTATAGCGAATAGAGACACTCTGAAACTAGGAGTGAACGGAATAACTATTAAAAATTTTTTAGATGAATATATTACTTGGAAAAGCTTAACGTTCTGGGGAATAGCTCTAGCTTTAAGTATTACAACAATAGCTCTTATTACAGTTGGACAAAGACTAGATAGAAAATTGATGTTCTTGAAAGAAGGGAGAAAAGGCTACAAAAAAGAAAGTTTAACTCCATACTTAACTGCGTTATTGGGGTTCTTGTTTGGGCTGTTGTTTGTTTTGTGGGAAGAGGATGTATATAAAGCAATTTTTCTAAATCCATTCTGGTGGTTCCCGGCAGAGAAGGGATTTGTAGCGTGGTGTCTTTGGTCTTTCTCTTTGTTAGGAATGTGCATTGTTGGTTATTCAGCTTATACGGATGTAAATAAATTTGGTTCATACTTTCCGCTCCATGCGTTATTCTTCATCTTTTTATCTACGCTATCCTTTATAACAACTGCAATTATTACGGTAGCAACAGTTTATCTGGCAGTCGGGATTGTAATTGCCTACATAATATTTGGTTTTATAGGGATATTAACTTCTCCTTCGGGCTCAGGATATAATCAGTCTGTGAAAACTTCTAGAGAAGAGTTTACAGTTATGAAAAAAGAAGAGGAGCATAAAGAAAAAATGATGAATGAAAGAATGAGAAAAATTTGGGAAAAGCAAGACGCAAATAAATAGATTTTTATTGAATAAATATTGGTAAAATTCTTAGAAATTTAGAACTAAATGTTGGAGAGAGCGATAAAAAATGCCGGACTTAATCCGGCATCTTTATTGTATAATTCAAGTGGTATTAGTTCTGAACCGAATCAGTTTTTTCCACTTTCTTAGAGATGAAGTGAGCTACAATGGCTCCAATTCCAAGTCCCAAGAATGTTAACCAAACTCCATAAACCGGATCGTCGTGGTAGTATTTTCCACCATCGTAATTTTCCCAATAACCAAAGTAAGCGCGGTCAATCATACTGCCGACAATTCCGCCAAAAACTAAGAAAACCAAAATGATTCCCCCTTTTAACATGAAGTAGCCATTCTTTCTTTCTTTTTCTCTTGAGTGGAGCAGCTCAAACATCTGCTCGGTTGAAAGCCCTTTTTCAATCATCATTTGTTTTTCTCTTGATCTGAAATAGATTGCTAAAGTGATTACCAGACCAACTACTATAAAGAATATAATAGGGATAAAAACCGCTATAACTGATTCCATGATATTTCTCCTTTTATTGTTTAATACTTTTGACTGTGTTTCTTTTCTTATGGTTACAAATTAAACTTCATAATTATTTTTTCTTTCATTACTTTGGACATGAGTTGAATAGCAAAAGGTTACAGAAAACAACTTGTATTCTTTTTGTAACCTTACAAGAAGTGTCTTAGTCTAATGGAGTGATGAAACATTTAAGCGATATAGAAATAATTGAGTCGGTAAAACGGGGCAACATCTCGGATTACTCGCTTATAGTTAACCGATACAAGGATCGCGCTTTTTCGCTTCTAAAAAGGCTTCTTAAAAATGAGATGGATGCGGAAGAAGCTTTGCAAGACAGTTTTCTAAAAGCATATAATGGTTTAAAAGAGTTTAGAATGGATGCTCAGTTCTCAACTTGGTTTTACAGAATAGTTTACAATACCGGTTTAACAATCATTGCTTCAAAGAAACGCCAGGTTGAGCAGGAAATGACTTCGATTGATGAAGAAATTGAGCTTGGCAAGTTTGATAATGAAATTTACAGCACAACTGAAAATGTTAATCAGTATGTTTTAAAAATGGTTGATAAATTACCGGTTAGAAATGCGTTGGTTTTAATTCTGTTTTATTTGGATGGACTTTCGATGAGTGAAGTAAGCCAAGTAATGGGAATCTCTTTAGTTAATGTAAAAGTGCTCTTGCATAGATCAAGAAATTCGCTGAAGGATTTACTGCTAAAGCATAATTATCAAGAGGAAGTGTTATGAAAAAGAATATTGAAGAACTATTGAATGATTATATAGATAATCAACTTATTCCGGAAGAACTCGAAGATGTAAAAAATCTTTTGAATTCCGATCAGCTTGCTGCATCAAAATTAAGAGCAATGAGAGTTGTGCATCAATCGTTAAAACAAATTGAACCCGATTTGGCCCCTAATGGATTTACAGAACGGCTAATGGAAGGGTTGAATCTCTCACCCGGTTTATCTAAACAGAAAAAAAATTATTTCTTTTATGGAGTAGTCGGATTTTTTAGTCTGTTGATAATTGGTTCGTTGTTGGCAGTTGTGTTTTCTGTTAACTGGAATGTTGGGAGCTTAAACTTAACTACATATATTGATGAAGCAAAGTCTGGTATTTCGAAAAGTGGAAGCGAAGCTTTCTCAGTTTTTAAAAACAAAACCGTGCTGATGATAAGCTCTTCGTTGGTTTTGATCATGCTGATTTTAGCTTACTTTGGTTTTGAATCTCACAAAAGCTGGAAAAAGAAGATTAACAGCTTTTCTCATTAATTTCGCAAATCATTTTATTTATGATTTGTTAATTGGCTTATCGTCCCGAGTTGTAATATTTTCGCACTCAACAAAACCAATTATAAATGAATCATAAATCCGGATACGTTTCAATCGTAGGCAAACCTAACGCAGGTAAATCAACACTGCTGAATGCAATTTTAGGCGAAAAGCTTTCTATTGCAACTTCTAAACCGCAAACAACACGGAAGAAAATTCTAGGAATACATTCTGAAGAAAATTTCCAAATAGTATTTCTAGATACACCGGGAATAATGAATCCGGAATATCTTTTACAGCACAGGATGCTGGAATTTGTTGAACAAAGCGTTAGAGACTCTGATCTTGTTTTGTTCATAATCGATGCTGAAGCTGACCCAACCGGAATGAAAGCCTTGGAAGACGAAACGGTTCTGAAAATTCTACACAACGAAAACACCCCTAAAATATTACTTATAAATAAGATTGATGCTTCCAAGCAAGAAATAATTGAAAAGCTGGTTGTTACAGCTGAAGCAAAAGGTTGGTTTAAGAAGATAATCCCGATTTCAGCAATAAAATCTGTCAACACTCAAACAGTGGTTGAATCGATACTTGAATATTTACCCGAACATCCAAAATATTATCCCGATGATCAGCTGAGTGATGAGAATGAAAGATTTTTTGTTTCGGAAATTATAAGAGAAAAAATTTTCGAGATGTACCGGGAGGAAATTCCTTACAGTACGGAAGTTGAGATTGAAGAATTTGCTGAGCGAGAAG
>JBAYTN010000094.1:0-14207 GCA_041675645.1 Melioribacteraceae bacterium
ATATGGTTTGAATACTACTTTTCCGCTTTGTCCCATTTATTTTCCCTTACTTCTTGAGACAAAACTTATTTAAATCTTTTCCCTTTTTCACAAAAGGCTGCCCTTTTGAGACAGCCTCTTTTTATTTTTAAAAACTTAGTATATGAGCTTGCCAAGGCTTTAGCTCGACATACAGACCTAAAGAATGAATCTCTTCTGCCGATCTTATATAATTCACATCATGCAACAAATCAGTGATAATTAATTCTTCGGAATAACCTTCTATCTCCAGTTTGATTCTGCATGTCGAAAGAAATTCCGAATAATTAACAATTACAATTCTTCTTTCATCATTCAAGCGCCATTCCCAGGCAATTATGTTGAGATATGTAAAATTATTCACCCATGATAAAATTGGTGTTAATAGCTTCCACACTCCTTCCTTAAATACTTTATGAGCCGTTATTTTCAGCAATTTACAATAGAAGTTTTTTAAGTCGACATTCACAGCTTCCATTGGTTCACGAATCAATTGAACTGGAAGTTTTATTTTCTTCCCTTCGAACTGTCCGTCATAATAAAAATGCATTCCTTGAATTGTAGATACAACAATTGCGGCCGCTTTCGATTTTTCTTTATGTAATACACTTACAATTCTATCTTCATCATGATTCTCTAAAAACCGGATCGAATGCTGCTGAAACGAATTTTGAGCACGTAAATGTTCAACAATTTCGCGAGGGAAGGAATGTTTGAGACGGTCGGTTAATCGTTTATCATACGTAAAATCGAAGCCAAGCTGCTGCAGCTGCCATTCCAGATCCCAATAAGCCTCTGCAAGAAAAAGGAAATCATCCCGCTTATTTTTTACTGTTGAAATCGCTTCACTCCAAAACTCAGATGAAGCGCTCTTTAGACATTCCGGAGGCAATACACCAGCCCAAGTATTCTTAAACACATTGTTCAAGGCTAACATTGCCATATCGCAGCGAACACCATCACATAAGCTAGTAAGTCTTAAAAGGTTATTTGTTAGAAACTCTTTTGCTTCTTTGTTACAAAAATTTACTTGTACAGTGTCTTGCCAAGCCGGGAAAAATGGATCGCGGCCATGCGCGAAAAATTCTGCTCTGTCAATTCTCGGCTGGAAAAAAGTGTGAGATTCATTTCTGAATGTTTGCCCGCTTACACTTAAAAATATTTCCGGATTGGTATGAATCAAACTGGAGCCGGCGCTAAAATGGTTAGGAACAAAATCCAAGATGAGCTTCATGCCAAGATTGTTCAGTTCAGTCTTAAGCCAAAGCAAATCATCCTCATTGCCCAACAAAGGATTAATCTGATAATTATCAATTGAATATGGAGAACTGCTTATGTCCTCATGTTTCCAATCTTTTAGCGCTCTCGAATAGCTCTTTGTTAATCCCTCTTCAAAACAGTATTTGTCGATTGTAGATTCGCATGTTAGCCAAATCCCCATAAGCCAAACATATTCAATACCTAATTCTGCAAGGTCTTGCCAGTAGCTAAGAGGAACATCTCTTAATTTTGCTTTTATAGTAGGTGTATTAAATCTTTTTATCCAAACGCGGGTATTAATTTCATAGATGGATGGATTTTTCGTCATTACTTACCAATCAAATTCATTTTTAGTTTTAAGCCCGAGTATTGCTTTTTTATCATCTTGTAATTCTCGGTTACGCAACAAAAGCTCATACTGAAGCCGCTCATCTTTAGATTCTGAGCTTCTCTTGTTATTCTGTTTTATCTCTTCTTCTATTTGGAATATTTGAAAACTTCTTACTGTGTCAACAGCATGTTCAAATGTATCCTTTTCGATTTTTCCATTAAAAGAAAGTTCATCCCACTTTCTGCTTATCGAATCATCAGCAAGTGTAAGTTTCATAATAAAGTTCTTAAGATCCGTCGATTCGATCTTCTCAACCAAATCCGCTGGCGAAAATTTTCCTTCATTCCAGCCGTCGTGTATAATATCTGCGAGTTTTCGGTAATTTAGATTTGCGAAGCTTTCTACTGCTACATTGTCAAAAATGTAGCCTAATATTTTTTCTTCTCCGCTGAACAAAAGCCGTATCAATTCTTTCTCATTCGGATTTTCTGCTTGATACTTTGTTGCCAAATTAAATTCGGCAGAAGCAGAAGTTGTTTCCATTTTTACAATTTGTTTAGCTGATTGATTATCAACACGGGTTTTGTTTTGCGATAGCGCCGCGTTCAATTCAGATTCAATAAGTTTTTCGCGGAGATTGAATTTTTTCGAAATCGTTTTCATCAGCAAGTTGCGTTTTAACTCATCACTAACTAACGCAAGAGTTCTCACCAATTCCCGAATTGCCTTTGTCATATCTGATGGATCTTCAAACAGCCCCAATTCTTCGAACTGAGAAGTCTGATATTCCAGAAAATTAACAGCGCGTGCTACTTCTTCATCAAACTTTTCTTTTCCGAATTTGTTGATGTAGGAATCCGGGTCTTCCCCCTTGGGAAGCTCAATAACTTTTACTTCAAAATCTTGCTTGAGTAAAAGTTCAATGCTTCTGAGTGCGGCTTTCTGTCCGGCTGAATCCGCATCAAATAAAACAAAAATATTTTTGGTGAATCGCGAGAGAAGCTGAATTTGTTCATCGGTCAACGATGTCCCGGAGGAAGCTACTACATTCTTAACACCGGCTTGATAGAGAGAAACCAAATCCATATATCCTTCAACAAGAATAGCGCGGTCTAACTTTCTTATTTCATCCTTAGAATGAAACAACCCGTATAGCGATTTTCGTTTTGAATAGATTTGAGATTCCGGCGAATTTAAATATTTGGCAATGTTATCATTCTTTTCGAGTATTCTACCGCCAAAAGCAATTACCCTTCCGTTTGGAGAAAAAATTGGAAAGATAACGCGCGCGCGGAATTTATCGTAATACTCGCCTCTTTCGTTAGTATCAATCAAGCCGAGATGTTTTGCGTTCGCAAGATCAACTTTATTTTCTTTGGCATGGTTCAAGAAATTATCCCAGCCGAATGGAGCAAAACCAATTCCGAAACTTCTCTGTGTTTGCGGTTTAATTCCCCGCTGCTTTAAATATGTGCGCGCTATTTCCGCATCGCTGCTCTTGGAAAGATG
Organism: Melioribacteraceae bacterium; assembly: GCA_041675645.1. Taxonomy (GTDB): domain Bacteria; phylum Bacteroidota; class Ignavibacteria; order Ignavibacteriales; family Melioribacteraceae; genus Stygiobacter. Next base: position 3,119 of record JBAYTN010000094.1, read on the forward strand.
TTCCGAAAAGAAACGAGCGGCAAGAACATTTATTTCGTAGAATACTTCCAGCTCATTCTGCTGATCGTTCTGAGCCTCATCATACTGAATTTTAATTCCCACATGATCGGCAACTTCTTCAATTGCCTCGACAAAGGAAATATTTTTGAACTCCATTAAGAACTTAAATACGTTTCCGCCGTTGCCGCAACCAAAGCAATGATAAATCTGCTTATCTTCACTTACTGTAAATGAAGGAGTTTTTTCTTGATGAAACGGGCAGAGTCCGATAAAATTCTTTCCCCGCTTTCGCAGCTGCACATATCCGCTTACAACATCAACTATATCTGATGCGTTACGAACTTCATCTATTTTGGTCTCGGAAATACGCATAAATGGATTTAACTGCCTCTGTTGAAATGCCTTCTCGAAATTAGATATTTATCCGGTTATTCCAAACCTCCGGCAAATTGGTCGTTCGGAATAATCTTTGTAATTTTGCTTGTAATGAGTATGATAAGCCAACAACACAAAAATAAAAGTGTACTTCTTTTTCTCCCCGCTCAAAATTTCAACGAGCATGAATTTATTATAGTTTCCAATTCCTTAAACACCGCTGGATTAAAAGCATTTATTGTAAGCGATGCTTCCTTTCTATGCATTGGTTCAAACGGCTTAAAAGTTAAGAACGATGTTCAGCTTTTCAATGTTCATGAAAGTAATTTTGCGGGATTTATAATAATTGGCGGAAGCGGGACGCGAGAATATTGGAATAATTTAACTCTTCAAAACATTGCAAAACGCTTTGTGTTGAATAGGAAACCAATTGGCGCACTATGCTGCGCTCCGGTAATTCTGGCTAAAGCTGGTTTATTAACAGAACCGGCAACATGTTTCGTTGACGATAGAAAATCGCTGGAAAGAGAAGGGGTTGCTTTCGTGAATTCTTCGGTAGTAAAGAGCCAAAAGATAATAACCGGACAAGATCCAGCATCTTCCGGTGAATTCATCAAAATATTTTTGCAAGAGCTTTCTAAGAATTAATTCTTGAAGAACTAATATCTACTTTCTTTTGTTTATAGATTATAAATAATAAAAAATATGCCCTTCGAAAAAATCAACAAATACTGCAACAGCCTTACAAAGTACAGCAGACTAATAACAAGAGAAGTTTCAATTGGTGATCTTCCTCTTGGCGGAAAAAATCCAATTCGCATTCAATCCATGACCACGACTGATACGCTCGATACTATTGGTACTGTTGAGCAGTCTATAAGAATGATTGAAGCGGGCTGCGAGTATGTTCGCATTACTGCGCCAAGTTTGAAGGAAGCGGAGAATCTACGCAATATAAAAGATGAATTAAGACGCCGAGGCTACAACGCGCCACTTATTGCGGATATTCACTTTACGCCAAATGCGGCGGAGTTAGCCGCTCGGATTGTTGAAAAGGTTCGCGTTAATCCGGGCAATTATGTTGACAAGAAAAAATTTCAGACAATCGAATATACAGATGCGGAATATCAAGAAGAGTTAGAACGAATCCGCGAACGATTTACTCCGTTAGTGAAAATTTGCAAAGAATATGGAACAGCAATGCGAATCGGCACTAATCATGGTTCTCTTTCCGACAGAATAATGAGCCGCTACGGCGATACTCCACTTGGCATGGTTGAATCAGCTTTAGAATTTCTCCGCATCTGCGAAGATGAAAATTACCACAGCATTGTTCTTTCCATGAAGGCGAGCAACACGCAAGTGATGGTACAAGCATACAGATTGTTGATTGCAAAGATGCATGAAGAAAACATGAATTATCCGCTTCATCTTGGAGTTACCGAAGCCGGTGATGGAGAAGATGGAAGAATTAAATCCGCAGTTGGAATTGGTACTCTACTTGAGGATGGAATTGGAGATACAATTAGAGTATCACTGACGGAAGATCCCGAGTTTGAAGCGCCGGTAGCAATCTCACTTGCATCAAGATATACGAAAAGAGAAAACCACAAACCCATTCGTGATATTGAAGAATATGTAAAAGATTCATTTACATATAACAGACGCGAAAGCTTTGAAGTAGCCGGAATTGGAGGGACAACAGTTCCGAAGGTTATTGCAGATTTTAGCTTAGATGAAATAAAAAATCACGAAGCACTGAAAGACGTTGGCTATTCTTACGATGAAATTACAGATAAGTGGAACATAGCAGATACCGCTTGCGACCTTCTCTTTCTCGGCGATAACGACTTACCATTTGATGCGCCGACAAATTTAAAACTCATTTACAATTTCGAAAAGTGGAATTCACTCGAGAACAAATTAAAAGGTTTTCCATACTTCAATTCGTTAGACAAGTATGCAGCGTCTTCAGCAAGATCATTTGTTCTAAACTTTGTAGAATTAGAGATTGATTCTACCTTCAACTCTCGGCTTTCTACTTTCATAAACGATAATTCTTTGGTCTTTGTTGTAACTACAAAAAACCTTCACGGAATGGCAGAACAGCGAAGAATATTTTTAGAGCTAATCAAACAGAACATCAAGAATCCGGTTATCATTAAACGTTCTTATTCAAATGATGAAGAAGAAACACGGTTGTTTGCTTCTACAGATTTTGGCGCGCTGCTAATTGATGGTTTTGGGGACGGCGTCTGGCTGGAATCAAATCTTCCTAAAAGTTTTATAAATAGAACACTTTTCGGAATTTTGCAAGCATGCCGAACTAGAATTTCCAAAACAGAATACATTTCTTGTCCCTCTTGTGGAAGAACTTTGTTTGATCTTGTTGAAGTAACCAATAAAATCCGTAAACGTACCGAACATCTTAAAGGCGTAAAAATAGCTATTATGGGATGCATTGTTAACGGTCCGGGAGAAATGGCAGACGCAGATTACGGTTACGTTGGCTCCGGAATTGGCAAAATTACCCTTTATAGAGGGAAAGAGGTCGTAAAACGCAGTATTAACTCGGAAAACGCTCTTGAAGAGCTAATTGGAATAATTAAAGAAGATGGGAATTGGGCCGAAGAAACTAAAATCTAATTTCGGCTTCTCTTGATGTTAAAGGCTAATAATGATATATTTTGATCAAATATATGAGTAATTTTTCTAAAAAAATCGATATAAAGTTAAAGACCGCGCTTCTCAGAAGTTTGTGAGACGTAAATGCACTTCCAATTTTAACCGGAGTGCATTTTTTTTATTATGACAACAGGTGATCTAATTAAATATCTGGAATATTGGGCACCACCGGGCGCCGCTTGGGACCGAGATAATGTCGGACTTCAGGTTGGCTCGAAGGCGGTAAAGCTAAAAAATATACTGTTAAGCCTCGAGCTTAATAATGAAGTCCTAAAAGAAGCCGTTCATAAAAATTGCAATTTAATTTTCACCCATCACCCATTCATTTTTAATCCGCTCAAAAGATTAGATACAGAAAAAGACTTACAAGCACAACTCATCGAAGCACTCATTAAGAATAACATCACACTTTATTCAGCTCATACAAATTTAGATTTCACAAAAGAAGGCGTTTCTTATCAGCTCGCTCACGCATTGAAGCTGAAGGGAATAAAATTTTTAGAGAACGCCGAATCGAATCAGTTTAAAATTGCGGTTTTTGTTCCGGTTGAAAAAGTAGATGAAGTTGCCGATTCAATGTTTGCTGCCGGTGCCGGAAAAATAGGCGAATACGAGCACTGCAGTTTTAGAATGAATGGCGAAGGTACTTTCCGCGGAACGGCTAAATCGAATCCGGTTCTTGGGAAGAAAGAGAAATTTGAGACTGTTAGTGAGACGAGAATTGAAACCATTGTTGATTCGTGGAATTTGAATAAAGTACTTAACACTATGTTCAAAGTTCATCCTTATGAGGAACCGGCTTACGATGTTATTCCTTTGAAAAATAAAAATGTGAATTACGGTGCCGGTGCTATTGGCGAACTTGATTCCGAAATGACTGAGAAAAATTTTCTTTTGCATGTTGGCAAAAGCTTGAAGATAAAGAACTTCAAATACAGCGAAGGGAAAAACAAAAAAATTAAAAAAGTAGCTGTCTGCGGAGGTTCGGGTGCGGATTTGCTGGGCAAAGCTATTGCCCAGAGCGCCGATGCGTTTATTACAGCAGATGTAAAATATCATCAATACCATGATGCATTAGGAAAAATTTTATTTATAGATGCCGGCCATTACGAGACGGAAATATTCTCTCTTAATGCGGTAGAGAAAAAGATTCAAGCATTTTTAGAAGATGAACTTGAAGACAGAGTAAAAGTTTTCAAGTATTCGGGTTCTACAAACCCGGTTAAGTTTTATAAACAATAAGGAGTCTAAATTGATCGAACGACTTTCAACACTATTTGAGCTGCAGTTAATTGACAATCAGCTTGACGAATTGGAGGAACTGCGGGGAGATCTTCCGGCTGCGGTAAATGAGTTAAAATCTCAGATACAATCGCTGGAAGAACAAGTTGAAGCAAAGGAAGAAGAGAAGAGCGGTTCACTTGAAAAGCGAAAACAAAACGATGATGATGTTGAGCGCTTATCAGCAAACCTAAAAAAATTCAAAGCTCAGCTTTATCAAGTAAGAAACAACAAAGAGTATGATGCTCTTACAAAAGAGATCGACCACGCAGAAGAGCAAATAGGCAAGCTTGAAGCAGAGACCAAAGCTCTTGAAGAGTTGGTTGAAAAGTTAAAAGTAGAGATCAAAGAAGTTCAGCCGCAGCTGGAAAAGTTAACAGAAGATTTGAAAGAAAAAGAAGCTGAGCTGAAACAGATTATAAAAGCTAACGAACGTGAAGAAGTCAGATTAAAAGACAAACGCGATAAGATTGCTCACAAGGTTAAGAAACCGGATTACAATACTTACATGAGAGTGCGCAAAGCTTTAGGCGGAAGAGCAATAGCTTTTATTAACCGCTCTGCTTGTTCCGGGTGCCACAATGTTGTTCCACCACAAAGACAATTGGAAATAAAATCCAACAAAAGAATTTACTCTTGCGAGTCTTGCGGCAGAATGCTGATAAGTCAGGATATTGCAGAGGAAGTCGAAAAGAAAATACAGTTGTAAAATTTGTAATCCCGCTTCGGCGGGATTTTTTTGCACTTGTAATTCTATTTTGCTCTCTATAGTTTCAAACCGCTTAAATAATGGGTGAACCTTAAATGGGGTCTATTGAATTAGGTATAATGTTTCTTAGTATAAATCAAAGCCAATTCTAAAAGTTAAACGGGATGAAAATGAAAAAGCAAATTTCACTCTTGTTAATTCTTGTCGCAAATAGTGTTGTCTTCTCTCAGTTTATTAACTCAGTACAAGTAAATGGAGGACTTATTTTCCCATCTAATTCTCAGAACGGCCCTCTTGCCGCAATACAGCTAACACACAATATTGATAACAATTGGAGCTTATATGCTTCTGTTGGGTTTTCACGATTCGATAAGAACCGTGTTTTTACATTCAGATACTTAACTGATCCATTGAGTTATTCAGAGGACTCGCACGAGTTGTACAACTTTTCGATAGGCGGAAGACTAATTCTAAATACGATTAAAACATTTAAGATTTTTGCAGATATTGAAATAAACTATAATCATCTGATGTATAATGAGTATGAAATGTTTTTAATTTACGATGAGATAACATATGTGGTTACAGGTTTCTACCCGAATATCAATTCCAAGAAACAAACAAGCGAGGGACTATATGGGTTTGGAGCTGGGCTTGGGTTTCTTCAGCAGTTAAGCCAGAACTTTGCATTTTCTTTAGAATACAAACGGTTAATTCAAACAAAAAACATGGATTACTTTAGGCATTACTTCGCTCTGAGTTTGGGAATGGTTTACAATTTGTAGGATTATCCTACAAGATTTTATTACCTGTGGAAGCAGAGATGCGGCAACAAAAAATCCAGCAGTGGAAACAACTAACTCAACTGTTTCCTCTCCTTCTCTTTACTGAATTGAAAATGCTTTCTTTACATTGCTTTCAAAATTATTATCCCACTTCTCTTTTATCTTTCCATTTTGCAGCCAATAAATTCTTGGCGGCGACTGACCGATTAGATTGAAGAACTCTCTCACTTGAATCATTCTGTAAGGAAAATCTGAGCGAGTAAGTGTTTTGAATGAATCGACAGAAACATTTCCTTCGGTGAAAAACAAAATATACATTTCGGGAAAGTTGCGATTAGATCTAAGCTCGGCTAAACTTTTTGCGGCGGCTTGACAGTGATCGCATTCGGTGTTAAAAACTGCGAGCAATTTATTGCCGGATGATAAATCCACACGGCCAGCGCCTATAAATGTTGTGTAAGAACCGAACTTAAAATCTTTTGCAGAATTAATTGGACTAACAACGAAAACAAATCCTATGGCTGAAACCGTAACCGCAGCCGGAATCCAAATGATTTTCTTTTCCGTCTTATGCAATACAAACAAAACTACAACCGGAATCATCAGAATAATATTTTTTACAATTGATTCTACCGGAGAGAGTTTGAGCATCTCGCCAAAACATCCGCAGTTATCTTTATCGCCAAGCACAAAGCCGGTATAAGTTAGATAAGCAGTAAAACCGACTAAGAAGAGGAGGGACGCCTGAACAACGATTCGCTTCAGAAAATTCGGCTGAAGAAAAAGTAAACCGAGCGCAAGCTCGAGCCCAATAAGCAAACGTACATGTATCGCAACAGCTTCGCGAGTTGCGCTAAAGCCTTGCTCAACTAGAATAATTTCGATCAAACCGGGCGCAACTAATTTAGAATAAGCGGAGAAACAAAATACCAGCGCCAGAAATATTCGCAAGCTCCAAGCTATTTTAATTTTGTTCATAATGTTTATAATCCCTCAATGTTTGCAACCGGAATTCCGGACTGCTCTTCCAAATCCATCATAGAATTTATAATATAAACTTTCTCATACACGACAATATCAGCAGTTGTGATTTTAGTCTGCTCAATAATTTTTTCATCTAAAAGTTTCTGCCGCTTTGTTCCATTAAGCAAAAATGTATCGGGCGTAAAGAATTTAGAATCTTTGCTAAGAACAATGTTGGAATAACTGGTATCGGTTACAAATCCGTTTTTAATTATAAGAACGTCATCTGCAGTACATTTGCACAAAAGCTTTTGAAGTTTACTTCTATCCTCATATTTGTAAGCGTAATCTATCTCATCTGCATGAACAATTTGCAGAGATTTTAAATTGCGCTGTTCGTAAGGGTGAAATTCAACGGATAGAATCTTTTCTGAGTAAATCACTCTGCACTTGAAAACAGAATCGCTAAGTCCGGCTGGAATTTTCAGTTCAGTCGCCAAATCAACTTCATCATCAAGACCAAATAATTCTTTGCGAGTTTTATTCATCCTTTGCTGATGATACGCCAGATTATGAAACTCTTTCTTGGCTAATTTTATACTTTCAATTAAACGGTACATAAACTTTGTCTATTAGTTCTTGGTATTCGGAATTAACATCGCTCATAAATGTAATGCCGCCGCCGCTTCTGTATATTAATCCGTTATTTGTCCTCTCAATAAAGCGAATCATAACTGCGCTGTCAAGATTTCTTCCATCAAAGTATCCAAACACACCGGTATAATAACCTCTTTTAATTTGTTCTGCTTGCTGAATAATCTCGACCGTTTTCTTTTTGGGTGCGCCGGAAATTGAACCCGCCGGAAGCATAGAAAAAATTATCTCGCCTATTCGTTCATTGTAATTTTGTTCAAGCCGACCAACAATTTTAGAGCTCACTTGCAAAAGGTTTTTACTATTCGTTTCTAGTCTTTCTACATATCGGAATTTTTTCACATGAACGTCGCGGGCAACAATACTAAGGTCGTTTCTGATTAGATCAACAATAGTAATGTGCTCTGCCATTTCTTTTTCATCGTTCAGAATTATTTCTTCGGCCGATGGAATTGAATCGTCAATCGTTCCCTTCATTGGATAGGAAGAAATTATTCCATCTTCAATCTTCACAAAACATTCCGGTGAAAAAACCACAAACCGATTTTCAAACAACAACTTGTACCGCGCGCGGCTATGAGTATAGATTTCGTCCAAAGTTAAGTTAGTTTCTATTTCTGTTGGAAAGGTAAGATTAGTTAAGTAGCTATTACCCAAACCAATTTGAGCAACCACATAATCAAAAGCATCGGAATACTTTTGAAAACTAATCGGATGTTTTTCGAAGAGAATTTGTTTTTTGAAAAGAGGAGTATTCTTTTCATCAATTTTGAATTTGATTCCAAGCGAATCGAGTTCATCGATTTTCAATACAAGCGGAGAGTCCATTTCAAAATCGACAACAAACAAAAAAGGCGTTCCGTCGCCTCCAAGTTTATTCATTTTAGCTATTGCTATATCTGCTTGCAAATTCATCGGATCGCTTATTTCAACTCGTCGATGGAATCCAGCATGAAACAGTGGGGATGAGATTTCATTCCGATGCGGGGATAATAATCGACTGCCGCGGGTGCTGACAACAAAATTAACTTAGCCTCTCCGCCGGCAAGTTTTGTCTGCCGTATCAATTCCTTTCCAATTCCCATTTTTTGATATTGCTTTATAACAGCTAAATCGGAAAGATAAGTACAGTAAGAGAAATCCGAGACAGAACGGGAAACCCCTATCAAACTTCCGTTATCTCTTGCAGTAACAATTAAATTGGCATTATCAATCATCTTTTGAATTCTGAGAATATCGGCAACCGGTCTTCGTTCTCCCAATGAAGAATCATTTAGCACGTCAACAAATTCCTCAACAGAAAGATTGGATTCAATTTTGTACTCGATCAAACTGTTATCCTTTCCAAGTTTTAGACTAAAACTTTTTGAAGGGCGTTGTAAAGATTATCTACGCTTATAATTTCGATTGCGCTTTTAGATTTAATAATCTTAAGATTATTTGCCGGCACAACTATTTTTTTAAATCCAAGTTTTGCCGCTTCCTGGATTCTTTTTTCAATATGATTAACGCTTCTAACTTCTCCGCCAAGTCCAACTTCGCCAATTACTACAGTATCGTTTCGCGCAAATTGATCTGAAAAGTTAGAAGCTATTGCACAGCAAATTGCCAGATCAACGGCGGGTTCATCTATACGAATGCCGCCGGCAATATTCAGAAACACATTCTGAACAGAAAGGCGGAGATTAGCGCGCTTCTCAAGAACAGCAAGCAAAATAGAAAGACGGCGGTAATCGAAACCGGTTGCAACACGCTGCGGATTGCCAAATGACGATGGCGTAACTAGAGCTTGAACTTCCAAGAGAATTGGTCTAGTACCCTCGATGCTTGCTGTTACTACAGAACCGGTTGTTTGTTTGTCTCGTTCGCTTAAAAATATTTCGCTGGGGTTTAATACTTCATGCAGACCATCATCATGCATCTCAAAAATGCCGATCTCATTTGTGCTTCCAAATCTGTTCTTCTGCGCACGCAAAACTCTGTACGAATAACTTCTCTCACCTTCGAACTGAAGAACAGTATCAACAACGTGCTCTAGAATTTTCGGTCCGGCAATCATTCCCTCTTTTGTTACGTGACCAACAATGATAATTGCACAATGCGATTTCTTTGCAAGCTGCATCAGTTCAACCGTACACTCACGAATTTGCGTTACAGTACCGGGCGCGTTATCAAAATCCGGCTTGTATGTAGTTTGAATCGAATCAACTATTACAACCTTCGGATCAACCTTTTTAATTCCACCGATTATAATATCAAGATCAGTTTCGGTCATTATAGAAATTTTATCGCTTGCAACTTTTAATCTTTTTGCGCGCAAGCTAATCTGATTTGCAGATTCCTCTCCGGTAACATAAAGAACGCTTCCGTTAACTTTGCTCGCAGCTTGCATTACTAATGTTGATTTACCAATTCCGGGATCGCCGCCAATCAGCACAACCGAGCCGGGCATTAATCCGCCGCCAAGAACACGGTCAAACTCATTTATATTTGTCTTAACGCGTTCTTCCGATTCTACAATGTGATCGCTCAATTTCAAAATTTGATGATCGCCGGCATAATTCTTTTTACCAGCCTTCTTTTCTTCAATAAATTCTTCCGTGAAAGTATTCCAGTTATCGCACGAAGGACAGCGTCCAATCCACTTAAGAGATTCGTACCCGCAGCTAGAGCAAACGTATTTAATTTTTTGTCGTGACAAATTAAAATCCGGTTCGTTGAATAAATTTTTCGATAACAGAATCTTTGCTTGCAAGAAGTTCTTCCGGAGTCCCGGTAAAATATATTTTCCCTTCATGCATCATTGCAATTTTATCGGCTACATTTTTAACACTGAACATATCGTGAGTAACTATTATTGAAGTAACTTTTATCTTCTTCGGGAGTTCTTTAATCAATTCGTCAATCGAATCCGACATTATTGGATCTAGACCGGTAGTAGGTTCATCGTAAAGGATATAATTTGGGTCGGTAACCAGCGCACGGGCTAATGCGACACGTTTTTTCATGCCTCCGGATAGCTCAGATGGTTTTAGCTTCTGCGTATTTGGTAAACCAACAAGCTCAAGTTTCTCGGCTACAATTCTATCTATAGTTTGTTTTGTTTCAATATTATTTTCTACTAGAGGTAGAGAAATATTTTCTTCCACAGTCATGGAATCAAACAGCGCCGCACCTTGAAATAGAAAACCAAACCGCTTCCGGATTTCGTACAAATCTTTTTTATTCATTTCATGGATTATCATTCCTTCGAACTTTACATAACCGCTATCCGGTTGAAGAAGTGCTACAATATGTTTAAGTAAAACACTCTTGCCGCATCCGCTTCTTCCAATTATTGCAAGCGATTGCCCTTCTTGAATGGTTAGATTAACCCCGCGCAGAACCGCATTTGCGCCAAAGCTCTTATATAAATCAACTATTTCTATCATTAGATTATACAGCGAATTGTTGAGTGAAATATAAAAAAGAAATGACTGTTATTCGATTTACTTCTTAACTGTTTTTAGACAAAAAAAAGAGGCTGTCTCAAAAGGGCAGCCTTTTGTGAAAAAGGGAAAAGATTTAAATAAGTTTTGTCTCAAGAAGTAAGGGAAAATAAATGGGACAAAGCGGAAAAGTAGTATTCAAACCATAT
>JBAYTN010000095.1:0-14070 GCA_041675645.1 Melioribacteraceae bacterium
AACTGGTAAGCGGACTTTCGAATGGACAAGAACTTATAGATAATTTGAAAATGAATTGTATTCCTATTGAATTAATGGAAATGACTATTTCTGACTATCAAGATTTTTTATCATTAAGACGCAAATTAATGGCAACCAAAATAAAAGAGTATTACTTTGGATTATGATTTCGTAAATAGCCAATGAACTCAAGTAAAGAACTTAATGATACTTAACTTATTTTAGGGTGGGTCAATTTTGAATGGGAATTTATAGCTTTAATTACTATTATTGTAAAAACAGAAAAATCCCCTTATGAGTAATCAATCAAAAATTCTAGACAACTCAGCGGCTTCTTTTGAGGTAAAGGGTTTTTTATCTGAAAATCTTTCCTCTGGAAAATTTACTCAATTTAGTGTTGCTTCCGGCTATTGGGATTTACCTGCTGTCCTTGAATTAAAACCATCTTTAGAACATTTTTTAAACAATAACCTTTTTTCAGAAATTCGTTTTTTAATCGGCGAAGAACCTAAAATTAGAATCTCCCAGCTTGATACCTCATTCCCTGAAAAGTATTTGAAAGCTGATCTATCGGACTTACCATTTAAACCAGAATTCAAAGAAGTTGTAGAATTCTTAAGTAAGTATATTGAGACAGGTCGAATCAAAATAAAACTTTATAAGAAATCATTCCTTCACGCAAAATGCTATATACTCGGTTCAGAAGCCGAAAATGCAATTGGTATCATCGGAAGTTCGAACTTTACTCGCAATGGTTTACTTGGTAACACTGAACTTAATGAAGTAGAATACGATCATAGGATTGTTAATTATTTACCAAAAACTGCTGATCAAGATCCAAGTCATCGCAGTTGGTTTGATAAATTATGGAATGATGAAGAAAGTATTGATTGGACAGAACAATTCAAAATTGAAATTCTTGGCTTAAGCAAGTTCGGTAATCTTAGCTATTCTCCATTTGAATTGTATATGAAGATACTTTATGAAATTTATGGAGATGACATTGAAATCGAAGAAAATTTACGTGCCGAATCATTTTTTGAATCAAGAGTAGACTTAACACTATTCCAAGAAGAGAGTGTGAGAAAGGTGCTTGCTCGTCTACGTAATCCAAAAGTTGGTATGTGCTTGCTTGCAGATAGTGTCGGTCTAGGTAAATCATTTATTGCAAAAAAGGTTATTGAAGAACTTGGATATTTTGGCAGACAAAATGTTTTAGTTATTTGTCCAGCTTCATTAAGAGAAGATTGGGAAAACCACCTTAAAGAAATTTCGCTTAATGCACCTATTAATTCTATTACAGAATTTGCTAAAGAAGATAGTTTTGAAAGAATTAAGAATGATCTGATGCTCCGCAAACTAAAATCGAAAAGAAATAATGCTATTGAACTTTTAGTAATAGATGAAAGTCACAATCTTAAAACCCAAGCTAGTAAATCCTTTCGTCATCTTTTAGAGTTGCTAACCGATAAGGACTATTGTGAACAATATCCAAAAGTTCTTATGCTCACTGCAACACCTGTCAACAATGGTATAAAAGACCTTGCAAATCAAATTTTACTTGCAAAAGGTGGTAACGACAAGTTCTTTTCATCATTTGGAATTGAGAGTATCTTCAACTTTTTCCGGTTGACACAAAGTGAATTCCGTAGAGTAGGTTCTGAAGAAGTATTCTCCGAGCTTTATCCTATACTAAATAGGATTATGGTTAAAAGAACAAAGCACCAAGTAAAAAAAGATTTTCCCGATGCAACTCTTAATGGTGAAAAGATAATATTCCCCGAAGAAAAACTTGAAAATGTTCCCTATGAATTGGACAGTAAAAAAATCCGTAAAGTGATAAGTGATGAAATCAATTTATTGGAAAGTTCTAAATCAAAACTGTTTAGACATTTTACTAATGAATTTACGGATGAGGATGAACTCGTTGAAGATAAGATTGGACTTGAGGAATTCTTCAAATTAAAAAAGGAAACAATAAAAAAACATCAAACCGAATATGAATCTGTTTTCCATTTTATTGATAGAGCCATTAAAGGTCTAAAGCTAATTCCTTATAGTTACTTAACAGAAAAACTTGAAAAATCTTCTGACGAAGAAGCACAGGCAAATTCAAGAAAGAATTTGACCGGTATTATGAAAGTTACAATGTTCAAGTCTTTCGATTCATCAATATTTACTTTCAAAAAAAGAATCGCAAGATACTCTGACTACCTCGCACAGTTTGAAAAATTATTCTTCGAAGAAAAAAAACTTGTCAAGCCTGCAATAATCTCCAAAGCGCTTAATAGAGAAGAGGATGAACCAGATGAAGATGTAATTGATTTGATTTATGAAGAAATTGAAAAATTTAATCAACGACAAAATCAAAAAGATAATAATTCCGAAAAAGCATTTGTTGAGGTTAATCTTGAAGATTACAATACTGAAAACATCAAAAACTTTATCAATCAAGACAAAGAAATCATTGAACTCATAAATAAAGTTCTATCATCAGTTACTGAAGACACTAAACTGCTTCGCTTGAAAACTTTACTCCGTACTCTTAAAGGCAGCAAAGTTTTGATTTTCTCTTACTTTGCTACTACTGTTGATTATCTAAAACAAGAATTGAATTTAGAACTGCTCAATTCCCTTGATGTTGCTGCTGATGAAATTGCTTTCCTCAAAAGTAAAACCGGCAAGTACAAATCTGCTTATGTAAAACGCTTTGCTCCTAAAGCACAAAACCAGACAGTTATCAATGGTCTTGTTAACGGAGAAAAAGAAATTAAACTGCTTTGTTCAACAGACGTGCTTAGTGAAGGTCAGAACTTACAAGATTGCGGAATCATCATTAACTATGATCTGCATTGGAATCCCGTTAAAATGGTTCAGCGTAATGGTCGTATAAATCGTCTTGGTTCCACTTTTGAGCAAGTAAAAATATTTAATTTCCGCCCTGAAGATCAGCTTGATAAATTCCTACGGTTGATGTTAAAGCTTCAAGAAAAAATTCAAATTATTGGTGCAAGCGTTGGTCTCGATAGCAGTGTACTTGGTGAGAATATCACTCCAAAACAATTTGGCTTAATTGAAAATATCTACAGCGATGATCCTGAAAAACAAAAGCAAGCTATTGAATCTCTTGAAAGGGAAAATGATTTAGCCTTTGATGAAGTTTTTGAAAATGATCTTCGCATATTTATGCGTAAAGCATCTGATGAAGAAAAAGAAAGAATTAAAAATCTCAATCTTGAAAAGTGGTGTTTACTTAACAAATTAACCGAAAAAGAAAAGCTACTTATTTATAACATTGCTAAAGGTGAATTCCGCTTCATCAAAGAAGAGCTAAACAAAGTTTCAGAAGAAAAAAATCATCTTAAAGCACTTACACTCATTCGCAGTTTCGATAAAGAACGGCAACTTGTCAAACTTTCTGATCCAGAAATCTCTGAAAGCAAAGAATTATCTGAGAAATTTTACAATGCTGAAAAATCATATCAACTGGCAATGGACTTTGAAGATATTACAGGTTTTCAAGGTGTTAAAAGGACTGGTGGAGCAGCATCACTCTCATCTTACAAAGAAGAATTACTTTTACTATTAAATGAAAACCTTGATCGATATTCTACCGATAACATAAATAGAATGAGAATGCTTTTATCTCGTCAGAATTATTTACCTTTTGAAAATTGTTTAAGAAATTTCGTCCGCCGAAATAATGGTAAAGTAACAATCGACTTCTTGGATAATCTGGCAATCATAAGCAATCATTTATTAAAAAATGATAAACCTGAAACCTTGGCGGAACCTGAATTCTGGTACGGATATTATTCAATTAAAAAGAATTAATAATGCGGTTAAAGATAAAAGGTATCCGTTTACTATAAGAATTTTCAAAGTTATTACCATATAATTGAAGTAATTATCTTTGACTATAAAATATCTTAG
Organism: Melioribacteraceae bacterium; assembly: GCA_041675645.1. Lineage (GTDB taxonomy): Bacteria > Bacteroidota > Ignavibacteria > Ignavibacteriales > Melioribacteraceae > Stygiobacter. The sequence goes on from JBAYTN010000095.1 coordinate 3,934, forward strand.
TCTAACTTAAGCGTATAACCTTGACTATGTGGTATGTTTAGTCTAATTTTTGGTAGGCTATCATTGATTTTTACAACTATTAGAGTTTATGGATATAAAAGAATTTAAATCCGGAATTTTCATTCCCCAATATCAGTATAAGAGCTTTTTACCAGAAAAGATAAATAAGGAATGGATTATCAGCGACCCGATTGTGAATAAAATGCTTGAGGAATCATATCTAAAACTTGGTGAACTAAATGCGTTTTCTTCCATCGTTCCAGATGTAGATCTCTTCATAAGAATGCACGTTGTAAAAGAAGCAACAACTTCAAGCCGTATTGAGGGCACTCAGACTCATATCGAAGATGCTGTGCTAAAAGAGAAAGATATATCACCGGAAAAGCAGAATGATTGGCGTGAAGTCCAAAATTATATTTCAGCAATGAATGTTGCGGTTGAATCGCTTTCTTCGCTTCCTGTTTCTTCTCGTCTTATAAGACAAGCTCATAAGATTCTGCTTGAAAATACACGCGGCAAAGATAAGATGCCTGGTGAATACCGTTCAAGTCAAAATTGGATTGGCGGTGCTACAATCAATGATGCCGTTTTTATTCCTCCTCATCATTCTGATATTTCTGAACTTCTAAATGATTTTGAATCATTTGTCAATAATGAAAATATAAAGGTTCCACATCTTATTAAAATTGCCATTGCACATTATCAATTTGAAACTATTCATCCTTTTCTCGATGGAAATGGCAGGGTTGGTCGTTTATTGATTACTCTTTATCTTGTTGCAAATAATCTTCTGTCAAAGCCTACATTATACTTGTCGGAATTTTTTGAAAAGAGCAGACAATTATATTATGATAATCTCAATAACGTCCGTACAAAAAATGACCTAACGCAATGGATAAAATTTTTCCTTAGCGGTATAATTGAAACCTCAAAAACTGGTATTGAAACATTTCAAAAAATATTACAATTACGTGCGGATATTGAAGATAAAAAAATTATTACTCTCGGTAGAAGGGTACCATTAGCCCTAAATGTAATTGATTATCTTTATAAGTACCCAATTATAACAATGAATCATTTAGTTGAAGAGTTTGGAATTACCAAACAGACCGCTAATACGATGATTAGAGACTTTGTTAATTTGAAAATTCTAATTGAAACTACCGGACAAAAAAGAAATAGAGTGTTTGTATTTGAAGAATATATAAATTTATTTAGGAAATAGTAAATATGTCTTTGCGTCCTCTTATAGAAAATAAATCTAAATTAGATTACCAAGCATTAACAATCTCTCTTATTAGCGAATTTGGGATTACAGATCCTGTAAATTGGCATGCTGTTATTCCCGCAAATGTTCAGCAAAATTTATTCGGTGGTGAGACTCTTAGATTATTTTCAGATCATCCTAACTTCGCTACTCAAAGGGATATACGAACAATAATTCTTAAAAAAGGGGAGATATCTCAACTCCTCATTCTATTTGCTAAATTAAAAGATGAGAAACTTTCTAAATCAAATATTGAAAAAGTAACTAAGAAATTTATTGGTGGTTCTGCTGCAGAAAGGTATGTTGTTTGGTTTATTGGTAATCCGTCAAATACCGAATTTAAAGTTGTATTATCGGGTAAAGAGGGGAAAAGGACTGTCCTAAAAACCCTCCCCTTTGGTGTTAACCAACCATATTATAAAACTTACGATTTCATCTTGGATGAAGTCCATAAAAAAGTATCAAATTTATTCGTTGAACCAAATGAATTATGGAAAGCTCTTTGGAAGTCTTTCGATATCTCCGTTGTAAATAAGAAATTCTATCTTGATATTAAATCCTCCTTCGATTCACTCATTAATAATGCAGTTTTTAAAGGTTCAATAAGAATTGAGGAAGCCAGAAAGCAATTCACTGTTCGTTTAATTGGTAGAATTATTTTTAGCTGGTTCTTAAAAAAGAAAAGTATTATTGCAGAAGACGTACTTTCTTCTAATGCAGTACAAAATTATGAAAATTACTATCTCGAATTTCTGGAAAAATTATTTTTTGAAGTTTTCAACACTCCTCAAAAAGAAAGAGGCACACTACCGGATGAAATTCAGGATTATCCTTTTCTGAATGGGGGGTTATTTGAAGCACAAGCTGGTGATTTCGGCGATTATCAAGGGAATGTTATTATTGATAATGATTGGTTCATAAATTTATTTCAGAACACACTTGAAAAATATAATTTTACAATTGATGAGAATACATCTTCAAGCTCTGAAATTGCGATTGATCCGGAAATGCTTGGACGTATCTTTGAAAATTTATTAGCAGAACAGAATCCCGAAACTCACGAATCTGCACGTAAATCAACAGGCTCTTATTATACTCCGCGTGAAATTGTGGATTATATGGTAGAACAAAGTATTTCCGAGTACATAAAGAGTCATATTACGCTGAGCGAAATCGAAGCGACAACAATTGAAGACTTCATTCACACCGAAGAAATACCTGAAGAACTAAAATCATATTCTTCACAAATACTGGAAAAACTTAATTCTGTAAAAGTACTGGATCCCGCTTGTGGCTCCGGTGCATTCCCAATCGGTATGCTTCAAAAACTAATTGCATTAAAACAGCAATTATCTCCTCTGGAGAGGGGCAAAAGGAGTGTATCTGTTTATGATCTAAAGCTCCAAACAATCCTCAACTCCATCTATGGCTGCGACATACAACCTATGGCTGTTGAACTTTCCCGTTTACGCTGCTGGTTGAGTTTAATAATTGATGAAGATGTAGATAAAAAGAAACCAAATTGGAGTATTGCAAACCTTCCGAACCTTGATTTTAAATTTGTGTGTGTAAATACACTTATCGGTTTACCACAAATGATGGAAGACTCGTTTGGTACATCTGCTGATGATTTTGAAAAATTAAAACAATTAAGAATTGAATTCTTTACTGCTTCTGCGAAACGAAAATTACAAATTGAAAGAGAATTTAAGTCTTTACAAGATAATATCGCAGAAAAACAACGTGAATGGTCAACAAAAAATACCGAAGCAGTTACAATGCTTATAAATTGGAATCCATTCAAGGTTAAAAAAACAGATTGGTTTGATCCATTCTGGATGTTTGGGATAAAGGATGGTTTTGATGTTGCAATTGGTAATCCACCTTACAAGGTAAGCACAGATAAAACATATAAGAAAATATATTCAGAAAGTATATTTGGTCGGCCAAACCTATATGGTTTCTTCATTCATCGTTGTCTTGCAGACTTATTAAATACCTCTGGTATTCTTATCTTTATAAATCCTAAAACAATACTAACCGATAGTTACTTCTCCGCATTACGTGGTTTTGTGCTAAAAAATTCTTCAATTCTGAGTGTGTTGAATTTTGCTGATCGTAGAAATGTTTTTGAATCCGTGCTTCAAGCATGTATTGTTAATGCTTTTGTTAAGAGAAAGAATGCGGATATAGTCAATACAAAGAGCGTTGATAACAAACAACAAATATTTTCTGAAGAATTTATAACACCAGAAATGAAGCAAGTAGTAGTAAACAAGCCAAAACCTATCTTCATTATTTCTGATAAAATAGAAAAGTATAAAATCCTTGAGCACATATTTTCTTTTCCAACTTTTGAAGATGAAGGGATTATTTTTACAACTGGAAAGATACAGTGGGATTTGTATAAAGATTATTTATCCTCATTACCAATTCCAAATGCTATACGCCTAATTTGGGCAGAGAATATTCAAAGATATTACTTTAAAGAAGCTCAACAACGAGTAGATAAAATATATCTTAATTTCCCTGAAATCACAGAAAAATTTCCCCCTATTGAAAATGCAACTATATTTGTACAGCGCACCACAGCAATAGAACAAGAATTTAGAATCATTAGTAATCTTATTGACCCACAAATTTTTGGTTATGGTTTACTATCCGAAAATAACTCATCTTTTATTGAAAACAATCGTCCCAATTTAGATTATGATTTTATTCAAGGCGTGCTTTCGTCTAAATTATTTGATTTTATATTTCGTCATATCAATAGCAACACTCATGTTTCAGCTGGTGAATTAAACTCATTACCAATCATAATTCCCACTCCTAATATTCAATCAATAATTAAGTTTATTGTTAAGGCAATAAAATATTTACGGCGTGATGAATCTAAAAAAGTAAGTTCTCACTTCTCGAACATCATTATTGCTAAATATTTCGATAAAATATTGGATGGGCTTATTATTGAAATATTTTTCTGCGATCATATGCTAGAAAGAGAAATAGCAATTGTCGAAGCAGTTTCTACTGATGTTAATCAAATTCTGAGCGACGATAAGTCAATTATTCATCCAAATGATTTAAATGCATTATTTACACTTTGGAATGAACGTGATAATAAAGTTCGTAATCGTTTAATTCTGTTCACTTCACGTAGTGAAAATTTGATTAAACAAATCTATGAGCACAAACTATGATCAAACTTGATAAAATTACAATTAGTAATTTCAAAGTATTCCAAGAACCTATTGATATTAAAGTTGATAAAAAGAATTTATTAATATTGGGCGAAAACGGTTCTGGGAAGTCATCTATTTATTGGGCGCTATATACATTTTTTCAAAGTAGTGAAAAAGAAAACGCTGAGATACAAAAATATTTTAAGGTATATAAAGATAACGACCCTTCAACTTATCAAACTCTCAGAAATATCAATAAAAATCAAACAATAGATTCTTACATAGACTTATCATTTATAGATGAAAATTTATCAGTATCTACCTTCCGTATTTCTGAAACACAAATCAATACTAATGACAAATTATCACCTAAGAATGTTGTCAAAGAGGGTAATCTTGCAAGTGATTTTATAAACTATAAGCATCTTCATAATTTTTATAATTCTACTCATCGCACAGATATTAATCTATGGCAAGTTTTTATTCGAGATTTTTTCCCATATTTCAAAAAAGATAATAAAACTTATCTTGAAATATTGTCAGAAATAATTGAAAGTTATCCCGAAAAGTTAGTAAGCGGTAAATTATCAAAATCATTTAAAGTCTATAAGAATGAAATCAAGCTTTTTAATGATGAAATAGAATTATTTATAGGCCTGATCGCTCAAGAATCCAATGCTTTTTTCAAAAAAGTTTTCTGGGATAAACCTAATACACCAGTAATACTTTTAGAATATTCTTCTAAATTATCGATGAAAATAATTAAGGATTATAATAGAAATATATTGTATAATAAGTACGAAGAATTAAAAATAAAATTATCTTTAAATCTTCCTGGTTCTGATAGTACATCTACTCAATCTCACCGCCCACACTCATTTTTTAATGAAGCAATGCTAACAAGAATTGCATTGTCAATACGTTTTGCTGCACTTTTTAAGCGTCTTTATGTATCAGAAATTAAAATTCTTGTACTAGATGATATGCTGATAAGTCTTGATATGTCTAATCGAATGAAAGTAATTAAGTCAATTCTAAATATTGACCAAGTAAATTATTTAGAACCATTCGATGAATTTCAAAAAATCATTTTAACTCAAGATAAAGGCTTTTTTAATATTATAAAAAGATATACATCTGATTCGGACAATTGGCTTTATTATGAGGTTAAACGAAATGAACAAGATAATCTTCCTCCAAAAATTGATGAGGCTAAAGATTATATAAATAAAGCAGAAGACTATCTTAAGGATAAAGATTATGAAGCTTGTGGCCATTATTTAAGGAAAGAATGTGAATCTATTTTACAAAAATATCTAGATCCAAATTTTAATTCATTGTCGGATGGTAAATTCAAAGAATTGAGTAAGATGGTTTCCAATGCTATAGAAAAAATAAATGTAAATCAGAAACGAGATTTTACAAAAGTTTTCAATTTAGGCTACGAAATAGATTTTATAAAAAAAATTGAAACCGATTTCGAAAACGATTTAACTTTATCTCCTGAAGAAAAAGGAAGATTACGAAGTCTTAAGAAACATTTATTTGAATATTTATACGAATATCACAACTTCAATGATGAAGGTAGGAAACTCTTAAATCAGATAAAGGACATTTTAGATAGGATATTGAATGCTGCTTCACACTCAACGACAACTCCAGTTTACGAAGCTGAATTAGAAGATGCAATAGAAAAAATGAAAAGGTTAAAAACATTTTTAAGTCCACTATATAATGAGTAAGTATTTTATATTAGAACAATTTGAAAAATATCTTTCATCACTAAATACAAAATCTTTTACAGAAATCTGTGAATATTATTACAAGAACTTTACAACCTAACTTATGAAGAAGTAAAAATAATAGACCCGGAGATTGATAAAATAATTTCTAAAGAAGAATATGAAAAATTTGAAATACAGAACAGGCAAACAAATGAATGAAGTAAACGAACCCAAAAATTCATGGGGCGGAAATTGGACAGAAATAAAATTGGAAACTTTTGAAAAATATGTTAATGCATACTTAACTATAATGAATATGCAAAAACTAAGGTACGAAGGCTGGCCAACTACTATTTATTTTGACGGTTTTGCCGGCAGTGGTTCAAGGTGTTTAACAGCTACGAATGAAGAAAATAATTTATTTGCTGATTATTTAATAAAAGAAGAGTTGGAAGTTTACAAAGGTTCAGCAGAAAGAGTACTTGGACTTGCCAAGAAATTTGATTACTATTATTTTGTTGAGAATGTTGAATCATCTATTAATTCTTTAGAAAAAATGCTAAGAGAAAAAGAAATTGCTAACGATAAGTGCTATTTTTTAAAGGATGATGTGAATAATCAATTAAAAGAACTTTCAAATTTCATAGATGACAAGAAAGCTGCTTTAGTTTTATTGGATCCATTTGGAATGCAAATTGATTGGACAAGCATAGAATTATTAAAAGATAAAAGAGTTGATCTGTGGATTCTTATTCCTTCTGGAGTAATAATAAATCGCTTTCTTGATGGGAAAGGGAAACTGATTTTCTCGAAGAAACTTCAGTCTTATTTTGGGTTGTCCGAAGAAGAAATTAGGAATAAATTTTATAATAATAAATCAATTGAAACCTTATTTGGTGCTGTCGATAAAGTAACTAAAGTCAATGATTCTGTCGCTAAAATCGCAGAACTTTACATTGAAAGATTAAGAAAAATATGGGGATTCGTTTCAGAAGAACCATTAAAATTGTTTAATACAAAGAATGTTCCTATTTATCATTTTGTATTTGCTTCAAATAATAAAACTGCATTAAAAATTGCAAAACAAATAATCAAAAAGAAAAACAAATGAAAACCACTAAAATAGAATGGACGGAAAAAGTTTGGAATCCAAGCATTGGTTGCGATAAAATCTCTGCCGGTTGTAAATTTTGTTATGCGGAAGTTTTTGCCAGACGCTTGAAAGCAATGGGAGCTTTTGATTACAAAGAAGAATTTGAGTTCAAGATATTGCCCCATCGTTTGGAAGAACCATTGAAAATAAAGAAGCCAACAAAGTTTTTTGTCAATTCAATGAGCGATTTATTTCACGAAAAAATGCCTTTCGAATATCTGGATATGGTTTTTGATATTATTAAAAATACACCACATCACATTTATCAAATTCTCACCAAACGAGATACAATTATGTTAGAATATTTTTCCCAACAAAATCGCGAGGTTCCTTCAAATGTTTGGGTTGGTGTTAGTGTAGAAAATGCCACATTCAAAAAACGAATAGATTCATTGAGGAAAGTAAATGCCAAAATCAGATTCATTTCATTTGAACCATTAATTGGCTCTGTTGGAGAAGTTGATCTCAAAGATATTCATTGGGCAATCGTTGGCGGTGAATCCGGATTAAATGCAAGACCAATTAAAAAATATTGGATTGAAGAAATTTTCAACCAATGTAAAACGCAAAACGTTGCGTTCTTTTTTAAGCAATGGGGCACCTGGGGAGCAGATGAAATCAAACGGAATAAAAAAGTTAATGGTAGGCTATTCAATGGCAAAGTTTGGAATGAGTACCCAAAGCAATTGGTTACTAATACAATGAAAACTAAAATACTCAAGCCTACATAAAGAAGTTATACAAATGCTTCTATTTGAGTGAAAAACTTAATAGACGTAATGGTATATTCCGAAGTTCAGAAGGAATGGGTATGCCAGTTTGACAATTTTATTGAATGGAAGTATTTATATAAAAAACAATTTAAAAAGAAACGTCCTACCTAAGTAGGACGTCAAACTAAAGATACTATCTTTAGCGCTGTTAAACGTGGTTCAAAGCTAATAAATGAGTTATATAATGTCAAGTACAGATTTAGTCAAACTACAAAGAGTTATTGTATATATTGATGGATTTAATCTATATTTTGGATTAAAAGAGAAAGGTTGGAAAAAATATTATTGGCTAAATATCTATGAGCTTGCAAAAAATATATTAATCAAAGACCAGAATTTGGTTGAGGTTAAATATTTTACTTCACGTATTTCCATTCCACCTGAAAAAGCAAAAAGGCAAGGAACTTTTATTGAGGCTTTAGAAACTTTACCAAATGTAAAAATATACTATGGCAAATACCAAACGAATAGTTCAACTTGTAAAAAGTGTGGAAATACAACAATGATACCGAGTGAAAAAATGACAGATGTTAACATTGCTGTTGAATTACTTTCTGATGCTTATGAAAATAAATATGATTCTGCAATTTTAATTTCTGCAGATAGTGATTTAATAGCTCCGGTTAATACTGTTCATAAACTGTTTGTCGAAAAAAGAATTGTCGTCGCATTTCCACCGGCGAGACATTCTTACGCATTAAAGGAAGCTGCCTCAGCTTCATTTACTATTGGGAGAAAGAAATTAGCAGATAGTGTATTCCCAGAAGAAGTAAAAAAGAGTGATACCTACATTCTTGAGAGACCATCAAGGTGGCAATAGGAAATGTTAGAATTATAAAAACGGTTTAGAAAAAATGGATATACAAATATTTCAAATATTTTTAGGTGTAGGGCTATTTCTATTAATCAATTGGATAGGAAAACATTCTTATTCTATAGGTTATATGGAAATATCTATATTTGTTAAGACAGAGGAAGCACCGGCGTTAAACTTTCTCATTCGTGTCCTGACGCCAATTGTATATATAATTATCGTCTCTGCAATTCTTTACTATTTCGGGCTTGATAAATATGTTTGGAATATATTTTACGTTAATATTTACTACATTATTATCCGACTTCTATTTAACCTCATTACAAACCGCGGATTACTTTTAAACTGGTATAGACAATTATTATACTGGGGTGCAATTATTGTGATTTCATATTTCAGCTATGACAAATTAATTAAAACAAAAGCGAATATCCTACCGGACTTCACAACAGTTACAAATGAACTATGGATTATTATCATTATTTTTATTTTCCATATCACAAATAACATTAGATTTTCACAAGATGGAACATCCAAACGGAAAAAGAGTTATTTAAAATCTAGATACAATTATTTTAAAACACTTTACGGAAAGTTGATAAAAGAGCAGACACAAAACGAAGCGCTTGAAGCTATAGTATTTGCAATATTAATTTACGAAGATTTCAATCGGCCTAAAATTATAAGAGTTTTAGAAAATAGAATCCAAAAAATTTCGAAAAAGACTCATACTTTGGGAGTAATGCAAGTTAAATCAGATAGAATTATTACTGATTTGGAAAGTGTAAAACTTGGAACTGAAAAAGTAGTGATTGCTTACAAACAATATTTGGACAAGTTAAATGAAAAGCAAGGCGGTTTTTACTATTTCTCAGCTTATAATGAAATAATAGCAAATTATAACGGAGGTTCTAGCTATCATTCAGAAATTGTGGATTTAATTTCTATTATTAATGAGAATTTTTACAAAAACACGACTGACACGCTTGACCCCAAAAAGGAAATTACTCTATAACAGCTGTTTTGAAAAAAAAAAGATTGACGCACTACTTGAGTATATCTGTGCTTAAACGAATAGTTGTGCGTCATTCAAAATCCACTTTATTAAACTAAGAGGCAAAAAAAATTATCTGGAATATTCCCATTGAGTGAAGAATTAAATAGCAATCAAGATGTTATCGGTCGGAACACATTTTGTCATTTAAGGAAATTATTTTTCATTTA
>JBAYTN010000096.1:0-14020 GCA_041675645.1 Melioribacteraceae bacterium
AAAAAAAGCTCGAATATTCATCATATTCAAGCTTTTTTTAGTACACCCGAAAGGACTCGAACCTTTAACCTTCTGATCCGTAGTCATAGGGAATCGCTGTTTTTAGCTTAAAATGTTAACTTTCCTCGATTAGTACCTACTTACTCCCTACCGAACATAGGAGGTTTTCCCATGTTCATATCAAAATCAAAGAAGTCGTCATTCTATCAACTCACTTATGAAGTTAATGGAAAGCGAACTACGATTTCAACAAAAACAAACAATCTTCAAGAAGCATATAGATTTTTAGAAGCCTTTCAATTAACTAAAAAACAACCAAAAGAAGAAACAAAACTCTTCTTGTTATCAGAATTCAAAAATGTGTATATCGAATTCGTTCGTTTAACAAAATCCAAAAAATATCTAGTTTCTATTGAGTCGTCTTTTAAGCAATTTGTTTCTAGCTGCGGTGATATTCCGCTCAAAGATATTAGTATTCGTGTAGTTGATATTTTTATTAACTCAACTTTCCATCGTACACAAAGAGGCGCTCATCATTACTATCGAACATTGAAAGCTGCATTCAATAAAGCCGTAGAATGGGAACACATTTCAACTAATCCTTTCATTAAAATTAAGTTCCCAAAACTTCCAAAAGCATTTCCTGTATTTATTTCTGAAGACGAATTACATATCATTTTAGCAAATACACCTCATCAACATCTTAAAGATATTTTTACTGTCGGTTTTTACACCGGTTTACGTCTTGGTGAATTAATAAATATGCGTTGGAATTGGGTTAATTTTTTTCAAAATCATATAACTGTAAAATGCACTGATCAATTTTTAACTAAGAACAAAAAAGAAAGAATCGTTCCAATGAATGAGAAAGTGAGCTCTATCTTACTTAGACGTTTCAATTCGTATTCTCATCAACAAAACGAAATCGCTTTTTACAAAACAAAATATAAAATCCTTTACCAAGAATATATTAGCAAGCTTTTCAAAAGGATCGTCCGGAAATCTAATCTAAATGAAAAGATACACTTCCACACTTTGCGTCATTCTTTCGCTTCCCTATTAGCTCAGAAAGGAGTTTCGTTGTATATCATTAAAGAATTATTAGGTCACGAAGATTTAGCAACTACTCAAATTTACTCTCACCTTCAACAGCAGAATTTGAAGGATGCAGTTAATCTTCTATAATTTGTTCGAGAGCATACTCACAATCCAACTGTGAGTATGCTTTATTTTCCATTTCCTTAAAATATTCGCCATCTCATCTCTCACTTTTAACTACAAACTCTTTGGAGTAATACAAAACCTCATCTAACAAGTATCTTACCTAAAAACATTGATTGAGTTGGACTTTTTTTATTCTTCCAACGCCAATCCGTCTTGCAGAAGTAAATAACAAAATCCACTTCCACTCTTTGCGACATTCCTTTGCTTCAATGCTTGTTCAAAAGCGAGTTTCGCTATATCGCTATATGTTGTAAAAGAATTACTTGGCCATGAATCACTTACCACCACTGAAATATATTCTCAACTTCAGCAGCAAAACTTGAGAGATGCAGTAAATCTTTTATGAAATTTCTTGGGAAAGTAGCCTGCCAAATTAATTGATTTGATTATTCTAGCGCCTTTGCTGGCACAGAAATTTGGGAAAGATATCCAGTTAGTATCATTATTTTGGATTTAGAATAAAATTCAAACCTCCAAAGAAATATAATCCATGATAAGAATTTATGCCCCCGATTGAAGGTGTAAATTTTGGACTTCCATAATAATTTACACCTAAGTCCAACCTAACAACTTTTCCAAGTCTAAGTTGGATGCCAGATCCTAGTTGATAGACGAATAAAAATTTTGAATCATAATCAATATCTTTTTCAATTCCAGCAATGCTGCCGGTGCCAGTTCCTTCTCCTATCTTAATAAATGTAAACCCGGAAAGTAGTGAAACATAGGGGCGAAGTAATCCGTTAAGAAATGTTTTTTTAACACCTACTGTTACCGGAATTATTGCTCCTCCTTTACCGCTGCCTTTTGCTATTATTCCTCCCAATCCGGAACCGGGTGTGTAAGTTATACTATCAACCTTTTTCTCTTGTGGAATAATATTTAGTCCGATATTGAGTTGTGCAGCCAAATTTTCATAAAGGTAGTATTCAGTTGCTACATTAAACAATTTATGATGATCACTAATATTAATATTGGTTGTGTTATCATCAGCTTTGGCAAAGTGGAATAATTCAAAATGACCATACTGTAAACTGATTGTTACCTTATGTTGGAGAATCTTTAATTTTTCATATTCTATCTCTGCTTTTGTTTTATATTGGGCTTGCTGAGCAGCTATCTGCAAATCGTCGATGGTCATCAAGGCAATTAGGAGTGAAAGACAAAATAATTTCATATGCTATTAATTATCCTTTAGCTTAATAAGTTATTGTAATGGTTAACAAATTATGCTTATGTTCTTATGAAGATATGTTAGTTTAAAATCAATCCGTCACTCATTTCAATTACTCTATCACTGTTTTTGGCAAAGTTGTTATCGTGAGTTACACAAATAATTGTTTGTCCAAAAGATTTAGCAAGTTCTTTCAATATTTCCTGAACAGCTTGTGAGTTTTTTGAATCGAGGTTGCCGGTTGGCTCATCACCCATGATAACCGATGGATTGTTAATAAGTGCCCTTGCAATTGCAACGCGCTGCTGCTGCCCGCCGGAAAGTTTGTTAGATTTTTTTAAAGCCTGGTCTTGTAAATCAAGTTTCTTCAAGCTCTCATAAGCATTGTCTTCAATCTCTTTTCTAGACAACTTTCCCAGCTTTAGCGCCGGCAGCATAACATTTTCTAAAGAAGTAAATTCCGGAAGTAAATAATGAAACTGGAAAACGAATCCAATATGTTCATTACGAAAAGCTGCTAATTGATTTTGAGAGTTGCCGGTTAAAACATTGCTGTTTATTTCAAGTTCACCTTCATAATCAGTATCCATTGTTGAAAGAACATAAAGTAGAGTCGATTTCCCAGAACCGGATTTGCCTATGATTGAAAGGAACTCCCCTTTTGTAACATCAATAGATACTCCCTTCAATACTTGAAAAGTTGTCGGGTCGTAAAAATATTTTATAAGGTTACGAACTTTTAATGCTGTTTTGTTCATATTATTATCCACGAATTATTATCACCGGGTCAATTTTAGAAGCTTTTCTTGAAGGAAGATATCCCGCAATTATTGTTGTTGCTATACCAAAGATGACTGCAAAAACGAAATCCGCTGGTTTATAGTAAATTGGTAAGGTTGTTAATCCTGCAATGTGAAACGGTACTTGGTTAACCAGTGATGATAATCCATATCCTAAAAACAAACCGACAATACCGCCGATAATGCCGATGGCAGCAGCCTGCAGAAGGAAAATTCTTTTAATATCACTTCCTGAAAAACCCATTGCTTTAAGTATAGCAATCTCTTTTATCTTTTCGTTTATGGTCATATTCATAATGTTGTAAATACCGAAACCAGCAACAAGTAATATGGTAAGAGAGACCGCAATTGCAACTATATTTCTCAACTCGGATGCAGCTAACAACTGCTCATTAGCAACCTGCCAAGATTCTATTTGAAAATTTATTACCGGACTTAACTCTTTAATCACGTCATCTGTTTTATCCCTATCCTTTATGTTGATTAAAACATCGGTGGCGTAATCAAAATTTTTATTAAGAAGTTGCCTTGCGGCGGCAATGTTAATGTATGCCTTCGATTTATCTACTTCTTTAATAGATGTTTCTATAAAGCCAACAACGACATAGTTTTTTGAAACACCGTCCGATGTAAGCACATTTACATTGTCGTCGATTTTAACACCTAAATTTTCCGCAAGAACTTTTCCTAAAATTATACCGGACTTACGGAAGTTCAGTTCGCTCCATTTACCTTCTATAACTTTGTCTGAGTTGCCGAAGAGTTTATTTTCATTATCAACTTCAACTCCTGAAACCAGACCATTTATTTTTTGTGACCCGCTCCTGAAAAAGACACTGAAGTTTAGTTGGCGTGTAATGCCGGTTATTTCGTTTTGCTTCTCCAGCAAATTAATTATCTCCGCAGTATTTTTTATCCCATCGGTGTATTGAATATTTTTATAGTTACGGATGTTATAAATTGTCTTCGATGAATCGAAATAATTTTCAACCGGGCTGAAGGAATGGTTGTTTTCTTCATTGTAGATTCTGATATGTGCCAGCGTGCTAAACGCTAGATTGTCCTGGGTATTGTTTACACCATTCATAAAGCTGTTCATAAAGATATACATCGATACTCCGAACGTTACACCCAAGACGGCAACTATTGTCTGCCATATTTTTGAGGTCAGATGTACCTGCGCTATTTGTTTGTTTATTGATTTTTTCATTTTTCTTAAGATTAATTTTGTGATACTAAAATTGTGTTTTCATCAATACCACCGAGCACTTCAGTCCATTCCGGGGTTTTTATACCTACTTCTATTTTCGTTTTTTCATCTTTGCCTTTTACGAGTACGTAATCACCTTGCAAAACATAGCTTGAAGGAATAACAAGAGCATTCTTCTTTTGTTTTATTACAATATTTGCCTGGAGCTGTGTGCCCGATTTCAGCATCAATGTTGGTTCTGCAAATTCTGCTTCAACTATAAATGACTGCTCAATGGTATCGAATGCCGGGAATACTTTTGATATCCTTGCTTTGTATGATTTATTTTTTGCCGTATTTAGTTCTATGTATACATCCTGCCCGACTTTCAATGAATTAATATCTTCTTCCGAAACAAATAACTTTGCAATAAATTTTCCGGAACCTATTTCAGCAATCGTTTCGCCTTTTTTTATAAGTTCTCCTTTTTCTTTTAATACCCGGAAAACAACACCGTCAACTTCGCTTGCCGGTTTATAGAATGAGTTTACATTTTGCTGTGCAATTAAATTTGTCTTTGCTTTAATCATATCTAGATCAAGGTTTTTCTTTAAATCGTTGATTTGATTATCAAGCGCTATTAAAGCCTGCATTGAATTTTCATAATTAAGTTTGGCACGCTCAAATTCCACCTGCGATACTGCCTTAGTTTTAATTAAGTTATTGTACCTTTTAAAATCTATCGAATCATTTTTGAACTTATTCATTGCCTGATGTTTCTCCGCATTTAACTGCCGAAGAATTTCCGAATTCGGTTTTGTGCTGTTCATCGCATAGTTAAAGGATGCGTTTGAGCTTTCAAGCTGTGCCTTCTGAGTTTCATCATAAATGTGGAAAAGCACTTCTCCCTTTTTAACGAAACTTCCTTCCTCAACAAATGATTGAACAAGGTATCCTTCAGTTTGCGATGCAACATTATATTGATTGCTTGTTTCAATATTGCCGCTCGCAAAAACAACATCAACAATGTCCTTTCTTAGGGGAGACAACTTGGTTTGATTGCTGCAGCCTGCTAATACAAAAATTACAGCTATACTTATTTGAATTATTTTCTTTTTCATGATTATTTACTTCTCGCTTCTATTGTTGCTTTATTTACTAAATATTCGGTGACATTATTTAAGAACTGGTTTTCAATTTTTAGATAATCATCAAAAACTTTTAAGTAATCATCTAGCGCGAATATTCCTTGCGAATATTTCTGTTCCGCCAACTGCACATTTAATTTTGAGATTCGGAAACTCTCTTTGCTGTTGTCGACAATTCTCTTTGATGATGTATAAGCCGCTGTAAGATTATCATCACTTATGTCGGACTTCCGCAGTTCATCTTGGTAATTCTTTTCGGCAATTTCTTTTTCAATTACTGCCGCATCGTACTGCGCCTTATTTGAAAAACCAGTGAATATCGGAATGGAAATAGAAATGCATGTATATTGGTTTGGTTTCCAGTCGGATGATTTTAGCTTAAACTCATCCTGGTATTGAAGACTTCCGTAGTAATGAACAATATCAATCTTGGGATAAAACCGCGCCCTTGCTTTTTTTACTTCAATCCCGGTTATATCGTTTTTCAATCGCAATAAATCGGTGTGCCTATAATTAGGTAAAAGCTTTTCCGAATCATTGATTTTTATATCAATTGAAATATTCTCTGTCAGCGAGATAGCATCGACGGGATTCAATCCTAGGAGTTGTTTCAAGCTGTTTAAGCATTCCGTTCGATACTGTTTGCTCTTCTCCAGTTTTTCAAAATTATTATTACGATTAATTACTGCTTGATTATATACAATCGAATCGATAACGCCTTCGCTAAAACGTGAACCGGCAATGGCAAGCATTGTATCGGCAACCGATAAATCCGCGTGACCAATTCTGACCGCTTCTATTGAAGTTAACGATGCGTAATAAACTTGCGCGATTTGTTCTTTAAGCGTTTGTTCAAAATATTCTTTCTCGGCTTTGCGTAGTGAAACATTTAATTCGGTAATTTTATATTGAAACCTCGCATACCAATCGAACAAACTTTTGCTCACGGTGATACCGGCACTGTAATTATATTTTTGTCCAAACTGCAAGTAAGAAGTTTGTCCCGGCTTACCAAATAATTCACCTGGTACCGGTGTTTCGGGAATGGTGATATTTTTTTGATATGAAAATCCCGCCGACACTTTTGGAAAAATATAGCTATGAGCAGTTCTGCTGGATTTTTCCGCCGATGCAATATTTAAACTGTAAACTGTATCCTGCGGATTGTTTTTAAGAGCATAATTCCAAACTTCTTCAACAGACTTAAAAGAATGCTGAGCGAATATGTTCACAGCCGGCAAAAGCAAAAGTATTGTTATAAATGCTTTCTTCATTTTACTCTTGTCCAAATCTTTGTTTTAGAAAAAAATCCTTTTGAGACTTTGATTTGCATTTTATCCATTCCTTTCAACTTGATAGAGCAATCGGCAAATTGACCGGCTTTTGGTGCATATATGGTACCTCTCCATTCGTCATCGGAATATTCAAGTCCGGAAAGAATGTTTAAACCAAGAATTGGTTGAGTTCGTTTTTTAGGGTCCGGGTTCTTTTTATCAACTAGGGGTTTGCCATTTTTTTCTGTTTCTTCGGCAAGCCATATTATTTTGCCGGAATATGAGTCGCCGTCTTTTGAGATTTCTATTTTTGCAGAGCGTTCCTCGTTTAGCCAAATCCCAGTTATATTATTCCCTGCATCCTGTGCATAAACTGAAACCGCCATAATGAATGTTATCAGAGTTAATAAGAATTGTTTCATCACTTTAATCCTTTTTTAATTTGCACCACAAAAGTATTGCGGGGATTAAAGCTTTATTCCGGGAATGTTAGTGAATTGAACAAAAAGGGAGTTGAATTGAACAGAGTTAGTGCTGTTCTACCCACTTCATAAAGTCGGATACTTTTAAGCGGCTGACAATAATCTGCTCATTCATATTCAGACTGGTTTTGATGATTACTTTTCGGTTGAAGTAAGGTTGGATTTCCTTTATGGCTTTTCTGTTTAACAACATCTGCCGGTTGATGCGGTAAAATTGATCCGGATTAATTTCATTTTCTATTTCCGAAATGGGTTTCAGCACAGCATGTCTTTGGTTATCAAAAGTATAAGCGTATGTCATTTCATTATTCAGAAGAAACAACGAAATATTTTCAACGGCTAACGGCACGAAACTTTCCTTAAGCTGAATAAGTATTGTGCTTTTATATTGCTTCTGTTCCGAAAGAGCTTCTTTTATTCTATTTATGATATCGGTATCAGCGCGAAATGACTGTTGCAGCTTTTCAATTTTCTTAAACGCCTCCTCAACATCTTTTTCCTTAATCGGCTTAAGAATATATTCCACACCGTTCGTTTTGAATGCCTGCATTGTATATTGTTCATATGCGGTGCAAAATATAACCGGACATTTCACCTTAGCTTTTGAAAATATTTCAAAGCTCAGTCCATCGGCAAGTTGAATATCCATAAATATAAGGTCGGGTTGACTGGTTGATTCAGACAAGTACTCAATAGATTCTTCAACGCTTTCTAAAATTCCGACAATGTTTGACTTGGGTTCAATTTTTGCGATAATTTCCGCTAGTACATTAGCAGTTTGCGGTTCATCTTCGATGATTAAAATATTCATAAGTCCATAAAGCTTAGTTTTACTCTAAAAACATTTTCATCCGAAAAAATAAAAACTCCGTCATGGTATCCCAACAAATTATAACGTCGAATCAAGTTTTGCAAACCGTAACCAGACTTTTTACTTGTAGATATTTTCGGTTGAAGATCATTTTCCATTGTTATACTGTTTGAGTCGGTATTAAATATTTTTATGGAGAGCGGTTTTTCTTTAGAAATAATATTGTGTTTTATACAGTTCTCAAGAAGCAATTGCAAACTGAATGTAGGTAATTCTCGCTTCATTATAGTTTCAGATAAGTCAATTTTTATTGTAAGCATATTTTCAAACCGTGCGAAAAGCATGAAAGAATAATCATTAATGAAAGCAAGTTCTTCTTCAAGAGTCACTGTTTCCTTTTCTTTTTTTAAAAGAAGCTGCCGGTAAATCTCGGAAAGCTTAATTACAAACTCCTCTGATTTTTTGTTATCGGAGCGAATCATTGAACGAAGAACTGAAAGAGAATTGAAAAGAAAATGCGGATTTATCTGCTGCTTTAAAGCTTCAAACTGCGATCTGATATTTTCGGTCTTAAGCATTTGATTTTGCATCGATATTTCCTGCGCTCTTGCATCCGAATTAAGTGCATACTGTATAACGTAAATTATTAGTACGCTTACAAACCCCTTGATTATTACAAAAGAATAAACGTTTTCCTTTTTCAGAATCAATACATTAAATTCATTAAGAATGTAAATTGCGATTAGTATAAATCCGCTTAACAACACGGTGTTAGTCAGCACAATAATCACAATTCTTCTAATTATTCCAACACTAAATTTGGCTCTTTCAAAATATAAAGTGAGATAAGAATTTATAAACCAAATTACTAAAAGAAACAATAATGATATGCTCCAGTTAATAACTATCCTATCAAATTCAAGTGCAGTCTGTCCCTGTATGTTATTAAGAATACTAGTAGTTGCAAGAAATGCCGAGAAGAAAAACCCTACTTTCCCATTAGTTTTTCGATGTTTATATATATTCATTTCGCTAGCTGTTGATCATAATATTTTAAGTTTCTTTAGAATTACCATTTAAAAGTAATGATAATTTATTATGTATGTAAGCAGATGAATAGTGATTCTTTTTTGAAAATTATATATCATTCCCTGAGTATGCTCTATTTTCCTTTTCCTTAAAATTTCTAGCCTTTCAATATTCAATTTCAACACAAACTCACACCATCGATATACAACCATCACTTTTTTCAAAACCATTCACTGAAAGCCCATTTTTGCATTTCACTTTTCACGTTTTACTTCTTTCGTTTAATGGCTCTAAACTGAAAACTGATTGCTGAATGCTTATAGCTTTCTTCACTGTGCTTCCTTTCCTGTTAGGATTCTTTCCTTGCCGGTAGGCGAAAAGAACACAATCCTTAATTACACATTCCCGCACTTGCTTCTTTTCATATCCGGAACATTCCAGACAATGTTTTTTAATCGCTCTCAACGGTGTTTGTTTCATTTCATTCCTCCATCTGTTTTGAATAATTTTTTTTAGTATTTTGATTTATTATCAATGAATGTTTCTAACGATCTCAGTAAAATGACCGCATATTTTCTGTCGACCTTAAATCCTTGGCGTAAGAAATATGAATGAGCGAAACGAAAAGAGAAAATTTCTGTTCGAAGGATTCCGATACTAAAACTTTTTCGAATATTCGGAAGACGAGTTTAATTTTCTCCGTTTCGCGAATGAAATATTTAGCCAAGGATTTGCAGTCTTGACCTTTTCGTTCTTTTGGGTCAAGCCAAAAGAACATATAAGTTTTATTGCTTAAATAATTCGGTGATACTTATCTTGCATTTTTTGCCGTATTCTTTAAAAGAACCACCAATAATTTGGACAACTTCATTTCCTCAACTTGTCCAAATGGACGACTTTTTGAGCCAAACTCGTCCAACTTGCTTGCCGTAGGCAAGAATCCATTCTTTTCCTCAATTTGCGTCCACCTTGTCCACTAAGTTGTCCCACCTTTTCTTTGTTTTTACCTCAGATTCTAAATAATTATCTAGTTTGGACGACTTGGACAACTTTATTTTCATTTTCTCTCCCTAATCGAAAAAAGACTCGTCCAAGTTGTCCAATTTATCTCCCTCTCCTTTTTTCAAGGAGAGGGCTGGGGTGAGGTATCCTAAACAAATGAATCTTTCAGTCCCGGATTTTCGTTCAGTTAGCTTTATTCCTTTAATCTTTGTTGCTTCTTTCAGCCATCTCGAAAACCTCACCGGTTGGATTTCTACAAATTCTTCATATTCCCGCTTGAAGCTTTCGAGCAATTCTTTCTTCTGATATTCTTTTCCAACTTCAATCGATTCAAAATATTCCACAAATTCCTCGCAAGTCGAATCAATCATCTTTTTCTTTTCAAGATTAACGTGGTTACACTGAATCAATCCTTCACTCAAATACAACTGTAGGCACCCAATCATGTAATTGAGAAAACAATTCCATTCCTCATTACTCCACTCATCATAAAAGCGGTGTCCAAATTCATCTATAGGTCTGTGTGTTTTGTTATAGTGATCTGAGAATTCTATCACGAATTGTCTATCCAATGTGGAATCGTCGGAGCCTTCGATCGTGTAGTTTGTGGAAATGATAATCTTGGGTGATTGATGAAACGGGATAATTATTTCATTCTGGTTTTTCTTCTCAACAGTTATGTCATCTGTAATGATAGAAAAGAGCTTATCGAAATTAAATTTCTTTGTAACATCATTGAATTCTATAATCGCAGTATCTAGCGTTACCGATTGAAAACTAAAACTCTTCGAGAAATTAAAATTCCTTCCATCCAAACGGATTGTCTTTCTAAGCTTTCCAATTGCTTGTGCAACCAATCCCTTTCCGCTTCTTCCATAAGCGCCGTCACTCAATTTCTCATCAAGAAAGATTACAGCTTTAGCATTTGTTGAATCTTTGTAGTTGTGGAGTAAGTAACCAATCCCACTTCGCAAAGAAAGAACTCTTTGCTCATCATTCTTACAGATGTTTTTAACGAACCTTTCAAACTCAGCTTCTCTATTCTCAAGGTTTAACCGTTTGTTGATTACTTGTTTATCCCAGATGTATCCTTCTAATTCCTCATACCTCTTACTCTTAATCTTACTCTCTGAAATCTCAACAAAACAATTCGCGAAAAAGAGAAATCCTTTCTCTTTCGTATCTCGTAAGAATTCTAAGTCTCTCGTTTCTAAGAACTCAAGGAATGTCTGTACAAAATGCTGAGGTGCACCTTTTATTACAGCATCAATTACTTTTATTCTATGCACTTCCTCAAAATATTTATCATCTAGTCGCTTCAGATAGTCTATCACAAAATCTTTGATATTGAAGATCTCCACTTCACGGACAATATTCTTGCTAACCTTAAGCAGTATATAACCGCGTTCCAGCGGCAGCTTGCAAAAACCATTCTCTTCAAGAAATCTCTTAAAGTTCTGCTTAGATATTTTCGTCTTATCGTTTTCGATGTACCAGAACTTTACAAATGGCTTTTGCCAGCCAAACTTTTCAGCAGTATGATAAACTGTTCCAAGCGTAATCCTACCATCAGACTTCTTCATCAATTCATCAAACTTCTTATTTATCGCAAACTCAGAGTCATGGTAGTGCTGATTGCCTAAACTCAACTTCAGAAAATACTTTCTTCCTTCTTCACCAATCGTTACCAATCCAAAACCAATTCTGTACCAATCTTCGTAACAGTTTGCCGGTATATTGTTTTCTAAATACTCAATTGCACTTTCCAACTTCTCTCTATCAAATCCAGCCGGTTCAAATGTTCTCTTACCAACATCAAGAACATCTTTTTCTTTTTGCAAATCGCAAAACTCTTCAATGCATTCAAGCAGAATATCCGCATCAATTTCTTTGGGTGGTTCATTTGGTTCATCATAAAGGAAAGAATATCTGTTCCCACTTTCATGTTTGGAGTAGGGGAGAACGGTTTGAGAATTATTCCATCTTAATTCAATATGGTCACATAATCCCTCATCTTTCAGATATAAACGGTAAACACTTTTTGGACCATTCAATCTCTCTTTCAATCGTTCACTTTCACGAACCTTAATCCAAATATGAAAACCAAAACCGCTTCCGCTTTTAACTGTCCATAAATATTTATCACCAAGACCAAGACGTTTACAAATCATATCAACTATTTCCGGTTCACTTACTTTGTCGAAATCAATATTTCGTAGATCATTTATTCCGCAAATGCCACCGATACCGGTAACATTTGCATTCCAGCCAAGACCGATTACATCACTTTCACTTTGTTCTATCAGTTGCCAATTCTCCCAAGGGATTGTTGGTCTCTTACCTTGAATTGGCAAAACATTAAATCCTAAAACATTTCTATAAATCTTCGCCATATCCAGAAATTGTATCATCTCTTTTCTCCGGAATTAATACTATAAATCTTCACCGTACTTATTTCCCCTCCCGGGAGGGGAACAAAAGGGGAGGGTTGTTTCGGCGTATCTAACTTCTCAACCGCTTCTCTCAAAGAAACCATATTCAAATGCGAATAAATCTCAGTCGTTGAAATTGAAGAATGTCCTAACAGTTCTTTTATCGTATAAAGCGGAACGCCTTTCTGAACAAGATTAGAAGCGAAAGAATGTCTTAACGAATGGAAATGAATTGATTGATCAACACCGGCAGCTTTGCAAGCTAGCTTAAATCTTTTAGAAATATAATCCCCGGTAAACCGTTTCTCATTATCTTTACAAAACACGAACCCATTTGTCACCCTGAGCGAACCTGTGGTGAGCGGATTTCCAACTGTTTGATTTAACCTAATCAACCTTGTTACTGGTTTACTATCATGTGGAATACTTCCATTTACGCTTCTAGTTTCACTTTTTACGTTTGACCCTTCACGTCTTACAAGTATTTCAAACGCTTCTTCACAAATCGGTATATATCGCTGATTCCTTCCCTTTGTTGTAAATTTATCATCTCCTACAGTTATTACTTTCGCAGATAAATCAACATTCCGCCAAGTCAAGTTGATTATTTCATTCAACCGCATTCCTGTATAGAACCCAAACACAATCAAATCCTTTACAGTTTTATTTGTTACCTTGTTGCTTATTGCTTGAAGCTCATCGCTATTAATGTATGCCGGATTCACTTGCTGTTTTTTCGGAAGCTTAACTCTTTGGAAGTGATTCACGTTTACATATCCCCATTCAACTGCTTTATTGAAAGCTGCTTTCAATGTTCGGTAGTAAACTCTATAACCTTTCTTCACTTTTTTCTGAATGTGAATCAGAAAGTTTTCAATGTCTTTTGCCTGTATCGAGTTGATTGGAAATTGATTATTCAAATAATCTGCAAGATGATCAAATGAACTGTTCACGGAAATGTAATACGACTTTGATCGGCTATTCTTTATCAAGTTTAAATACTCATCTCTAAACACCCGCAGCGTTACAACCTCTTTCGGTGCATTCCCCGGCATAATTGAAAATAGTGCCTTAAATTTTTCTAAATCTTCCACCGTTATATTTTTCAGTATCTCTTCCATTTCACCCTCTTGATCATGCTCTTAATCTTGATCTATTATTAACCACAAACCACCAATCACAAATCACTTTTTCGCTCTCCGGCTCTTCAACGGAAACTCAATCACAACCTCCGCTTCTTTCGTCATTCCGAGCGTTGTCGAGGAATCTTTCTCTTCCGTCTTTCGTTTATCGTCTTCCGATTTTAATTCCATCTCAATCTGATTCGGATCTTTTTCTGTTTTCTTTTCATCTTTTAACTCATCACTCATAACTCTTCGCTCAACACTGCTTTTATAAATCCATTGGTCCACTTCATTCTTCGAAAAGAAAATCATCTTGCCGGTTGGTTTATAATGG
>JBAYTN010000097.1:0-13889 GCA_041675645.1 Melioribacteraceae bacterium
TAAAGGTTTCTGATTCTTGAGAAGAACGGATTTTATCTTCGCCTCTAAGTCAGTAAATTCCAGATGAGCAAATTGGTGAATTGGTTTGCCGCTTAATTTTGCCGCGTAATTATTGCTGTAATGCGAAATTTCATCTACAAAGACGACATCAAATAAGTTTTGATTAACAAGTGCTTGTAAGGCGGCAAGGTCAGTTAAAAATCCGGACGATAAACAAACAGCATCTTCAGTATTAAAGAAATTTGCAGCTTCACTTTCAACATCCAAAAGAAGCTGTGTTGTACCATAGCTGCTGCGCGAGGATGAGCTTGTTATGCCATACTTAATTAATGCTTCGGTAGAAGCTTTAATTACATCATCGTGCTTGTGTAGTTCGTAATAACTCGTGCCCCCAAAGTAGGAATATACTTTTCCATTGAATGATGCAAATGCACCCGGCGCTCCATCTAACATAAATTGTTCAGTCATCTATTCTTCACGCATTAGCTAATTATTTTTTAATGCATCATAAATTATTTCTACCGGATGAAGCGCGGTTCTCTCTGTTCCATCCTTTATCTGGTGTCTGCAGCTTGTACCTTGTGCGCAAATCAAAGTATCTGAGTTTGCGCTTCTTACTTTCGGAAACAAAACTAACTCGCCTACTTTCATTGACAAATCGTAATGTTCCTTTTCGTAACCGAAAGCGCCCGCCATGCCGCAGCAGCCGGAAGCAATTTCTTCAACGGTATAGTTTTTAGGAAGTGAGAGCGCGGTAATTGTAGCTTTAGTTGATGCAATTGCCTTCTGCTGACAATGTCCATGAAAAAGTATTTTCTTAGAAGTATTTATAAACAACTCTGCCTTAACATTTCCACTATCAGCTTCCCTAGCGAGAAATTCTTCCAATGTAAAAGTTGAAGCAGCGATATTTTCTGCTGCAGATTTTAAGCTTTCATCGACAAGATCAAGGTATTCATCACGAAACGAAAGTATTGCGGAGACTTCTATTCCAACAAGCGGTGTTTTGGGACTAATCTTATCTTTAAGTAGTTCAACGTTTTCATTTGCTATTTTTTTCGCACTGCGAAGCAATCCTTTTGAAATGAATGTCCGTCCACTTTCCAAATGTTTAGGTACAATTACTTCATAGCCAAGTTTGTTCAGTACAATAAACGTTTTTATGCCAAGCTCTAATTCATTGTAGTTGGTAAATTCATCAACAAACAAATAAACTTGGCCGTTTGGATGATTTCCGCTGGAGTATTTATGCTTGTTTTTTCTATACCATTTGACAAAAGTAGTTTTGGATAACAACGGAATGTTTCTCTTAGTTGTAAATCCAATCAGTGTTGCAGTTATTTTAGATTTAAGAAACAGATTTACAATACCAGCAAAGTTAGACACAACAGCATTTATTCTTGGCAAGTAAGCAATTAGTCTAGCACGAAGCGGAATTCCATTCGCATCATAGTAATGCTGTAAGAACTCGCTTTTCAATTTAGCAACATCAACACCGGTGGGACATTCGGACTTACATGCTTTGCAAGACAGACATAGATCCATCACTTCATATATTTCTTTGTGGTCAAACGGATTGGCTTTAGTTGATCTTGTAAGAAACTCTCTTAAAGTATTTGCTCTAGCTCTGGTAGTATTTTTTTCATCACGGGTAGCACGGTAGCTCGGGCACATTGTTCCGCCGATTAAATCCGACTTGCGACAATCAGCTGAACCGTTGCATTTTTCTGCCGCACGCAAAACACCTTTAGTAGCAGTAAAATCATAAAACGTAGGAATCTCTTTCGGTTGCTTATCAACTTCGTAACGTAAACTCGTATTCATCGCAACAGTATCAACAACTTTACCCGGATTAAAAATATTTTTCGGGTCCCAAACCTTTTTGACTTCTTTGCACAACTGATAATTGAGTTCACCAATTACAATAGGAATAAACTCCCCACGCAATCTTCCATCGCCATGCTCGCCGCTTAAAGAACCTTTATACTTTTTAACCAGATGAGCAATTTCTTTGGTGATGGTATAAAACAACTTTACATCAAAAGAATCTTTGAGATTAAGCATTGGTGTTAAATGAAGTTCACCGGTTCCGATGTGAGCATAATAAGCGCTGTCTAAATTATTCTTAGCAAGAATTTCTCTAAACTCCCTCATAAACTCCGGTAAATCAACTGGACGAACGCAAGTATCTTCTATAAACTGCTCGGTACGTTTATCGCCGGGAATATTTCCCAGCAGTCCAAGTCCGGCTTTTCTTAAAGACCAGACTTTTGGAACATCTTCATTAAGCAAAAGCGGATAATGATAACCATATCCGGCTTGTTTCATCTCATCAGCAAGTTCGGTTGCTATCTGTTTAATTTCTTCTTCCGAATCTCTCGCAACTTCAACTACAAGTAAAGCTGCCGGATCGCCCTTGATAAAAAATCTATTTTTGTTCTGTTCAATATTTACTTTTGCATATTCTAGAATCTTACCATCTATTAACTCAACAGCGCCCGGTTTATACTTTAGCGCGATTAAGTTTGCCTTAAATGCTTCTTCCAATGAATTCATATGAACCGGAATTACACCAATATACTTTGGAGGAAGCGGAACAAGGTTCAGCTTTATTTCTGTTGTAAATGCTAGTGTTCCTTCTGAACCGGCAAGCAGCTTGCAAATATTAAAATCTTCTACGCTTTTATCATACGCATTGCATTTTAGAAGTTGATCGATTGCGTAGCCGTTGTTTCTTCTATTAATTTCTTGAGAGGGATACTCACTTATTATTTGCTCTTGGTTCTTAGCGTCGGAAAGAATTTCATTTAGTCTTTTATAGATTTTATTTTCGAGTGAATTGCCTTCGCATTTTTTCTGCAATTCATTTCTATTCAGCGCCTTAAAATTGACTTCACTTCCATCACTTAGAATTACATTTGCTTCTAGAACATGATCTCTGGTTGAACCATATAATATTGAGTGAGCTCCGCATGAATTGTTGCCAAACATTCCTCCAAGATTGCAACGGCTGCTTGTTGCAGTCTCTGGACCAAACAAAAATCCATATGGTTTAAGAAACAAATTCAATTCATCCAGAACAACACCCGGTTCAACTCTAACCCATTTTTGCTCGGCGTTTACTTCCAGAATTTTATTCATGTATTTGGAAACATCTACAATAATTCCCCCACCCACTACTTGTCCGGCTAATGAAGTTCCCGCGGCTCTGGGTATAATTGAAGTATTGTTTTCAGAAGCGAACTTTACTATTTGCTTTACATCTTCTTTACCTTTTGGTAGTACGACTGCGATAGGTTTTTCTCTATAGACTGAACCATCGGTTGCATAAACAACGCGAGATAATTCATCAACTAAAATATCCCCCTCAAAATTGCCTCGTAATTTTTCTAGATTATCAACAACAACTCTACTCATAAAATTTTACCGTTTACGATCTTTTAGTTTTGCAGCGAGTAAGTTAAACTCATCATTGGAATAGGTTACTTGATTAAAAATATCGACAATCAAATCTTGCGAGATTTTTTCAAAATCTTCTTCTCGCGGGAAAATTAAAACTCCGCCCAAATCAACCGCCGCCGGGCTGATTAGAATGCGCTTATCACCTTCTTCAAAAAAGTAAGTGGGACGGTGTTTGCTACGCGGAAAAATCAGAACACGCCAAGAATCCGAATAGCTGCAAATGATATTCATCATTGGCTCATCATCGTTTCCTTCCTTCTGCAATGCTCGATATACTTTTGAAAACTCTGCTAGAGCTTTGCTTGCATTGGTGGATTCAATAGAAATAAAGTTCCGCAGACATCCCGTTACAAGAGTTGTCGTTAATTCACCATCCTCAAAAATTGTCTCGCCATAATGCTTTTTGAATTCTGCAAACTCATTATCAATATTCATGAAACCAAAATTACCGGCTTGAAAGTGCATATGATCCGGTGCAGAGGCACCGCATTTAGGTCCGTTATAAAAAACTGTAAAATCTTTACCAAGCTTTTGCGTAATCTCCAGCATATTTCCAAATGATGATTGGATTAATTGAGGCGTGTGATCAAGAGTTGGTATTGTGAAATGTTTATGAAAAATTGGGAATGGATTGACAAGCAGAATAAAGTTATTTACTGCTTCAACTACCTTCTGATCTTGAGGAAGATTCTTTACACACAAAAAGCATGGGCGCTCGTTGATTGATTTAGCATCAACTTTAGCCGATGAAGAAATGATTCTTCCCGGATTGAAATGAGCTTCTATTGTAAAATTCTCGAAGTGAAACTTCTTTACTTGTACAGACGACAAACTTTTATATCCGTCAGCAGCTAATTTCCAATTGCTTAATTGATGTTCAAACAGCCTTTCTGCTTTTTGTGATAAGTCGTCAATACCATTTTCTAAATCCAATTTTCTATCAGAGAGGTCAATCGGCATTTTTATTTTTCCTATGACGGGCAAGTACTTCTATTGTTCTAATTCTGTCTTTGTATTCATTGTAAATATTTTGTTTATCGATATCGAGTGCCGCATCTGAATTTCCTTCCCATCTTCTGCACATATAAATAGGCTCGTAAATTCTTCCTATTTGGTAATCACGGCTAATCATTAAACCAACCGCGTAATCTTCTCCGTAGCTAACATTTGGAATTTTAAATTCTCTTAGAATTGGTGTATAGAATGCGCGCGGTGCACCAAGTCCGTTTATTCTCAACGCATTATTTCTGCCATTATCCGGCGTCCATTCTTTATGATCAATTATTCCGGGTGGAATTTCTTCCAGCTTGAAATTGGTCATTCTGTAAGTACCAATAACCATCGCACATTTTTCTTTCTTAAACGTATCAACTACAATCTGAACTGTGTTATCATTTGCGTAAATATCATCGCTATCTAGCTGAACAGCAAACCTTCCGCATGATTTATGCATGAGTGCTTCATTCCAGCAGCCGCCGATCCCCAAATCTTTTCTTTTGGGAATAACATGGATTAAGCGGGAATCCTTTGCGGCTATTTCTTTAATTTTTTCTGTTGTTCCATCATCGGAATAATTATCAACAACAATCAGATTAAACTTGAAATCCGTTTTCTGTGTAAGGACGGAGTTGATAGCATCCGTAATTGTGTTGGCTCTATTTTTAACCGGAATTACAACAGAAGCTTCATATTCAAAATCGTTTGAATCAATTTCAATTTCTTTGAAAGTTGGCGCTAAGTATGCGCCGATCTTCTTCAAGTGTTCTGTGCAAGCCAATTCCATTTCAATCTGCACTTCGCGGTTTTTGGGATTAACATAATCAAATTGTTTAGCGCCGCTTTTTCTTGTGTCTGTTTCAATCGTTGTATAAAGAAATTCCGGAATCCTAAGTAACTCACTCAAGCGCGAGATATGCAGTCTTAAATTATATATACCGGCAAACTTATATTCATTTTCATTTTTGTAATTAGCTAAAAATTCTTTGTTTATCAACAAAACAGAGCCGAAGTTGAAATCGTCTCTCAAACTTCCGAATTGATAATCATTAACGGGAATGCGGCTTTTGATATCATCCTTCTCAACAAAATAGTTTGAGTAAACTAATCCGGCTCCCGTAGAATCTATTGTATTGTAAAATCTTTCAATTGCAAATTGTCCGAATTGATACTTGCTATCTTGAGTAAAGAGCAAGATGTACTTTGTTTCTGTTTTGTTAATGATCGTATCGACAGTTGATGAACTTGTTAAGCTATCAACTTTTAAAAGTTCACATTTTTCGGGATACTTTTCTAATACATCACTTACAACCAAAAAGATTCTAGAAACCACTGTAGATTTCAATAAATCGTCAATTGTAGCATCGGTAAACGATTCACCACTGTATGGTATGAATGCAGTTATCATTTAGCTCCTATCAGAGGAAACATATAAATTAGAATTTACTAAACACTTAAGTAAACGTTTTTGCAAGCGATAAAAAATATCGTTTTACACAAATAAGTTAAGGCAATAAACTATTTCACAACGGCCAATTATCTATTACGATGATAAATGTATTTCCATCGAGATTTTGCATATAAAAAAGTCCCCTTTCATTATTCATGTTAAAGGGGAATCTAAAAATAAACAATAAAGCAAAAAGGATTTATTCAAAACACTTATACTTACAATAGCTTCATGTTTAAGTGTAAATCGAAATGTTTGCATTTAGCATATTGCGAATTAGCACACTAGGTGCTACTTGCTTAACTTCCAGCAATTAAAAAACTATTCCAACATCTAAGTATTGAATATATTTTAACCTTCCGTAATCACCATAGGCATAATTGACCTTTATAGTTAATCCAGATCTCATTTCTAAATTTAAGCCGGCACCCAAAGTAAAGCTTTGTTCACTGTCTGCAAGAAAAAGTGATTTATAGCCACCTCTAACAAAAAACAATTCATCATAAGCGAGTTCTATTCCTGCATTAAGATACTCTACATTATCATTGGGGTGTGTGGCATCAAGGGCAGTTTTTACCCTAATGTATCTTGTTTTAATGACATCCATAGAAAAGCCAATTCTAAATGTGAGGGGGAGATCATACTGTTCCATTTCATATTTCGAAGGAATATTATTAGGTCCCGTATATAGGTTATTGTCGGGGTCGGAATTAATTTGGATGTCCCTTCCATCCAGTTTCATTTTAGAGCCAAAATTGGACACACTTGCCCCAATAACCAAATCGTTAAATGGAGTTACATAATATGTACCTACGTCTAGAGCAAAACCACTAGCAGAGCTACTCCATATTGATTCTTGAATGTACTTAGCATGAAGTCCTATCGAGAACCTATCAGTAAGACTTCTTGCATAACCAACGCCAAAAGACACAGAGCCTGCATCCCAGAACTGTCCATTGCCTTCGGGAAAATCAAACGTTCTTACTTTTTCTTCCGGAACACGTAATGACGTAACCGACATAAATAAAGTACCGAATGATTCAACATTGAATGACGCCGCAGCAAAGTCATAATTTACATCTGCCAACCATTGCGAATGGTTAAATGTTACCTGACCGTTTCCTTTACTTACGGCTAGGCCTGCTGGATTATAATATACTGCATATATATCATCACTAATCCCTACATAAGTTCCGCCCATACCAAGAGCTCTAGCTCCAGGACCAATTTTCAAAAACTGACCGGCCGTTGTGCCGACTTTAGTAATATCTCTAAATAACTGTGAGTATAATTTATTATTACTAAATAATATTAAGACGCTAATTGTTATTAGTAAAAAAAACTTTCTCATACCCGGCATTCTCCGTAATATTCATTTTAATTTTGTTAGGAACATGCAAAGCATGTTCCATGAAATCATACAAATTATTTTATTACAGCAAACTTCCCGATTTTTTCACCTACTTCGGGAATGTAAACGTGATAAATATATACTCCATAAGCTATTCTCATTCCTTCAGAACTTAGCAGGTCCCAACTTGCCATACTCGAAAAATCATCCTTTTCAATTGTGTCTACTAATTCACCGGTTATTGTATAAATTCTTATAGTACACCGTTTTGGAAGATTTCTGAACTGTAAATCCCTTTCTCCTCTGTTGGTAAAAGTTCTTCCCGGATTTTCAGAGATACTATAAGCTACATAAGGATTTGGAACTACGTAAATGTCATTTATAGTTTGTTTAGCTATTTCGTTTTTTATTTCCCCTTTCTTAGTTTCAAAAACGAACAAATCGTTCTTTTCAAAAGGTTTTGTTGTTTTGATTTGATAAACGTCACCATTTTTCGGAAGTTTAAGTACAGGCGTCGATTTATTTAGAGATAGTATAATCTCATAACTAGTAGCTGCATTTTTTGCACCCTGTGGTTGAAGAACAATACCCTCTCCCCAGTCCCACTGTTTATTATTCTTCTTACCAGTAACAATTTCATCTATTACAAATGTAGCCGGGGCATTTGCCGTAGTATTGAAAATTTTGAACGGCATAGTAAAAGTGCCCGTTAGGGTTGAAACTGTATCTGCGTATTTCCAACTTCCATTTGTTAAAGTATCAACATCATTCCATCTTATTTCCCAATCGGCACTAATTTTTGTTCTTAAGCTCGATGCACCAATCAAAGCAGGATAGAAAATAGTATCTTCAACAGTAACATCACTATTGTGTATGAACTTGGAATTCGCCTCATCAAAATTCAGTTCATCGTTCATAACAAAAACCCTTAACCCATCGAATGTCGGGTTAGCGTCTTCGTTATTTAGAAGCTTACTTTGAAATACTGGGAAATATCTATACTTAATTTTGTAAGAACTTCCAGATTTTAAGTCTCCCGGCTTTTTCCCAGCAATCTGGCCCGAACCATAATTCACAATATATTTGGCAGGAGTTACTAATGTGTTCGATTCATCAAAAAGCTGAAGGCTTTCAGCTTGAATATTTTTGTGAGGCAAGCTTATAAGTATAGTATCTTTCGATTTAAATTCCGTCTCAACACCGATTGAATCAAGAATGCTATAAGATTGATTGTCATCAAAACGAATTTTATAAAGCTTGTCATCAACAGCCAAATCATCCATAATTTTAACACTAATTTTTCCAGTTGCATCTGAATTAATTGAAACGGGAGCCCCGTCAACAACTTCAGGCGAATCCATTCCTCTTGAAATGGGACCTGGGGTTACCTCAACAGTGTTAACATCAAAAATTAATTCACCGGTTAACGGATCCTGTTGAATAACCGATTGTGTTTCCGTCGGCGGTAAATCCGGAGAACCATGGTCATATGCAACAACAGCATAATAATAAGTAATTCCGTTCTGAACTGTTGAATCTACATACTCATGTTGTAACCCGGTGTTGCTACCTAAATTATATTTTACACCGCGACCATCGTATTCTCTTTGCGCCAATCCCGAATAAGTATCAATTAAATCAAATTGAGCTCTTTTGCCTGTATTAGGATCAAGCAGAGCTTGGCCAAGAAAGGGAACACCATTTGCATCTGTCACATTATATACATCAGAAAAATTATAATCTCTGCTACGATAGATTTTATACCCCTCAAAATCTTTATTTTGAGTTAATGGGTCAACAGAATCTTCCGATTTCGCATCCCAGTATAATTTTACTTTTCCATCTCCAGGAACAGCCTTAACAATTGGTTTTGCCGGCGGCTGTGCAAATCTATAATCCGCTTCAAGTATTCGTACAGAGGTAATTGCGTTAAGAATTAAATCATCTCTGTTTTCACCCATAATAATTGCCATCGAAAATCTCTGAGTTTCACCTTTTTTCAAAGACATTGGGCCAGTTGAAAAACAGAAAATATTATCGCCCTCCTGTTTGAGTAGTGCTTGCTCAGCATCAATTTCAGGTTTGCTAATCCACTGCCATATTAATTCATCTTCTTTTGGAAAATTAGGAGCACCATATCTTGCAGCTGTAAATCCTGTTAAACCAATCATATCAGATTCGGAAATATCTCTGTATCCGAAGTTTGGTTCAGATCCAGCCCATTTATATTCTGGGAGTTGAACTTCACTTAGAGTTCCGGTCTCTTCTTTATCGAATATACCATTGCTATTTAAGTCTTTATAAAACGCCTGGGATGGGACTCCGTCTCCTTCACCATAATCTGGGCCAGGATAACTTAAAGATTCCGGTCCAATTCCATCAATGCCTATATCGTGCTTTTCCACATCCCAATCACCATCTTCATCTCCAGACCATCTTGCCTTAGGCGCACCATAAACCTTAGTATATTTTTCGACGTTGTTAATTCCAGACATAAGCGGAGTAGCTACTCCATCTATGTATGTACCTTTGTCGTTGAAAGGACTTTCGTCCATTATTCCATCATCATCATCGTCTGTTAGGTTATTGTCAAATGAAGGTGATTCTAAAAACTTCCAACCGAAGTAACCTGGAACTTTGCTGCCCATCCCTTTAAAATCCGCATCCCAAGCATAGACCATACTTCTAGCACGCTGATCATATGATTCTGCAAGAGGGCCCGTGGGAGGAATAAAAAAAGCTCTGTCATCAATGTAATCTGCCGAACCGCCAACGTGAGGATCGCCAAACATGCCTACATAAACTTTATCTAAATCCTTTTCGGATGCATTTGTAATTTGATAGACCATGAAAATAATATCTTCAGCCATAGGATTATTAAACTGAAGTATTCTCACCGTAGCTTCTAATCCCAGTCCTCCTTTTTTTAGATCACTCGGAAAAGGCTGGTATCTATCTATATATTCATAATTGGTAAAATCATCGATAGCATAGAAAACTTCTTCGTCTGGGGCGGTTGCCATATCGCCTAAGAATGCAGGCCACAAATATTTTCCGGCTCCCTGAGAATACCAATTTTCCGGCCAAGAATCTGGTTTTCCATCTCCGTTTTTGTCTTCTGCGTTTAGAGAAGCCAAATTATCCTGACTGTTATCAGAGTAACCCGGTCTAGGCAGCCAGCCATATTTCAAAGAAGCGTCTGGACTATAATCACCCTCTGTTGACCTAACATGTGAATCGCTAATTATATGAAGTGTATCACCATTCACGTCTACAACTTCCGCTCCAGCAATCAAACCAAATTCAAAACCATAGCCTAAACCGTTCCAAACCAAATCCTCAACGTTAGATAATACACTCGGGGCACAGACGGACCCATAATTATATAGAATACTAGTAATTTTGTTTCCCTTAATTGTAATATCCTTTATTTCTCTTTTATCACCTGCTACTTTATTCAATCTATTTCCTTTAATGGGACCGAATACTTTCAAGGATTGTTCAGGAGTTAGATTTTTATAATAATAGTCATCTACTTTATCCGTAATCTGGCCAAGCGAAAGACCCGAAAGAATGAACAAGTATAAAAGAAGTAAAATATTTTTCTTTGCCATCATCAATATCCTATATGAATGTATTTATTTAAAGATAATCGAAAATCCAAGTCTTATTTCCCGTGGTCTATTTACGCGCTCCGAACGTTGGGAATAATACTGGTCAAGATAGCTGGCATCAATCATGCCTTGATCTCCTCTAGCTATTCTTCCGCGCAGATCATCAAACTGATGGGCGTTTAACTCTTGTTCAACATTTGATAATGCTTTGCCTGAACTAGCATAAACCGATCTATCGTTTTGAGTATCAAACACGTTATTTATATTAAGAAATACTGAACACATCAAAGAACCAAATGAAAAAAACTTTTCGAATTTTAGATCAACTTCCCATTGCATAGATTTTGTTGCAGAGTTTTGTTCATATGTTATTGTAGATAAACTTGGCGGTAAGGAAACCGTATAAGGTGTTCCGGCTTGAATATTATAGATAACTCCAAGTGTCCAAGAACTAGGTTCTGTGAAACTAAATGTACCATTTATTAAGTGAGACCTATCAAAACTGAGGGGGACAAGAAAAGTTTCTGTTTGTTTTCCTGCTGCTTCACTAAAAAACAAATCAACTTCCGGTTCAGTTCTGTTTCCTTCTGCAATTTGAAAAGTATAATCCAAAGTTGCCGCAAACATGCCGTCTACAGAACGTCTTTTAAGAAACGAAAGAGTAACTCCTCTTACATTCGAATAGGCTAAGTTTGTCAAAATTTTATATTGCCTAGCCTTCTCGGTATAAACTGTTTGCGTAAAGATGTAATCGCGTACATCTTTATTGTAAGCGGTAAGATCAAATTTGAAATCTTCTGTCAATTGCTGCTGAAGACCTATTTCGTATTGTATTGATTTTTGGGGATTAACATTTGGATTACCGAAAGTAGGAATTGTGGATACATTAGCAACCCACCTTAAATCATTCTGGT
Organism: Melioribacteraceae bacterium; assembly: GCA_041675645.1. Classification (GTDB taxonomy): domain Bacteria; phylum Bacteroidota; class Ignavibacteria; order Ignavibacteriales; family Melioribacteraceae; genus Stygiobacter. The sequence goes on from JBAYTN010000097.1 coordinate 11,788, forward strand.
AAAGACTAGACAATGAACCAATTTGATAAAAATGTCCGTAAGAAAATCTAATAACTCCTCTATCAGTTATTGGATACGAGACACTGAATCTTGGCGATAACATATGTTTAACTTCAGCTGGCTTTAAATATTCATTCATATAACCCGACAAAGATTCTGTTATATTTTTAGAAATATCATAATTATAATCTGAAGCTGCATCAAAAAATTCATATCTTAAGCCGACGTTCAATATCAAAGTTTTAGCAAGTTCCATCTTATCCAGAACATAAACTGAGCCCTGTATTGGATTCTTATCATAGGTGGAAACACTTTGGATACCACCGCGTATGATATTAAGGGATTTGTCGTATAAAAGATCGTTTACACTTAGTGACGTAACGGAAGGGACTCCGTTAATCTCTTTATATTTATAAAAATCTAAAGTAAACCCATTTCTTTTAACATTGTGTTTCCTAAATTCAAAGCCACCTCTAATCTCATGAATGCCAAACATTTGCGAAATAATATCGCCTTTAATACTATAAGTGGTAGTTGCTCGTTTAACTATATCATTGTCTGTACCGCCGGCATAATAGGTGGTATTTCCAATAGTTTTTCTATAAAAACCGGGCAAATATCCCGGATCATTCGGATCAGAATAAAGATATGACTCTGCTCTATTATATGAATAAGAAGCCTTTAATGTATAAAACGTTTTGTCGTTTATTGTGTGGGTCATATCTAATGTATTTATTACACCTCTACTGTAATCCCATGCAACACCATCAGGATTAAAAAGGTAGTTCCTATCGAAGGACCGAGATTTCGCTTTATTATAAACAATCTCATACTTTAACTTGATCTTCCCGCCAAATCTTTGACTAATGTTAAATTGCAGGTTGAGTGAATTACTTGGATCCATTGCAACATATTGCTTATCACCGTTAGGCAAACCATTGCTATTTGAGCTAAATGGATTAAAAAAGTATGCCCCGGTTGCGTTACCAAATCTAGGATCGGTACTTTTAAAATTATCTGGTGTTAAGTAAGAATCACTTGGATTATATAATCTGTATCCGTAATAAGTCCCTTTATAATTTTCTAAAATACCTGAAAAGAAAAATCTTGTTGTTTCGGTTATTGGAATTGGTCCTCCAAGCGTAGCTTCAACTCGACCAACGTTTAGAGCATCAATTTTATCTAAGTTAGTAAACAAGTTTGTTCTAGAAGTTGCAAAATCGCCCCCATAACCTCTTGCGCTAAAAGCAAATTTTTCCCCTCCCTCTTTTGTAACATAATTAACAACGCCGCTTAAAGCATTACCAAATTCTGCACTAAACGTACCGGTTGATACCGATGCTTCCTGAACAGCATTAGTTGCAAGCCCAACAGCTCGCGAGTTTCCATAAGGGTCATTTAATGATAGGCCATTCAAAGTATATGCGACTTCATTTCCATATCCACCGCGAATGTGAATACTTCCATCATCTCCAGTAACTACACCAGCTTGCAACTTTATAATATCACTGATATTATCTACCGGTAAAATATCTACCGATTCAGATGTTATAGAAACGGTTGGATTTGTTAAATCTTGTCTAATAAGTGGATTTCTTTCTCCCTGAACAACAACCGCATTTAGGGTAACTTCTCCAGGAGACAGATTGAAATTTAATGATGTAGTAAACCCAACATTAACCGTAACTGATTTTACAGTAACTTTTTGATAGCCGATATACGAACCTGTTACATCATATTTACCGGGAGGCACATTTAAAATTACATAAGCACCATCCATATCTGATGCGGCTCCTGTTGTAGTACCTTCGATCACTACATTTGCAAAAGGAATTCCTTCCCCGGTAGATAGGTCAATAACCTTTCCCATAATTTTACCGGTTGATTGGGAATATGTAGGCTCAGTTAGTATAAAGAATACTGCCGCTGCAATAATTAATAAAAATGCTTTCCGCATTATCGTGCCTCTCAAAAAGAATTTAAGACATGTTTTTTATCTTTCAAATAACAGACAATTACAATTGAAGGAACAAAAATAGAAGAGACTGTTTCAAAAATAATTAATGGGAAATTAAACATTCTAAAATTGTCTTTCCTCACTA
>JBAYTN010000098.1:0-12855 GCA_041675645.1 Melioribacteraceae bacterium
CAATAGAATGGTTTGCGGCGTCTGCGGGAATATTATAGCCAGATCATTAGTAACAGAGAATTTTGCTTGCCCAAATTGTAAAGCTGAAGAAAGTTATTATAAGCGCAAAGATGACGATGAGGAAGTAATTAAGAAACGTTTAAGTGTTTATCATGAACAGACCGCACCGGTTTTCAATTACTATTCCGATAGAGCACACGTGATTGAGATTGACGGTACAAAAAATATTGACGAAATTTCCAAAGATATCTTAGCACAGCTATCTAATTAGTTTCATCTTTACGTTTGATTTGTACTTTTACTGCTTTACCTCCTTCTAAGCGGATTATCTTAGATTCGACTTTGCGTACAATTTCATAATTGTGAGTTGCGAGCAAAACCGAAGTACCTCTTTGATTAATCTTCTTTAGTATCTCTATTATTTCATCGGATGTTTCAATATCCAAATTCCCGGTTGGTTCATCAGCCAATACTAAAACCGGATCGTTAATTATTGCTCTTGCAATTGCAACACGTTGTTTTTCTCCTCCGGAAAGCTGCTGAGGCATATTGTTTTGTTTGTGAGCAAGCCCAACATCCGAAAGAGCATGAAGAACCTTACGCTTAATCATTTTCGTTGGTGTACCGGTTGCGTGAAGCACAAAAGCAAGGTTATCGAATACATTCCTATCATCTAGCAACTGAAAATCTTGAAACACAATTCCAAGTTTTCTCCTTAGAATTGGAAGTTCTTTCACTCTTATCTCGTCAGAATTAAAACCGGCAACTTCAACATATCCTTTTTCCGGAAGCACATCCATATAAACCATTCTTAACAAAGTTGTTTTACCAACACCGCTCTTTCCTATCAAAAAGACAAAATCGCCTTGCTCTATCTGAAGATTAAGATCGCTAAAGACCGGCTGGTTAGAATAATTGAATTCGACATGATTAAAAGTGAGCATTTATTTTCTCTTTTTTAATATGAATTGAGCTCTTTCACTTTTGGGTGAAGCATTTGTATGCGAGAAAGCTTCATAACATCCATGGACATAAAAATTCGATTCCGAAATCATTTCAAAGTACTCCTCGAACGAATATACTTTTTGCTTATGGTTTTCGGTAAATCGTTTTCCGTCTTTGTCGGTAATCTTAAATTTATTTTGATGAATCTTAGTCTTTCGATCATAATTACTAATTTGTCTGAACTTTAACTTAAGATATTCACCCTCTCTGTTCAGATGCTTAACATTATTCAGACTGTTTGTTTCCAAACTTACATCAAAAGTAAATAATCCATCACCAACAAGACAAGAATCTACACTATTGAGCATCTTTATAAATGATTTTTTTGTCAACAAATAATTCACACTGTCGAAAGTTGAAAATATAAAATCAAATTTTTCCTTAAACGGAAGTTTAGTCATATCGCAATTTATCTTATCCCCTTTTGAGTGGTTTACTGACAAAAGCATCGGAAGTGATAAATCACTAGAATAATACTTTGCAAACTTCTTGTTTAATAGTTCAGCAATTTTGCCAGAACCACTAGCTAACTCCAACACAGTTTTGTTCTTCTTGTTGCTGATTCGGCTGATTTCATAAATATATTTTGCCCACATCTTATAATTTATAGAGCGCATTAGATGTGAGTATATTAACGAAACTGCAGAGTAATTTTTAGCGTGCATTAGCTTTAATTCGATTACTGATAATTTTTTCTGCCCAGATTGCTGCTTCAATCATACTTGCTGGATTAGCAACTCCTAATCCGGCAATATCGTAAGCAGTTCCATGGTCTGGTGAAGTTCGGATAATATCTAAGCCAGCAGTAAAGTTAACACCGCGCTCAAAGTTTAACATCTTAAATGGAATTAGAACTTGGTCATGGTACAATCCGATAGTTCCATCAAACTCTCGAAACTGTTTTGTACCAAAAAATGCATCTGGTACAAATGGACCAACAGCATTCAACTTCTTTGTTTTAATTATTGCCGGTTTGATAACGTCGATTTCTTCACTTCCAATTCTTCCCTCTTCACCACTGTGCGGATTCAATCCCAAAACCGCGATGCTTGGGTTAAATTTCCCAAGATCATTTTGCAACGACTGACTAAATATCTCAATTTTTTCTTGGAGTAAGTCAATTGAAAGCGATGATGAAACTTCCTTCAGCGGAATGTGAATTGTGGCTAATCCGCAAATCATTTTTCGAGAAAGAAAAACCATCATAAATTTTTCACTCTTAGAGAGCGACGCGAAATATTCTGTTTGGCCCTGATATTTCACTCCCGCCATTTCGAATGCTCTCTTAGATATTGGAGCGGTCACAATAGCAGAATTACTAATTTGGCAAACCAACCTATGAGACAATTCAATTACTTTAGATGCCGTCATACCGGAATACTTTGTAGGTCGTCCAAAATCAAGTTTGGTTTTGCTTAAATCCAAGATTGAAACAACATTAGCAGAGAGAGTGTCTATTCTCTCTCTACTAATAATTTCAAATGGAAAAGTAGGTTTGATAAATGAAATGTTTTTTTCGAAAACCGAAGCCGGACAAATGAAAATAATTTTTCGTTTAGCCGGATTGAAAAGTTTATTTATCGCTTTGATTGATATTTCCGGACCAATTCCATTAATATCACCGCAAGTAAATACAAGTGTTTTCATCGGACAGCCGATTAGCTGTTCATGCTTAACATAAATTCTTTATTGTTTTTCGTTCCTTTCATCTTCTCAAGTATAAATTCCATTGCTTCTTGCGAATCAAAATCAGCCAATATTTTTCTAAGAATCCAAATCTTATTCAATTCATCATCACGCAATAACAATTCTTCTTTTCTTGTACTTGATTTCAATACATCTATTGCCGGGAAGATTCTTCTATCTGACAAGCTTCTATCAAGCAGCAATTCACTATTACCCGTTCCCTTGAACTCTTCGAAGATAACTTCATCCATTCTGCTTCCGGTATCTACAAGTGCTGTTGCAATGATAGTTAAGCTGCCAGCTTCTTCAGTATTACGGGCAGAACCGAAAAATCTCTTTGGTCTGTGTAATGCGTTTGCATCAACACCGCCGGAAAGAATTCTACCGCTATGAGGTATAACAGTATTATGTGCACGAGCAAGACGAGTAATAGAATCGAGTAGAATGACTACATCATCACCGGCTTCAACCATTCTTTTAGCTTTTTCGATAACCATATTTGCAACCTGAACGTGACGTTCAGCCGGTTCATCAAAAGTAGAACTAATAACTTCTGCTTGAACTGAGCGCTGCATGTCTGTTACTTCTTCCGGACGTTCATCAATTAAAAGCATGATGATTTTTACTTCTGGATGATTTCTCGAAAGCGAGTTAGCAATTTTTTGCATTAAAATAGTTTTACCAGCCTTTGGAGGCGAAACAATTAAAGCTCTCTGTCCCTTTCCAATAGGAACTAACAAATCCATAACTCTCATAGAATGTTCACCTGGTGCGGATTCAAGCTTCAATCTTTTGGTTGGATACAATGGAGTTAAGTTATCAAACAATGTTCTTTCACGAATGGCTTCCGGATCTTTCCCATTCACCGCTTCAACTCTAAGCAAAGCAAAGAATCTTTCACCTTCTTTTGGAGGTCTAACTTGACCGCTAACATAATCTCCGGTACGAAGGCTGAAACGTTTGATTTGAGAAGGTGAAACATAGATATCATCGGGTGATGGGAGATAATTATAATCGGCTGAACGGAGAAATCCGTAACCATCGGTAAGAACTTCCAACACACCTTTGGAGAATGTTAAGCCATCCTTCTGAGATTGTGCTTCTAATATTTTGAAAATAAGTTCTTGTTTGCGAAGGTCGCTGTAACCGATTAGACCGAAGTCCTTTGCAATCTTGTAGAGGTCAACAATTTTTTTCGATTGCAGTTCTGAAATATCCATTGGCATGGGGTTGTTCCTATAGATTTGTGAAAAGCTTGATTTGACTTAAAATGACTTTTTTGGGTTAATTTAATTGTTCATTGATTTATTGTTTTGCAGAATACTACTGAGGCACGACGAAAAATTATACTCCGCCGCTCTCAATGTCAAGTTTTTTTTCAATTATTTTGGATTTTATTTCTCCTAAAAGGTACATACTGCCTAAAACGACTAAGCAAGCATTCTTTGGAGTTTTGAGAAAATCAGATAAATATTTGAATGCTGAATCTAAATCTACTGCTTTGATCTTTGGATTATCAACTAGCACTTTAATTTCTTCCGGATTTGCAGCCCTCTCATCTTGGATCGAAGTAACAATAATTTGATCAAAAAATGGCAACAAACAACTTAGCATAGAGCCAATGCTTTTGTCTTTCATTGCACCAAAGATTAAGATTTTCTCTTCGTAATTTCGGTATTCTTTTTTGAACTGTTCAACGAAAACACCAACCCCTTCCGGATTATGGGCGGAATCGAAAATTATTCTTGGGTAATCATTAAAAACTTCATACCGACCTTCAATTTTAGAGTTTTGAAGAACTTTCTGAATACCACGGCTAACCATTAATGGCTTAATATTTTCTATAGTCTCAGAAACAGCTTTTATAGCCAATGCGGCATTCATTAGCTGATGATCTCCGAGGAGCGGAGTATTATAAATAGTGAAGTGGTTTCCCTTTACTTTTACAGCAATGTGATTTTCATTTTTAACAACAAAATCCTTACTTATATAACACTCTGAATTTTCTTCATTAGCTTTATCGATAATTACATTCTCAGCAACTTGTGTTACAGCTCCGATAAAAACCGGCTTTTTCTTCTTTATAATTCCAGCCTTTTCGAAAGCAATTTTTTCTATTGTATTTCCTAGATGTGTCGTGTGTTCAAGACTAATTGAAGTAATAACAGAAGCAAGCGGATCAATTACATTTGTTGCGTCAAGTCTTCCGCCTAAACCAGTTTCGATTACTGCATAATCCACGTTTTCTTCTGCAAAGTGCTCGAATGCGAGAGCAGTCGTTAACTCAAAGAACGTTGGTCGGCACTCATCAATGTATTTTTCCAATTTCGAAATAAATTGAACAATCTTCTCATCAGAGATTTCTCTGCCATTGATTTTAATTCTTTCGTTAAATCTCACAAAATGAGGTGATGTATACAATCCAACTTTGAATCCATGCTCAACTAAAATGGATGCTATGAAAGAAGCGGTGCTTCCCTTTCCATTTGAACCGGCTATATGAAAACATTTCAGCTTTTTATGTGGATTTCCAATTTGATCAAGCAACAAAAGTGTGCTTTCTAATCCAAGTTTAATTCCAAATTGGTGAAGCGAGTAGAGTTTATCTAATGCCGGTTTGATTTCCATTTCAAATCTGAAAAGAGCCTATCAACTCACTGATTCTATGAATTTTTTGCAGATCACAATAAGAAGAAAGACCTTCTACAATTTCATTCCCGGTGTTGGGATTAATAAAATTTGCTGTTCCAACTTGAATTGCAGAAGCCCCGGCAATCATAAACTCCGCTGCATCTTTCCAATTCATAATCCCCCCAATTCCTATGATTGGAATATCTACATTTCTCTTGATCTCTAAAACTTTTGCAATTGCAACCGGCTTGATAGCGGGGCCAGAAAGTCCGCCGGTAATGTTTTTAATTTTTGGGCGCTTTGAGTAAATATCGAATGATGCACCAACAAGAGTGTTAATCGCGGAAACTGCATCGCCACCTTCTTTCTTCACTATTGCTGCAAAATCCGAGATTTTCGGAACGTTAGGAGAAAGCTTAATAATTATTGGTTTGCTAGTAACTGTTCTGACTTGTTCAGTAATTCTTCCAACGGATGCAAGATCATTTCCAAAAATAAGTCCACCTTCTCTTACATTTGGACACGAAACATTAATCTCAAATGCTTGAATGGTCTCTTCATGAGTCAAAATTTTTACACATTCAACATACTCTTCAATTGAACTAGCGGCAATATTGCAAATTAAGGTTGTGTTTAACTCTTTAAGAAAAGGAATTTTTTCTTTGATAAAAACTTCAACGCCAACATTTGCCAATCCAATAGCATTGAGCATTCCGGATGGTGTTTCAACTATTCGCTGAGGTGGATTTCCTTTCCTTGGCTTAAGAGAAAGTGATTTTGTTACTATCCCGCCAAGTTTGCTGATGTCCGTTAACTGAGAAATTTCGTTGCCGTATCCAACTGTACCGGAAGCGAGCAAAACCGGATTCTTTAATTTGAGCGAACCTATATTTACAGAAAGATCAATATTGCTCATAATTTTATTTCCTTGGCTTCAAAGACCGGCCCATCTTTGCAAACTAATTTATAGCCTTCGCCATCGCTGGTTTCAACCGGACAACCTTGACAAATTCCGAATCCACAAGCCATTGCGCATTCGATTGATAACTGACAATCGTAGTTTTTTTCAATCGATAATTTTTGGAGGGCTTTCAACATTGGATTAGGACCGCAAGCAAAAATTCGAAAATTCGATAAACTATTTTTTTCAATGTAGTCGGTAAGTAGCTCCACTACATTTCCTTTGAAACCCAGTGAACCATCATCAGTTGCAGTAAAAGTATTCTTCAAATCTTTTGTAATAACTAAATTTTTTGAGCGAGCACCTACAATTGAAATTACATCTTTCTCATTTAATTCATTTGTTAAGTATGGAAACGGGGCCGCACCTAATCCACCCGCCACAATAATTGCTGTTGAATAATCTCCTTCGGTATTAAATCCATTCCCTAACGGACCAAGAATATCAAGAATATCGCCAATATTTTTCTCGGAAAGTATTTTTGTACCTTCCCCATGAATATCAAACAAAAAGGATATTGTTTCTCCATCAACATTATTAAGACTGAATGGACGCCTAAGCAATGGGAAACTGCTATCAGACACTTTTATGTTACAAAACTGTCCCGGCTTAGCATTTTTGGCAATTAAGGGCGAATGAAGTATAATTTGAAAAATTTTTTCGCCGAGTTGTGCTTTCTCTAGTATCGTTGATTTTTCGATTAGCAATTCTGATTTCTCTTCGTATTTGAGATGCTGATAATTTTCTGTTTATTTAGAATATTTTTCTTCGATGGCCTTTATTTTATCCAATCTCTTCTGATGCCGATCACCCAAAAACTTAGAAGTAAGCCACACATCAACTATCGATTTTAATGTTTCATCGCCTAATGCCTTGGCTCCCATCACCAAAACATTTGCGTTATTATGCTCTTTAGAACTTCTTGCGCTAAATTCATTATAGCATGTTGCAGCTCTTATGCCGGGAACTTTATTAGCTGTAATGCATGAAGGTATTCCTGTTGCATCCAGAATTACACCAAAAGTTACTTCACCAATTTTTACTCTGTTGGCAACATTAAAAGCAATATCCGGGTAATCAACCGCGTCTTCAGTGAATGTTCCAACATCAATAATATCTAAACCTTTGTTCTTCAAATAATCGAATAAAACTTTTTTTGCTTTTACGCCGGTGTGGTCTGAACCAATTGCTATTTTAGTGTTCGCTATACTTGCTACAATAGAAACAGATGATGCTTGCGATACAATTGTGATTTTGTTTTGCCGAATTTTATCTTGAGCTAAAGGTGAAATTATATCACCTTTACCAGCGACTAATTCAGTTCCGCCGGATTTTATTAATGCAAGAATATCTGCTTCAGTGATTAATTTTTTCATCAGATCAGCTCTGATCTCTTATTCATTTTTAGATATTCAACTATTTGCCTTACTTCTTGTGCATTATCTCTGTTGCAAATTAAAAGTGCTTCATTAGTATCAATAACAATTAAGTTCTCTACACCTATAGTAGCAACAAATTTCTTTGGAGAAAACACATAGGAGTTAAAAGTTTTCTCAGTATAAACATCACCAACCAAAGCATTACCCTCTTCATCTTTTTCTGCAACTTCGTAAACTGCTTCCCAACTACCGACATCATTCCAATAGAAATCTGCTTTGGTTAAATAAACATTATTTGCTTTCTCCATAACACCATAGTCTATTGAAATACTTTTCAACTGTCCATAAACATTGACGAGCTGCTTATCAAACTCTGGTGTACCAAGTGCACTTTCAATTTCAAGCAAGCCTTCATAAAGGTCTGGTAAAAAGGTTTTTATTTCTTCAAGAATTGTATCAACCCGCCAAACAAATATTCCGGCATTCCAAAGAAAATCGCCAGATTCTATAAAACGTTTAGCAGTTGCTAAGTTTGGTTTTTCTGCAAAGGTTAAAACCTTGTAAATATTGCTAGAAATTTCTTTCTCATCAAACTGAATATATCCATAACCGGTCTCCGGTCTGGTAGGTGTTATACCAATAGTTACAAGACCTTTCGATTTATAAGCAAACTCGGACGCATTCATTAAGCACTTCCGAAACTCTTCATCATCTTTTATTAAATGATCGGAAGGGAGAGTAACAATCACAGCCTCATTATTTTTTGCTTTCACAAGAATTGAAGCTAATCCAATACAAGCAGCGGTATTTTTACCAAATGGTTCATCTACTATGTTCTCTGCCGGCAATTGTGGAAGTTGTTCTTTTACTCTCGATTTTTGAATTTTATTAGTAATAACAAAAATATTTTTGGGTTCTATTAGTCCTTCCAATCTCTTAACTGTATCCTGAATCATCGTATTATCGCCGAAGATGCGGATTAATTGTTTAGGTTTGCGTTCTTTGCTTCTTGGCCAGAAACGTGAACCTACACCACCCGCCATTATCACAGCATATAGTTCCATTTAATTTCCTTTGTTTTTGGGAGATATGGATTTACCAAATCCTTCCGCTTTTGTTAAATAACTGGTAATGTCAACTTCTTTCCCCCGCACAACTGCAACAATAACAATCAAACATGCTCGCAGAGATTCAACAACATTTATGCTTGGAGCAATTTTCTTTTGATGGATAAGATCCAATCCTCTTGAAAGTATAGAGTGCATATTGGATAAAACTTCAAAACCAATTTTTTGAGAAATGCCAGCATTCTCTTTCATTACTTTGATGTAAGAATGAATTTCTCCATCAGTGTAATCAAATTTTAGAATTCGGTTTAAGAAAGAGTCCAATTCTTTAACCGGTTTTAGAATCTTCTCTTCATAATTCTCAAAGTTGAATGGAGATTCCCGATCCAACTCATCAAGAATTATGGCCTCTTTTAATTCATCTGCAGTTGATCGCTTTGGTATATCTATAGAGTAGTCAAAAGTTGCAGTCGTTCCCTTTATAGGAATATTTGTTAAGTCAACTTTGATTGGAATTTCTTCCTTTTCTTGAAAAAGCGCCTTAGTTGTTTGTGGAGTAAGAACATCTAAGACAGTACTGAGGTCTTTTACCAAACTATAGCTTTGTTCCTTAAACCGTTCACTAAGTTTATTGAAATCTACTTTTCCACTTTCAATATAATTTAAGATTTCACCCAGCTTTATACCCAATTTTGATAGCTGAGTAATTTTTTTGAAGTTTTTTAATTCTTCAGAAATATTTTCAGCAATGGATAGGCGCTCTTTAAGTATAGCAACTGTCTCTATCTTCTCAGAGCTTAGGCGCAAGTTGTTGGCAGCACCAACTAGACTTTGAATTATGTATTGTTTGGTTAGATCCAAATGCGGTAATGATCTCGTTTAGAAATTATAAAACTCACTGTTGCAATGTAATGAATTTTCAGATTTTTTTAAGAATTGCTTTATAAGCTAAAACTATTTGTTCTTATATCACAAGATTTTAAGCTAGGTGCGATAATCCAGAAAATTGGATCATCGCACTGCAAATTGGTTTAGTCTTGATGCTTTGTCTTGAATCCTTTCATCATCCATCCTCTTGCTAGGAATAATGCAACCGGACTGATTATTGCTATAAATCCATATATCAACCACATGTACTGGGTGTTCATCATCTCTCTAGGTGTATCTGCCGGACAGTAATTCATCAAAAACCATCCGGAATAAAGACTGGTAACAATTTTTGTTAGGAACCAAGGAAACTGTCCAATTCCCATGTAAATGCCGGTCATGTTTTTAGGCGCAATTTCTGCAACCCATTGCAAGAACCTAGGTTGCCACATTGCTTCTCCTATTGTCATTAGTACCAAATAGAGCATCAGATTTGTGAAAGTTGGGCCAAGCGCCAAGATGAATGTAGGAACCGCCATAACAAATGTTCCAATTATCATCATCCAATAAGTATTCTTCTTTATTGTTAATGCCGCCACAATTGGTGTAAGAATAAAAATTAATATTGGATTTAGATTAACAAAAAATTCAAAATTGGATTGGACAAATCCATCAAACGCTCTGCTTGTGTAAAGAGGAAGTGTTAGCCAGTTATGAGCAAATAAGGTTTGCACTGGTATCAAAGCAAAGATGAAGAAAAGAAAGCGTAAATCCTTTAATGGAAAGTTCTTAAGGTAAAAGCTAAGTTTTTCCTTTGCTGTCATTTTAGATAATTCATCTTCAGATTCAATTGACGTAGTTTTCTCTGCGTTTGCTTCATCAATAGCTTTATCAACAGCCTTTTTAGACATAATAAAATAAACTACAAACCAACCAACAACTGTTAATGCTACAAATACCCAGAATACTCCAATAATTCCAAAAGATTTTCTAACTGGTGGTGATATGATCCCGGGAAGAAAACCACCAAGATTCATTAATGCGTATAACATTGCATATCCCATCGCTGCTGTCTTCTCAGTTGTGAATTTCTTAACGGCCGCATATGCAGCGGGCTGATAAATTCCATAACCAAGTACTACTCCCAAAAGTCCAATCATTGCAAAAATATGAGCACTGTTCCAAAGCCCCGGCACTCCTAAATTAGGCGCTAACGTTAATAGCACTCGACCAAAAAACATGAACGATAAGGAATATAGTAAGGCTTTTCTGGCGCCAACAATATCAACTGTTGCGCCTAAAAAAAGCATACTTAATGTGATACCGGCTGTCAAAAAGCCAACCATATTACCGGCTTTCATATCATCAAGCTGAGTGTACTCATTAAAGTAAATTGCCAATAAGCCAACAACACCAAAGTATGTTAATCCTTCAAGTACGTAGGAAAGGTTTAATCCAAATAGTGCTCGCGAAGTGTGCATTAAATCCTTAAAAGGCTGGGTAATTTCTATCCATGTGTTTTTTATTAAACCCTTAAAAGGCAGAATAACATCTATCCATATTTTTTTAAAGAGATTGTTTTCGTTGTTCGTTCCAGACATATTCTCCTCGGAATTAAGTAAGTTATTTAATTACGTTTACTTCAGGTGTTAATTCAATATCGAATTTAGCTTTTACAGCTTTTTGTATTCTTGATGCATATTCCATGATTTCATTACCGGTAGCGTTGCCGTGGTTCACAATTACTAATGCTTGTCTTGAGTAACAGCTTACATCTCCAATTCTTTTTCCCTTAAAACCGCATTCTTCAATTAGCCAGCCGGCAGCTACTTTATATGTACCTATTGTCGTTGAGAATGATATTATTTTGGGAAATTCGTCTTTAAGTTCGCTTAGCTGCCGTTTTGATATTTCCGGATTCTTGAAAAAACTACCCGCATTACCCAACACTTTAATATCCGGTAGTTTTTCATTTCTAATACGTTTAATATACTCGGCAACTTTCTCTATGGAAATATTCTCTTCTGATTTATGACCAAATTTTTCCTTTAACGCTCTATAATTCAAATGAAATTTTTTCTTTTTAGATAATCTAAGTAAGACGCTTTTTATCAAGAATCTTCCTTTTAATGTTGTTTTGAAAATGCTTGAGCGATAGTCGAACTCACAATCATCATTAGTAAGTATCTTTGTTTCCTTGGTAATTAAATCGATCCCAGTCACGCTAACGAGGACATCTTTTATCTCTGATCCGTATGCTCCAATATTTTGAATTGGGGCGGCTCCAATTGTACCGGGAATTAATGCCATATTCTCAATGCCATAATATTTTCTAGAAACAGCATAAGAAACAACATCATCCCATAGTTCGCCAGCCTCGCATTTTAGTTCAATAGAATCTTCCGTTTCCGAGACTACTTTTATCCCCTTGGTAGCCATACGAACAACTAATCCGGGGAAATCATTTAATAACAATATGTTACTTCCACCACCTAGGGATAAATTAGGCTCATTTGACTCATTCAATAAATTAATGAGTTCTGAGTAATCGTCATCCTTGCTGACTATAACTAATCGCTTTGCATTCACATCTAGATTAAAAGTATTATAGTTTTTTAATGAACAGTTTTCAACAACACTTAAACTCATATATTTAATTTCTCCACTTCACTTCATTTATTTGATATCCATCAAAAACCACAAGGTTTGCTCCGGCACTATCTGTTCTAAGAATTTTTACGTTTAATTGCTTTAGCCTAGCTAGAATTTCTTTTGATGGATGTCTAAATTTATTCTTAACACCCGCACTGATTAAAGCGTAACGAGGGGCTACGCACTCAAGAAATTTCATTGAGGAACTTGTTCTACTTCCATGATGAGCTATTTTTAGCACATCGCTTCGTAGTAATCTTCCGTATTTGCGGATATAGTTCTTCTCAACTTTCACTCCAGCATCTCCCGTAAACAAAATGGAATTATTTCCATATACAATTTTCATAACTCCGCTTGCATCGTTTGAAGTTTCAGATGAGATAGTTCCATCCGAATTGTTAAGCAAATATACTTTTGAATTTCCAATCTTAATAGCACGTTGAGAATAATAATTCACTGGAATACGGTTTCTGAGTAAGATTTTCTCAAAGTTCAAATCGTTCGATTTTGCGGAATCTAACTTCGGCTTGTAAATCTTTCCAATTCTCCCTTCCTTAATTAGGCTTAATGAACCCATATAATGGTCAGAATCTATATGTGAGATAAA
>JBAYTN010000099.1:0-12778 GCA_041675645.1 Melioribacteraceae bacterium
ATAGCAATCGGATTATCATTTTGGTCTAAAAGATTTTCATAAAGGTGAAGCTTGAACTCGCCATAACTTGTTGGAAGATTAATAGTTGTTTTACACTTAACAAGTTTTTCATTTCTTCGCCTGAATTCAATAAGATTGGCAATAGAAATAATTTTCAAATTATGCTTGCTTGCAAACTCCACCAATTGCGGAAGGCGGGACATGGTGCCATCTTCGTGAAGTATTTCGCACAAAACTCCAGCTGGTTTTAATCCGGCTAATGCTACTAAATCGGTTGCCGCTTCTGTATGTCCGGCACGTTTTAAGACTCCTCCTTTTTTCGCAATAAGAGGAAAGATGTGCCCCGGTCGTGCAAAATCAATTGATTTTGATTTACCATCAACGAGTGCTCTAATTGTAGCCGTTCTATCGTAAGTAGAAACACCAGTTGTCGTGCCGTGAATATAATCAATAGACACTGTAAAGGGTGTTTGGTGGGTTGAAGTGTTTTGACCAACCATAAAATCGAGGTTGAGTTCATTGGCTATCTCTTCATTAATTGCTACACAGACTAGTCCTCGTGCTTCACGAGTAATAAAATTTATTTGCTCTGGAGTTATCAATTCTGCAGCTGCAATTATATCTCCTTCGTTTTCTCTGTCGGCGTCATCTATAACAATAATCATTTTACCATTTCTGATATCATCAATAGCTTCTTCAATAGTGCTTAACTTTTGGGAAAAATCAATTCGTTGCTTGTTCATTTTTAATAACCAATTTTTATTAACCAATCTTCGGTTATGCTGTTGCCAGCTGTAGCCGAACTTATTTTAATAGTTTCTACATATTTTGATAAAACATCAGCTTCTATATTAACGCGGTCTCCAACTTTTTTGAACCGAAGATTTGTATTCCTTAATGTATGAGGAATAATAGAGCATACTATATCATTGCTTCTTTTCTGTGCGACAGTTAGGCTAATGCCATCGATAGCAATTGAACCTTCACTAACTATATATTTTTCGAGTTCAGCCGGCATAGAAATAGATAATAAAAAATTCTCTCCTAATTGCTTAATTGAATTAATTTTGCCAACACCGTTAACGTGCCCTTGTACTATATGTCCGCCAAGTTTATGTCCTAGCGCAAGAGCCGCTTCAAGATTAACTTTTGTTCCGAATTTAAATTCATTTAGTGTGGTTTTCTTCAGCGTTTCGTTAACTGCATCTACAGAAAATAGTTTGCTGCCGAATTTTGTAACCGTAAGGCAAACTCCATTAACTGCAATCGAGTCCCCTAACTTTACACTACTAAGGATTTTACTTGCAGAAATATCGAACGCTATACTTTTGCTTAATTTTTTAACAGCAGCAATTGTTCCTACTTCTTCTATCAATCCTGTAAACATTTACTTCTCTTGTTTTTGTAGTGAAACAAAGTGTCAACTCCCAAATCCATTTTATTCAGTAGCGAGATCTCGTTGTTTGTCCTTATGTCAAAAGATTTTACCCCATTTATAAAATTACGCGGAGCTTTGATCAGAAATAGTTCGTCGAAAATTCCTTGAGTAAAGAACTGCTCGAATATATTTCCGCCTCCTTCAATTAAAACCGAATTGATTTTCAGTTTTACTATTTCTGCTAGTATTTCAGTTAGTTCTAATTGTCCTTCAAAGCCAGATTGCAGTTCTATTAAAACTATTTCTTTGTTTTTGAAATCAGCCTTCCTTTTCTCATCCGCCTCTGCAGAGCAAAAAACAAAAGTTTCTGCCTTCAAATCATTATACAAAGTTGACTGCAAATTAGAAGAAAGTTTTCCATCAATAATTATTCTCTTAGGATTTCTCCCACTTACTTCCCTTACTGTTAAGAGTGGATTATCAATATTAACAGTGTTGGCACCTATAAGCACAGCGTCGTAAACCGCTCTGAGTTTGTGAACAAACTTTCTTGATTCATCGCCCGTTAGCCAAGTTTGTTTTCCTTTTTCAGCCGCAATCATCCCGTCTTCAGATGTGGCAATTTTCATTGTTACGAATGGTGTCCCATACTTTTTTACATTGAAATAAAACTTATTTAATTCTTCTCCCGCTTCTCTCAAAATGTTTGGTATAACTTCAATGCCGGCTTCCCGCAAAAGTTGTACCCCAATACCGTTCACTTTTGGATTTGTATCTAGGTTAGAAACAACAACTTTCTTAATACCGTGGGAAATAATTAACGGAACGCATGGCGGAGTTTGCTTACCGGTATGCATGCATGGCTCAAGATTGCAATAAAGTGTAGCTCCAGATAAATTTTGCTGAGCACTTAGAATTGCATTACGTTCCGCATGGAAAGAACCGTATTTGTTATGAAAGCCAGTAGCTAAAATATTATCATCCTTAACAATAACAGAACCGACAAGTGGATTTGGACTTACAAATCCTTCACCTTTTTTTGCTAATTCAAAGCAAAGGCGAATATATTTTTCATCTATTGAGTTTATCATTCGAATCAAATTTATGATTAAGCAATTTCCAGCATACGGTTTATAGGCAAGCGGGCTTTATCTGTAATTTCCTTTGGTACCTTAATTTCATGTTTCTCTAGCAATAAAGAATCATAAAGTTGCTGCAAATCTATTAGCTTCATGTATTCGCAAACGGAATTCATGCTAAGAGGATAAAACTCAGCTCTCGGTTTTATTTTTTTAAGCCGGTGTAGAATTCCAACCTCTGTAGCAATTACAAATTCATTCGACAATGAATTTGAAACGTAGTTAATCATTCCATCTGTAGATAATAAATGAATCCCTTTGCAATCAAAATAGACTTCAGCATTAAGCATGCAAGAAGAAGAACATCCGCATTCCGGATGAATTAAGAATTCCGCTTTTGTATGTTCCTGTTGTGCCTTGTTAAAATCCACATCACCAATTTTTTCGTGAACATGACAGCCGCCATTCCAAATTTTCAATTTTCTGTTGAGCATTGCCTGGACATATTTGCCTAGATGACGATCCGGTAAAAAAAGAATTTCCTTTTCAATCGGAATTGAGTCTACAACTTTAACAGCATTGGAAGAAGTGCAGCAATAATCACTTTCCGCTTTTATTTCAGCCGATGTATTTACATAGGAGACAACAACAGCAATAGGATTTTCATCCTTCCAAGCTCTAAGTTGATTAGCAGTAATTGAAGAGGCGAGAGAGCATCCGGCATCTAAATTTGGAAGTAACACTTTTTTGTTCGGAGAAATAATAGATGCTGTTTCAGCCATAAAGTGTACGCCGCAAAAAACAATTATGGATGCATCGGTTTTTGCAGCTTGTTGAGAAAGTCCAAGTGAATCACCAACGTAATCGGCAATGTCTTGGATCTCTGCCAGTTGATAATTATGCGAAAGAATTACTGCATTCTTTTTCTTTTTAAGCTCATTTATTTTATAAACAAGATCAACCATGATGCCTTTACTTTGTCTTAGTTAGTTGTATGTACATTGCAAGGTCAAGTGCTTTTGTTGAATGTGTTATTGAACCAACCGATATATAATCAACGCCGCTCAATGCCGCTTTTCTGATATTTTTAATATTTATTCCGCCGGAGGCTTCAACTTTACACTTGCCGTTAATCATTCTTACGGCTTTTTTAATCGTCCTATAGTCTATGTTATCGAGCATGATTACATCAATTTTGCAGTTCAGTACTTCTTTTACTTCTTCTAAATTTGAAGTCTCTACTTCAATCTTCATATGTTTTGGTTTTGAACGCTCAGCTAGCTGAACCGCATGTGTTATGCTTCCTGCCGCAGTTATGTGGTTTTCCTTTATTAGTATCATATCAAATAAGCCAATGCGGTGATTTGTTCCGCCGCCTGTTTTAACTGCGTATTTATCAAGTTGTCTATGTCCCGGCGCTGTTTTCCGTGTATCAAGTAATAAGGTTTTTGTGCCGGTTAGTTTTTGAACATATTTGCTTGTTTCGGTTGCTATGCCGGACATCCGCTGTAAAAAATTCAGCAATGTTCTTTCAAGAGTTAGTAGAGAACCGTATGATCCTTTCAATTTAGCAATTTTATGATTTGCTGATACTTTGTTGCCATCTTTAACGAGTGGAATGAATTTTATTTTTCTATCTGCGATGCGGCAAATATATTTTGCTAATTCAACGCCACAAATTACACCGGCATCTTTTGAAATTATTTCAGCAGTTCCTATTGAGTTATTTCCAACGATGAGTCTTGTTGTAACATCTCCGCTTCCAATATCTTCTTCAAGCGAAAGGGCAATCAGTTTTTTAGTTTGTTCCGTTAATTTCATAAGTCAATTTCATATTTTTAGTTTGTATAGTGGACGCTCTATATTTTGGTTTAGGATTAGGAAAGTCTGTACGGAAATGACATCCTCTGCTTTCTTTTCTTGATAATGCAGCTTTGGTAATTAATGACGCTAACTTGATTAAATTCTGCGTTTGAATAGAGTAAAATTCACTCTGTGTACCCGTATAGTTTTTGTTCAATCGGTTAAGAACAACTAAACACTTCTCCATTTGTTCATCAGTTCTAATTATTCCTACATTATCCAAAAGCAATTCACCAATACGTTTTTTTATTGTCAAATGTTTAATTCGGATCTGGTGATTGAACGTGATTTGGGCAAGAGTTTTTATTTCATTCTCTTTTGATTGCGGCTGAGTCTTAGAATGAGCGACCACTCTCTTGGAAAACACTAGACATTCAAGTAAAGAATTACTTGCCAAACGGTTTGCGCCGTGAACCCCGGTAGATGCCACTTCGCCAATGGCGTACAATCCTTTAATGCTGCTTTCTCCGTTCACAGTGGTTTTAATTCCCCCGACCGAATAATGTGCCGCCGGACTTATTGGCACTTTAGCTTGCGTAATATCAATGCCATATTTTTTTAGGGATTTATATAAAAAGGAATATTTATTGAGAATTGCTTGTTTATCGATATTTGCAAGACTTAGATAAACATTCTTCTTCTTTTTGGATTTCAAGTACTGAAAGATTGTTTTACTAAGTTCATCTCTTGGAGACAGTTCCGAAATGGAAGTATTATCAAGAATTCTTTTCCCTTTGTTGCATACAATTAAAGCTCCGTCTCCTCGCAGTGCTTCACTCAACAAAAGAGTGGGAAAATTTGAATAATGCAAAGCGGTTGGATGAAATTGAATGAACTCAATATTTTCAATTGAAGCACCCGCATTATAAGCCGCAATAATCCCTTCTCCGATTGTTGAGAGCGGATTTGTTGTTCTTTGGTATATTCCTGTAAAGCCGCCAGTAGCTAATACAACATTGGTGGAAAGCAATTGAAAACTCTTTTCTTTCTTAAGGTCAACTAAATAAATGCCTTGTACTTGGTTTTTATTTACAATAATCTCTTGTAAAAACGCGTTGCTGAATTGTGTGATGTTATTATTCTTTGCAATCAAGCCGCAGAAGAATTTAACTAATTCTTTTCCAGTTGCAATTCCATTAGCGTGTAAAACCCTTCGCTGAGAATGACCTCCTTCCAAACTGACTGCAAGTTCGGATTCCTTAACATCAAATTTCATCCCCAGACGAATGATTTCATTAATAATTTCTTTGCCCTCTTTAACAAGTATTTTTACAGCGGAGTTATTGCATAAACCTTTTCCGGCAGCAATTGTATCGTTAAAATGCAAAGAAGCAGAATCATTCTTTGATATCGCCGCGGCAACTCCTCCTTGTGCTAAGTAAGAGTTGCTGGCTTTTACATTTTCTTTTGATATTAACGCAACGCTACCATTTTTAGAAGCAAAGTAAGCGGCTGCTAATCCGGCTAATCCTTGTCCAACAATTATGTAGTCAAAACGATTATTCATCTAGTTATTATTTCTGCATGTTCGAAGGTAGTTTTCAATTTCTTCTTTGACATTATTCTCATCATCAAGCAGAAGTACAATTGGTTGATGATTCTTTGCTTCCGCTTCTTCGAAATATGAATAGCAAGCGATAATGATTTTATCTCCGGCGTGAACAAGTCTGGCTGCTGCTCCATTTAAGCTGAATTCCCCGGTATCGCCATATATGACATAAGTTGAGAATCGGTTTCCGTTGTTGATATTGTATATATCAACTTTTTCATATTGAATTAAGCATGCTTTCTCACAAAGTTTTTTATCGATTGCGATTGAGCCTTCGTAATTCAAATCGCTGCCGGTAACAGTTGCTTTGTGAATTTTGGATTTCAATAATGTTCTATGCATTAAAAATCTTTCTCTTGTGAGTTGTTTAGTTTGTAAGCATTGTGCAAGCCTTTCAAAACTAACGTTGGAAGTGTTAAATCAAACAGTCCTTCACTTTCGAACAGACTGCTAAAGCCCCCTGTGCCAATTATTACTGGAGATTCATCCATAAAAACTTCGCTGATTATTTTGTTTTTAATTTCTCTTACAGTGCCTATTTGTCCATAGAACAAACCGGATTGAATACTTTCGACAGTTGATCTGCCCACAACTGAATCCGGTTTCTTAATTTCAACGCTAGGCAATTGAGCCGCTTTAGATTCGAGTACTTCCATCGAAATTCGAATTCCGGGAAGAATTATTCCACCTAAATAATCTTTTGATTTGCTGATAGCGCAAAATGTAGTTGCGGTTCCAAAATCAATTACAATTATGTTTTTGTTTGGGAACATAGTGGTTGCCGCAATTGCGTTGGCAATTCTGTCCGTACCTACTTCCAGAGGATTTCTGTATTTAATCTTCAATCCGGTTTTTACTCCGGCTTTCAAGAAGAATGGTTCTACTCTGAAGTATTTTAAGCATCCGTTTCTGATGGAGTGATTTAAATCCGGGACTACACTGCATATGGATATTCCTGTGATACCGCTTGGATCAATATCATTCTCTCGTAAGACCATTTTAAGGAACAAACCGATTTCATCCGAAGAAAACTGCTGTCTTGATGTTTTACGGAACTGAACTGTAAGTTCTTCATCCTTAAATACGCCTCCGTGGATTTGCGAATTTCCAATATCAATGCAAAGTATCATTTTAAATTCTCCATTATTTTTTCAATTTCATAAGCCAATTCTTTAGCGGTTGTACATTGTTTGCTATTCATATCAGAAT
This sequence comes from Melioribacteraceae bacterium, assembly GCA_041675645.1. Classification (GTDB taxonomy): domain Bacteria; phylum Bacteroidota; class Ignavibacteria; order Ignavibacteriales; family Melioribacteraceae; genus Stygiobacter. Next base: position 7,079 of record JBAYTN010000099.1, read on the forward strand.
CATAGACAGTATAATATTCCTGGTCGCCGCTTTTTTTTCTTGTTGCTAAGTCATTGTGTACAACAAAATCACAATTCGATTCGGTAAAAAGTTTAACAACTGCTTCGCGGTTTTCATTTGGGTCTTTACTATTTGTCAGTTTGAATCCGATAACTTTAACTGTTTTATTTCTCGAAACTGTTTTTATTTTCCCGAGTAGCTTGGGATTCTTTTTGAGAGTTATTTTGATTTCTTCATTTTGGGATTTCATTTTTAACTGTAAGGGCAATGATTGGATGCTATTTCCATCATCAATCTCGTAAGGGGAATAATCACTCAATGCGGCTAAATGAACAACAGCATCAAAGTTAACTTCTGCAAGTATTCGAGAAAATTCCGCCTCATATTCAGAGAATGAAGAATATGTTGATTCTTTCAGATTGAACCTTGGCTTATGAGAATTGTTTGAACGAAGCAATCTAACTTTATGTCCGGAGATGGTTAGTTGTTCTGCAATAGCTGAGCCGGTTTTCCCAGTACTCATGTTTGTTATTGTTCTCACACCGTCAATGCTTTCAGATGTTCCGCCGTAAGTAATTAATACATTTTTTTTATCATTCTTCTTTGAAGAAGATGCTACTGTGTTCATTATTTTTTCGAAAACAATTTCTGAATCCAAGAATTTTCCCTCTCCAATATCACCACAAGCTAAATAGCCAACTTCGGTGGGAAGAATTGTTACACCCCAAGTTTTCAGCTTATCAATTGCTGCCAGAGTAGCTGGATGCGTAAACATATTCGTGTTCATTGCCGGAGCAATTAGATACGGCTTACTCCAATCGTGTGCCAAGAACAATGATGTTAGCAGTGAATCGCCAATTCCACAAGCCAGTCTGTTTATTGTGTTGGCACTTGCCGGTGCTATTATAGTTAAGTCAGCCCATTTTACAAGATTAATGTGGCTCATCATTTCGCCATCGGCATAGGAATTCGAGTAAACTTGATTCCCGGTTAATCCTTCATACGTAGCTTTTCCAATAAATTTAAGCGCACTTTCAGTTGCGACTACTTTCACTTCGCATCCGACTTGGACCAATCTGGAAATAATTATAGCGCTTTTGTATGCGGCGATCGATCCAGTTACTTTGTATAGGATTTTATAGTTCGACATTATCAATCAGCCTCACTTTTCCTAAAAACACTGCACCGAATCTACGTTGATCAATATCTTCAATGTAATCAACTCCAAATCCTAATTTCTCTAACTCAACTTTGACTTTATAAATATCTTTTTCTTGTTTCAACAATCTGTAAAAATTTGCCGCCATTATTCTTTCTTGATTTGTCAGCAAAAGATTTCGGCTGCTCATTGCTAAGCCATCTATTTCTCTAACCGTTGGGCAACTGATTATTTCCGTATTAATAAAAAAAGCCTCGCACATTTTCTTTATCAGCGAATACTGCTGATAGTCCTTTTCTCCAAAATATGCTTTCGCCGGCTGAACAAGATTGAGAAGTTTGAGTACGACTGTTAGTACTCCTTCGAAATGTCCTTTGCGGGATTTACCACACAAAACTTTACTGAGGGAATTTTCTACGATTCTATAATTATAATTATCAGCGTATATCTCTTCGTATGTTGGCAGAAAGGAAACATCCACACCAGCATTTTCAAGTAGCTCAATGTCTTTTTCGATGTCTCTCGGATAGTTGTTGTAATCAGTTGGATCGTTGAACTGAGTCTTGTTTACATAAATACTTGCAATTGTAAGATCGTTTTCTGCTACTGATTTTTTGAATAGGGAGATATGTCCTTCATGAAGCGCGCCCATTGTTGGGACGAATCCAACTTTCTTATTCTCTGAGGAGTGTTTTCTCCTAAGATTTATCAATTCAGCAATTGTTGTTATTCTTTTAATCATTCAAAACTCTCTTTATCTGCCGGAAAGAGCAAGTTTGTTACATCTTTGTGATAATTATTTAATGAGTTCAGAATCGACTCAAAACCGTTAAAATACTTTCTTACAAATTTTGGATTAAAATTTTCATCCATACCTAATAAATCTTGTAAAACCAAAACCTGTCCGTCCGTACCCGGTCCGGCACCAATGCCGATAGTTGGAATTTTTAATTTGCGAGTTATTTCTGTTGCTAAATTTTTTGGTACAAGCTCCAGCACAATTGAAAAACAGCCTGCCGATTCTAATTCTAAGGCTTGTTTAATCATCAACTCCGCAGCGCTATTTTCTCTGCCTTGTACTTTGTAATTCCCAAATGTGTGTATTGATTGAGGAGTCAGCCCGAGATGCCCCATTATCGGAATACCTGCTTTCGTAAGTGTGTTAATTAAATCAAGATTTCCAAATGCTCCTTCAATTTTGATTCCAATAGCGCCGCATTTCATTAGTTTATCAATTGCTGAGATAGTATCGCTAATGTTTTTTTTGTGCTCAAGAAATGGCAAATCCGCGATTATTACTTTGTTGAATGCTCCTTGCTTAACCGCATTTACATGAAAGCACATCATTTGTAAGTCTGCATGTACTGTATTTTCAAATCCGTGCATTACCATTGCAGCGCTATCGCCAACCAGCACGGCATCAACATCGCTTTTGCCGATTATCTTAGCAGAAGTATAATCGTAGCAAGTAACAAGGGAAATTTTCTTTCCATCAAGTTTGTACTGATAAAACTCGGTTACATATTTCATCGGGATTCTCCAAAATTATAATGGAGAAATGGAATCAAGTAATATGAATCAGAAACAATGAGTGATATGGGGCAATCGAGAATGGTGCTTAGCGAAAAGTATATAGAAAAGTGATTTTGTTTTTTCATGATTATAAGGTACTTGTCTAAAAGATCAAGTCCTCTGATTATTTTCGATGTTTTAGTAACCGTCCGTTTTCCGGATCGATTCTGATTTATATCACAAAAATAGAAAGTTTGAGTAAACAAAAAAAATTATTTTAATATTGTCTCGAGTGACTTAGCAGAATAGTTGTCTCACATCATCTTGGTGGAAACTGCAAATACACTTTAAGAAAATATTTAACCTTAATTAATATTTTTGATACAATATTTGAAAAAATTATACTTTCCCTCTACAATAATTCATTCTCTTCCTTACTTCTGGCGCGCATAATTTGCATTCCTCCTCACTCGCATTTCACTATTCGTTCGTTCTCACTTAAAATATGCGCTCACTAATCTAAGCCGCGTAATGATTCACCCCGCTTATGCGGGACTCACAATACGCACTTTCATTAACTACATAAGAGCACTTCTATAAAATTCATAAGAGCATTCGTAAATAATTTGCGCCCGCTAATGGGAGTTTACCCCGATGAATATCGGGGCTTAAACTATTTACTCATACATCTAAGCAAAAAAAGTTGTCGCTCTTTGGATTAGCTCCAACCTTTTCTCTAGAGAAGCTTTTTGGTTCACAGCTTCGCTGTTATCTAAAAGCATCGTTTTTGCCATACCGCTGTTCAATTTAAGCCAATAAAGGAATCCGGCCGTCAAGGGTTTTACAAGCTCGTTTGTGCTTGCTTTTTTCATTCGCCTAAGCTCATTAAAAAGCGCACAAGCCTTCGCCCTTGTACTGCCACCTTTATGGCTTTTAGTTCGCTGTCGCTCACCTATAAATCCTTTGCGTCTGGCAAAAACATTTTTTTTATACAGCATAATAGGCAAACTTCATGCAAAACAAAACTTTACACATCGTTACTAAGTGCAGTTACACTTTTTATCTCGTTTCTACTCCTTCGTGTCATTTGGTTCAAGTACGCAATCGGGTTAATAATGTTTCTAAAATATTAAAAACTCTTCCTCTCGCTTCCACTCCGTCAGCTTTGGCTCAAGCTTTCAATCAAACAATAAATTCTTTTAGGATCTAGTTATGCCACTTCCTTTCATCGCTAAAAAGCGCATTGGTGGCTGGTTGGTTGTCTTAGCAGAGTTTCAAAACAGTTTCCATGTTAAAGTAATGGTTCCAAATGGCAAGTTAAATCCTTTCAAGTTTTCAACACAAGCAGAAGCAACAGAGTTTTTCAACTTCTTCTGTTCCAAACTATCAGCTTTTCTCTGTTCTCCCAAAAAAACAAAGTCAAAAGAGTTTACACTTTTCAATAAGTAATTCAATATCAAAAGAGGTTAGTCATGCTTACACAAGAACAAAAAGAACAGTACCGCCAAGAGAAAAAAGAAAAAATCATTCGTATTCGTAAAACACTTTCAGAAATGACAGAAGAACAACACCAAGCAATAGCGGATAAATTCGGCATTATTACTGTCGAAGGACATTTATTAACAGCACACAACCAATGCTTTTTGGTTGCGCAATCAGAACTTAACTTTACTATTGTTGGTGGTTTTAGGCAGTGGCAAAAGGCTGGTCGTTCGGTTCGTAAGGGTGAACATGGGTTTTATATTTTCGTTCCATCCAAAACTCAAGGAGAATCTGAGAACGCAGCAGAAGTATCTGCTGATGATGAAACACCTTTCTTTTTTACAGCAGTTGTATTTGATATTTCCCAAACTGAAACCATAGCAAAATCGGAAGCTACTTAAGTTTCCAGTTGTTTACCTTTTTTGTTCCCAATTCGTTATTTTACTAAAAAAGAAATAATTCGTTCATTTAAATAATAGTTCGGTAAAAGTAGGATCGTCTGTCGGAAAGTCCCTACTCACTCCCTACTCAAAATCGAGAAGTCATAGGGTTTTCCAGAAGTGTAAAAACGAAAAAAGCTCGAATACTGTTCATATTCAAGCTTTTTAGTGTACACCCGAAAGGACTCGAACCTTTAACCTTCTGATCCGTAGTCATCGGGAATGACCTTTTTAGCTTGTATTCGCAACTTTTACTTTGAAAAGTACATACACTACATACAAGGAGCAACCTATGTACGTAGTGAAAATCCCTCGATCTAAATTCTACCAAGTAGTTTATTTTATTGACGGCAAAAGAACAACTATTTCTACCAAAACAAGTAAATACAATGAAGCCATTTTATTTTTAGAAAGATTAAAAAATCCAGAAGCATCTATTCAAGAAATCCAACCAATAAAAAACTCTGGCATACAAGAGATCACACTCTCAGCCTTCAAAGATGAATATTTAGATTACACGCGTCCGCTAAAATCCAGAAGGTATATTATATCAATTGAATCTTCATTCCGACAATTAGTTCAAATAATTGGTAACTGTACCATTCAAGAGATCAATACAAGAATTTTGGATAAATTTATTACAACAACATATTCACGTACACAAAGAGGCGCACATCACTATTACCGAACATTGAAAGCTGCATTCAATAAAGCCGTTGAATGGGAATACATTTCAATAAATCCTTTCATAAAAATTAAATTTCCAAGGCTCCCAAAAGCTTTTCCGATATTTATTTCTGAGGATGAAATGCAAATCATTTTGGCAAATACACATCAGCAGTATCTTAAAGATATATTTACTGTAGGTTTCTATACCGGCTTACGTCTTGGCGAATTAATAAACATGAGATGTACTTGGGTGGATTATTTCCAAAATCAAATTACTGTTAAATGCTCTGACCAATTTCTTACGAAGAATAAAAAAGAAAGAATTGTCCCAATGAATGAAAAGGTTAGAGCTATTTTGCTGAGTCGCCTAAATTCCAATTCTCATCAACAACACGAAGTAGTATTTTATAAAACTAAAGACAAAATCCTTTATCAAGA
>JBAYTN010000100.1:0-11972 GCA_041675645.1 Melioribacteraceae bacterium
AATTCTTAAAGGTGATGTTAAAGCTGGTGATTGTGTAATCATTCGTTACGAAGGTCCAAAAGGGGGACCGGGCATGCCGGAAATGCTGACACCGACAAGCGCAATAATGGGAATGGGCTTAGGTGATAAAGTAGCATTGATAACGGATGGAAGATTTAGCGGCGGAACACGTGGTGCTTGCATCGGTCACGTTTCACCCGAAGCTGCCGAACGGGGACCAATTGCTGCAGTACAAAGCGGAGATACAATTACTCTTGATATTCCAAACAGAAAATTGAATGTAGAATTAGGCGATGATGAAATATCTAAGCGCCTTTCTTCACTTCCTCAGTTCGAACCAAAAATTAAAAAAGGTTATTTAGCTCGTTATGCACGTATGGTAACAAGCGCTAATAAAGGTGCAGTTTTAAAAACTAATTTCTGAAAGGTCTTGTATGAAAAATAGCGGACAAGTTCTTGCTGGTGCAGACATATTCTTTGAATGTCTTAGACAAGAAAAAGTTGAATATATATTCGGTTACCCCGGCGGTGCCGTTCTTAAAATTTATGAACATCTCTACGATGTGGATTTTCTAAAACATATTCTTGTTCGCCATGAGCAAGGCGCAGTTCATGCGGCTGAAGGTTACGCAAAAGCTTCCGGCAAAGTTGGCGTTGTGCTTGTTACATCTGGACCGGGTGCTACAAATACAGTAACCGGTATTGCAGATGCTTACATGGACTCAGTTCCGATTGTTGTTTTTACCGGACAAGTTTCTTCGCACTTAATTGGTAACGATGCATTTCAAGAAGCGGATATTGTTGGAATTACACGTCCTGTTACAAAACATAATTTTCTTGTAAGAGATGTGAAAGAACTTGCGTCAACAATTAAGAAAGCATTTTTCATTGCTGCAAGCGGAAGACCGGGACCGGTTGTAGTAGATTTGCCAAAAGATGTTATTGCTGCGAAGTGCCAATTCTCTTATCCGGAAGAAGTTGATTTACGCGGTTACAAACCAACTTATAAAGGTCACACAAATCAAATTAAGAAAGCTGCTGAAGTAATTGCAAAAGCGAAAAGACCTTTACTCTATGTCGGCGGCGGTGTAATAATGTCCGGCAGTTCAGAAGAATTAAAAATATTTGCGCGTGAAAATAAATTGCCGGTTACAATGACATTGCAAGGATTAGGTGCTTATCCGGGAACTGATGAATTATCCCTTGGTATGTTGGGAATGCATGGAACATATTGGGCAAACAGAGCAGTAGATAGTTGTGATGTGTTGGTTTCACTCGGTGCGCGCTTCGATGATCGCGTAACCGGAAAGGTTGATACTTTCTGCACTAAAGCTTATAAGATTCACGTTGATATTGATCCAACTGCTATTGACAAAAATGTTGTTGTCGATTTACCAATTGTAGGCGATGTAAAACATGTTCTTGCTGAACTTGCAGCAGAGATGACAAACAAACCCGACACAAGTGCTTGGCTTGCACAAATAAATGAATGGCGCGAAGAATGTCCGCTTAGTTATGAAGATAAAGATGGCAAGCTTAGAACAGAATATGTGATTGATAGAATTTGCGAAAAGACGAACGGTGATGCGGTAATTGTAACAGATGTTGGTCAACATCAAATGTGGACAGCGCAGCATTACAAATACAACAGCCCTCGCTCTAACTTAACAAGTGGTGGTTTAGGCACAATGGGATTCTCACTTCCGGCATCAATCGGTGCGGCGTTTGCGGTTCCGGATAGAACAGTTATTTCGATAAGCGGTGACGGCGGCTTCCAAATGAATATTCAAGAATTAACAACTGCTGCCGCTAACAAACTTCCGATCAAAATTTTTATTATAAATAATTCATTCTTAGGAATGGTTAGGCAGTGGCAAGAATTATTTCATCAAGAGAAATTTAGTTTTACGGATTTAGGCGCGAGCAATCCCGACTTTGTAAAAGTTGGTGAAGCTTTTGGAATTGAATCTTATGCAACTAGCGATCCGAAGGAAGTTGATGGACTTCTGGATAAAGCACTTGCAGTTAAAGATCGTCCGGTACTAATAGAATTCAAGGTTGTTAAAGCCGATATGGTTTTTCCGATGATTCCATCCGGCGCTTCAATTAGTGATATGATGGTTAAAAGATTAAATCCAAAGAGGATGACATAAATGAAACACACAATTTCTGTTCTTGTAGAAAATCATTTTGGTGCGTTCGACCGTGTTGCAACAATGTTCAGCGGCAAAGGTTTCAACATCAGAAGTATTTCGATTGGTGAAACTGAGATAGAAGAAATCTCGCGCATGACGATTGTTACCGAAGGTGACGATCAGATTATTGATCAAGTTGTAAAACAGTTGAACAGATTGATCGACACAATTAAAGTTGTTGATCTCAGCTTCGCTCCACGTGTTGAAAGAGAATTGGCGCTTATAAAAGTTGCTGTACCAAAAGGCGCGATGGAAGAAATTAAAAACATCTGCGACATCTTCCGAGGAAATATTGTTGATATCACAAACAAGTCAATCACGATTGAAGTCACAGGTCCTCCGGATAAAATTGATGCTGCTATAAATCTCATGTCAGCCTTCGGTATAAAAGAAATTGCAAGAAGCGGAATTGTTGCGCTGAAGCGCGGTGAGCAAGTAAGAATTCTAAAAGAAAAAAATATAACAACATAAAAGAGGTAGTGAAATGAAAGTTTATTATGAAGCGGATGCGAATCTTGATCTTCTAAAAAATAAAAAAATTGCTGTACTTGGTTTTGGTAGTCAAGGTCATGCACACGCACTAAACTTAAAAGAAAGCGGAATGAATGTTTGCGTTGGTCTTCGTGCTGATTCTGCATCGGTAGAAAAAGCAAAAGCCGGCGGGCTCGAAGTTAAATCAGTTGCCGATGCGGTTAAATCATCTGATGTAATTATGATTTTGCTGCCGGATCAAACACAGAAATCCGTTTATGATTCTGAGATTGCACCAAACTTGAAATCAGGCGACACACTTGCATTCGGTCACGGTTTTAATATCCATTATAAACAAATCGTTCCTCCGGCAGATGTAAACGTTATGATGATTGCTCCTAAAGGTCCGGGACATTTGGTTCGAAGAACGTACGAGCAAGGCAGCGGCGTTCCATGTTTAATCGCGATTCATCAAGATCCTAGCGGAACAACAAAAGACTTGGCTCTTGCGTGGGCAAAAGGAATTGGCGGCGCGCGCGCCGGCGTTATTGAAACAAACTTTAAGAATGAAACTGAAACTGATTTATTTGGCGAGCAAGCTGTGCTTTGCGGCGGCTCAGCGCAATTAATTAAAGCTGGTTTTGAAACTCTAGTCGAAGCTGGTTATCCCGCAGAACTTGCTTATTTCGAATGTATGCACGAAATGAAATTGATTGTTGATCTTTATTACGAAGGTGGTCTTTCGCGAATGAATTATTCCGTTAGCGATACAGCTGAATATGGCGGAATGACTCGCGGACCAAGAGTAGTTACAGCAGAAACGAAAAAAGTAATGAAAAAAATTCTTGAAGAAGTTCAGAGTGGAAAGTTCGCGCAAGAATTTATAGATGAATACAATTCTGGTGCAACAAAGTTTAATGAGCTTAGAAAAGAAAATAGAGAACATGGAATTGAAGTTGTCGGCGCAAAATTGCGCGGCATGATGAGTTGGTTAGTTAAAAAATAATTGCAAATCTCTGCGCCTTTGTGTCTTTGCGTTTTTCTTTTACCGCAGAGCCGAAAAGACGCTGAGAAAGATCAGGAGAGAAAATGTTTAAGATAGCTTTACTTCCCGGAGATGGAATTGGTGTTGAAGTTGCAAACTCGGCTGTTCAAGTAATTAAAACAGTCGCCGAGCATTTTAATGTAGAAGTCAGTTTCAAAGAATGTTTGATTGGCGGATGTTCCTACGACGTTCATGGAACACCATTGACTGATGAAACAATACAGACTTGTTATGATTCCGATGCTGTATTCCTCGGTGCTGTCGGCGGATACAAATGGGAAACGCTTCCTCACAATCTTAAGCCGGAAGCAGCGTTGTTAAAGCTTCGTAAGGCATTAGGGTTGTATACAAATATCCGTCCGGCAAAAATTTATAAGCCGCTCGTAGATTCATCTTCATTAAAGAAAGAAGTTCTTGACGGAGTGGACTTTGTTGTATTCAGAGAATTAACCGGCGGAATTTATTTTGGCGAACCACGCGGATTTGATGCAGAGCATGGGTTCAATACTATGATTTATACCAAAGAAGAAGTTGAACGCATTGCTCGAATGGCATTCAAAGTTGCTCGCGAAAGAAAAGGCAAAGTTACATCTGTTGATAAAGCAAACGTTCTCGAAGTTTCTCAATTCTGGCGCAATGTTGTTCACGAAGTTCATAAAGAATTTGCTGATGTTGAATTGAACGATATGTATGTAGATAACTGCGCAATGCAAATCGTCCGCAATCCTAAACAATTTGATGTGGTTCTTACTTCAAACTTGTTTGGCGATATTTTAAGCGACATTGCTGGAATGATTACGGGAAGTTTGGGAATGTTGCCTTCAGCAAGTCTTGGTAGTAAGTATGCGCTTTATGAGCCGGTTCATGGCAGTGCGCCGGATATTGCCGGACAAAACAAGGCCAACCCGCTCGCGTCAATTTCTTCAGTAGCGATGATGTTTACTTATTCATTTGAAATGAAAAAAGCCGGCGATGTAATTGAAGAAGCAATCAATAAAACACTTGACGACGGTTATCGCACAGTTGACATAATGAGTGATGGCTGCAAACTTGTTTCAACAAGTCAAATGACTGAAAAGGTAATTGAAAATTTTAAGGAAATATTTCATAAACAAGTTTTAGGTGTTTTTACACTTTAAACTCGCTCCAACGCCTTCTCCTAACCGGAGACGACATTGAAAAATCCCTCTTCAAAAAAAGAGGGATCTGAGTGAGCAGAATAATTTATCAAGCAATTTAAACGAGGAAGCTATGAGCGAAAAAATTATCATCTTCGATACGACTTTAAGAGACGGTGAGCAATCTCCCGGCGCATCTTTAAACGTTTATGAGAAACTAGAAATCGCTCGTCAGCTAGCAAAATTAAAAGTAGATGTTATTGAAGCCGGTTTCCCGGTTTCATCTCCGGCACAGTTTGAAGCAGTTAGTAGAATTGCTGATGAGTCGGAAGTAATAATTGCCGGACTTTGCCGCGCAAAAGAAATTGATATTAAAACTGCTTTCGATGCATTAAGAAACGCCAAACATCCACGCATTCATACATTCAGCAGTACTTCCGATTATCACATTCTTGGAAAATTTGGTGATGCGAAATATGGAGCAACACTCGAGGAAAAAAGAAAAACAGTTTTGCAGATGTCTTACGATGCTGTTGCATACGCAAAAACCTTTTGTACAGACGTTGAGTTTTCTGCAGAAGATGCGGGTAGAACTGATATAGGCTATCTAGCCGATGTAATTGAAATAGCAATTGAAGCCGGCGCAACAACTGTAAACATTCCGGATACAGTTGGCTACACCTTCCCTTCGGAATACGCTGCTAAGATTCTAGAATTAAAACGCAGAGTAAAAAATATTGATAAAGCAATTATTTCCGTTCACTGTCATAATGATCTTGGTCTTGCAGTTGCTAATTCTATATCAGCATTGCAAGTTGGAGCTCGTCAAGTTGAATGTACTATAAATGGAATTGGTGAAAGAGCCGGCAATGCTTCTCTGGAAGAAATTGCAATGGCGCTTAAGGTTAGAAAAGATCTTTGTGATTTTTACACTGATATCAATCACTCGGAAATTATAAGTACAAGCAGAATGGTTTCCGGTTTTACCGGTGTTGTTGTTCAGCCGAACAAAGCAATTGTCGGAGAAAACGCATTTGCCCACGAAAGCGGAATTCATCAAGATGGAATGCTGAAGAACCGCGAGACTTATGAAATTATGACTCCGGAAAGCGTTGGTGTTAATAAAACAAAGATTATTCTAGGAAGACATAGTGGTCGACACGGTTTGAAAGCGAGATTGATCGAACTTGGTTATCATCCAAGCGAAGAAGAATTAGGAAAAGCTTATGATGCATTTTTAGAAATTGCCGACAAGAAGAAGGAAGTATTCGACGATGACTTGCGTGTGTTAATGGGTGATGAAATTTATAAAGAAGATGAATTGTATGAACTAAAATATATGCACGTTAACGCCGGAACTGGAACGATTCCTACAGCGACTGTTCAAATTGTTTCTGAGGATAAAATTGTACAAGAATCATCTCCGGGTGATGGGCCGGTAGATGCAGTGTTTAATGCGATTGAGCGTGCATTAGGAATTAAATTAACTGTCGAATCATACAACGTTCGCTCAGTTACATCTGGCAGACAAGCTCTTGGCGAAGCGATCGTAAGAATCCGCGAAGGAGAAAAATCTTTTAACGGTAGAGGAACTTCTACGGATATTATTGAAGCGAGCGCGAAAGCTTATCTTCAAGCGATAAATCATTATTTGGTTTTTAACGGATTGAAACTGGATGTGTTTGAGTCCGTTGCATCTGGAAAATAGAAAGGAAAAATTATGGGAATGACTATAACAGAGAAAATTTTAGCTAAAGCCGCTAAGCGCTCAAGTGTAATTCCGGGTGAAAGTGTTTGGCTTGATGTTGATGTTTTAATGACGCACGACGTTTGTGGTCCGCCAACAATTGCAATCTGGAAAAAAGAATTTGGTGAACAAGCAAAAGTGTGGGACAAAAAGAAACTTGTGATCTTTCCAGATCATTACATCTTTACAAAGAATGTTCATGCAAACCGCAACGTAGATATTCTCCGTCAGTTTGCTGCTGAATATGATTTGCCTAATTATTATGACGTTGGTACCGATCGCTACAAAGGTGTTTGTCATATCGCTCTTGCTGAAGAAGGTTATAATGTACCGGGAACAGTTCTGTTCGGAACAGATTCTCACACTTGTACAAGCGGCGCGTTTGGAATGTTTTCTACCGGTGTTGGAAATACTGATGCGGCGTTCATTCTTGGAACTGGAAAGATTTGGGAGAAAATTCCAGAGTCAATCAAGTTTACTTTTAATGGTAAGATGCCGGAATATCTTACAGCCAAGGATTTGATATTGCAGATACTTGGTGACATTACTACTGATGGCGCAACTTATCGTGCTATGGAATTTGACGGCGAAGCAATATCCGGAATGAATATGCTTGAAAGAATGACGCTTACGAATATGGCAATCGAAGGTGGCGGAATGAATGGAATTATCGCTGTTGATGATGTTACAAGAAATTATTTGAAGGAAATTGGTATAACTCAGTTCGAAGAATTTACAAGTGATGCAGATGCAGTATATCATTCAAAATATACTTACGATGTAACTAAACTTGAACCAACTGTTGCAAAGCCTCACAGTCCCGATAATCGCGATACAGTAAGAAATGTTGAAGGAACAAAAATCACTAAAGCGTATGTAGGTTCTTGTACCGGCGGAAAGATTACAGATTTTAAATACGCGGCAAAATTATTGCTCGGACAAAAAGTTAAAGTAACTACATTTATCGTTCCGGCGAGTACACAAGTAGCTAAGCAACTGGAAGAAGAAACTATCAGCGGAATTTCACTAAAAGAAATTTTTGTGAATGCCGGCTGTACAATTGCAGAATCTTCTTGCGCGGCTTGTTTGGGTGGTCCATCAGACACAATAGGAAGAAGCTCCGATGGTGATGTTGTTGTTTCCACAACAAACAGAAACTTTCCGGGAAGAATGGGAAGTAAAGCTTCGCAAGTTTATCTGGCTTCTCCTCTAACTGTTGCTGCAAGTGCAATTACCGGCGAGTTAACCGATCCAAGAAAATTTTTGTAGAAGGCGAAAATGGAAAATATAATAGTTGGTAAAGTTTACGTTCTGGGTGATAACATTGATACTGACCAGATTATTCCGGCAGAACACTTGGTTTACAGTACAAGCGATCCGGAAGAATTAAAAAAATATGGTCACTATGCGCTTTCAAGCGTGCCGGTTGAAAAAGCCGGATTGCCGGATGGCGGCAAAACATTTATTGTCGGTGATAATTACAAATCTGAATATTCAATTGTAATTGGCGGCTCAAACTTTGGATGCGGTTCTTCGCGCGAACACGCTCCGCTCGCTTTACAAGTTGCCGGAGTAAAAGCAATCGTTGCTGAATCGTATGCGAGAATTTTTTACCGCAATTCCGTAGATGGAGGTTTCTTAATTCCGTTTGAGGGAAATGAAAAGTTGAATGATAAAATTAAAACCGGTGATGAAGCTGAAATTGATTTGTCTAAGAATACTATTAAAAAATTATCGAGTGGTGAAGTATATCAACTTCGTCCTCTTGGTAGTGTTTACGATATTGTAAACAGCGGCGGTTTATTTAACTACGCACGCGAAAATAAAATGATCTAACCCTTGATTTAGTTTAAGCAAAAGGATGTTCCGGATGGAATCGAAACTAATAGAACTTTTTGATACTACACTTCGCGATGGAACTCAAGGCGAAGCAGTAAGCTTAACAGTTCGCGATAAAATTATAATCGCTCAGAAACTTGATGATTTTGGAATCGATATTATCGAAGGTGGGTGGCCCGGAAGCAATCCTCGTGACGCTGAATTTTTCAGCGAAATCAGAAAAGTGAAATTAAATCATGCTAAGATGTGCGCTTTTGGTTCAACAGCAAGATATCCCGATAAAATTGAAACTGATACAAATTTGTTAGCGCTGTTAAAAGCAGAAACTCCTTATGTTTCAATTTTTGGCAAGACATGGAAGTTTCATTCCGAAAAAAGTTTGGGTTTAACTGCTGATCAGAATGCTGAATTAATTCTCAAATCTGTAAAATTCTTAAAAGATAATAATAAGGTTGTTGTTTTTGATGCCGAGCATTTTTTTGACGGATACAAAGATGATTCTGCATTCGCAATAAGAATGTTAAAGTCCGCTCAAGACGGCGGTGCCGATGTAATCACATTATGTGATACAAATGGGGGAACATTGCCTCATGAAATAAAATCAGCAATTGAAGATGTAAGCAAGACAATTTCAAAACCGCTTGGTATTCATGCTCATAATGATGGTGATTTGGCTGTTGCAAATTCACTCGCTGCAATTGAAAGCGGTGCTGTTCATGTTCAAGGGACAATTAATGGTGTAGGCGAACGTTGTGGAAATGCTAACTTAGTTAGCATCATTCCAAACTTATTACTTAAGATGAATTGTAAAACGAAAAAAACAATTCAACTCAATCAACTAACTTCACTTTCCAATACTGTTTACGAAATAATGAATCTCAATCCAAACACAAGAGCAGCATTCGTGGGCAAATCTGCTTTCGCACACAAAGGTGGAATTCACGTTAGCGCAGTATTAAAAGACAGTCGAATGTATGAGCATATTAATCCAACTGTTGTTGGCAATTCACAAAGAGTTTTGGTCTCCGATTTATCCGGACAAAGCAACATTAAGTATAAAGCAAAAGAATTTGGTGTTGATGTTGAAGAGGGAAGTGAATTTAATAAAAAATTAGTTACTCAAATTAAAGCACTAGAATTTGAGGGTTATCAGTTTGATGGAGCTGAAGCTTCTTTTGAATTGATATTACGAAATCAGAAAAATGAATTCACTCCTTTTTTCAAGACTATTGATTCTAGAATTTATACATTTTTTGATAACGATAGACATAACAACGCGGAAGCCGTATTAAAGATTGAGGTGAATGGCGAAGTAGAGCATACTGCAGCCGAAGGAGATGGACCTGTAAATGCTTTAGATAATGCTTTGCGAAAAGCTTTGCTTCGTTTCTATCCGGAAATTGCTGCAATTAAACTTGTTGATTATAAAGTGCGCGTACTAGATGAAAAAGAAGCTACGGCTGCTAAAGTTCGCGTGCTTATAGAATCTAGTGACGGAGAAACAACATGGTCAACAGTAGGAGTATCTACAAATATTATTGAAGCAAGTTGGCAAGCGTTATGTGATGGAATGAATTATAAACTTTATAAATCTTCTTTAATAAAATAGAAGCTGCTTTTAAGCAGCTTCTATTTTTCTATCAAATTAATATACCAGCGTTTGTATTGAGTGGGGAAGTATTTCAACTTGGGCCGCATTTGAGCCAACATATAACTTGTAATTGATTTTCAAATTACTTTGATTCATTACTACTGTTGCAATTCTCCCATCTTTATTTAGAAAAGAAGTGGTAAGTAAATGACTTCTGCTTGCAACAGTGCTTATTCTTTTAGCTCCCGGTTGAATGAACTTTGAAAAATGTCCAATATAATAGTAAGAAGGAGTATAGATGAGTTCTCCGGTTCTTGTATCAGCGTGTACTGGCGCAAAACAAAAATTTTCAACATGATTTGGTCCACCTTTTTCATCTAGCAAGATGTTCCAGTCAGTCCAGCCAACCGTTCCATTGTTAAAATCGTTAATCATGGAACGACCGTATCTTTCAGCATTTGGCCAATAATTGTAGTGTGTTGAGTCAAAACTTTCTGCACAACCTTCTGTAAAAATTAAGTTTGTGTTTGGAAATGCTTTTTTAACTTCGCCAACATTCTCAAACATCGGCACTCCTCCGGCCCAAGTTTCATACCAATGGAACCCAACTCCCCAAGCATATTTTGCTGCACCCGGATCGCTTAGAATTGTATTTACTCTGTGATTAATCAAATCACGGTTATGGTCCCAAACAATAATTTTTTTGTTGCCAAGTCCTTCTCGTTCCATAACTGGGCCAAGATAATTTTTTAGGAAGTCTCTTTCTTCTTCGGCAGTATAAATACAAGATTCCCATTTCTGGGTTGCCATCGGTTCATTTTGAACAGTGATTCCCCAAACTGGGATACCTTCGGCTTCATATGCTTTGATGAACTTAGTGAAGTACATAGCCCAAGGTTCAAAATAGTCCGGTAATAATTTTCCGCCTCGAAGCATGTTTTTAGTGTCTTTCATAAATGCCGGTGGACTCCAAGGACTGGCATATAACGTAAGCTTTCCCCCAGCTTTGGCAATTGCTTGCTTTATTAACGGTATTCTATAAGTTTTATCGTGTTGAATATTAAAAGTTGATAAATCTTTGTTCTCATTACTAACATAAGTATAACTTCCGCTGCTAAAATCGCTGCTGTGTATTGTTGTTCGTAAAAGCGAATATCCAATTCCTTTTTGGTTATTGAAATGAGCGGTTAAAAACTCATTCTGCTTTTCCGGGGATAGCTTTGCAAAAACTTCAGCCGAAGCATCTGTAATCGCCGCTCCAATTCCTAAAAATTCTTGAAATGATTTGTCTGGATTTACGAACACACAAATTTCGGTTTCAAGTGGTTGCTTAGATTTCTGGAATTCCAGCTTATTAGTCAATGAAATTCTAAGATTGCTGGAGTCTACTGTTGTGTAAACAGCCAAGCTTTTTCCTTCAAATGATACTGAGTTTTTTGTGGTCAACAATTCCTTTTGCGTAGAACAACCGATCATTGAAATTGTTAAAAATATGATTACAGATAAGTAATTATTCTTCATAAACACCTCATTATTAAAAAAATATCAAATTCTCTCAGACAATTTGATATTCAAATATAGTCTCAATCACAACTTTTCAAAAACTAAAGTTTATTACAATATAAAGACTCTAAGTACTGTATTTAGATTTTATATAAAATATATAAATCTCTACTTCTAGTTTTGATGAGAAGGAAAAGTATCTACTTTTCAACACTTTATATCTCGATTGTAAGGCAACTTATAGTTAACAACAATAAAAACTGAAGAAAGTATAAGATTTTAAACCGATTCGCAGCGGATTTTCTTGCTTTTTTAAAGTTGGCCTTCTATATTTGTTGCTCACTTTTAGAATTAGTGGGTGAAAAGTGTCTGGGCGGACGCCGGAGTTGGAGAGCCGGGGCGGACTGTAAATCCGTTGGCTAATGCCTTTGGGGGTTCGAATCCCTCGCCGCCCACTTGTTAA
>JBAYTN010000101.1:0-11960 GCA_041675645.1 Melioribacteraceae bacterium
TATGGATGCCCGATAAAAACATTCGGGCATGACAAGATACCTCGCTGCTTGCGGCGAGGTGATTCATTATATCAGAGTTTTCATTAAAGTAATTATTGAGGAAGGGATGAAAGTCATTCCGTGCGAAGTCGAAAATGGTTTACCTAATCTTACTTAAAAAAGATTTTACTCTTTCCGGATCGACAGTATTTGCCCAATTACCATCTAACTTAAAGTGAGAGCCAATAATTAGCGCGTCGCAGTATTCCAAATATTGAGGCGCGTTCTTTTCTGTAATACCGGAACCGGCGAGTACCGGAATATTAACTTTCTCCTTTACCTCTTTTATTTCCTCAAGCGAAGGTTCTTTTCCAGTAGCGCTTCCGGTAATAATAACTCCGTTACTTAAAAAGAATTCAGCGGCTTTCGCAGTTTCTGCAATGCTTGTATCGGAAGTTATAGCATGCGAACTGTGTTTCTTTTTTATATCAGTAAAAACTAAAACATTATCTGCGCCAATCGTTTTTCTGTAACGAAGTAATTCTCCGGCATCGGAATTAAATGTACCTTCATCAGCAACGTGAGCAAATACAAATCCTTCCGCACGGATAAAATCAGCGCCGGCAGAATGCGCTGCGGCGAGTGCCTCTTTATTAGCTCCGGCAAGTATCTGAATTCCAGTCGGAAGATTAAATTTCTTTTTGATCTCATAAAGTATAATGCTCATAGTAGATGTTACCTCCGGACCAACAACACGGTTTAGATAGGGAACATCGTGCATGTTCTCAATCATCAATGCTTCAATACCGCACTCTTGATATATAGCGGCTTCAAATAAAGCTTTCTCGATTATACTTTTAACACTGCCGGAATATTTTGGAGTACCCGGAAGCGCGTCCAAATGTATCATTGCAATAACCGGTTTATGAAAATCAAATAATTTCATAATAACCCTAATTGGAATTAATGTTTTCGTTAACTAGCTGGCTGTTCACTTTGTCAAATAACTTTTCTATCTCAAATCGGTGAACATCGGTTTCTGAAAACTTATGGTGTCTGAACTTTTCATATTCTTGCATACCCCAAAGAATGTCAACTCCGTTAATCTCGGCAACCGAATTTATCCAGACCAATTCTGCCGGCACCATTTCTCTATCGGCATAAGCAAGATGAATTCCATCAACAATGAATGCTTTTGCAATTTCTTTATTATCAAACTTTGGAGGAGAAGACTCAAGATATTCGTTATCCGGCAATTCTTTTAACGCACCTTTGCAGAATTCTTTATCATATCCAAGTATTTTAGATAACTCAAAAAACCAAGATTTTTCGTGTTCTAATATTTGCTGATCTTTACCAATAAGTAATAACATACCTCTTAAATATTTTCCCCGGTCTTGCACAGAAATTTCCATTAATGCCCTCAATAAAAGAAAGTTGAATATTTTATAATTTGAAAAGTAAAATAAGTTCCTCAATTTGATAAACGAAAATAGCGTAGGAATATGACATGGACAATTATACCGAATCTTATAATCCGGCAAATGGAGAAAAAATCGGCAGCTCTATTCTTCACACGAGCGCTGATGTTGTTGCTGCTGTAAATTCTGCAAGAAAAACACAGACGGAATGGTGTAAGCTAAGCGTTGGCAAGCGAGCAAAATATGTTTTGCGAATTAGGGATTATATTGTAAATAATTCGGAATCGATTGCAGAAATTATTTCTAATGATAACGGCAAAACAAGAGTTGATGCGCTAGCAACGGAAGTAATGCCCGCCGCAATGGCAATTTCATATTACTGCAAAAATGCAGACCTATTTTTAAGTGAAGAACACCTTGAAAGTGGAAATGTTTTCTTGATCAACAAGAGAAGCAAGATTGTTCGCATTCCATTTGGTGTTATTGGAATAATCTCACCTTGGAATTATCCATTTTCAATTCCACTATCTGAAGTAGTAATGGGTTTGCTGGCCGGGAATGGAGTGATTCTAAAAGTAGCAACAGAAACTCAGATGGTTGGGCAAGAAATAAATAAAGCGGTTATGTCAGCTGGCTTGCCGGAAGGACTCTTCACACTTTTAAATCTTCCCGGGAAAATTGCCGGTGATGCTTTTCTGGAATCTGGAATTGATAAATTATTTTTCACCGGTTCAGTATCGGTTGGAAAATACTTGATGAAAAAAGCATCTGATAACCTAACGCCGGTTAGTTTGGAGTTAGGCGGGAATGATGCAATGATTGTTTGTGAAGATGCCGATCCTTACCGTGCGGCAATGGGCGCACTTTGGGCGGGATTCCAAAATGCCGGACAGTCTTGCGGTGGAGTTGAAAGGATTTATGTTCACGAAAAGGTGTACGATAAATTCATGAGTATATTGAAAGAGAAAACTGAAAATTTGCGAGTTAGAGTGGGTAGTGATTTCAATTCCGATATGGGATGCATGACTACTAAGAAACAAGTAGAAACTGTAAATCTACACGTGCAAGATGCATTGCAGAGAGGAGCTAAAATATTTGCACAATCAAGCACGCCGAAGGATGATAATGCAAAGAA
Organism: Melioribacteraceae bacterium; assembly: GCA_041675645.1. Taxonomy (GTDB): domain Bacteria; phylum Bacteroidota; class Ignavibacteria; order Ignavibacteriales; family Melioribacteraceae; genus Stygiobacter. The sequence continues at coordinate 2,536 of JBAYTN010000101.1, forward strand.
TTTTCTCCCGGCGATGGTGCTAACAGATGTGAACCATGAAATGTTATTGATGAAAGATGAAACATTTGGTCCGGTTGTAGGAGTTATGAAATTCAGCAATTATGATGAAGCTATCCGCTTAGCTAACGATTCATATTTAGGATTAACTGCATCAGTATGGTCTAAGAGCCGCAGTCAAGCGGAAAAAATTGCAAGACAAATTAAAGCCGGCGCAATTACAATTAACGATCACTTAATGAGTCACGGATTAGCAGAAACTCCTTGGGGCGGATTTAAGCAGTCTGGAATTGGAAGAACACATGGCAAACTCGGATTTGATGAGATGACTCAGCCAATGGTGATTGTAAAAGATATACTTCCTTTTGTAAAGAAAAATCTCTGGTGGCATCCATTCAGTAAAAAACTATTCGATGGTTTAAAAGGATTGATGGACTTACTTTACAGCAAGAGTATCATAAAAAAACTTTCGGGCAGTAGTAAACTTATTAAGCTCGTGTCTAGAATATTTATCAAGGAGTAGTTTTAGAATTTTTCTTTTTTAGTTTCTCAAACTGCTCTTTGAATTTATCGATCATCTTTTTAGCCCAGATAAATTCTGTTGCAAGAATCGATAATCCAAGAGGTATAACAATAAATGCGGGACCCGGCAGAACAATCATTACAAGTCCAATAAGTACAATCGTTCCGCCAATGATTCCTATGATTATTTTTTTAAGTTGTTTAAGAGAGTTTATCATTTCATTCTTTTTATTTTATCGTACTATTGTTGCTATCAATTAGTTCCAAAAACTTATGCCCTAGGATCTCCATTCAAGTAATTTCCGGTAACAAGTTTGAAAGCATCACTCGTTTTCTGTCCGGGAACTCCATCAACTAAAACATAAATTCCCGGAAATGTATTCAAGTATTGCTGCAATTGTTCAGCATATTCTACTTGCTTGGTTGAGTAAACTAAAAATGGCTTTCTTGCCGGTAAATTAGGATCACTTTCAAACGAAATGATTCTCCGTTCCACTAGTCTGCGAAGAATAACGGCTGCACCAATTTGATTTGATACAGCAGTATCACTCCATCTGCCATCTGCAACATACTTGCCGTTCGTGTAATGATTAGAACCGCTCCATAAGTATGGAGATAAAACTTCGGGATGACTATTTCGATAACCCCAACCATTGTAAGCTTCAGTTTTATAAAGCAGACCGGGTAATGACCAATCGCTCCATTGATTTAATCTCTGAAATGTAAGTGAATCAAATGCGCTTTGTTCCCAAGTAAAAGGAGGCTGACCAGTAGTTGGCCTTCCAGCCGGTACGTGTGTTGTTCTATGTGTTAGAGAATCGCCGTTATGTAGATGACAATTAAAATTCAGAGATGATTCCATATTGTGAATTGCGGCAATGAAGTACCAAGGTATTCCTAGATTGCTGCCTACTTGTTCATATCGGTTTTGATTCTGATTTATTTTGTTTACGATTATTTCAACTGAAGGAAGTTTATCAAGATTAATTTGGCAAGTATCAAACAAATCTTGGTACTCTGCCTTCAGCGCTTGAGTTAAACTTATTGCCGGCATTATTTACTCCTCAATTTATAATAGTCATGATCTTGATCTTAGTCTTAATCTTGATCTTCTTTTCATAAAAAAGTAAAAGCGATCAAGATCAAGAGTATGATCAAGTATAAGATTCCTATAAGGCGAATAGCTCATTTATAGTTTAGGTCTTACTCCAACATTGTAAAACATAAATGAGTACATATCGGTGAGCAGTTCAATAGATTTTGATGTGCTCGTACCGGCACCGTGTCCAACTTTTGTTTCAATACGAATTAATGTCGGATTCTTTCCACTATTCATTTCTTGCAAAGTTGCCGCATACTTGAACGAATGTGCCGGGAATACTCTATCATCATGGTCAGCAGTTGTAATCATTGTAGCCGGATAATCTACACCACTCTTAATATTATGTAGAGGAGAATAAGCATACAAATATTTAAACTGATCCGGTTTATCGCTGGATCCATATTCCGGAACCCATGCCCAGCCAATTGTAAATTTGTGAAAGCGAAGCATATCCATTACACCGACTTGTGGAAAGGCAACTTTGTACAAATCCGGGCGTTGATTAATAACTGCACCGATTAACAAACCGCCGTTAGAACCTCCTTGTACAGCAAGCTTTGCTGGACTAGTGTATTTATTTTTTATAAGCCATTCAGCACCGGCAATAAAATCATCAAACACATTTTGTTTTCTATTAAGCATACCGGCTTCATGCCAAAGTTCACCATATTCGCTGCCGCCGCGTAAACAAGCCATTGCATATACAACACCATTTTCCAGCAGAGGAATTCTGCTTACGGAAAAACCGGGCTGCATGGATGCATTAAATCCGCCATATGCATAAAGTAAAGTTGGATTTTGTCCATTCAATTTTAGCCCTTTTTTGTGAACAAGAAAGAGAGGAATCTTTGTGCCGTCTTTACTTTCATAAAATATTTGCTTTGTTTCGAAACCACCCGGAGTGAATTTTACTTTTGCTTGCCGGAATAAAGTTGATTTGTTGTTCTTAACATCATACTTGAAAATTGTTGGAGGATAAGTAAATGAAGTGAAAGTATAAAATGTTTCCATGTCGGTATGCTTCCCATCGAAACCGCTTGCGGTTCCAATTCCGGGCAGTTTCAGATCATATAAATATGTCCCATCTTCTTCGAACACAGTTACATTACTTGTTGCATCTTTCAATTGAGTAACAATTATTTTGCCGCCAACGTGAGAAACACCTTGTATCACGTTATCGCTTTCGGGTATTAATGTTTGCCAATTTTCTTTGCCCGGTTTGGCAAGATCAATTAAAACAAGTTTTTTGTTAGGTGCGTTAAGATTTGTTAATACCAAAAATTTATCGCCAAAATTATCTATAAAGCTGTATTCAGCATCCGATTTGTTAACTAGTTTTACAACCGGTTCATCTTTCTGCAAATTTTTATACCAGAGCATGTTCTCACTTGCAGAGCCTTCCCAGACAGATATGATTAAATATTTTTCGTCGTCTGTAACACCGGCTCCAAATCCTCGTTTTGCATTTTCTTTGTCTTCGAGAATTAATTTGTCGTCAGCTTGCGATGAACCAAGTTTATGATAGTAAAGCTTTTGAAATTCGTTTGATGCTTTTAATTCTTCACCGGCTTTCGGCTCGTCATAGCGTCCGTAAAAGAAACCATCTTTGTACCAAGCATTGCCGCTGAATTTAGAAAACTTTATTACATCATTTGTAAGCTGTTTTGTTTCAACATTCATTACGTAGAATTCTCTCCAATCCGATCCGCCTTTGGAAATACCGTAGCTTAAATATTTGTAATCATTTGAGAAAAACAATCCGCCTAAACTAACCGAACCGTCTGTAGAAAGTTTATTTGGATCGAGCAGTGTTTCCGGTTTCCCGTTTAATCCTTTTTGAATATAGATTACACTTTGTTCTTGTAAACCGTCGTTTTTAGAATAGACATAATGATCTCCAATTTTACTTGGGGCAGAGTAGCGTTCGTAATTCCATAAATCGGTCAATCTTTTTTTAATTTGCTCACGGTAAGGAATTTTTGATAAATAGTCTTGAGTAACTTTGTTCTGCGCTTCAACCCAAGATGCGGTTTCTGCGGAATTATTATCCTCCAGCCAACGGTATTGATCGGCTATTTTTGTCCCATGATAATCATCAACTTGATCAACTTTTTTTGTGACCGGATATTTAATTGACTGGGCAAATAGACCAGCTGTAAGAATGGGTATGATTAACAAATACATAAGCAACTTTTTCATTTCTGATCCTCGTAAATTTTGTTCTAAAAAAGAACCTTTCTGGAAAATAGAATTCCTATTTATCAAAAACAAAAAGAATACTTTTCAAAGAAGTGTAAATCAAAATTGCTTAGTAGGACTATACTATCTATTTTTCTTAAGTCAATTTTAAGACTTGGATGGAAAACGAGCCATAAAGGAAAAAGGGATTTCCTTTGATTGGTTCTCCAAGTTAGATTCTAAAAAAAATCTAAGTCTGAGGTAACAATGGCAAGTAAAGATTTCAATCCCTACGAAATGGCGCAAGCCCAATTCGACAAAGTAGCAGATATTCTTAATCTCGATTCGGCATCTAGAGATATCCTCCGCAACCCTTTAAGAGAATTCGCATTCAGCATTCCGGTTAAAATGGATGATGGAACAACAAAAGTTTTTAGAGGATTCAGAGTACAGCATAATGATGCTCGCGGCCCAGCCAAAGGCGGAATCCGTTTTCACCCTCAAGAAACTGTTGATACAGTACGCGCGTTAGCCATGTGGATGACATGGAAATGTGCAGTTGTAAACATTCCACTTGGCGGTGGTAAGGGAGGCGTTATTTGCGATCCTCATCATCTTAGTATGAAAGAGCAAGAACAAATTTGTCGTGGTTGGGTTCGTCAAATGGCAAAGAATGTTGGTCCATTAAATGATGTTCCAGCTCCAGACGTTATGACAAACGCTCAGCATATGTTATGGATGCTTGATGAATTCGAAGTTATTCAAGGCGCAAAATATCCCGGATTTATTACCGGTAAACCAGTTGGGATGGGCGGCTCGCTTGGCAGAACTGAAGCTACCGGCTACGGTGTAATTTTCACTGTTCGCGAGGCATTAAAGGATATGGGAATCCGTCCTCAAGATACTACCGCAGCAGTTCAAGGTTTTGGCAACGTTTCTCAGTATGCAATTGAACTTTACCAACAATTAGGCGGAAAAGTTATTTGCGTTTCCAGCTGGGATCAACAAGACCAATGCTCTTACACATTCAAGAAAGCTGATGGTGTAAGTTTAGAAGAACTTTGGAAAATTACAGACAAATTCGGTGGTATCGATAAAGCAAAGGCGAAAGAACTCGGTTACGAAATTCTTGACGGTGGTGCATGGATTGAACAAGAAGTTGATATTTTAATTCCAGCCGCTATGGAAAATCAAGTTCGTGGGGATAACGCCTCCAAGATTAGCAAGAAAGTGAAAATTATTGCAGAAGGCGCAAACGGACCAACCACTCCGGAAGCAGATAAGATTATTCAAGAAAAAGGAATTTTCTTAATTCCAGATTTTCTTGCAAATGCCGGTGGTGTAACTTGCAGTTATTTTGAACAAGTACAATGCAACATGAATTACTATTGGGAAAAAGATGAAGTGTTAAGCAAGTTAGATGTTAAGATGACTTCTGCTTTTAGAGCAGTAAGTGATCTTGCAAAAAAGAAAAACATGTACATGAGAGATGCCGCTTATGTTATTTCTATAAGCCGTGTTGCTCAAGCTTGCAAAGACCGCGGCTGGGTATAATCAAATAGCCGCAAGCTATAAGATGCAAGGTACAAGGTAAAATTAAAGCCGGTAATTAGTTTAGTTACCGGCTTTTTAATGCAATAGATTATCACCGCAGTTTTATTTCGCAAAATATTCCTACCTAAATATGTTCTAATTCTCAGCTGTTCTTCAAGGAACAATTAAGTAAATTGCTTAAAAGTCCTAATAAACTAAACTCAATAGTCGTTTTTAACTCACAATAAATACTTCTGATAAAAAGTAAGAGACAATTGTAATAAAATATTTCTCTTGCTAGAGAAGCATAAGCCGCCTATTTTATCACAGTTAAAAAAATATTCCATTCTCTATTTTTGTGAATTAATGTTTGTAAGTTTTTTGTTTCAACAAATACTTTACTCAAACTGTACAATTCTCTCTTGCGCTAAAATCACAAGCCGTCATTCTCTTAACTCAAATTACACCCGGTCTGAATTTTATCAGACTCACATAAATAAACTATCAAACCAATCATCCAAAAAAACAATGGAGTAGTTATGTCCGACTACGTAAAAGAGTTAATGGCTCTAGTCAAAGCAAAGAATCCGGCAGAACCGGAATTCCATCAAGCAGTCTACGAGGTTGCTTCATCTTTGGCATTAGTGCTTGAAAGACATCCTGAATATCGCAAAGCAAAAATTATTGAGAGAGTAGTTGAGCCGGAGAGAGTTATTTTATTTAGAGTTCCATGGGTTGATGATCAAGGAAACGTGCAAGTTAACCGTGGTTTTAGAATTGAAATGAACAGCGCAATAGGACCATATAAGGGTGGATTAAGATTTCATCCATCTGTAAATCTTGGCATCTTGAAATTTTTGGCTTTTGAACAAGTATTCAAAAACAGTTTAACTACATTGCCTATGGGCGGTGGAAAAGGCGGCAGCGATTTCGATCCGAAAGGAAAGAGTGATATGGAAGTTATGCGTTTCTGCCAAAGCTTTATGAGCGAATTGTTCCGTCATATTGGACCGGATACAGATGTTCCAGCCGGAGATATTGGTGTAGGCGGAAGAGAAATCGGCTTCTTATTTGGTATGTATAAAAAATTGCGTAATGAATTTACCGGCGTGTTAACTGGTAAAGGCTTGAATTGGGGTGGTTCTTTAATTCGCCCAGAAGCAACGGGTTACGGCTCAGTTTATTTTGCAGCAGAAATGTTAAGTACAAGAAATCAAACTCTTGAAGGAAAAACATGTTTGGTTTCCGGTTCCGGCAATGTTGCACAATACACAGTAGAAAAAATTCTTGATCTTGGCGGAAAGGTTCTTACACTTTCCGATTCCAACGGTTACATTTATGATGAAGCCGGAATCGACAGAGAAAAACTTGCTTTCGTTATGGATTTGAAGAATGTCCGTCGCGGAAGAATGAAAGAATACACAGACAAATATAAATCTGCAGTGTTTAATCCAATCGATCCAAATGCTGATTTTAATCCATTGTGGAATCACAAAGCTGATTGCGCTTTTCCATCAGCAACACAAAATGAAATTAATGGTAAAGATGCGGCAAATTTATTAAAGAATGGAGTTTACGTTATTAGTGAAGGCGCAAACATGCCATCTGCAATTGAAGCAATTGATCAATTTGTAGCAGCAAAAATTCTTTACGGACCAGGCAAGGCCGCTAACGCCGGCGGTGTTGCAACTTCCGGACTTGAAATGTCTCAGAACAGTATGCGCTTAGGCTGGAGCCGTGAGGAAGTTGACGGACGCTTACGCACAATTATGAAAAACATTCATAAGAACTGCTACGAAACAGCTAATAAATATGGTACTCCAGGCAATTATGTAAATGGAGCCAACATTGGTGGTTTCTTGAAAGTTGCAGATTCAATGATGGATCAAGGTATAGTTTAATCACTTCCTTAAATGTGGGGCGATGAAAATCGCCCCATTTTTTTATTTGTTTGGATCACATTCTTAAGTACTTTATTACACAATTAATTAAAACAGCGCATGGAACGACAGACAATAAAGTTTGATCAAGAGCTTATTAAGAAAAGCAAGTATTCTAAGTTTCAAGATTTTCACAACTTGATGCGCTACCGTGTGCGGGATATATTACTTGTATCCAGTCTTTACGATTCATACATCTTTGAGGAAGACAACAGATTATACGAACTGATACGACAAGAGTATCAAGGTTTGAACCTCAGTCATTCGCCCGAACTTATTCAAGTATCAAATGGAGCTGAAGCAATCAATCTAGTGCTTGAAGAGCAGCGCTTTGATTTGATTATTACAACTCTCCATATCGAAGATATGTCGGCAAGTACATTTGCTAAACGAGTTCGAGAAACCGGGCTAGATATTCCGATTGTTCTGCTTGGTTATGATAACCGTGAGATGACTGACTTAATTTCCAATGGCGATATATCAATTTTTACAAAAGTATTTATCTGGCAGGGCGATTATAGAATTATTCTTGGCATTATAAAATATTTAGAAGACCGTCTAAATGTTGAACACGACACTCAGAAGGTTGGTGTACAATCAATCATTTTAATAGAAGATAGTGTTCGTTTTTATTCTTCTTATTTGCCTTTAATTTATACAGAAGTTCTCAAACAGTCTCAAAGTTTGATTTCAGAAGGGATTAATCTTTCACACAAATTTTTGCGTATGCGTGCGCGTCCTAAAATCCTTTTGTGCTCTAACTATAATGAAGCTTGGGAGTATTTCGAAAAGTACAAAGAGTTTATACTTGGAGTTATTTCAGACATAGACTTTACAAGAAACGGAGAGCAAGATTCAACGGCCGGAATATTGTTTTGTAAGAATGTAAAAGAGATTCAACCAGATATTCCAATATTATTGCAATCAACAAATCAAGATCACAAAGCTGAAGCTGAAGCCAATGGTGCAAAATTCTTATTAAAAGATTCTCCGACTCTTCTTGAAGATGTTAAGCATTTTATGACAGAAAATTTTGGATTCGGTCATTTTATTTTTAGAACTCAAAACGGGGAAGAAGTTGGAACAGCGACTAACTTGTATGAGCTTGAAGAACAACTAAAAACTGTTCCCGATGAATCAATTAAATACCATGCCTCGCGCAATCATTTTTCTGTTTGGCTTAAAGCTCGAACTGAGTTTTGGTTGGCTCATCAGCTGAGACCAAAAAGAGTTGAAGACTTTGAAGAAATATCTTTTTTGCGAAATCTATTGATTGATTCTCTGCGTGAGTTTAGAAAATCTAGACAGATTGGTGTAATCTCTGATTTCAACAAAGATTCTTTCGACATAACTACTACATTCGCCAGAATTGGTGGAGGATCGCTTGGAGGTAAAGCGCGCGGACTCGGTTTTGTAAACACTTTGCTTAGTAATTTTGAAATTCGTTATAGATTTGACGACGTTAAAATATTTGTTCCGGCCGCAGTTGTTGTTGCCACTGATGTGTTTGATCAGTTCTTGGATGATAATGAGTTAAGAGAATATGCTTTATTATCTCAAGATGATGATGATCTAAAAAGTAAGTTTTTTGAAGCTGAACTATTTCCGGTAGATGCGAAAAAAAGTTTGGAAGAATTTCTTGAAGTAGTTAGAGAGCCAATCGCTGTTCGTTCATCAAGTTTACTTGAAGATTCTCAAGGGCAGCCATTTGCCGGCGTGTACGATACTTTTATGCTTCCAAATAATAATCCGGATCTTCAAATAAGATTGAAGCAGCTAATACATGCTATCAAGCGAATTTATGTTTCAATTTTCTATTCAAAATCTAAAGATTACATCCGTGTAACTTCTTACCGCCTTGAAGAAGAGAAAATGGCAGTAATAATTCAGAAACTTGTTGGTGGCACGCACAATGGAAAATATTATCCGGAATTTTCGGGAGTCGCTAAGTCCTATAATTTTTATCCAACACCGCCACTAAAATCCACAGACGGAATTGTCTCAGTCGCTCCGGGACTAGGTAAATCTATTGTTGAAGGAGGATTGACTTACAGATTTTGTCCAAAACAGCCGCAGCATAATTTGCAATTTCCTACAATTGAAGATTTACTTAAATACTCTCCAAAGGAATTCTTTGCTCTTGATTTGAATGA
>JBAYTN010000102.1:0-11822 GCA_041675645.1 Melioribacteraceae bacterium
CATATTGAGGAATTTGGCGGTGACAACAAACTGATTTTTATTTCCGGTCATTCTGCCGGAGGCTACTTGGCAACCTTGATTGGCTTAGATAAACGCTGGTTGAATCAATTCGGAATCAATTCAAAAAATATTGCTGCGCTCATTCCATTTAGCGGACAAATGATCACTCACTTTACAATTCGGCAAGAGCGAGGAATACCAGAAATGCAGCCGATAATTGATGAATTTGCGCCACTCTATTTTGTCTCGAAAGACGTTCCGACATTAATTCTGATTACCGGAGATAAGGAAAATGAATTGCTCGGCCGTTACGAGGAAAACGCTTATATGGCAAGAATGATGAAAGTGGCCGGACACACAGAAACCGAACTTTACCAGTTAGAAGGTTTTGATCATAGCGGAATGGCCGCCCCGGCTTTCCCGCTGTTGCTTCGAAAAGTTAAAGAAATATCGGAAACTCCCAACAAAACTAATTAGTATAGGCAAATTCTACGTTCTACACTCATTACTCTACACTAAAAATGATTTCTTCATTCTTGGCTCTCTGTTCTTTATATTTGCCCCACATTTTTTGAACTAAAAACAGAAGAAAACCATAATTGAAAAATATTAATGTAACACAACTTCCAAATGGAATGAGGATTGTTTCCGAAAAGATTACGCATGTCAAATCATTTTCGCTTGGCTTTTGGTTTAATGTAGGTTCGCGTGATGAAACCGAGAAAAACTCCGGAATTAGCCACTTTTTAGAGCATATGTTTTTTAAGGGAACGAAAAAGCGCTCGGCAAAAAGAATCTCGGAAGAAATTGAATCACTCGGCGGCTACTTAAATGCGTTTACTTCCAAAGAACATACTTGCTTTTACGGAAGGGGATTAAACGCTCACATCGAGAAGACTTTTGAAGTGCTTGCTGATATGGTTCAAAACTCGGTTTTCAATCCAAAAGAAATTGAGAAAGAAGCTAAAGTTGTAATTGATGAGCTTTATGATATTGAAGACTCTCCCGATGAACTGATTTTTGACAAGTTTGAAAGCAACACATTTGCCGGGAATCCGGTTGGAATGCCGATCATCGGTACCGAAAAAAATCTGCGCTCCTTCAAACAGAAAGATTTGATCAATTATATTAATGAAAATTATACATTGGACCGTTTCCTTATAGTAGCATCCGGAAATGTTGATCATAACGAAATTGTAAAATTCGCGAAGAAATATATTACAAGAAATTATAAGGCTAATAATGATAGGGTTCGCACGATCTCGATGCAGCCTTCAAGTGATCTTCATGTTGAAAAAGAAACACAGCAAGTTCACTACATACTTGGTAAACCAACTTATGGATATAAAGATTTGCGAAGAATTTCTGTTGCCGTGCTTTCTCATATTTTAGGAGAAGGAAGCAGCAGCCGGCTTTTCCAGAAAGTTCGGGAAGAGAATGGAATCGCCTACCAAATCAACACTTTTCTTAATTCCTTTTTTGATATATCCACCTTCGGAGTTTATCTTTCGACTAACGAAAAATCGGTTTCCAAAGCTCAGAAATTGATATTTGAAGAATTGGAAATGATTAAGAATAAGAAAGTTAATGCCGCAGAACTTGATAGAGCCAAAGAGTATTTGGTTGGCAATATGCTTATGAGTTTGGAAGGAACTACAAACCGGATGATCCGCATGGCTCATCAGATGATCTACTTTGATAAGATAATTCCGGTTGAAGAAACTGTTAAGAAAATTTACAAGGTAACTAAGGAAGACATTCGCGATCTTTCTAATGAATTGTTTGGAGACTCTAGTTTAACAAATAAATTTGGCGAGTTTGAAAGTTGTTCGCTCACAAGAGTAATTTTATCTCCAAAAAATTTATTGCCAAGAAAAGCATAGTAAAAGGAAAAGATATGCCGACAATTACAATTGACGGAAAACAAATAGAATTTAAGCAAGGTCAAACGGTTATCGAAGTTGCATACGAGGCTGGAACAGAAATTCCTCATTTCTGTTATCATCCAAAACTTTCTGTTAGCGGAAACTGCCGTGTCTGCCTTGTCGAAATAGAAAAAATGCCAAAGCTTGCAATTTCTTGTGCAACGTTAGCCGGTGATGGAATGGTTGTTCACACAAATTCCGCTAAGACTTTGGAAGCAAGAAATGCAGTTATGGAATTTATTCTTATAAACCACCCGTTGGATTGCCCAATTTGTGATGAAGCCGGCGAATGCAAACTTCAAGATTATGCTTACGCACACAGCCGCGGTGAAAGCCGTTTCGAAGAAATTAAAAACAGAAAAGAAAAACGTGTTCAGCTTGGACCAAGAATAAAATTTGATGGTGAGCGCTGCATCTCATGTTCACGCTGCATTCGTTTCTCCGATGAAATTGCTAAATCAAATCAGCTTACTTTTACAAATCGCGGCGATAAAGTTACAATCTCAACATTTCCGGGCGAGCAGTTCGATAATCCTTATACAATGAATACAGTGGATATTTGTCCGGTTGGCGCATTAACAAATGATGACTTCCGTTTCAAATCGCGTGTTTGGGAAATGTCTTTTACAGATTCAATTTGTGTCGGATGCGCGCGCGGATGTAATATTGAAATCGGTGTTCGTAATAATGAGATTTTAAGATTAACGCCAAGACAGAATGAAGATGTAAACAGTTTCTGGATGTGCGACAATGGAAGATTAAACACATTCAAAAATGTTAATGCTGAAGATAGAATTGAAGGAACATTCGTTCGTAAAGAAGGTCAACTTCAAAAAGTTAGCTGGGATGAAGCGCTAGAAGTTGCCGCAAAAAGTTTGAAAGAATACAAGGGCGGGGAAATTGCTCTAGTAGGTTCTGCTTCTGCTACATGCGAAGACAATTTTGTTCTTTCAAAATTTGCTAAGCAATTAAACGTTGCCAATATTGATTTTGCAAGACATTCAATTGCCGGTGATCAAGATGAAATTCTAATTCGTGAAGATAAAACACCAAACACAACCGGAGCCGAACTAGTTATTGCGAAAACAAACGGAACTAAGTTTGAAGGAATTTATCGCTTAATAAAGGATGGAAAAGTAAAAGCTCTTTTCGTGATGGAAGATGATCTCGGTTCAATTAGTGAAGAATGGGAACAAGCTTTAGGAATGCTGGATCTGTTAATTGTTACTGCAACTAATTCTAGTAAAACAACTGCTCTTGCAGATATAGTTTTCCCGGCTGCAACATTTGCTGAGAAACATGGAACGTTAGTTAACTTCCAAGGAAGAGTGCAGCGCATTCGCCCAGCAGTTTCTCTTGAAGAAATGGACCGCGCTCTTGATGGAATGAATATGAGCCGCTGGGATAAATTCGGAACAAAATTCGACCGCTGGAATCAAGGATTAAAACATGATGCAAAACCAAGTTGGAAAATTTTAGCTCAGCTTTCATCGCATCTTGGCGGAAAAATTATGTATGATATGGCTGAAGAAGTGTTTACCGAAATTTCGAATTCGGTTGATGCGTTCAAAGGTTTAGATTACGATATAATTGGCGAGCTTGGTGTTCAACTGAAGATTAAAGAAAGTGTAAAAGCGTAAATGTTAGATTCTCATTTGTCATGTTGAACGAAGTGAAACATCTCAAAATTTATGTTGAGACTCTTCGCTTTGCTCAGAGTGACAGTATTAGTTTTGTTGACTGAGAATACGAAAGTTAAACTTTGGAGTTTTATTAAATGACTATTTGGGAAACAATAATTATAGCTCTCATCAAAATTGTGTTGATAGTAGTTCTGATGCTGCTTTCTGTAGCATATACAGTTTACTTTGAGAGAAAAATAGCTGCATGGGTGCAAAACCGTAAAGGTCCAAACAGAGTTGGCTGGCTTGGTTTGCTTCAGCCATTCGCGGATGTGTTCAAACTTCTTTTGAAGGAAGACATCGTTCCGGAGAAAGCCAACAAAGTTTTACATACTCTTGCGCCATTTATAGCTCTGTTTGTTTCGTTTGCAACTTATGCTGTCATTCCAATTGGTCCGGCAGTTGAAATTTTTGGTTATAAAATAAATTTAGTTGTTGCTGATGTTAACATTGGAATTCTTTATGTGTTGGCGTTAACATCACTTGGCGTTTACGGTATTACATTTGCCGGCTGGTCAAGCGGTAGCAAATATTCTTTACTTGGCGGAATTCGTTCTTCAGCGCAAATGATTTCTTACGAAGTATCAATGGGTTTTTCTATTGCCGGCGTAATAATGCTTTCGCAATCACTTAGTCCGATGAAAATAGTTGAATCACAATATGGCTGGATGTGGAATGCTGTTGTTCAACCTATTGGGTTTATTACGTTCCTAGTTTCTGCTTTTGCAGAAACTAATAGACTACCGTTCGATTTACCGGAAGCTGAACCGGAACTAGTAGGCGGTTATCACACAGAATACAGCTCATTTAAATTTGCCGGATTTTTCCTAGCAGAATACGCAAACATGATTGTAGCAAGTATGATGATTGTAACATTGTATCTAGGTGGTTATCACATTCCTTATATAGATAAACTTGGACTCAATTCTACATTACTAGTGTTGTTACAAATAGCTGCTTTCCTATTAAAAGTAGCATTCTTTATGTTCTTCTTTATTTGGGTAAGATGGAGTTTGCCGAGATTCCGTTACGATCAGCTTATGAACTTAGGCTGGAAAGTGATGTTCCCCCTTTCATTATTAAATATTGTTTGGGTTGCACTTTTAATAATGATTTTTGGATTCTAAAACCGGAAGGAATGAAATGACAGAAAAGAAAAGATTAAAAAACCTTACGTTTCTAGAAAAAATGTACATACCTGAAATTGTGAAGGGGTTGGCTTTAACATTGAGACAAATGTTTTCGCCAAGCGTAACGATGCAATATCCGGAAGTAAAGTTTGAACCGCCGGCATCCTATCGCGGTCGCCCGGTGTTAGTTCAAGAAACTAATGGAGCGGAAAGATGTGTTGCTTGCGGATTGTGTTCGCGTGTTTGTCCGGCTCTTGCTATTGAAGTGCAAGCCGCTGAAACTGAATTGGAGAAAGAAAGATATCCTCAAAAATTTGAAATCAATATGCTGCGCTGCATCTTCTGCGGTTTTTGCGAAGAAGTTTGTCCCGAAGAGGCAATTGTAATGAGCAAAGATTACGAACTGGTTTTCCATAACCGTGAAAGCGCTATTTACGGAAAGGATAAGTTGTTGGTTCCGGTAGATGAATTGAAAGATAGAATAGACTTTCTTAGAAAGTATAAAAAATAAAGATATTTTTTTTGAAAGAAGGTTTATAATGATAACAAAAACTAAAACACATGTAAAAATTCCAAGGGATGACTGGGAAAAAATGAAAAAAAATCCAGCTCTGAGCGACTCTATTGAATTGATGGAAGACATGGTGGATTATAAAGCGGCAAAGCTTGTTAAGGGAAAGGATTTATCTTTAGAACAATACTTGCAGAAACGTGGCTTACCAAATAATCATTAAGCCTTCTGCTCAGAAGGATTTGGATAAACTGCCGGATAAGGAAGTTATTCGCTTAGCACCCAAGATTTTTCTCCTTTCGCAAAACCCAAGAACAATAGGCACACAAAAACTCGCCGATCAAGAAGGATATAGAATCAGAATTGGAAATTACCGTGTCTTATATGAAATAGATGATTCAGTAAAATCAGTTTTTGTTTTTAGAATTAAACACCGAAAAGAAGTTTATAAGAAGTAACCCCGCCAAACTTGAGCGGGGTTTTTTGTTTGGAAAATTTTTGTGCTTGCACATCAATCAAATAATGTTTTAGTTAAGCATAGTTAAAAACAAGTTGGCGGTAAGTAGGGGTTCGTATGAAAACAAAATTATTTGTTTTATTCTTCTGCGGGTTATTTTCAAATCTAAATGCTCAACTGAAGGAAAGCTATTATTTGCTTTCAAGGATGAACTATGAATTTTATGAAGAGAATAAATTTGAAGTAATAAGAACGTTGAAAGCATCTGAAGGAAATGCTTCCAATCATTATTATAGTTCTTGGTCTTACACTACCGGGGTTTTTACGGGCAACAAAACCACGTATCACTTGATTGCAGATAACTGGGTGGGCCAAATTTACCCCGGTGATGGTCTTACTATTAAATTAATAAATGTGAGTACGGGAAGAGAGGAACGATTAACGAGCTATCCACCATCACAATATGATGTCGTTCCAACCTACTATCCGTCCAACGAAAGTAGAATACTCCAAACTACAAATGGCTTTCTAATATTTAGTTTTCCGTATAGTCTTGCAAAAGTGCAAAAGGACTCATTTTTCTACATTAAACCACCACAAGCATCTGGCAAATTTTATTCTCATTTAATTGGAAGAGTTTTTGATAAGTATTTGGTTGCATGTGATACTACACATACAAGCACAGCATATTTCTTAGAAGATTTTGAAACTATAAATGAGCCTACTTTCAATAAAAAAATAAATGTTGTTGGGGCTAAGCTACTTGATAAAATATATTATTTGCAAGATTCTCTTTACTTCATATCAACGAATAGTGGAAGTGGTATAGCAAGACTTACCAAAGATACTTTTGCTGTTGTTCATACAATGCCAGCAAGAAGAGAAACATATAGCTATCGTAACTCTAGACTTTATTTTAGAACTAACTATGGTGATTATCTCACTGGATTGGCTAAACAAGAATACAGTAAAAATCTAAATACATTTTTGCCAGAACAAAAATTACTATTTGGCTCCCACCTTAGTGCAATCGATGCTTTGGAAAATTATTACGCTACTCTCAAGGCTGATACACTAATGATCTATTCATTTGTGAAGGATTCACTAATCTTTAAGAAAAAGATTCAACCACCGGTTGATGTGAGAAAAATATTTATAGATCCGCCATATGTGTACTTCGAGCACTTCGATAAAACAGTTGATATCGAAAGTGAACAAAGTTTACCAGACAAATATTCTCTTTCTCAAAACTATCCCAATCCGTTTAACCCGGAAACGACAATTAGCTACAAACTGCCAGTAGCAAGCAACGTAAGCCTAAAAGTATATGATGTTTTAGGAAGAGAAATAGCAACGCTTGTTGATGAGTATAGAATTGCCGGTTCATATAATTCTCAATTTTCAATTAGCAATTCTGCATTACCCAGCGGAATTTATATTTATCGTTTGTTAGCTGGAGGAATTTCCATTTCAAACAAAATGGTATTGCTCAAATAGTTGAAAGCGTTCCTTTTAATTTGTAAAACATTTTGTTAGTTTAACTCAAAATTTTATGGGGTTAACCCATGTTCTCAAAAGTTCTTTCCGGTGCCACTCTTGGAATTGATGCATACCTTGTTGAAGTTGAAACTCACAGCGAAAATAATCTCCCATCTGTAACTATTGTTGGATTGCCCGATAACGCAGTCAAAGAAAGCAGAGAAAGGGTCTCTGCCGCAATTAAAAATTCCAGTATAACACTGCCGCACAAAAAGATAACAGTTAACCTAGCTCCGGCTGATATTAAGAAGGAAGGTAGTTCGTTCGATCTTCCAATTGCGATTGGAATTCTTGAAGCATCTGAATTATTAAGTTCGGATTTGTTAAGAGACACAATATTTCTTGGAGAACTTTCTCTTGACGGAACTTTAAGAAAAATAAAAGGAGGTTTGCCTATTGCTGTTGAAGCAAAGCGAAAGGGAATTAAGAGAATAATATTACCAAGTGATTCAGTGAAGGAAGCTTCAATAGTAGAAGGTGTTGATGTTTTTGGTCTGGACTCGCTTAATGAAGTAATCAAGTTTCTAACCGGTGATGGAGATTTTATCCCTTACGTTTCAAACAAAGATGAACTTTTTGCTCACATCAATGATTACATTTTAGATTTTGCAGATGTAAAAGGACAAGAAAATGTTAAGCGTGCGTTAGAGATTGCTGCTGCGGGGGGACATAACATAATTATGATTGGACCTCCCGGAAGCGGCAAGACAATGCTGGCAAAAAGATTTCCTTCAATTCTACCCCCGCTTACTTTTGAAGAAGCACTTGAGACAACAAAGATTCACTCAGTTGCGGGAATTTTAGCAAAGGATAAAGCGATTATTACCGAGCGTCCGTTCCGAAGTCCGCACCACACAGTAAGCGATGCTGCGCTAGTCGGCGGCGGTTCGTTTCCTCGTCCCGGCGAAGTTTCTTTTGCGCATCATGGAGTTTTGTTTTTAGATGAACTTCCGGAGTTCAAAAAAAATGTTTTAGAAGTTATGCGTCAGCCTCTCGAAGATTACAAAGTAACCGTAAGCCGTTCTAAAATGTCAATCGAATTCCCGGCAAATTTTATGTTGGCAGCAGCGATGAATCCATGTCCTTGCGGATACTTCACCGATCCAAATCACGAATGCACTTGCAACACACCAATGATTCAAAAATATATGTCTAGAATCAGCGGGCCGCTACTAGATAGAATTGATATTCATATTGAAGTACCGGCAGTAAAGTTTAATGATCTAGCTTCGAAATCCAGCGGAGAGAAATCAACAGAAATACGAAAAAGAGTAGTAGCCGCGCGGGATATTCAACAAAGTAGATTTACTAATCTAAAACATGTTTTCAAGAATGCCGATATGACTTCAAAAGAAATCAAATCGTTTTGTCAACTTGACCGAGCTAGCGAAGATTTGCTAAAGATGGCAATGAACCGGCTGGGTCTATCCGCCAGAGCTTACGATAGAATTCTAAAGGTCAGCAGAACAATTGCTGATCTTGAAGGTGTAGAAAGAATCATCGCTAACCATATCTCCGAAGCAATTCAATACAGAAGCTTAGATAGAGAATTGTGGGGACATTAGTATTTTTCAATGTAATTCCATTAATGAGGCACGACTATGAATAAGGTAATGGCAAATCTAAATACTAATCTTGAATCAATTAAAAAAGTGCATGATGACTTAGAGTATTGGTCGGCACGTGAGCTGATGCCGTTACTTGGTTATTCCAAATGGCAAACTTTTAGTGATGTATTAAAAAAAGCAACTGATGCGTGTGTATCTAGTGGTCAAAACATTAAAGACCATTTTACTGGCGTCGGTAAAATGGTATCTCTGGGTTCTGATGCAGAAAGAGAAATAAATGATTTTCTACTTACAAGATACGCTTGTTACCTGATTGCACAAAATGGCGATCCGCGTAAACAAGAAATTGCTTATGCACAGACTTACTTTGCAGTGCAAACAAGGAAGCAAGAAATTAATGAACGACTCAGTTATGAAGATAAAAGATTAAAATCCCGGCGGAAATTAAAACAAACAGAAGAAAAAATTGAGCAGACAGTTTACGAACGCGGAATAAAATTGCCGGTTGAATTCGCTACATTCAAAGACAAGCATATAAGAGCTTTATATGGAGGTATTGGAATTAAAGAACTAAAAATGAAGCGGAACATTCCCGAGAAAAGAGCTCTTGCTGATTTTTATACAGACGTTGAATTGCGTGCTAAAGATTTTGCTTTGGCGATGACAGACCATAACATAAAAGCAAAAGACCTTACCGGAAAACCAAAATTGGAGAAGGAAGTTGTAGAGAACAGTAAAGCAACAAGGCAAGTACTATTGAAATGTGGAATTAAACCGGAAATATTAAAGCCGGAAGAAGACATAAAGCAGATCGAAAAACGAAAAGCTAAAGAAAAAAAACTCCGGGACAGTAAAGTGAAGATTTTGAATTAACCACATTTCCGAAGCGATTCAGTACAGAATTTTGGATAGAGAATTGTGGAGACATTGAACTCTTTTTTAATATGCATAATTATGCACAAAAATGGAAAAATATTTATGCATATTCAAAAAAGTCTTGACAACTAAATTTTCATCGGCTATATTCGCATCAAAGTTATAAACTAATGAAAGACACAAACCGAAATATGGCACAACCAAATTCGAATGCAAGTATGCACAACTACATGCATGTGTCTTTATCAAACAACCTTTCTTCAGAAATCATTCTTCTAGGGATTATCAATATTCTAATTCTACTAGGAATTATTATTCTAGGTTAGAATACTAGGTCAATCCCAAAATCAAAAACTAAGCATTAAAGTCGGATCAAGGGGTTGACCGAAACCCAAGAGTTATATCTGAAGACTTTTAGAATGGAGTTATATGCGTTCGGATTTAATTAAAAAAGGATTTGATAAAGCTCCTCACAGAAGCTTACTTAAAGCAACTGGTGTGATTAAGAGCGATGAAGATTTCAAAAAACCATTTATTGGAATCTGCAACTCTTACATAGATTTAATTCCCGGACATGTGCACTTACAAGAATTTGGCAAACTAATCAAAGATGCCGTACGCGAGGCCGGTGGAGTTCCATTCGAATTCAACACAATTGGTGTTGATGATGGAATTGCAATGGGACACTTGGGTATGCGCTACTCTCTTGCAAGCCGCGAGTTGATTGCAGATTGTGTCGAAACAGTTGTGGAAGCTCACCGCTTAGATGGAATGATATGCATTCCTAACTGCGATAAAATTGTGCCCGGTATGTTGATGGCTGCTGCTCGTATAGACGTTCCAACAATATTTATTTCTGGCGGACCGATGAAAGCCGGACGTTTACCAAGCGGTGAAAAAGTTGATTTGATTTCTGTGTTTGAAGGTGTTGGACAATATAGCTCGGGAACAATCAACGAAGAAAGATTGAAACAACTGGAAGATTTTAGCTGTCCGTCTTGCGGATCTTGTTCCGGAATGTTTACAGCCAACTCAATGAATTGTTTGTGCGAAGCATTGGGAATGGCTCTCCCCGGAAACGGAACAATCCTCGCAATCGATCCAAAACGAAAAGAACTTGCAGTTTCAGCCGCAAAACAAATTCTCCAATTAGTAAATGATGATTTGAAACCTAGCAAAATACTTTCGCTCAATTCATTTAAGAATGCTTTTACACTTGATCTCGCGATGGGCGGCAGCACAAATACAATTCTTCACACATTAGCTATTGCGGAAGAAGCGGGAATAGAACTTGATCTTAATATGTTGAACGAACTTTCTGCCAAGACTCCTTACATATGCAAAGTTAGTCCGGCAACAAAAAATGTTCATATAGAAGATGTTGATAGAGCCGGTGGAATTTCTGCGATTCTAAAAGAGTTAACAAAATTAAACTTGCTTGATGAAAGCGCTCCGACTGTTACCGGAAAAACTCTCGGTGAAAATATTTCTTCTGCAGAAATAAAAGATCAAAACATAATTCGCACTGTTGAAAATCCATATTCAAAAACCGGCGGACTTGCTGTTCTGTTCGGCAACTTAGCTCCTAATGGTGCCATTGTTAAAACCGGCGCAGTTGATGAAAAGATGATGAACTTTTCGGGCCCGGCTAAAATTTATGAATCGCAAGAAGAAGCAGTAGAAAAAATTCTTAAAGGCGATGTTAAAGCTGGTGATTGCGTAATCATTCGTTACGAAGGACCTAAGGGCGGACCCGGCATGCCGGAAATGCTAACTCCTACTAGTGCAATAATGGGAATGGGTTTAGGCGATAAAGTTGCATTGATTACAGACGGCAGATTTAGCGGCGGTACTCGCGGCGCTTGCATTGGTCACGTTTCTCCCGAAGCTGCTGAGCGGGGACCAATTGCTGCAGTACAAAGCGGAGATACAATTATACTCGATATTCCGAACAGAAAATTGAATGTTGAATTAAGTGATGAAGAAATATCAAAACGTCTTTCGTCGCTTCCTCAGTTCGAACCAAAAATTAAAAAAGGTTATTTAGCTCGTTATGTACGTATGGTTACAAGCGCTAATAAAGGTGCAGTTTTAAAAACTAATTTCTGAAAGGTCTTGTATGAAAAATAGCGGA
>JBAYTN010000103.1:0-11722 GCA_041675645.1 Melioribacteraceae bacterium
GTTTCATTCTTTGTCGGCATATTTCCATTCCTCTTGAGTTTTTAGATAATATTCGTAATTGGATTTGTATCCAGCTTCTAGTTCAGTTTCAATTTTTTCTTTCTCAACTTGGTCAATGAAATTCTGCAAAGCTTTTCTAGCTATTTCGCTTACTGGTAAATTAGTTTGTTTTGAAATACTGTTGACCTTGTTAGATAATTCAGAATTAACAAAAAAACTCAATCGTTCTTTTTTATTTTGTTCTTGGACAGATGGCATTTTATCTCCGATTCCTAAAATTGTGTCTGGAATATGCACAATGATTGGCACAAAAACAAGCGCGCATTTGCGTGCCATTGTTTAAGCGTAATCCGGTGTAATAAGTGTTTAGTAAGCGGGCGCCGGGATGGTGGTGATGACTCCGATTTCACCTATGTTCCTTCTGATTCTTATAGAATAATAGTGATGAGCGGTAAATTTGTTGGTAGCGGAAAACAGTAAGAAATAAAAAATCCCGCTTAGGCGGGATTTTTTATTAATGCAGATATTTTTTTATTGTAGCCCGCAGCTCTTCGCGTGTGAATGGTTTAGCCAGATAATGATCGAATCCCGCTTGGAGAAATTCTTCCTTATCTCCTTTCATTGCAAATGCAGTAATTGCAATAATCGGCACATTAGCGTAATGAGGTCTCTGTTTTAAATTTTTGGTTATATCCAATCCGGTCATGCCCCGCCCAAGGTTTACATCCATTAAAATCAAATCGTACTGGTTGTTGTCAACTTTTTCTAATGCAGTTTGCCCGTTTCTCGCTTCATCAATATCAAACTGACTTTTGAGAAAGAGAATTAAAACATCCCTAGAAATTTCATCATCTTCAACAACAAGAATTTTATGCTTCTTTATTACTTCACTCATCACTAACCCGGATATAATACCAACCGACAATCTGATTGTCGCTGTTTTGTTAACTTTTTAAATCTCCAATAATTTTCATACAAAAACCAGCAATTCTAGTAGAGATAAATTTGCTTTTCAAAATAAACTAAACGCTAGTAGAATTATCGAAAAAAATATAAAGAATTTAAGGCCGAGGCAAAAACTAATCAAAAAACGAGTTAATTCTTGAGATTTCCTCATTCAATTCGGCTAAACCGATGTTTCTGGATTTCCGTAAAACTTCTTTGCCTTCTGCAAAAACAATTAAAGTGGGAACGGTAAAAACAGAATTTTGCGCGGCAGTAATTTTGTTGGAATCGCAATCGACATAACCAAAAGTGAATTTAGGAAAATCTTCTTTCAGCAGTTCCATCACTTTGGGTTTTAAAACTTTACATACGTTACAATCCGGCGTACTAAAATAAACAACAGCTGTTCTGTTAGATTGAATAAACCCGTTAAACTGCTCAAAGTCTAGTAAATCAGTTTGCATTTAGACCCGTTGGTGTTTCTCTAATTTCGTAACATATTCCGGATAGAATTACCGATTCACCCAAGTTAATTGCCGGATTAACTCCATCAAGCGAGTCAACATTTGCAATTATCTCTGCGTGATCAATACGATTAAAGCTTGCTGCAATTATAGCATTGTTCGATTTCGTTTTTCTGTACTGAGCCAGCACTTCATCCGAACATTTAAGCCGGATAAAATATTTTTTTGAACAATCTGTTTTAATTTGGGCGTTGAGGTAAGTCTCATTCCCCTTTTCAAAAACACCAATTAGTGCGGTATCGGCAACAACGGTTTTCTCTAAGACAATTTGGCTTTTGCAATCAAAAACTTCCGCATTGAATTTTTGAAGAAGAAATTTTACCACTTCTGCTTTATCATGAGCAAGCTGCTCCGAAGTAGATTCATCTTGCTTATGTTTTGTGCAATTTTGCAGCGATACCAACGAGAAAGCGATATAAGAAAAGAGTATTAGTTGAGAAATTAACGACTGAAGCTTATTTACCAATCTAGGCAATTTCAGACCTTTCCTTTATTTTCAAATTCGTCACGACCGACTAATCTTTTCTCGCAAATCCGAAACTGGTGAATATCGAAGTACTTTTTTAAGCCGTTGGCGTACTTGGTAAGATCGGGAACTTTGACATAACCATCTTTAAGTTCACCGGTTTTACGGTTTTTGAATTTAATGTTCAGGAAGAGTTCTTCCGCCATGTCGCAATCCCTCAATTTTTGACACGCAAAAATAAACTCAAATCGAATAATTTCACAATTTAATTTACTGTTGGGAGAAGGTTTTTATGACAACTGGTTACGAGGAATGATCTGATGTGATTAGCCACTTTCCCTTGATTTTCTTCCAAATTAGCGAAAAATGTCCAAAAACGTTGTTTTCTTTTCTTATGAGACTCCATTTCCCTATCATAAACGCGGTGCTTTCGCTTATACCTTCCAGAGAAATTACTTCAAAAACCAGATTTCCCATTTCATCCTTAGTGGGATATCCTTTTTTGTATGATTCCAACGTTTCGTCCCAGCCAAATCTTACACCGCTTTTACCAATGAAACGAAGAGAGTCCGAATTCCAATAACCTTGCATGTATTTCTCAAGAGCGCCTTCATTCCAAGCAACACGCTGGGCTTCCAGCACTTTTAGGATTTCTTCTTTATCGGTTTTCGAAAGAATCTGTGCTTGGCTAGTAACTGCAAACATCATAAATATTATAATAAGGAAAAACTTTTTCATGCTTTCTGCTCGTTGATTTTGAATCTCACCCGCAGCACGCCATTATCAAAACTTGATGATACAATTTTAAATCCGCCAATTATTTTTGTAGAGTCAACGTGAGGACCGCTACACAGACATTTATCGTAATCGCCAATAGTTATAACACGCAAAGTTTCTCCGGCTTCATCCGGTAAACGGGAAAGAATAAACTCTTTCTCAGCTTCGGTTCTAAGCATAAAACTTTCAGTCACTTTCACATCAGAAAGAATAACTGAATTTACTTTCTCTTCGATTAAAGAAATTTCTTCTACTGTCAGGTCGCGTGTGAAATGATAATCGCATTTAGATTTTTTCTTTTCGATATGCGCACTAAAGGCTCTCCCGCAGCCGAACATTTTATTAATTGTTCCGTTCAGAATATGCTCAGCAGTATGCATAGGCGCGTAATATGATTTTGGGTTTTCATTGTAGTCCATCTGGATGCTCGTTTCTGGCTTCTTGATACTAGATATTGTTGATAAGTTGTTTTGTTATTCTTGATCTTAATCTTGCTCGTGATCGTGATCTTGATCCGACCACGAGCAAGAATTATTTTGGATTAATCTTTATTTACATCAAGTTCTCTTCCAAGCAGATGCTTAAACCAGAATTGATTTTTCAATTTCGTTACATGGGGCATTCCAATTCCATGACGGAAGTTTGGATAAAACATCATTTCAAATCCCTTATTCTGCTTCTGCAATTCCGTAACAAGCTGAATTGAATTTTGCAGATGAACATTATCATCAATAGTTCCATGTGTTATAAGCATTTTGCCTTTGAATTTATTAACATAATTCATGACTGAACCAGCCTTATATCCTTCCGGATTTTCAGAAGGTGTATCCATATATCTTTCAGTGTAAACATTATCATAAAGCATCCAATCCATCACACCATATTCAGCAATACTGTGGGTAAAGAAATCTGCTCCTTTAGTTACAGCAAGAGCGGCTACATACCCGCCATAACTTCCGCCGGTAATACCAATGCGTGTTGAATCAATGAATGATTTTGTTTTGAGCCACTTTACTGCTGCAGAGTAATCGAACAATTCCCACTTGCCGAGATTGCGATGCATTAACGCTTGCCCTTTTTTACCAAAGTGTCCGGATCCGCGGTGATCAACAGAGATAGCAATTACACCTTGTTGAGCGAAATAACTTTGGCCTAATCCCATCGCGTAAGAATTTCTAACCGAAGCACTATTTGGTCCGCCATACTCATTAAAAACTACTGCATATTTTTTGTTCGGATCAAAATCCGCCGGCAAATACCATATAGCCGGTAATTCAAATCCATCGCCCGAAGGAATTCTAAACAATTCCGGTTTTGCTAATGCATATTCATCATACTGATTGTTTTTGCTGTCACTCAAAGTTTTTATCAGCTTTCCATCAATTGAGTACAGCTCACTCTTTGTTGGAGTTGTAATGTTGCTGTAAGAATCAATGTAATATTTTCCTTTAGGAGAAACGCTTGCCGTATGTTGCCCCGGACTTGCGGTTAACTGCTTGAAATCTTTTCCATCAAGGCCAACAACGCAAAGATATTTATCCGTACTGTTTTTAAGCGGACTGTGGAAATAAACTTTCTTGTTTGCTTCATCAACCAAAACAGTGTTTGTTACTTGCCAATCTCCTTGAGTTAAACGCTTCTTCAATTTCCCATTTAGATCGTAATAGTAAAGGTGATCCCAGCCATCGACATTAGATTTAAGCAAGAAGCCGCTGTTGTTATCGAAGAAATATAAATCTTCGAACCACTCAACCCACTCTTTTTGTTTTTCGTTGTAGAGTTCAGTTTTCTTTCCGGTATTGGTATCAATCCAATAAAGAATAATATTGTCTTGCGTACGATTCATCCATTGAACTGTAAGACGATTATCTTTAGTCCATGTTGGCCATGCAATGTATTGATCAGCCTTCTCATCAAAGTCGGCCCAAGTAATTTTTCCATCGGCAATGTTTGCAATTCCAAATTTTACATAAGGATTTGGATCGCCGGCTTTTGGATAACGCTGGTGTTCAAGTTTTCCATGATGTCCATCTGCATGATATATTGGAAAATCGGGAACCGGACTATCATCGAATCTTAAGAAACAAACTTTATCACTTTTGGGCGACCACCAGAAAGCAGAATATGCTGTTGCTCTACCCAAAATTTCTTCCATATAAACCCAGCTTGCCCAGCCGTTATAAATTAATTCGGCGCCATCTTTTGTTAACTGTGTTTCTTTTTCAAGCTCGGTATCAAAAACATAAAGATTGTTGCCTTTAACATAAGCCACTTTTTTACCGTCGGGAGAAAGTTGAGCAACTTTTTCTTCCGCGTCATCAGTTGTTAACTGCTTAAAAGTATTTTCCGGGCGTGAGTAGTAATAAAGATTTTTCTTTGCATTAAAGAGATAGTAATTATAATCTTTTGATGCTGCACTAGGCCGGTCAATCGAAAAACCTTCCGGAAGCTGAACTTTGCTGTTATCTACTATAGGTTCCGATGTTCCATCTTTTACACTTGTTTTCATCATCATTGGACGAGAACCCGGTTTTGCCGGATCGGCCTTCATTTCAATATAATGTTCATCATCAACCCAGCCCATTGCGCGTCCCATTCCCATCATGCCCATCATTCCACGCATTCCGCCCCCTTCATAAACTTGTTTGTAGGTAAGTTTCTTTTTTTGCGCATCTAACTCAGAGAAATTAAATATCAATCCAGCTACTGCAAGAATAATTATCATAATTCTTTTTGAGTGTTTCATTTATGCTCCAGATTCTTTTTTTGTGAACGGACAAAAATTATCAAATTATTTATCCTCAGCCAATGTAATAATTACAATTCTATCTAAGTAGTAAGCTGATAGCTTATAGCAGAAAGCCGACTGCTATTCTACCATGCATAAGCTTCCGGTGCTTGGTTACCCGGCCCCGGCCAAATTTCATCTAACTTTTTAAGAGTGTCGGCATCAAGTTTCAAATCTGACGATTTAATATTTTGTTCGAGTTGCTCAACAGTCCTCGGACCAATGATTGGAGATGTAACTACCGGATTACTTAATACCCAAGCCAACGCAACATTTGCCGGCGCTTGATTAATTTCTTTACAGAGATTTTCATATGCTTCAATTTGAGGGCGAAGCTTTTCAACCGACTTTTGCAACGGTTCTCTTGTTCTTCTTCCCTCTTTATTCTTCTCTAGAACACCACACAAAATTCCACCGCCGAGTGGACTCCATGGAATCAGGCCTAATCCGAAGCGCTTGCAAGCAGGAATAACTTCTAATTCTATATTACGGTTTCGTAAACTATATATACTTTGTTCTGAAGTTAACCCAAGAAAGTTTCTGTGCTTTGCTAACGTTTGCGCTTCGGCAATATTCCAAGCGGCAAAGTTGCTGCTGCCTAAGTAAGTAATTTTTCCTTCGCGTACTAATTGTTCCATCGCTTGGAATATTTCTTCCCACGGAGTATCGCGGTCTATGTGATGCATCTGGTACAGATCAATGTGATCTGTCTTCATTCGCTTCAAGCTTTCATCGCAAGCCTTGCGGATATGATACGCCGAAAGCTTTGATTGATTTGGCGCGGTTCCCATTCTTCCGTAAACTTTTGTTGCCAAAACAATTTTGTCTCTGCGGCTTTTATCTTCAGTTAGCCAATTCCCGATAATTTTTTCCGTATCACCAAGTCCGCTTGGATTTTCAATCCCGCCATAAACATTTGCGGTATCGAAAAAATTAATTCCAAATTCCAATGCACGATTCATAATTTTAAAACTGTCCGCCTCGGTTGTATATGGACCAAAATTCATCGTTCCAAGACAAAGCCGGCTAACCTTTAAACCACTTCTGCCAAGATTAACATATTCCATTTTCTTCCCTTTCATTAATGTTTGTTCAAATCTATAAAAGAATTTATTCTTTTGTAAATCCATATGAACTTAGGTGTAATTCAGTTTTTAACAACTAAAGCGGATAAGAAAGTGGTTGAAGATATGAAAGCCTTTCCTTAATTTACTCTCCGACAGGATAATTACATGATGGGGTGGCTTTTGTTTGTTTACTTTCCATATTCTCGATTCAGAATCGTAAAAATATATTTGGAGGAACTATGAAAAATAGAGTATTAATCACTCTATCTGTTCTTTTTCTATTTGCTTGTACTTCACCACGAGAATTAAGAAAAGAGGTTTACTATACTGGTTTTGATTTTACTAAATTCTCAAAGCAAGGCTTTTTATTTACACCAGAATCATACAATAGTGAATATGAAAGCATTGGTGTAATAAACACTACATTATTCCCCGAAGTTAAGAATCAAGATTATCGGACATTTGGTTCTAATGAATATCTACCACTAGGCGAGACAGGCTGGTCTTATAAGCAGATTAATGTTTCAGAAGCAATAGATTCAATGTTTGTACAAGCTACCAGGATGGGAGCAAATGCCATTGTTCGATTTGATGTTAAAAACACTTCTAAACAGAACAGTTATATTACTATACCCGGCATAGAAGTAACAGGTTTTGCTATTAAGAGAAAAGCAACTACTAACTAATTGATTTTGGAGTTTATGATATTGTTAAGCGAGTCTTTTCGGGGCTGTAGCTCAGCTGGACGATTCCCGCTCTAGCGGGAATCGCAACGAATAGGCGAGAGTTCAAATCCAACAACATTGCCCTAATTGTTACCAAAGCAATTAATTCGTATTTTTGATGTGAGTTTTGGATAAGAACACCCTCAAAACAGCGAATTTGTGTCTTTTCCCTCTCCGGTTTTCAAAGTTGACCTAGACAAAACAATATTCTTCTTTTCTCATCAATGTTGATGAAATCGGCTTTTGAAATCAAACAATAAACAAAACGCGTTGTTGTAATTAGATTATTAATAAGAAATTGGAAAAAGCAATAAATGTTAAGTACAAGTAATCTGGCATTAAGATTCGGAAAACGAACTCTATTTGAAGAAGTAACCTTAAAATTTACACCGGGAAATTGTTACGGAATTATTGGTGCTAACGGCTCCGGCAAATCCACATTTATAAAAATTCTTTCCGGAGAAATAGAGCAGACTTCCGGTGAAGTTTCCATCAGCAAAGGTGAGCGGCTTGCAACATTGAAGCAGAACCAGTTTGAGTATGACGAATATCAAGTAATCAAAACTGTAATGATGGGACATCAGAGACTTTTTGAGATTATGGAAGAACGCGATGCGCTATACGCCAAACCGGATTTCAGTGACGAAGATGGAATCCGCGCTTCCGAACTTGAAGGAGAATTTGCAGAGTTATATGGATGGGAAGCAGAATCGGAAGCGGCAGAACTGTTGAGCGGATTAGGAATAAGCGACGAAAACCATACAAAGCTAATGAAGGAATTATCCGGTAACGAAAAAGTGAAAGTACTTCTGGCTCAAGCGTTATTTGGAAATCCCGATATATTACTTTTGGATGAGCCTACAAACCACCTTGATATAATTTCGATTGGATGGCTGGAAGATTTTTTAGAAAAATTTAAGAACACAGTAATTGTAATATCTCACGATAGACATTTTCTTAATCAAGTTTGCACACACATTGCGGATATTGATTTTGGCAAAATTCAAATGTATACCGGCAATTATGATTTCTGGCTGGAAAGCAGTCAGCTTGCAGCAAAGCAAGCCAAAGATGCAAACAAAAAGGTGGAAGCAAAGAGAGCGGAACTTCAAGAATTTATTTTCCGCTTCAGCGCTAACGCATCAAAATCCAAACAAGCTACTTCAAGAAAAAAACAACTTGAGAATCTTACTCTAGAAGACATAAAACCCTCTTCCCGAAAAATGCCATACATTGCTTTCAAGCCGGAACGTGAAGCCGGCAACAATATTCTCGACATTAGTAATCTTACCAAAAATATTGACGAAGAAGTTGTGTTGAATGATCTCACTTTCAGAGTTGAGAAGGGCGATAAGATAGCTTTTGTTGGTCCTAATGATTTGGTGAAGACTACTTTATTCAACATTCTTACTAGCAAAGAGAAAGCCGATAAAGGAAATTTCTTATGGGGCGCTACAATAAAGCTAGCTTATTTTCCAAAAGATAACGCGGATTTCTTCAATGTAGATTTGAATCTGATTGACTGGCTCCGTCAATATTCTGTAGAAAAAGAGGAGACTTACATACGCGGATTTTTAGGAAGAATGCTTTTCAGCGGAGAAGAGACTTTGAAAAAAGCGAGTGTACTTTCCGGAGGTGAAAAAGTAAGATGCCTCTTGGCTAAAATGATGTTAACCGGTGCTAATGTTTTAATTCTTGACGAGCCAACAAATCATCTTGATCTGGAAGCAATATCCGCATTGAACAATAGTTTAATTGATTTTCCGGGAACAGTTCTTTTCAGCTCGCATGATCATCAGTTCATACATACAATCGCAAACAGAATTATAGAAATCATTCCATCCGGCATAATTGATAAGCGAATGACGTTTGACGAATACTTGAACGATGCGGAAATAAAAAAGATTCACTACGATGTTTATCATGCATCTGCGATAAATTTATGATTAAGCTAGTCTAATATTTTTTTCACGCGACCAACTTCGCCGGATTCGAGACGAACTTTAATACCGTGCGGATGATTTGGAGAGTTTGTTAAAATATCTTTTACTACGCCCTCTGTTAGTTTCATGCTGCGCTGATCTTCTTTTAGAACAATGGCAACATGTAAACCTTGTTTAATCTGCTTACGGCTATTCGATTCCAAAGATCAGCTTCTTCCCTTTTTTGACCAAGTTTTTCTTTCGGGCCTTCTTCGGCCTTTCGACTTCGTTTCCGGTGCTGGTATAATTCTTCTATTCTTTGGCTTCTTAACATCTTCTTTATTAATAAGCTGTTTAGAATTTTCCCAAACCCATTCGGTTTGAACGTAAGGATGATCTTCAACAACCGGAATCGGTATAGAAATTAATTTGAGAATATCCTTCAAGTATGCTTTTTCTTCAGAATCGCAAAGCGAAATAGCCACGCCGCTTAATCCCGCGCGCCCGGTTCTTCCTATACGATGAACATAAGTCTCCGGAACATTTGGAATATCAAAGTTGATAACGTGCGAAAGCTCATCGATATCAATTCCGCGTGCGGCAATATCAGTTGCAACAAGGACTCTTATTTGCCGACTCTTAAAATTATTAAGTGCACGTTGACGGGTGTTTTGAGCTTTATCTCCATGAATTGCTTCAGCATGTATTTTTGCTTTGTTCAATACTTTAGCAACGTTATCAGCCCCATGTTTAGTTCTTGTAAATACAAGCGCCGAGGCAATTGCCGGATCTTTTAATAGATGAACAAGGAGAGCTTTCTTATCAGATTTTGCCACATAGTAAACACTTTGTTTAATCGCTTCAACAGTTGGCGATTCTGGAGTAATCTCAACTTTTATAGGATCGACTAAAATTGTATTGGCGAGTTTTACTATTTCCGGAGGCATTGTAGCTGAGAAAAACAACGACTGTCTTTTTGTAGGCAGCTTAGAAATAATTTTCTTTACATCATTTATGAAACCCATATCGAGCATACGGTCGGCCTCATCAAGCACAAATAACTTTATGTGGCGAAGATCAATAAAATTTTGATTCATCAAGTCAAGCAATCTTCCCGGAGTAGCAATTAAAATATCAACACCGGATTTCAGTTTGTCGGTTTGTGTTTTTTGGGGTACGCCACCAAAGACAACCATATTCTTTAGACCGGTATGCTTTCCATAAGCAGTAAAGCTGTCACCAATCTGAATTGCTAGTTCTCTTGTTGGAGTTATTATTAGCGAGTGAATAATTCTCTTTTCGTGACTATTCCTTTTTTCTTCATGTAGTATCTGCAAAATCGGCAAAGCGAATGCGGCCGTTTTACCAGTACCGGTTTGGGCGCAGCCAAGTAAATCTTTCTTCTCAAGAATTATGGGTATTGCTTGTCTCTGAATTGGGGTTGGAACAGTATATCCTTCCTCTGCTAATGCTTTTTGTATTGGTTTGATAAGATTGATTTTTTCGAATGACATTAATTCATTTTCCTTTTAAATCTGTTTATAATTTTATTTTGTTCTGGATCAGCGGATAGATGAATGAATATCTTATTAAGAATTGCAAACAACTGTAGATACTGAAGCCTTACAAATAATGACTATGCAAAGTTAGTTTAATAAGACACAACCTCAAAGGATATAATCCGAACTGTGAGAAATTGACTATCAGCATCAAAAAGATCAAATTGAACAGAGATATAGTCATGTCCGCTGATAAAGCAAGCCGAGAATAAGATTTTGCAAATACCTAAAACACCTTGATTGATTCATAAAACTTTATTATTTGGTAAGTGTGAATTTAAGATTTTCCAATTCGGGACTGTAGCTCAGTTGGGAGAGCGATTCGTTCGCAACGAATAGGCCGAGGGTTCGAATCCCTTCAGTTCCACATTCAACAAATGGAGATTACTATATGGAACAATTTGATGATTTAAATATCAGTTCAGAACCGGCTCAAAACATTAAGCCGCCAAGTCAATTTCAATATATTTTTGAGAAAATGACTTCCGATATGCGCTTTGTGGGTTTATTTACAATTATCTACGGAGTTCTTACTTGCTTAACTATTATCGGGGCTCTAATTGGTGTTCCTACTATTATAATTGGTCTGAGAATTCGTGAAGCGGCCGATCAGTTTTCAATTTATAAAATGACTAATGACGCGGCTTCTCTAAAACAAGGCTTTGAACTACAAGGAAAATTTTTCCGAACTATTAAAATCTTGATTATAATCGGCCTTGTTTTAACTGTGCTGTATATAATCTTTTTCATTTATCTGTTTACAGTTGGATTTGGAGCCTTGCTCTCTGCACCATCATACAATGCGTCTTAACGAAAGGAATTAATTGACAGATCAAAAAGTAATTTCAAATCAAGAGAGTATGCTGCGTTTAGCAAACTTACTTGCCCTTATAACAATTTTCTATAATGTGGCAGAAGGGGTAGTTTCAGTTGCATTCGGCTATTCGGA
>JBAYTN010000104.1:0-11426 GCA_041675645.1 Melioribacteraceae bacterium
CCTCTAATTTCATCATGTTTACCCCACATAACCATTGGCGGACCAGTAATTTCATGCTTTTCCAGAAAAGGAAAAAGAAGATTTTCTTTTCTAGCATAATGCTTGTCAACATCCATTAAATTATTGAGTGAAGAGCGAATCTTTAATACAATATTTTCTAAATCTGGATCAGAAATTGTATTAGTCTGGAATTGTGATTTGTACAAGCGTATTACATCAATTTGCTTCTTTAATTCAATATTTTCTAGTAAGAAAGTGTGTACTGGGTGACCAACAGGAACGCTTTTTGCAGTTTCCAAGCTAATATTCCCTTTTAGGGCGTCAGAATGAAGATCACAATACTTTAGAATCTCGTCGGCAGGTAAGCCATTATTAATCAATTCTTGTTCTGCTTGTACTACTTCACCGTATGGAATAGAACCAAACATTTCTGATAATTTGAATTTAGCAGCATCTGACGATGAACCGCCATGAATCTCTAGGATTAGTTTCTTGAGCGCATCAATCCTTTCTCTACTGTTATTAATTATTTCACTCATTTTTACCTACCGTTATAATAAGAATTATTTGTCTGAATAAAGATACTAACTCTTTTGATAAAAGTAAAATCGTGTAAAGAAGGGAAAATTGAATTGAAACGGGGTGCACTTCAATGATGATGATAAATTCACTTTTAACTGGTACACTAATCTGGGGCATGACACTACTACTGTGTTGAATGATGAAAGTATAATGTGATATATTCGAGAAAAGAATTTAAAGAAAATGAACTTTTCGAAAACCACAGCATATGCACTCCGTATTTTGGCTTTAATGGCAACTGAAGACATCGAACTTTATTCTTCGGATTATCTTCACAAAAAACTTCATATACCCAAAAAATATCTCCAGAGATTATTAACAGATTTATCTAAAAGCGGATTGATAAAAAGCAGCCGAGGTAAATATGGTGGATTTGCTTTAGCGAAAAGTAAAAAGAGAATTACAGTTGCTCAAATCATTGATGCAGTGGAAGGTTTTTCGAATATCCCGTCATGCTTCTTTGGGTTTAATAAATGTGCTCTAAACAATCCATGTGCAATGCACGATGTTTGGACAAAATCCCAAAACGAATTAATCCATACACTTTCCACGACCAAATTGACTGATCTAATAAAGCCTAAATAATTGTTGATTTATTTGCTTTTAAATGCTACATAATGGTGGTAATTAAAATTCACTAATAAAAAATGGATGGAAGTATGGTTGATTCTAACGTTGTCTTAACAGGACAAACTATTGCTTACACATTATATGTATTGGCTATTATGTCTCTGATGGGATGGTTTGGCTATAAGATCACGAGAGACGGTACAACAAAACAAATTAAGCCAATTATATTTTATACGTTTGTGGGCTTTTTAGTCGTACTAGGGGTTTCATTACATATTGTTACACATGAGACAATACCTTGGAAGCCGATGGATTTAGACCGTGCGGAGATTAAAGCTGATAGAGAGTTTACCATCAATGTGGCCAATCATAAGTTTGAATTACCGGCAGAGAAAATGGTGATTAAGAAAAACGAGAAAGTTCGATTCAATGTTACATCTGCCGATCTAACATATGGATTTGGTTTATTCAGACAAGACAATACAATGGTCTTTCAGATGCAAGTTTTACCGGGGCATAATAATGATATTTTATGGCAATTCGATAAAGAAGAAATCTATTCAATACGATCAACAGAATATTCCGGTTGGAAAGGAATAAACATGATTGTCCGCGATGCAGTAGTTGTAACTGAATAAACTTATAACAACAAAATTGAGAATGAAAATGAGTTTTATAAAAACATTAACAAACGGTGAACAAGGGTTATTCAAACCCGACGGCTTAACGCCAATGCAAAAATTAACTTTAAGATTTGTGGTTGTAGGATTGGTCTACTATTTATTCGCAGTTGTGGAAGGAATGGTAATGAGGATTTATGAAGTTACCCCAGTTTCATACATAACACATGAACAATTTTATGCTATACTTACCGCGCATCCACTTGTAGGGATTTTCGGTTCAACTTATTCAATCGTATTTGGGGCGTTTCTATTTTTGGTACCATTTTTAATGAAAAAGCCGTTGTGGAGTATTAAGCTAGGCAACTGGACTCTATGGTTAATTGCAATAGGCACTTTTGTTTTTTGGTTCAGCGGATTTGTATCTCATTATTCACCTCTGTACACATTATATTGGCCTTTACCAGCTGATTTTACACAGTTTAGTGTTATTGGCGGGACATTCTTTATTGTGGGTATTGCTTTAGTAATGGTTGGAACAGTTTTCTTTGTAATAAATATTTTCAAAACAATAACATATACACCGGAAGGATGGGACAAGCAACCAGCAGCGGCATTGATAAAATCTGCTTTAGGATTAACCGGCTTAAAGAATCTATTCTCAAAAAACAAGAAAGAGCATTTAGTTTCATTACCAGTTGCAGCAATTGCGAGAGGAACGGTTGACACAGCCTTTAATGCTGTTGTTATTCTATTCGCGGGCGTTCTAATCTTAATTTATATGGTTGCAGAATTGTTTGGAGTAAGTCTAAAACATTCTGCTATTGATGCTTTATTGTATAAAAATATTTTCTGGTGGGGACTTGATTTAATTGCAGATGGGCTAGTTTTAATATTTGTTGCCGGCACGTGGTATTTACTTGCAACATTAATCACCGGTAAAAAATTATTTATGGAAAACTGGGCTCGTGCAGCTTTATTTATAGAAATGGTTGTTAGTTGGACTGTTTGGTCACATCATTTAATGTCGGATCAAGCGCAACCAGGTATCTTAAAAATTCTATCCGGAGAAATGGTTACTGCGTTTGAGCTTATTACTCAAGGCTTAGCTTTCTTTATTACTCTTGCAACACTTTGGAGCGCAAGACCGTTAAAAATGAGTCATCCGTTAAAATTTTTACTTGGCGGATTACTCGGATTTGCTTTAGCTGTTCCTGCCGGTATTATGCAGGCAGATTTAGGATTGAATAGAATTCTACATAACACCCAATGGATTGTTGGTCCTCACGTTCATGTCGCGATATTAATAGGATTAACAATGACATTATATTCGGCAATATATTTTCTTTTTCCAATTCTAACTAACGGAGCAAAACTCTATAGCGAAAGATTAGCAAACTTCCATTTCTGGGCACATCTTCTCGGCGGTATCGGAATGGGCGCCTTTATGGGGATGGCAGGCTTAAAAGGAATGCTGCGCAGGACAATCTACTTCAATGGCGAATACAATTCCTACATGATACTTGCAGCTATTGCCGGCTCATTATTGTTATTTGCATTCTTGGCTTTCTTCTATAACATTGTAATGACTGTTGGGATAAATGGAGTAATTGGCATTTTCCTACCATCAAAGCTTAAAACAAAAGATTTACTACCAGCAGAGAAATAAGATAACCAATTTTTAGCATTATGTATGACAAAGCCTGGTGTTTCCATCGGGCTTTGTTTTAATTATTAGTCCTAATTCACAATGTTAAAATTTAGCGGTAAAACCCAGAATAGGCGTAATTCCAAAATCATATCTTGGCGTGGAAGTCAATTCACCATTCGTGTCAGCTTTGTAAGAGTAGGAACTTACGTTATCTCTGTTATACACATTCCATAAATCCAGATAGACCGAGAATGACCAAGTATCAAAAACAAATTGCTTATCAATGCGAATATCCAACTTATGATAATCGGGATAGCGCGCAGAATTTTTCGCTCCTTCAACAACATAGAAAGAATTATTTTTCTTTACAACTCCAATTGCGGGCGTATAAGGATTGCCGGAAGCGTATTGAAACTTAGCTCCAATTTGCCATCCCGAACCAAGCTCGAGACCGGAGATAAGGTTTATTATGTGTGGTCTTTCGTATTCAAAATCGTAGAGGTCTAAGAATTCATAATCTCTTCTTTTTGATATAGAATAAGAATATGAAGCGCTTCCTACAAAACCATCTGTAAATTTTTTCTGTAGTGCAAATTCAATTCCTTGTGCATAACCGCTGCCCGTATTTATAAGAAGATCTGAAATGTCCGGATCAACAATAAGATTTGAAAGTTCTTTATGATAAATCTCGATACTTGCCTTAGTATCATTGCTTAATCGCTGTTCAAGTCCGGCTATATAATGAGTTGCGTAACTACTTTTTAGAAATAGATTGCGTGGATCGGGCGCAACTTGGTAACTTGCCGGCGATTGGTAATATTTTCCCCAAGCAAGATTCAATGTGGTTTCATTCAAAAAATTATAAGAGAGGGAAATCCTCGGGCTAATATTATTTTCTGATGTAAGTGCAAAATAATCATAACGCAAACCCGCTGAAATAACCATGGGGTCAATAATGTGAAATGATGATTGTAAAAACAATGATGACTTTGTTGTTGGATCTGGGTGAAAAAAGATTGTATTGGCCGGAATAATTATTCCGCTGTTTGTTATACTTTCGGGACTCCATGAATCATTTCGTGAATCGATATATTTTATTTGCCCGCCAATCTTAAAATCGAGTTTATGAGTTAGCTGATAATTTACTTCTGCTTTCAAAGTGAGTTCGTTTTCGCGAATATCATCGCCCTTTAAAGTGCGGTCGGTTTCGGTTCCTTGAAGTGTATTCCAACCATTACTTGTATATGAGGCTGTAACTAGTGAAAAAGCGTTTTTAGAAATTAAAGAACGCCAATTAATTCCTATTGCCGCGCCATAATCATCACGCGTTAAGTAATCATATTTACTCCATGATGAAGATTCTTCTTTAGTTGAACCTTCACGCTCGATCTGGTCTAAATAATAGAATCCAACAAGACTAATTCTATTTTTATTATTTATATCGTAAGATATTTTCCCAACAGCATCATAATAACTTGGCGCGGTGGGTTTATTCAAAACCCCCGTAAGAATATCGAAAAATCCGCGTCTTAGAGATAAAACCATATTGCTATTTTCAATTAGTGGTCCATCTAGCATCACTCCGAAACCGGCTATATTCAAGTTGGCATCAGTATTAAAAACTTCTTTATTGCCGTCTCGCAAAGTCATATCAAAGACGGAAGACATTTTATCACTATACTTGACGGGAAAACCACCGGTTAGAAAATCTACTTTTTGCAGCAAGGCGGGATTAACAATGCTTATAATTCCCATCGATTCTCCGGTTCTTGCAAAATGAATAGGATTATATACTTCAATATTATCAATCAGAGTTAGATTTTCATCCGGGCTGCCTCCTCTTACAATAAGTTGTGCACTTTTTGCGCCGGCAGTTGCAACCCCGGGTAGTGATTGCATTACTCTGAAAATATCCTCTGCGGAACCTGGTGATCTTCTAATTTCTTCCGGAGTTATAGATCTGAAACTAACGGGGTTTTCGGTAGGTTTAGAAAAATAATCCGCCCTAACATTTATTTCACTCATTTCCATGGCTGCTGGGCGGAGTTCGAACGTAACAGAATGATTTCTGTTTGGAT
Source organism: Melioribacteraceae bacterium (assembly GCA_041675645.1). GTDB lineage: Bacteria > Bacteroidota > Ignavibacteria > Ignavibacteriales > Melioribacteraceae > Stygiobacter. The sequence continues at coordinate 5,502 of JBAYTN010000104.1, forward strand.
TAATAATTAAATCTGCAAAAGCTGAGGGCTCATACCCAATCATAGAAGACTTTAGAATATATTTCCCAGTGGCTACATTTTTAATAACGTAATATCCATTTACATCACTAACCGCACCAATATTGGTTCCAACAATAATAATATTTGCCCCAGGAAGAGGTTGTTTTGTAACTGCATCCCTTACCTCGCCCGATATTATGCCTGATGTACTTTGAGCTATTATTTGACCAGTCAAAATTCTTAGCGCAAACACTATTAGCAATAATGTTTTTTGAATACCATAAGATGGATTTTTCTTCATTATAATTTCCCGTTATAAACAACAATTAAATTAATAAACTTGCGCTATTGAATATATTCGCGCTTGGTAAAATGTGGATTGTGGCTAATTGGGCCTATTTAGTTTTTCATTGCTAAGTGAGTATAATCTTAGATATCTTGGATCGTAAGTCACTCCGTCAACTCTTTTTTATTCAGAGATTTCAATAACGGCTTCCCAATATTTTTATACTTGATTTTCTGTTGGTCATTTAATTGATCTTCAATTTCTTCAAGTAAATCTTCAATTTTATCTACACGGTTGTCGCGTCCTCTTTTTACTTTAATTTTTTCAAAGAATCCCGGTTCATCCCCGCTCTTGAATCGTGCTTTTAAAGTCGCTATTGTTTCTTTATCTTGCTCAAGAATCTTTTCTATTTGCTCAACCTTTACATTGATTGTTTTATGTTGATTCGCGTTAAGCATTAAATATTCTTGCACTTTGTCCATCTCTAAAAGTGATATTTGATCCTGAGCAGTTATTGTACTGATAAAAATTAAACCAAGTATGATTACTAAAAATTTTATTTTCATAGCATATCCTCAAATGTATTGATTGTATTAGTTTTATTACTGAGTAACGTGTTTACCAGTTTTCCAGGCAACCAGAGTAATTGCTGCCCAAATCACTGATCGGATGACCATTGCATTTACGCTGTGCGAGGCAACAGCGCCGCCGGAAAGGTAGATTACTCCAACAATAAGCAATACCATCAGATGCGCTGCAACAACCATTGTTGTAAGTCTTAACGACCATCCGTAGTTTATCCATAGCACTACACCGGCAAAAAGACCAATGAATCCCATAAGTACATTGTAAATGAGTAAAGGAGTAAGCACAACATACTCCGGTTGAGTAATTCCCAACAGTACTTGAGTACCTTCTACGATAGTGAGAAGACTGAAAACAACAGCAACGCCTGCCGCTATTTTTTTATAGATTATTTTATTCATTGTCATGCCTTTCATTTCTATTAATGTTATTGTGTGTCAATGTATTGTTGTGTAACCTTTTATTTTTGATTCATGATATTTAAGATTATTTTCCAAACAAACTTTTCGCATTACGTCTTTCCATGTTAAGCTGTTCCCATAATAAATAATTCATTTTTCAAAAAAACACTCTCATCCAAAGTTCCATACGCTGCTGAACCTGCTTTCCACCATACTCGGTACTTCTGTCTCCGACAAACATTGTTGTCCAAAAAATAAATTCAGTATTTGTAACTGGCTTATAGCTCATCTGAAATGAAAGAAGAAAACTATTGTCCATCAGATTGTAAATCGTATAAAGAGAAGGAGTAAAGTAGAGCCAATCAAACGGTTCGGGTTGTGAAACTTTTAGGTACAAATAATCTTGCATCAATGTAGTGCCTCTGAAATATGTTAGGCTTGTATTAAGCGTTTGTTGTGCAACTATCGAGTTTAAATTGTCTGCCCCGATTTTCAGAAATTCACTATACTGTGAATATTCATCCTTGCTAAGTCCGGCACCAGTGTGATAGTATTCCGCAATAATTGTAGTATTAGATGCATCGAGATAGCGCAGTCCAAAGAGATATGAATACCTGTCAACACGATTGTTGGTAAGTGAATTATTTATAATTGTAAACTTTTCAACATTTTGGTTGAAACTAATTTCACCATGAATTTCAATGTTATCTTGAATGTTTCGCGCAAAATCAAATCCAAATCTTTTTGGTTTGTTCACACTGTAATAAGCTAGCAAGTCAATGTCAGTATCCCAGAGCAGAAATGATGACTTCAAAGCAATATCTGTATTAGTAAATTCTCCGAATGAAGTACCTGCAATGTCTGACGTTGGAATCAAGACAGCGAGGAAAGAAAAGCTTTGCAACGCTTCTGACGAAAAACTTTTTACATACTCAATGTTAGCCGAAAGTAAACCTGCCTGCGCAAGTTCTGGATTTTCCGGGTCTTTAACTGGATTAACAAATCCAACCGGATTGAATGCGTAACCTTTGCCCCAACTGTAAACCCGTTTACCAGCTTGTAAATTTGTATTGAATGAGGGATTAAAGCTCGCGTATGCTTCGAATAAATCAAATCTTGAATTGGAGTCACTATAATATGATGCGTGCGTTTTTAGAACAAATCCTAAATCATTCGAACGGTATTCGGCGTTCAAATAAGGTTCTATCCTATATTGAGAAAGCAGCGAAGTAGAAGGAGGATCTTTAAAGAATTGGAGTTTGTATTGCGCTGAGTTTTGATCCATGTTAAACAGCGAATATTTCACATCAAGATTGCCATTCCATTCAAGCTTCTTTTCTTGTTCATCTTCTGTAATCGGCAAGTTTTCTTTTTCTTGTCCAAATACAACCGCTGATAATGCGAACATCAAAACGAAGATAAACCACTTTGAAAATTTCATTTCTTCAAATCTCCCAATCGTCCCATATAGTTTTGAGTAAATACTTCATCCGGGAATTGGCGTTTTTTGATGGTCTGATAAATCATTAACGAACGATAACCTTTGTATAAAGGGCTGTATGTTTCTATTATAGAAGGTCGTGTTATACCGCCTCCATAATTTTTATCATCCTTAAATTCGAGTGTTTTAATCAACATCCCGCTGGCTGAATAAGCTTCAACTTTGCGGAGAATCTTTTTGTCCTTGGTAATCCACATTTTAAGTTTATCGTATGCAACTGTTTTATTCTTTGCTTTTAAATCGAGAATATTTTCCGTGTCTGTGCCTTTGGAATATGTTGCGCCATACTCAGTCGAGTATTCCAACTGCATAATATCCGCATTATTAAAAACGCCCCCAACAACAGATTGCAAACTTGTAATACGAATAGGTCTATTTGCGCTTGGAATATAGAGCCACATATTTTCTCCAAGTCGTAATGTTGAACGCCCTTTTTCACTTGCCGGCGAAATGTAGAGCATTGCAATTTTGTCTTTGCCTTTCTTTACCGTGTAGAATGTAAACTCTTTTTTAGAGCCATCAGATTCTTCATTGATGAGTTTTCTAATTGACTCGTATGATTCCGGCATAAGGTTATCGTCAACTTCCTTTAAAAGTTTGTTAGCATCCTGCGCTGTAATATTGAGCGCGAATAGAATCGTAATAATAAACATTGATAGTATTTTCATAACTTTCTCATTTTTTTAATTGAGCAAACAGTTCATAATTAATAATTTATTTATTCTTAATTATTAACATTTCTAATTATGGCCCAAAGCATCCACCGGTTCCATCTTGGAAGCTTTATATGCCGGTTGGAATCCTGCAAACAGTGAAACGATCATAACGATAACCGCAACAACTATAACTTCACTAACGGGAATACTCGGAGCCAGCGACACATTCATTGATCCGAATGTGAAATCAATCTTTGTCATATTCATAATCCATAATGTCCCAAGTCCAATTACTATCCCTGACAAAGTACTTAACAAGCCCATCGCAAATCCTTCAATAAGAAAAAGAGAAAGAATCCTCCGGGGAGGCGTTCCTATTGCGGCAATAGTTCCTATTTCACTAATCCGTTCATAAACTGACATCGTCATTATGTTGAGAATGCTGACAAGAACAATTGAAATCAAAATAAATTTTACTACAATAATTAGCAGATCAACTATTCGTGCAATGCTTGCAAACGGGGATAGCTGTTCCCACGTATGAATCTCGGTTTGTGATTTGGGCGTGCCTACAGATTCCTTTAACTGTGTGTATACTTTACTAAGCTGGTCATATTGTTGCAGATGAATTGCAATTTCAACTATCTCGGGCTGATCTTCACGAAGAAGCAGTTGTGCATCTTCAATGTGCATATATCCATCTTTGCCGGATGGGCCGAAAACATTTTCTGTCATTGCAGCAATACGTAATGTAATTGCATTAACTGAACCGTCTTTATTCGTTGCAACTAAAACAATTTCATCATTAATCTTTAATAAAAGTCCTTTCATTAAATTTTCCGGCACTAAAATTTCTCCCGGCTTAATAAACTGATCGGGGTCTGTAATCTTGCCTTTAATTCTTTTAACAAATTCCGTTACAGTGCTATTTTCCATTTTTGGATAGACTGCGCTCATACGAATGTTTGATGTTTGAGCATAGTTACTAATCATTGCACCAAACTTTATACGCGGGCTGTAGGCAGCAACTTCGGGAATATTGTTTAACGATTTTTCAACATTTGCTAGCTGAGTACCGGAAAGAGTAAGATTTAATGGTAAATTATCAATTGATTCAACATATCCTTTCCTGTGAATTTGTAAATCACCCATTGCTGTGTTTGTTAATATGCCTACCATTTGTGATTTAAAAGAAATTGCTAAACCGCCAAATACGATAACAAGAACAACACCGAATGTAATTAGTGATGAAGTAAGAATCGTACGTCTTTTATTTCTAAATAAATTTCGGAAGGCAATCATTATTAGATTTTTCATTGCTTATCCTCCTTTTTGATTTCCGTACTAACAATAGCTCCATCTTCTAGTGTATAGATGACTTCAGCTTCTCCAACAATTTTCGGATCGTGTGTTGAAAAAATAAATGTTGTTCCAAATTCATTAGTCATTTCGTGCATAATATTGATAACCTTGAAAGCAGTAGCATGGTCAAGATTCGCAGTTGGCTCATCAGCAAGAACAATTTGCGGATTAGTAACCAATGCGCGGGCAACAGCAACGCGTTGCTTTTGTCCGCCGGAGATTTGATTTGGATATTTTTTCTTTTGATCGGTCATTCCGACTTTTTCCAATAACCGCGAAACACGATCATTGCGTTCTTTTGACGGCAGATGGTTAAGTATTAGCAATGGATACTCTACATTTTCATATACGGTTAAAACCGGGATTAAATTGAAATTCTGGAATACGAATCCTATCGTTTTACCTCTAAAAGCTGCACTCTCGGTACGATCGAACATCCCTACATCCACATTGTTCACAAACACTTTCCCTTCAGTAGGCTTATCCAAACAACCGATTAGATTCAACAATGTTGATTTACCGCTGCCTGATGGACCTATAAATGAGACAAATGATTTTTCCTGAATTTCGAGATTGATCCTATTAAGGGCTTCGACGGGAATTTCTCCTGTCTGATACGTCTTCCTTACATTTTCCAATCGAATTAAACTCATTGATTACCTTTCATGAAATTAAAAATAATTATTTAAGATACACTTGCTTTTATATTCTGAACCGGCAGCAAATTCAACAACAGTTAACACGGCGAATATCCGGAGCAGTTTCCTAAAAAGTTCCTTGAACAATGCTCAAAACTTTTCCCTTTGATTATATGTTTTGCTTAAAATAAACTCTTAATGCTGAGTTTGCATCTTGAGTATTTGTAAAATATTTATAATTGCCATAACGTTCATACAACAAGAAATCCAGTCCCAAATAGCTGTTTTCAAGTAGTTGATAGTTAATTCCGATATTAAGCAGCCCAACAAACTCCTCTCCTTCGGCTCCACTTAGAGTATGAATCCAAAATCTTTTATAGTTTGAATAAATTTCTCCAAAATTTTTAAAGATAACTTTAGCACCAATTTTTGCGCTGGCTCCCGGACCAATGTTATAATCTTTGCCGGATTCGGATGCATAGTGTGAGTTTGTAGC
>JBAYTN010000105.1:0-11262 GCA_041675645.1 Melioribacteraceae bacterium
GCATCGATATTAATATCATACTCGGATTGAAGAATTGGGCGGTCATCAGTAAAAAACCATCTGCCGCCGGAAGAAAGTCTTGTTGAAATAAGAATTGTACTTGAGTTTTGGCTCAGTTCAGTTGTTTTAAAAACAACTTTGTTCCATCCAATTTTTAATTTAGCGTCAATTTGGTTTTTGTAAGACGATCCATCTTCTCCCAAACATATTTTTTCACCTCTCATTGCAACTGTATCTTTGGCATAAATATATTCCGTATAAAAGCCACCAACACTAAGCGAAACTTTATCCTTCATTTCATCGGTAGCGTGATAAACTTTTCCTATTACTTTATTCGGGTCTTGCTCTGTAACAATAAATGATGCATTAGCTACCTGTGCGCCTTTATTCGAAATTGATATTGAACCCGTACAATTATTTTCAAATGGACCTTCTCCCACAGCGTCAAATGAATAATCTTGTGGAATAATCAGAGAATCCAATTTAAAAAAACCGTTGTTCGAAATTTGTGTTGAGCCAATTTGAGTAAATTTTCCGGAATTGTCTTCAATACCATATCTTAAAACTTTATCACTGCCAAGTGTCCAGTTATCAAAATTTCCGCTTATGGATTTTAAATCACTTTTTGTAGGATCGGAATCAAGCAAGTCGCAGCTGCTGTTAATCATTAGGCTAGCAATTAATACTATTGATAAAAATAATCTTTTCAAGGTTTCCTCAAATTAAACTTTTGAAAGATAGAGAAAATCTTCTCGGACGAAAATTGATTTTAATCAAATGTGTCTGAGAGCAACCAAATACTTTTTTGTTTCAGATCAGCTGAGTGATGTATTAATCCATTCAAATTTTAGTTCTGCATCTGTGACCGGGTTAAAGAGCCTACTAAAAAGCTTGATGCATATTTCTAAATTCCTTTCAAGTGTTCTTATTTCCAAGTTATTCAAATCGAAATGAACTGTTTTAGTAAATGAATGATTCTCAGAAAGGTATACAATGATTTTAGCTGTGTAATTTCCAATCTTCCAATTGAATGAGTTCTTATAATGATCAATTAACTTATTATAACTTTGGGCGGCTTCAATTTTTGAAAGTTCTTGGCCACTTTTTTTCAAATTATTATAGTCTTCCTCTACATCATGAGTCAGCTTATTGTTATGAATATGAAACTCTTCTTTTTGGAATCCAATTTTTTTCTCGGACAAGGAATTTTCATTTACCAGAATCGCGATAGCAGTTTGATGCTTTTTGTAAGGAATTGTTCCGCCAGCAGGCATATCCATTTCTAGCAAGATTTCTTCAAACCATTTCCAAGTAAAGTGCTGAGTTTCTTTTGATTCATGTGTTAACTCAATATCTATTCTATTAATTAAAGACATTTTTTTCTCAGACAAAAATGCTAAACTAAAATTTAAAATTGGCCCATTAGTAGTGAATCCAACTTGAAGATAGTTATCAGCAGTAATAGTTAATTTAGCTTTTTTGAAATAAGACGAAATAATTTGGATAATATATGGCAACCAAGCTAAAGAGCCAAAAATCGCAAGTATATCTATCAAGTCCATGATGTCCCCTATGTTAATTTACTTTTGAAAAAGTGGTGCTTATTATTAATGTCCAGCATCATTTTTCTGAACAATCGCATGAATTTGTGCAAAATTATTTTGCAGTCTTCTTAATTCACTTTCAAGTTTATATATCTTATAGGATTCAAGAGACTCTTTCCCGCCTAGAAGCCAATTTACGTCGCAGCCTAATCTTAAAATCTTTGCTAATATTCGTGTTCCCGGTTCTCGTTTACCGCTTATATATTGTTGAAGCTGTTGAGGCGAGATTTGCATTGCCTCAGCTAATTTTTTCAGTGTTCCATATTTTTTTCTGGCGAAAAGTCTCATTCGCTCGCCGATTCCCATTTGTAACTTATCATCCGTAAACAAGTCTAAATTGTCGGTGGTCTCAACATCAAAGAGATTTAACTCAAACTGATAATCATCAATAATTTTTTTAATCTGTTTGTACAGATCATCATCAAACTGAGGACTTTCGTGAATTAGGTAGGAGAGTGTTTGAACTTTCATATCAAGCTTTTCTGCAATCATAGAGTGCTTGATGCCGAGAGTATGAATCAAATATTTTAATTCTTCCTGTTTTGTCATAAGCACCTTTTGTGTTGATGCAGTTCCCGAATACAAAATAGTAAAAATTGAGAAAACTTTTTTACTCAAGATAATTATTCAATATCTTTACAATATATGAGTTTACTTTCGATCTCAAAGGACTATAAATACATACTTCGCATTGCGCTGCCTGCCATTGCCGGTTTGTCCACTCAAATGATTGTATCTTTGGTCGATACTGCTCTTGTTGGCAGATTACCCGATACTGAATTTGTGCTTGCCGCAATGGGTATTGGCGTTTTAGCAACCTGGGCTGTTGTCAGTTTATTCTCTTCACTGGCTACCGGCACTCATGTTTTAATTGCACGCCGTTTTGGTGAGAAGAAGTATGAAGATTGCGGTAAAGTATTAAATACATCAATTATACTAACATTTCTAGTAGGACTTGTAGTAAGTCTTTTCGTTGTTGGGTTCTCTCACCGGATTGCATCCTTTTTTGCTGTAGATGATAAAGTCGCATATTACGCAGGTGAGTTCTTACATTACCGTTTTATGGGAATCCCATTCTTTCTTATCACAGTTTCTTACAGAGGATTTTTCTTTGGCATCGGAAAAACCAAAATATTTATGATTTCCGGCTTACTGGTTAACTTTCTCAATATCATCTTTAATATTGTCTTGATTTACGGCGGCTTCGGAATTAAAGGAATGGGATTAGCTGGCTCCGGACTTGGATCAACTTTAGCTACAATTTGCGATGCTACATTTTATTTCGGTGTTTCGCTGCTTCCTTCCTACAGAAACAAATTCCATTACTTCAGAAATCTAAAATTTGTAAAAAACATTGCAGCTTCTATCATAAAAATTTCCTTGCCTGTTTCACTTCAGAATATTTTTATACTAGTAGGCTTTCTAAGTTTCATTTCAATTACCGGATTAATAGGAACAGTTGAACAAGCTGCTAGCAATGTTGTGTTTTCGTCACTTCTTATTTCTTTGTTGCCTTGCTTTGGTTTTGGAATTGCTGTTCAAACGCTTGTTGGCAATTCGATAGGAAGCGGAGATATGGCAAGAGCAAAGCATTTAGGTTTTGAAACCAGCAAACTAGCAACTGTCTATACTGTAATAATTGGGTTGTTTTTTACTCTAGCTCCGAGATTAGTATTAGCAATTACTACGAATGATACCAATGTTATTGAAACTGCCGTACCGGCTTTAAGAATTGCGGGAGTCGGGCAGATTCTTTACGGAATCGGCGTAGTGCTGGCAAACGGCCTTCAAGCATCCGGGGCAACATTCTTTGTAATGATGGCCGAGGTAGTTGTTAATTGGTTCATTTTTGTGCCTATAGCCTACTTTTTTGGTGTTTATCTTAAATTTGGGTTGGTCGGTGCGTGGGCAGCATTACCTTTTTACGTAATAATTTTTGCTACGGCAATCTTCATTAAGTTCCGTTTTGGTGACTGGAACAAATACAAAAAGGTGTAAGATATTTAGCTTGACAATGATACCGTAGAAAAATATATTTTGACCAGAAAATGATGAAAAATAGAATTCTTATAGCGTTTCTTCTCTTTACATCGGTAATAACATTTGCCGGTGCAGATATTTTAAAACTTTCTGCCCGCAGTCAAAACGGAAATGTTGTTGTTTTCTGGCAAGCCTCTAACGAAACAAATCTTAAAAATTACGTAGTAGAAAGAAAAACAGTCAACGGAAGCTTTGTTGATGTTGGAACTATTGAACCTCGTTCCGATAAGAACTATGAATTTGTAGATCAATCTGCATTTAAGAGTTCTGAAGTACTTTACGTTTACCGTTTACGCATTGTTGATGCAGATGGTTCTGTAAGCCATTCTTGGGAAGTTGCAGTTCCTCATAATGTCTCCAGCGTTAAGAGAACATGGGGAAGCATTAAAGCTTTATTCCGTTAATTGTTGATCACATCTTTTTCATCCATTTAAATGATTACTTCAAATCAACAAATTATACTTGCGTCCAAATCTCCGCGCAGAAGAAAACTATTAAAACAAATCGGGCTTAAGTTCAAATCATTTTCGGTTGATCTCCACGAAGAAATTCTTGACGGCGAACATCCGGTTCAAACCGTAAAACGACTTTCGCTTCATAAGATGGAAGAAGCCTTGAAAAAAGCGAAGGATGGAATATTGATTACCGCCGATACAATTGTTGTTCTTGATAAAGAGATAATAGGCAAGCCGAAGAATGAGAAAGATGCTGTTAAAATTTTATCCAAACTCAGCGGAAGAACTCACGAAGTTTATACCGGCTTTGCAATTCTAAACATGAGAAGCAAGCAGAAGATTGTTTCTTATGTGAAGACGAAAGTTACCTTCCGGAAACTTACTAAGACCGAAATACTTGATTACATTAAAACCGGCAGTCCCATGGATAAAGCCGGCGCTTACGGAATACAAGATGACTTTGGCGCCGTGTTTGTCGAGAGAATTAACGGCTGTTATTACAATGTCGTCGGATTACCTATTCAAAAGCTCTACCAAGCACTTCAAAAAATTAGTTGAACTGGAAAATATTTTCCGCATCCTTTTAGTTTTATCCGAATCTAATTAACTTACTTAAAAGATTTACCATAGTGGTTTTTGAAATGAATTTTATTGACAAATAAAAGAGGTTGAAATGCCGAAGTACAAAAAAATAGTAGTACCGACAGTTGGTGAGAAAATTACAATTAAAGATGGAAAGATTTCTGTGCCGGAAAATCCGATCATTCCATTTATAGAAGGAGATGGAACCGGTGCCGATATTTGGTTTGCATCCAAAATGGTGTTTGATGCTGCGGTAGAAAAAGCTTACGGTGGAAAAAAGAAAATAAGCTGGATGGAAATTTACGCCGGGGAAAAAGCAGTAAAGACTTATGGCAAGAACCAATGGCTTCCGGCAGAAACTCTTACTGCTATTAAAGAATATATTGTTGCAATTAAAGGACCACTTACAACTCCGGTTGGCGGCGGTATTAGAAGTCTTAACGTTGCACTTCGTCAAGAATTGGATTTGTTTACATGCGTTCGTCCGGTTAAATATTATACCGGCGTTCCTAGCCCGATGAAGAGACCGCAAGATTTGGATATTACAATCTTCCGCGAAAATACTGAAGATGTTTACGCCGGAATTGAATTTAAAAGCGAATCGAAAGAGGCTACCGATCTTATAAAGTACATCAACAAAAAATTTGATAAGAACATTCGTATAGAATCTGGAATAGGTATTAAGCCGATAAGCAAATTCGGCTCCCAGCGTTTGGTAAAGAAAGCATTGGAGTATGCAATTGAGAACAACCGCAAAAGTGTAACTCTTGTTCACAAAGGCAACATCATGAAGTTTACCGAAGGCTCATTCAAAGAGTGGGGATACGAAATTGCAGTTAAAGAATTTCGCGATCAGATTGTTACCGAAGATGAATTGTGGAAAAAGTTTAACGGAAAAATGCCCGAAGGCAAAATTCTGGTTAACGATAGAATTGCCGACAGTATGTTCCAGCAGTTATTGCTAAGACCAAATGAGTATGATGTACTCGCAACTCCGAACTTAAATGGAGATTACATTTCCGACGCAGCAGCCGCTCAAGTTGGCGGTTTAGGCATAGCCCCCGGCGGAAATTTGAGCTACCATTACGCTGTGTTCGAAGCTACTCACGGAACGGCTCCTAAGTATGCCGGACTTGATAAAATAAATCCCGGTTCTGTAATTCTTAGCGGCGTTATGATGCTTGAATATCTCGGCTGGAAAAAGGCTGCTAACTTAATTGAAAAAGCTATGCAGAAAACAATTAAATCGAAAACAGTTACTTACGATTTTGCAAGATTAATGAAAGGCGCAAAAGAAGTTGGCTGTTCCGACTTTGCCCGCCAGATTGTTAAGAATACGTAATCCATTTTAATGATAGCAGCAAGTAGTAAGCAACAAGCTGCAGCAAGAAACTTAAATCCCGCCCGGTGCGGGATTTTTATTTTAAATGCTTATTCGTAATTCTCAAAAGTTCAATTCAACATCTATTGTCTCTCTTAGGTACTTTTTGTAAATGAGTACACTCAATTTGAAAAATATTCATTCTAATATTCACCTCGAAAATTTTCAGAGGCCCAACAATATCGAATAGTTACAAATCACATATTAGATCGAAAATTCCCATGATCAGAAAACTATGATTTAACATTGCTGGATTAGATCGCACCTAGAATAGTCTTAATGCCTTGCGGATTTTGCATTTAATCATTATTTAGTAATTGAAGATATAAACTGTAGGGGATTACATGCCGATTCTCAAGATTTACAAGTGGACGCTAATCGTCTTTCTATTCTTATTCATATCATCTCTCTCATTTCAAACTAACGGGCAGACAAATAGTAAGGTTTACTCAAAATTTAATATCAACAGAATTTCAACTTACATCTACAACGATGGAATAGCTGATATTCAACAAAACGGAAATACCGGATTTGAATTCCCTAAAGGCTCAAGTAAAGGCGCAAATTATTGCGGCGGTTTTATTTGGGGTGGTAAAATCGATGGGGCAATTAATGTTGGAGGTGCTGCTTATCGTGCTGGTTTATCTCCGGGCAAAATACTTTCAAACGGCAAAGCTGCCGATCCGGGTTCTGATAATTCCAGAGTATTTAGAGTGAGAAGAGATTACAAAACTGCCGACTTAAATATTGAGGCTGAAGATGAAGATAAAACTGCAATTGTTATTTATGACCAATATGAAAAAGACTGGAAACAATGGCCGGCAACAGACGGAGCTCCGTATGAAGATGTAAATAAAAATGGTGTTTATGAACCCTCAATTGATATTCCTGGAATTCCGGGAGCTAACCAAACGTTATGGTTCGTTTCGAACGATCTTGATTCAAATAGAACAAGGTATTTCTCCGGTACATTGCCTATTGGAATTGAGATGCAAGTAACTGTTTGGGGTTATAAGTATGACGGCACTTATCGAGGTGATGCATTATTCAAACGTTACGTTATTATTAACAAGAGCCAAAAGGAAATAAAGGAAATGTATTTTGGTATCTGGGCAGACCCGGATGTTGGTGATGCCGGAGATGATTTAGTTGGATGCGATTCAACTCTGAACATGGTTTATATGTTTGGTTCTAAAGCTAGTGATGCTACTTACGGAAGCAATTCTCCCGCATTTGGCTACAGTTTGCTTCAAGGACCAATTGTGGATGGATTAGCGGGGGATAAAGCGATTTTCAAAAACAAAATTGTGATTGGAAAGAAGAATCTACAAATGTCTGCATTAGGATGGATGTTTAAAAACGTTATGGAATGGTCGGATCCAACTCTAGGTGTTGCTACTACTGCAAGTCAACTATATAATTTTCTTATGGGAAAATCTAGGTCGGGACTTGATTGGCAAATACCGGCAAGACTTGGAGGTGGAATAACTAAGTTCCCATTTTCCGGCGATTATGTTAGAAAAACCGGTTACTATGATGGAGTTGAGAATGTTCCGATGGATAGAAGAATGATGTTATGTGTGGGTCCATTTAATATGGCTGCCGGAGATACGCAAGAAGTAGTCTTTTTGGAAAGCGCTGCCGGTGCGGATAGAATAGCTAATAATTTGGATGCTATCGATATGCTAAAGGCTAATGTTTTATCTGCGAAGAAAAATTATTCAACTGAATATAAGCACTTCACCAACCCGAATGAATTGAAAGTGAATGTGATTAATGATGACAAACTTGTAATACTTGATTGGGGGTGGAGCTTAGTACAAATTAATAAGATTGAGAAAGAAGAATATGAAGTAAAATTTCAAGGCTACAATGTATATCAATTCCCGGATAGCAACTATGTTAAAACTAAAGCAAAGTCTATAGCTCTCTATGATAAACATGATAGTCTACTTCGTTTTCAATCTTTGGATTTTGATAAACTAAAGGAAAGCAACCCAACTACTAGTTTTTTAATTGCGAATGATTCCGGAATTAAAAGATATCTTTTGATCAGTTATGATAAATTAAATAATGCTAATCTTGCTAACTGGCGAGATTATTTTTTCGGTGTCTCTTATTTTTCGCATGCAACTAATGGCAAAGACAATTTTTATTATGAATCTGATATTTACAGATGCAAAGCATTCCCCGGTCCTTTAGCTGATGGCTATAAATATTCTGTAACACCGGGTTACTCATTAAATCTTAGCCATGTAGCTGGCACTAACAATGATAATTATTTTAATGTTTTTGCGGTCGATCCTTCAAAATTTGGCGACTATGATTATGAGATGACATTTAGAAAAGTGAATAATGAAATAAAACTGAATCTAAAGAACAGGACTACCGGAAAAATAATATTCAACAGTGAACCAATCTCATATTATGACCAGTATCCAATGTTTGATGGATTAGCTTTAGAAATTAGATACTATGGAGGTAATAACAGACCGCTAACCGAATCCGATATTTATCAATTCAGTACAAAGACAAGTGTATTTGATAAGGCACTTGTAGTTGATGATCTTAAAAAAATAAATGTGTTTCCAAATCCGTTTTATGGTTTAAATAAAATGGATACACAAAACACTGATAAGTTTGTAACGTTTACTCATTTGCCCCAGCGGGCTGTAATTAAGATTTTCAATATTGCCGGACAAATAGTGCGTACAATAGAGAAAGATTCTCCCGGTAAAACTTTACAATGGGACTTATCAAATAATAACGGGTTCATAGTTGCCGGCGGAATGTATGTAGCATTAGTTGAACTGCCGGAGTTTGGTAAAACTAAAGTTCTAAAACTTATTGTAGTTCCAAGTTCATCTTTGCCGCAATTCTTTTAGATAAACAATTTTTACGAAGTACGTTTATTAAGTAAGTTTTCATAAATTTTGAACCGAAAAACTTGAGTTAAAATTGCACAGAAACTTGTTGATTCTTCTAATATTCTTATTTACCGGCTTTGGAATGCTAGCTCAGAATGGCGTTATCAAATCATATTATCCCGATAGAACCATCAAAAGCGAACACTCTTATGTTAATGATATACTTGACGGTCAGGCATTATCTTACCACGAAAACGGCAAACTGAAAGAGGAAAAGAACTTCAGCCGCGGCATATTAAACGGTTGGATACGCAGTTATTACAGCAGCGGAATTCTAAAAGAAGAATATTTTGTTAAGAATGGTGTTATAGATGGGGATAAAAAACAGTATTCGGAAAGAGGACAGTTGTTAAATATCATTTCTTACGATAACGGTTTGGCGGTTAACCGGCAGCTTTTTGAGAACGCGGATGCACCTTTGCTTTCGGAAAATAATCAAGCTAAGCCGGAGCCCAAAAATGAAATAGTTAAACCGGCAGATGTGTTTACAAAAGCTTTGCCTATTGAAGGCATTACAGCAATTCAAAACAAAATAGTTTATCCGGAACATGCCAAGAGTTTCGGTTTAGAGGGAGAGGTTGTTCTTCTTGCAACTATTGATGAGCTGGGCAATCTTGTAAACACATCGGTAAAAAAGGGTATCGGTTTAGGTTGCGATGAAGCCGCTGTTGACGCAGTTAAGAAATCGAAATTTACTGCGGCGACTAAAAACGGGGAGCCTTTCCGTTCCGAAATTGAATTAGCGCTGGAGTTTAGACTTCCTAAAGTTAAAGAGCCTATTGCTGAGATTAAGAAAGAGGAAATTGCAAAAGCTGCCGAACCGGAAAAGAGAAAGTTTGAAGAACATCTTTCCGTTATGTGTGAAGCAGACCGTTGTCCTCGTCCCGAAGATGATCTTGAAACAATTTATTCCAGATTTCAGATACCAACAGTAGCAAGAGGTTTAAAACTGCGGGGCATGATTATCTTTGAGGGATTTGTAGATAAGTTAGGCACATTAAAACAAACAAAAATTATAGAAGGAATAGGCTACGGCTGCGATCAGTTAGTCGAAAATGCTTTGAAGCAGTCTAAGTTTACTCCGGCAACAAAAAAAGGAGAGGCGGTAGATGCAAAAATTGTACTTAGCTTTCCCTTTAGTTACGATCGTTAACAGTACTGTTAAAAATTAACTCGAGTAATTCTTTCTGAATTTCTGAGCCCCGGTTTCTTCCGTACCATAGGTGCAGCTGCTCAAGAAATTCTGTTTTGCTTTTTCCTTCGGCTTTAAGATTAGCAACAAGTTCTGCCGCCGGTTTGGGGCGTGGACCCCACTGAAACAATTCTTTTCCATCAGCATCAAATGCAACCAGCTTGGGAATGCTTCTAGTCCCGTTTGTTAAGTATAAATCAATAATTTCCGGATGCTTATCGCGCTGAATAATTTTTACATTAATCTTTGAATTAAGTTTTGCAAGCTCAATAATGTAGGGGATGTTCTGAGCTGAATCGCCGCACCAGTCTTCCGAAACGACCATCCATGTTTGGGGCTGAGTTATTTTAGCAAGCACCAGTTTAATTTCTTCAAGCGGTTTAAATGTTTTATGTATTCTACTGCTTCGCTGAAAGTTTAATTTAGCAAGCTGCAAATGTTCATGTTCTTCTTCGGGATAAGCAGAAAAATCCTCCAGTTCCGACTTTATCTTAAACTGCTCAAAATATTCTTCGTAATCTAAACCGCTGTTTGGCAGCTTTTCTATTAATAAGCTTTCCATAAAACTTTCCTATGTCATGTTAAAATAAGTGCACTGTGTATAAGATGTAAAAGTTCGTTAAACGATTCTGTCCAAGTTCTTGTCAACAGTGTAGAGAAGAATAGACAGCATGTAAAAATTCACCTAAGAATGATCAAAAATTACCGCTTTTCTTTGGCATATACTTTGGAATATAGAATACAGAACATCAAAAGAGGTCAGTCATGAAAAAGACATTATTAATACTCTTCGCAATATTTTTTATTGCCGGATCGGAATTACTGGCAAAGCCTCGCCCGGGAGTATCGTTCAACTTTTTCTATTCATCTCTTCGTCCCTACGGTGAATGGATAGAATTAGAAGCTGATATTTATGCTTGGCGTCCTTCGCTAATAGGAAGAAACTGGCGACCATATGCAAACGGCCGCTGGAACTGGACACACAACGGCTGGTATTGGGATTCCTACGAACCATTCGGCTGGGCAGTTTATCACTATGGCCGCTGGTATGATGATGATTACTACGGATGGATTTGGATCC
>JBAYTN010000106.1:0-11036 GCA_041675645.1 Melioribacteraceae bacterium
AGAGGAGATTATAAATACTGCCACCCAAATAATCATGTAAATCTATCTCAATCAACCAACGATGCTTATCCGACTTCGGTTAAAATTGCGATCATTAACAGCAATAAAAAATTGGTTGAAGTACTGAAATCATTGATAGAATCCTTCCATCATAAATCGAAAGAATTTGCTAAAGTTATAAAGATGGGAAGAACTCAGCTTCAAGATGCTGTGCCGATGACTTTAGGGCAAGGATTTGAGGCTTACGCTGTTACACTTGAAGAAGAAATTCAGCGCCTTGAAGAAAACGCGAACTTGTTTTTAGAAGTAAACATGGGTGCTACCGCAATAGGAACTGGAATAAATGCCGAGCCCGGCTACAGCGAAAAGTGTATTGAACACCTTCGTGAAATAACAGAGCTCGACATAAAAATTGCAAAGAACTTGGTTGAGGCTACACAAGATACCGGCGCATTTGTAATTTATTCATCAGCCGTAAAACGGTTGGCTGTAAAGCTATCCAAAATTTGTAATGATCTTAGATTACTTTCCTCTGGACCGCGAACCGGGTTTGGGGAAATTAATCTTCCACCGATGCAGCCCGGATCTTCCATTATGCCGGGAAAAGTAAATCCGGTTATTCCGGAAGTGGTAAATCAAATCGCGTTTAAAGTTATAGGGAACGATTTAACTGTAACGCTTGCCGCAGAAGCCGGACAACTTGAGTTAAATGTGATGGAACCGGTAATTGTGCAAAGCCTTTTTGAATCGATTGAAATGTTGAAGAATGGAATGAACACGTTGAAGTATAGATGCATAGATGGAATTACGGCAAATGTAGAGCACTGCTTAAACCAAGTTAAGAATAGTATTGGAATTGTAACGGCGCTAAATCCCGCACTAGGTTACGAAACATCTACATTGCTTGCAAAAGAAGCCCTCGAAACTAACCGCGGTGTTTACGAATTAGTGTTAGAGAAAAATCTTCTGTCTAAAGAAGATTTAGACAAACTTCTCGCGCCGGAAAATATGATTGGTCCGCAAAAGACAAGTTGAACTTAATTCAATGTTTGCGAACCATTCGCAGCATTCGAATATTCAAAACTAAGAAGCGGAAAAACTGCCAAACTAAATTTGTCCTAAATGACTTTGTAAGTTTAGTTGGCACCGGCGGATAGTAACTTTGCTCAAATGGTTTTCTGACTGACATAATTTTTCCTAAAATTTATTCGGGAATAATCCGCCAAAACGGATTTGCTTTAGCTTTGTAGAGAAAAGCATAATGCAGAAAATGTTTAATCCAGTGCCCCGCTAAACCAATTTCGCCGGAAGTGTAGCTTAAATCTCTGCCCGTGTCCGGATACTTTTCAAAATCTGGAATTATTGGAAACATTGTCATCGAAACGGCGGTGCCCTTTAAGAAATTAGCTCCGGCACTGGCAATACAAGCCGCGCCCATGTTTGCAAGAGAAGCTTTTCGTTTAGGTTCGGTTTCTCTTCCTTCAATCATGTCTGCAATATTGTATGCAATTTGCCGAGCCATGACCCCGCTTGGCATTCCGGTTCTTGGCGGAGTTGGGAATATTGGGATTCCATTTGGGTTTGTCATCGGTTTCGAAATTGAATGAGGCGGTGCAAATGCAATTCCGGCAGCGAAAATGTTTTTATACTTTGGCGATTGGTATGTTTTTGGCCAATCACTTGGTCTCCATTCTTCATAAGTTTTTTTAGAATAGTCACCATCAACAATCATAAAACCGTTTGGCGCGAATAATTGTGGAGTTATATCTTCGGAAATTTTATTAAAAGCTTTTAATCCAACACCGCTGAATGGCGGCAACAGCATTGCAAAATCATGCTCTATTGTTTTCTCTTCACCATCAAGGTTTTCGTAAATTGTTTTTCCGGGAAGAACTTCTTTAACATGAGCTTGGGTAATCCACTCAATTCCGCGCTCGGTATAAAGTGATTCTGTGAATACACGGCTGTGGGTTACGTAGCCACCCCGTTTTAAGAACATTCCACCAATTCCAAAATCACCGAGTTCAAGTTCGTTGGAAATCCAAATAATCTTTGCTTTATCCCGAACATTTTGTCTTCGCAGTTCAAACTCAACATTAAATATATATTCAAATGCCGCACCTTGGCATGTGCAGTTTCCGTGTCCGGTTCCAATCAGTAAAGTTTGTTTTTCGCCCCTCTTCATTTTAGCAATTACTTCGGCAAGTATTTTAGAAGTTTCATGCGCATGTGAAAAAGTACAAACAGACAAACTGTTTTTATCTGGTCCTAAACCCTTTGTGGCGTCAAAATTTAGTTTTGGCCCGGTAGCGTTTATCAAATAATCATAAGTGATTTTCTCTGGTTGTCCCAACTTTTCCGGTAATGTAAATTCAACGGTAACAAATGGAAGATTAGAAGTAGAATCTCCTTCTGGATGAATGCTAACGGCCTTTGCTTGATGAAAAGTAATTCCACTTTTTGCATAAACCGGAGCTAGAGGGAATGTAACTTGTTCCGGTTTCATATATCCGGTCCCAACCCAAATATTTGAAGGAATCCAATTCCATTTACTATTTGGTGAGACTACAACAACTTCATGCTTACTTCCGAGTTTGTTGCGAGCGTGCATTGCGGCTGTTTGTCCGGCAATACCGGCACCAAGAATAAGAAGGCGAGCCATAAATTCACCTAAAGTTAGTTGATAAACACTATTTAATAATTCCTTTTGATGCTGCCCATACAGAAAATTTTTTATCTTCGATCAAAACGTGAACCCGAATCCACTGATCCAGCATCGTATCGAGGTGTTCTTTTAGTTCTGTCATACTTTTTGATTGTGTTACAATCTGGCGAATTTGGTTTGAAATGTCCTGATGACGTTCTTTGTGTTCTTTTATTCCGGGATATGAATGCTTTGCAAAATATTCTTCTTCGGTCCTAAAATGCTTTTCAACATAATCAATCAGATGATGTAGAAGATACTTCAATTCATCTTGCTGTTTTCCGGGATTATCTATATCTAAAATTTCGTTGCTGATTGCAAAGAGAAGCCGATGCTGTGAATCTATTTCATCGAAACCGGTTTTACACTCTGCTGACCAAGGCATTTTTCTCATAGTTTAACCAAATGAATATTTCATTTTTAATTTGTAATAAATAAAAACCAAGAGCAATAAAAGAATTTATTATTATTGAGAGGATAATTAAAGAGTTCTATGGATGGCATAGTACAAATATTTTTTGGAAGCTTACTTCTTAGTCTAGTTCATGCAACAATTCCAAGTCATTGGCTGCCTTTAATAGCAATTGGCAAGAGTGAGCGGTGGAGTGAAAAAGAAACCGTATGGGTTACTGCTGTAACAGCAATATCGCATACAATAAGCACTGTTGTAATTGGTATTTTGGTCGGAATGATTGGCTACCAGCTTTCGGAATCCTATCATATCTTTACTAAATACTTCGCGCCGGCAATTTTAATTCTTCTTGGCTTGGTGTATTTCTTTTTAGAATATAGACACAGCAAAATTAAAACTGCTCACCAGCATCACCACATAGATGTAGAAAAAATTGCAAAGAGAAAGAGCAAGCGATCTATTGTTTTTACTCTAAGCGTAGCAATGTTTTTCTCCCCATGTCTGGAAATTGAAATCTACTACTTTACGGCAAGCCGGCTTGGATGGTTGGGAATTACGGTTGTATCAGTAGTTTACTTCTTTATTACAATTATTGGAATGGTTCTTCTTGTTTACTTTGGTTCAAAAGGAATTAAAAAACTTCAATGGCATTTTTTAGAACATCACGATAAACTGATTAGCGGTGTAATTTTAGTGCTAGTTGGTTTGCTTGCTTTCTTTGTTGAGTTTTAATTAGTAGAGAAGCGACGGCATCACCGCCGCTTCTTTAATGAATTTTAGTTTACGCCAATTTCTTTTAAGATATTTTCTGCACCGGAAAATTTATCCAACACCCATAAAACATATCTAATATCTACGCCAATTGATCTGCTGTAAGATTCATTCCAAGCAAAATCATTTATTGTAGCGCCGTAAGCACGGTCGAAGTTTACGCCGATTAGATTTCCGTAAGCATCCAAAATCGGACTGCCAGAATTTCCGCCGGTTGTATCCATATTGTAAAGTAATGCTATTGGAAGTTTTTTTGTTCTGCTGCTGACATACTTGCCGAATTCCTTTTTCTCGTACAGTGTGCGAAGCTTATCGGGTACAACAAAATCTTCTTCTCCCGTATTTCCTTTTTCAATTACACCATCAATACTGGTAAATGGCTCGTAATAAACTGCGTCAGCCGGATTGTACCCCTTTACATAACCATAAGTTAATCGGAGTGTGCTGTTAGCATCTGGAATAAAGTTGGTTTTTTTCCAAAGCATCTTTACATCAACTAGATCGCCATACAGTTTATTGAGTTTACCTTCGCTAATCTGTGCTGACTTTTCACTTGCCTGACTTTGCAGTTTTATTTTTGAAGCAAAGTTGAAAAGTTGATCGCCAGAGCCGAGAAGTTCTTCCGGTTTCTTTGTAAGCAATGATTCAAAATATTCTTTCTGCATGATTTTAGAATTGATAACATATTTATCTATGAACTCAGCGAAAATTGTTTCCGGATTATTGGTGTTTCCTTCAAGAAGATTATCAACTGCTGCTACTCGTGAAGATTGTTTCAGCTTAGAAGCGTCCAGTAACATTTTTGTAAGCATGGCTTTTTCAAAATCGGCATTGTAACCCGATTTTAAGTTTTGGATCTGAGCCATTGTTTGCTTCAACCCTTTTTCTTGAAATGCCGGACGTCTTTCTGCTTCCGGTTTCTGCATCTCTTCGGTATAATTAAGAACGAAGGCGGCTAAGGAAAGGCTTGGAGAAAAACTATTAATCTGTCTTACCCAAAGATCGGCATTAGCTGTAGAGTTTATTTCTTCATATATATTATGAATGTCGGTGAATATGTTTCCAAATTGCTGTTTCAATTTAGGATCAGCTTCGATGAATTTCTGAAGTTGCTTCTCTTCTTCAAATTTTTGGTCGACTAGTTTAATCTTTTTTAATCCGCTTAGTTTCCCTTGGTAATTCTTCATCGTATTTGCCAAGCCTTTAATCCGGCTTGCAAAGGCGAGCTTCTTTGCTTTATCGCCAAGACTAAGTTCTTGCATAGTCTTAATAGCGTATTCATAATTATTAGCTACGAATGGCATAAGATATTCTTGCTGATATTTTATGAATTCAGCGGGACGGTGGCGGAATGTTCTTCCCGGATAACCAAGAATGAAAGTAAAGTCTCCTTCTTCAACTCCTTTGGGATTGATCTTCAAAAACTTTTTGGGTTTGAAAGGAACATTCTCTTTAGCATAAGCGACTGCTTTCCCATCGGGAGCTACATATGCACGCATCAAAGAAAAATCGCCGGTGTGGCGTGGCCAAACCCAGTTATCTGTTTCTCCGCCAAAATTTCCAATTGTTTGCGGGGGTGCGTAAACTAATCTAACGTCGCGGATGATTCTATATTTGAATAATACATAAGTTTTTCCGGCAAACATTTCTGAAACATCTGCAACTATCGATTCCTTTTCATTCGCGGCTGCATCGGCAATAGACTTTGTTTTTGCAGCAAGCGCCTTGGTCCGCTCGAGCGGATCGGTAATATTTTTAATTGCATCTAAAACTTGATCGGACACATCTTGATAAGATTCAATTATTCTTGCGGTATATCCGGGAGATGGAATCTCTTCCTCATTTGTTTTAGCGTGGAAGCCATTATCCAGATAATTTTTTTCAACTGTGCTGCTTCTGGCAATTGCGCCATAAGCACAATGATGATTTGTAATTATCAATCCTTGATCGGAAATAAATGAACCGGTGCAGCCGCTTAGATTTACCAGTGCGTCTACCAAACTAACTCCTTCGGGATTGTAAACTTCTTTGATGCTTAATTTTAATCCGGCTTTTTGAAGATCAACTTTTTCAATTTCGCTCATCGGATACATTCCTTCTTCCGGTGAAGCTGGAATCATTCCAAGTATAAACGAAAGCATAAATAAAACGATAATAAATCGAATGGATTTCATAGAAAACAAACGGTAATTCATTTTAACTCCATGAATAGGTTGGTCCAAAAATAAGGTTCTGCTGCTGAAAAGAAAAAAGTAAAATAGATTTAGGTAATTATTAATTCAAAGTTTTGGCTGGTAAGAGTAACTACATAAAAATAGATACTCTTCATAGAATAATGATAAACGACTATTATTTTTTAGACTCAATTGGGAGTGCTATTGTAAATGTTGTTTTGTTTTGCTCATTTGATTCGAAGGTAACTTTACCATTTAAAAATTGTTCAATAATTAGCTTTACACTGTACAAACCCAAGCCTCTTCCTTTTTTCTGTTTGGTGCTGAACGAGCGCTTGAATAATTGATCTTGAATATGTTCTGGAATAACAGTCTCACTCTTAACATGAAACAGAATATTTGCTTGTTCTAATTGCGAAACTAAGATTACTTTTTGGTCTTCACTAGATGCCTCCAGTGCGTTTTTAACCAAATTGCCGATTGACCTCACCAGCAGTGTGTGATCAGTTATGAATAACTCGTCTCTGCTGCTTGTTTGAACAATGAGGTTGTTAAATTTATTTAACGAATGATTGCTGTATAATTCTTTCACACTTTTCAGAATCTCAAAAGAGTATGCGGAATTGAAGTTTGGTTCAAGGTCTCCATCTTCAGCAACCCTTAGTTCTCTTTGCGAAGAAATTTCATGAACAAGCTGCTTAGAAGAAGTATAAATAGCTTTTATAATTTCTTCTCTTTCATTTTCATTCTCGATTTCGGGAAGGATTTCGGTTAATCCCTTAAGTGCTCCGGCAGTGTTTAGCACATCATGGAAAAATATTTTTTCTAAAGCATCTCTTCTTTTTTCATGAGAAATATCCTGCACTGTAAAAAGTGTATAGTTCTTGTTTTCCAGATAGATAGGCTGGGTATGCACTCTAAAATCAAACGAAACTTCGCAGCCATCTAAATCGGCAGTTATTCTACATTCTTGGGCATTATTACTTTGATTATCAATAGTAGATTTTATTGCTCTTGCAGCGCCACATTCGCGGCAAAACTGGGATGTTCCGCAGCCGCCTTCATATGCATTGTTATGTATACAATTAATAGCTTCGCCAACTCGTTTACCAACAATTGCAAAATAATCTTCAGTTCGAAATGCCGAAAGTGCGTGTGAGTTGAATGCAACAATCTGTCTATATTCATTAAGTAGAACGGTTAATTCCGGAAAACCTTCAAGCAATTGATTCATTAAGCCATTTTGTTTTAGCTTAAGAATTTCCTGAAGTACTGCTTCATCTGGTAATCTTTCCGGTGAATCAAAAAAAGTTCTACTGCCGGCGTCAACTTCCATTTATACCTACCTAAAATAATATCTGGCTCCAAGTGCAAGATCGATCTGAAGGGAGGTTTTTGGAAATAGATTGAACACCGGAGCTAATTCCAGAAAAACATCAAAAGGATGTTCTTTGTCGATGTAAACTATTCCAACAACTCCTCTTGCACCCAACTGATTTTCATCGCTACCAACTCTTAGCCTAGCCCCAAATCCGTAATAAACCGGAACTTGGTATTTACTTTTTATTAAATCAAAATCGTGATGAACGTAATCGCAATGAACTGAAAGCGCACTAACCGATTTAACGAATGAATATGCAAGTCCGAAATCCAATGCTTTGTCTTCGCTAAGCCAATATTTGGCACTAAATCCGGTTGGTTCTCCTAGCATTACTCCAAGGCCAAATTCCTTATTCTGGGCCTTTCCGGTACTAATAAAAATCGTACTAAATAAAAGAACTGCATAAATACTATTTCTTCTCACTACATAATCCCTAAATTGTTCCATGTGTAATTAACAAAATTGAGCAACAAAATAAAGCCACAAAACTAATGCTTAGAACGCTTCTAAAAATATTATCGAATATTCTTACATTTGCTTTAACGAACCAAGGGTATTATTAATGGAACATGGTGTAAATCATCAAGAAATAAACAATTTGGTAAAAGACTTTAGCTGTGAATTCAATAATGAAAATAAATCCACTGCGGTAGTTTTGGCCGCGGGACATGGGAAACGAATTAAATCGCAGACATCAAAAATGCTTCATAAGATTTGGGAAGTTCCGACAGTAAATAGAGTTTGCTCTGCGTGGCAAAGCGCAATATCAGATTCAAATACAATTGTGGTGGTTGGAATTAAAGCCGATGATGTAATTAAATCAGTAGGCAAAGCAAAAGATGTTTCTTTCGCATATCAGCAAGAACAACATGGAACCGGGCACGCGCTTCAAGTTGGTTTAGTAAATGTCCCTCGCGATTATGATGGAGTGGTTTATGTTTTCCCGGGCGACATGGGTTTGATAGACTCTACTACAATTCAATTCTTCAAAAGTGAATTCGAAAAATCTAATTCTGATATGATGGTTTTAACCGGAATCTACGAAGGTGCCGTCGAAGGAAATTATTATGGCCGAATTGTGAGAGTTAAGGATAAAGATGCTAAAGAGCCTGTCCCGAGTTCTTTTCGGGATGAAAAATCAAAATACAAAGGCAAAGTGATTGAGATAATTGAATACAAAGACATTCTAAACTTAGACAAGAAGAAACCTTACACCGCTAAATACAAAAAGAAAAATTTCAAATTCACTCAAAAAGAACTTGTTGAGAATCGTGAATTTAACTCCGGAGTTTATGCATTCAAATCTAAACCGCTTTTTGAATTGATCGATAAGATCGGAAGCAACAATGTTCAGAATGAAGTTTATCTAACAGATCTTATCGGCATGTTCAATGAAAACGGTTATTCGGTTGAAGCTGTGAGCCCGGAAGAACAATATGTGCTGATGGGTTTTAACAACAAATCCGTTCTAAAAGAAATGGATTCGATAGCTCAAAAGCTGATTTATGAAAACCTCAAAGACATTATATTAATAGAAGATTCGAATGATTTCTTCATACATGAAGAAGTTGTTGAAGAACTGCTGAGCCAAGATAAGAGTGGAGTTATTCTTGATATAGAAGTTGGAAAGGGTGTTTACATTGGTTCCGGCGTAAAACTAAATCTTAATATTAAGTTAGGAAGAAACGTTCGCATTAACGGAAATGTATCCTTTGGCGCAAACGTGACTGTTGAAAGCAATTCGCTCATTACTTCCGAATTGGGTAAATCTACCTACATTGGAAACAATGTTTTACTAAAGGGAGAATGTGTAGTTGATTCGACTTTTATTGGCGATGGCTGTGTGGTAGAACGGTCAGTCTTGGTAAATAAAAAAATCGAAAGCGGTTCAACAATTAAATTTTACAAGCCGGAAGTTGAAATAAAGGGAAGCGTCTCAAATCTTTAAAAAAGAAGAGGCAACCTACAGTAGTAAGTTGCCTTAGTTTCATAAAAACTATAGGAATTTATTTTGCAGCTAATTTATTAACGTGTTTGGTTAAAGCTGATTTCTTTCTTGCTGCATTATTCTTATGAATCTTTCCCTTAGCAGCTGTTTTATCAAGAACCTTAGTTGCTTCTTTCAAAACTGCAGCAGCTTCAACTTTGTCTTCTAATGAATAAACTTTCTTAACAAGTGTTTTAACTTTTGAAAGAGCGGCTTTGTTACGAACTCTCTTTTTTTCGCTTGTCTTAATTCTTTTCTTTGCTGATTTGTGATGAGCCATTAAATAAACCTAAATTTGTTAAAAATCGTGCGTAAATATAGAAGAAATGCCTATTCGAAACAAACAAACCGGCATTTTGAGTTAAATCTTCTTCAATCATTTTTTTAGGTGCCCGGCTATTAGTATTTTTGCCACACCTCTTGAAACATTGGAAAAATGCTTAAAATCAACGAAATATATAAATCAATACAAGGCGAAAGCTCAAAAGCCGGGCTTCCGTGTACATTTATTCGATTAACCTACTGCAATTTACGCTGTTCCTACTGCGATTCGGAATACGCTTTTTACGATGGAAAGGAGATGGAGATCGGTGATATCCTTTCAGAAGTGAAGAAACTTGATTGTAATTTGGTTGAGGTTACCGGCGGTGAACCTCTTTTTCAAAAGGAATGCATTGAATTAATGAAGGGTCTTTGCGATGAAGGCTATGAGGTTATGCTCGAAACCGGCGGCAGTCTTCCTATTAAAGAAGTTGATAAACGGGTAATGATTATTCTCGATCTGAAATGTCCATCAAGCGGAATGATGAAAAAGAATTTGTATGAGAATATCGAGCAGATTAAACCAACAGATGAGGTGAAGTTCGTTATCGGCAGCCGGGAAGATTATGACTGGACGAAAGAAATTATAGACAAGCATAACTTAACTGAAAAGTGCTCGGTTTTGTTTTCAACAGTGTTCGGCACGCTAAATCCGGCAACTATGGTTGAATGGATTTTGGAAGACAAGTTAAATGTTAGATTTCAATTGCAGATGCATAAGTATATTTGGGATCCTAAAACCAAAGGTGTATGATGAAAATTGCGAAAGAGTATAATTGGGAAATGGGGCACCGCCTTCCGTTCCATGAAGGGAAGTGTAAAAATCTGCATGGTCATTCATATAAATGCATGGTTGAAATAAGCGGCGAACCGGATGCCAACGGAATGGTTTTAGATTATTATGATATGAAAACCATTATTCAGCCGGTTATCGATGAACTAGATCACGCGTTCATGGTTTATACTGACGATAAAGAAGTGCTGGAATTCTTGGATAAAATTAATTCTCGCAAAGTTGTTGTGGATTTTCAATCGACAGCGGAAAATATTTGTTTATATCTGTTGGAAAAAATTAAGGCAACAAACTTGCCGAGAAATATTAAATCGGTAAAAGTGAAAGTCTTAGAAACTGAAAACACTTACGCTGAAGAAGAGATTAGCTTATTGAGTCGTCCTAAAAAAGGTTGACTGTTATTTAGTAATCCTCTCTGCGTAGCAGAGAGGATTTTTTATTCCATTTTTTAACCGGAAGAGTATTCTGTAGGTGCATCTCCTTCGGTGTTAAC
>JBAYTN010000107.1:0-10787 GCA_041675645.1 Melioribacteraceae bacterium
AGGCTTGTGTGCTTTTTAATGAGCTTCAAGCGAATGAAAAAAGCAAGCACAAACGAGCTTGTATAACCCTTGACGGCCGGATTCCTTTATTGGCTTAAATTGGACAGCGGTATGGCAAAAACAAAGCTTTTAGATAACAGCGAAGCTGTGAACCAAAAAGACTTTCAAGTGAAAAGGTTGGAGAGAGAGAACGAGCGACAACTTTTTGCTTAGATGTATGAGTAAATAGTTTAAGCGATTGAAGATCAAAAACAATTACGCGCAAATTATTTACGAATGCTTTAATGCATTTAATGAAAGTGCGGAGTGTGAGTCCCGCATAAGCGGGAAGAATCATTACGCGCCTTAGATTTTTAGCGAATCATTTTAAGTGATGCCGAACGCGTAGTAATATTCCAAGAGAGGAAGCACGCAAATTGTGAGCTGCTTTTCGCAAAGCTTAGAATAGCAAAATTAATAGAGATTAATTAATGCATCAGTGTTGTAAAGAAACAATTAATACAATTCTATATATTTGAGCTATCAAAAACGGGGAGTTTTATGATGATCACAAAGAAACATATTTTCGCATTTCTGTATTTAATTCCAATATTATTACTTGCACAAGTATTAAAGGTAGAGAAACTGAATGGACCATTTGGCGGTACTTTCCGTTCTGTTAAGTGGGATAGTAAAGGCAGCATGTTTGTAGCATGTGATGGTGGATTATTTACTTCTTCTGATGATGGGAAAACATGGAAAGCAATTAATAATAATTATTACACAACAGATTTTGTTAATAGTTTATTTAAAGGTACTGATGGGAATCTTCTCTATCAAAAGGGTAATGGAATATATAGTACAACAAGTGATGGAAACGAAACACACATAGGAAATATTAATGAAGGAAGTTTATTTGGAGTTGATTCAAAAGGACAAATGTACTTTACAAAGTATCCGGAAGGAATATTTGTTTCTAGCGACAATGGGAAAACATTAAGAAAGATACGCGAGACTAATAGGTGGGGTACTGATTTCATAGTATTGAAAAATCAAAAGATTGCGTACTCTCATGGAGCAAATCTTGAATTATCAACAAATGGCGGAATTGATTGGACAACACAGCAACCAGTTACAAGTGACCCGGGAATTGGTTGGAGTCTTGCTGGTGATTCAAACGGGAATTTGTTTTTATGTACAGGTAAGGAAATATTGAAAACGAATGATTATGGAAAAAATTGGATGAAATTTGCAAGTCCAGTACAATATCCTTGGTCAATACATATAAATAGTAAAGATGAAATATTTGTTAGCTCACAATTAAAGTTATATAGCAGTACTGATTATGGACAAAGTTGGAGTGATTCCGGAATAAATGATTATGTATTAAACTATGCAGAAGATAAAGCCGGAAATATGTATGCCGGTACATTTCATCATTTGTATAAAAGAGATGTAAATAAAAAGAATTGGTATGAATATGATAGTGGGATAAACCAATCCAGAATAAATTCGATAACTATGCAAGATGGAAATTTGATGATTATGACGACTAAAGAAATTTACACCTCTCCAGATATGGGACTTACTTGGAACAAAGCATATTCTGCAGAATACGGAAGTTCTATGTTTTATGATTTTAAGAATAAAGATAGAGTTTTTGCCTATATAGACGGACCGATAAATTATACAACTGATTATGGTTCTACATGGACAAGAATAAATGCAAACTTCCCCTATGATGCACTAGTTGATATTGAAATTACAAATAAAGATGAAATATTTGCTGCTTCCAACCGTAACACATTAAATTATTCGAGTGATTTTGGAAAAACATGGACAACCATTTGGAAGGGTGCTGAGAATTATGTTTTTAGTGACTTATGTTTAGATAAAGATGATAATTTATTTTTCAGCTATGGTAAAGATCTTTATAAATATGATAAGGTCAATAAAAGTATTACTAATATTGGATACTTTGAGAAAGGTGTAAAAAAAATAATAGAAAGTCCTTGGGGAACGATTTATGCTCTTGCACCAGATGGAATATATATTAAGGCAAATGAAACAGATTGGAATAAGTTAATAGCTATAAATGGTTACGGTTTTGCCAGCTCGCTTGAAATTAACAAGCAAATGCAGATTATATTATTTACCGGTAATGAACTATTGATCAGCTCAGATCTTGGAAAAAGTTTTGACAGGTACACTTTTAGTGAATATTTGTTGAATCCTATGTCGTTTTATGCAGATGATGATGGGAATTATTTTATTGGCACACAGGCTGGTGGCTTATATAAAGCAACTATTCCAACAAAAAAAGTTGAGTTACCAGCACAGTACAGGTTAGCACAAAATTATCCAAATCCTTTTAATGGGCAAACTTTTATTGAGTTCTCATTACCTAAACAAGCACATGTTAATGTTGCTGTGTTTAATATACTTGGGCAAGAAATTGAAGTACTTAAAAATGAGACGTTACCATTAGGTAATTATAAACTTGCATGGGATTCAAAGAAGCTTGCTAGTGGTGTTTATCTTTACAAAATACAAACACTGGAATTTGTAGAAACAAAGAAGATGATTTTGATGAAATAGATTAGAATGGATGAAGAATTTATAAAAAAAGGGCGATGGTGAATCGCCCTTTTTGTTAAGCGGAGGTTTTGGCGTATGTGGAAGAATATTGAACTACTTTACCCGCAGCATCTTTAGATGCGACTGCAAGTAGCAATGTTGAATCTTGATACTTAGCAGCAATGTTAACTTGAACGATGTTGAAATCCAGCTGTAAGCTGTAGTTTTGGGTGAAGTTGAAATTGCTGACTTCTTTGCTTAGTACTACAACTTGAAATGCCGGATCAGTTGGAACTGTTGGATTACTGAATACAACTAAGGCATTTGCTGATAAAGCAACTTCATCAGCGCCAAAGATTGCGGTTGTGTTGAGTGCGTTAAAGCTTGCAGTGATTTTATCCGTATCAACTGCGGCTGCTGTTGCCGGAAGAGCAAAACCACCGGGTGTGATGATGTTTTGTTCAGTCGGTTTCAGTGTAGATGAGAAGGTAAAGTTAGATTTGAAGATTGCATTGAATACAGAGATACCGGATTCTTTTGTTTTCTTCCAAATCTCATCTAATGTTGATAAAGAAAGGACGTTTTTAGCGAAGTTTGCAGTTACAGCAAACTTTGATCTCACTTCGAGAGAAGCGGGTTCTTGGCTTGCATTAAAGCTAGAAGGACGAGCTGCCAAGATTGTTTGACCGTTTACGGTCCTTGCGGAAAGATTACCGAGCTTACCCGATAAGTTTCCAAGTACGTTACCACTTACTAAAGCCATAATATTTCTCCTTTAAGAAATGTTATCCCTCGACTATGCTCGGGACAGTTTTATGAATTATTTGAACCATGACAATTTTACAATATGGGCTGACGGATTTCACTGTAAGAAAATGACAGTGGGAGTATAGAGTTATGATCCCGTAAACTGCACGGGACAGGATTGTGAATTATGATGTATGAGTTTTGAATTAAAGATAAGGCTACCCAGAGGCTAGGTAGAGGCTTGATAGAGGCTGGAGAAAAGAGTAGAGTCCCTCGACTCCGCTCGGGATAAATTCTAAACATAGATCGAAGAGTTAAGGGTTAATAAGAATTAGTTTTTGTTTTCTTTGACGGAATACGATTGTGTGAATTGCATCGAAGGAGAGATGATATTTATCTGATAGTGTAAAAAGCGAATTGATTTGTGTTTGGGTTTTACGAAGTTCTTTGTACTCGGATTTTATGTAATAATTGCGCAAAGCTAGTTCATCAATCAAACCAAGGGATTTGATTTCTTCAAAAACCGGATTAGTAAGAAGGTGCGCGATATTTGGCAGTGAATTATTCATTACTCCAAATGCCTAATCGTTTCTGTCTTGCTGTGTTTCTGAGATTATAAAACAAAGCATAGTATCGCTTACTATTTGGGTAATATGATATTCTTGCAAAACCTTTCTTGAGTAGTTCAGCATTTATGAAGAGTGAATCTTCGCCCTTAGTATTTCTTAGCCATACATAAGCGAGTTGACGACCAAACATATCGAATGCTTTTCCATCGAACGTGAGTTTAACTGTTTTGTTCTCAATCAAGGATTTGATTAATGCTGTGGATAATTCTGCAAATGGTTCTGCCGGTTTGCTGAATCTTGCCGCTTCCGGACAATCAACACCAAGCATTCTTACTCTTGATGAATCGGATAAAACGAATGTGTCTCCATCTATCACGCGGGAGACGTAAACAATTTTGGAATAATTGTAAGGATAGGAAAAGTTAGGATTTTGACCGCTGAGTTCGGATGCTATTAGCATCAAGATTATGAGTAAGATTAAGATGATTCGTTGGTACATAATTATTCTCCCGTGAAATATTTGTTGGGAGAAAAGATATGGGAATGATGCGTTTTAAAAAACGCTCAATGATTGTGGTTTGTTTTCTTTTGTTTGCAAAAGAGAGGAAAAAGCTAATGAAATAAATAGAACGCAGATGACGCGGATTTAACTGATTAACGCAGATTGATTTAGAAAGTGGAGCGAAGTGTGGGCGTGAGGCATAGCCGCCGCTCTAAACGAGCGACATGAAAACATGTAAGCGAAATGAAGGTGTGCGAGGAACGAGCCACCGGAATGAGCGATGATGAGGCTATTAGTATTCTTTTGTGCCGAGTTTGCATAATGCAACATTATGTTGCATGATTGGAATTGAGATTTGCTTTTGTTGGGACTGTCACATAAAAAACATAATGTTTTATTATGTAATCTGGCTATCACATTTATTTAGTTGAGCTGAGACCACACACAAAAGGTTTGTTGATAGACAAGGAAGTTGCTTAATCAAAAATCCAATTGGAATAATTTCTTATATGGTGTTAATACCAAAATAGCTTCCTCTGCTATTTTATCAGGATTAACAATGTCGCCATCTTCAAAATTATCTTTTAGTGTTCCTTCTTCATTTAGAGTAATTATATACTGAAATATTTCACCATTCTTTTGGCGTTGTTTGAGGTATTTAACAAGTTCAATAAAATGTGTTTTATCCATACTATCTAAAATACCATCGTGGATTAAGAAACGAGGAGTTTTAAGATTTTCTTGTATAGCGTGGAATAATACTGCAAGATCATATATCATGGTTCTACCTTGATTCATTCCATGTGAAAGCATTTCATTACTTGTTAAGATATTGAGCTTTATTTTAGCTTCAAGATTTGGAGATGGTGTGATTTCAAAAACAGATGAGTCGGGATGTTCGGGATAAATATTATTGTAAATATCACTTATAACTGAAGAGATGATTAGTTCTTTTTGAGCGATATGTTCTTTTAATTCATAAAGCTGTTGAGAAATTATATTGATGTTTTTCTTTATTTCGAGTTTCTTTTTGTTGAGATCATCAAATAATTTAGTTCGGGATTCGAGTTCTTTTAGTTCATCTTGTTTTATACTTAACTGGTAATAAGCTTCAGTTAGATCGTTGAAAGCTTTTTTGTTGTTAAGAATTGAAAGAATTTCTGAGCGGTTTTGTTCTTTTGAATTAATAATCTCCATACGATCAATGATGAGGTTACTTAAACGATCAACTTCTGTGGAAATGAATTCCAAGCGAGATGTAATAAGATTTTTACGAAATTCGACTGCATCAGAAAGAGATTTCTCGATATTCTTACCAAGAAGATTGTTTAATTCGTTATAGATACGTGCAATAGAGTTCGGTTTTATTGAGGTATTTACTTTCAAGCTTTCTTGAAGACTTAATATTTCTTGATTGTCACTTGAATTATCTGACCAAAGTTCTTTGATCTCTGCTGTTAGTTTATCAGCTTTATCTTCATCTATTTTATACTTTTCACTGAGTTTGAAAGATTGCACAGCTTTAATCAGTTTATCAATTTCAGATGATAATTTTTTCTTATGTGATGAAAATCCTTCAGTAGTTTTTGTGCCGTAAACTTCGTCAAGAAGTTTACTAATACGTTTAAGCGTTGTGTTCAGTTGCTTCAATTCTGTAAGAAGCTCAAAATTCCTAGCAAGAAGAGTATTATTAAGATTTAGAAGAAAAAAATGAAATTGAATAAGTTCGGTTTCTGACAATTCGTTGATGTATTTAACAGGATTTACAAAAGGAACTTTTTCAGGTGTTTGAATCTTAATGAAAAACGGGATAAGTTTTCTAAGCCATGTAGAACTGTATTTACCTTCATATTTAGTTCTTTCAAAGAACAGGTTGCAGAGAGAAAGCTTTAACTCGGTGATATTATATTTTGATAAAGGAGAATTATCGACTGATAAAAGAATAGTTGAGGGTTCAGCGAATGAACGAATTATTTTGTAATAATCTTTCCCGATTTCGAATTCTAATACAACAGAAATATCTTTAAGAATATTTTTGTTGTAGGCGGCTATCAATCTAGGAGTAGAACGGCGATTATAATCGCATAAGAAACAGAAATTAATTAGATCGAGAAGAAGTGATTTGCCAATACCATTCAAAGATTTTTTTGAATGACCATCGGGACCAACTTCTTTTTTACCGAAGATGTAATTAATGCCATCAACAAATTCAACGGGTTTGAACAGTTGCTTTGGGGACGTGTAGATTTTCTTTAGAATCATTTATCACCAGAGATATTTGAAATGCATCCACATTAACAATTTCTGCGAGCCAAAGGAAAGTAAGCGTATTAAAGTATTGATCAAGATTTACTGCGTGTTCTTTATTAAGTTTACGAAATAACTCTTCAATATTTCTTTTCTTTGATTTCAGAGATTTGATAACGTAGGAACCGATTACAAGAAGGTTCGCGCTAATGTCTTCATATTTAGATGGTATTAGCATAATTATTCTTTATCAAAAAGTGATCGTTCTATTAAAGTGTTTGGGACTTCAACATCGAGGGGGATTCTGCCAATATCACACATTTCAAAAACATATAATACGGTAGCTTTTGCCATAGCGAAAAATTCAATATCGGAAACTTTATCATGAGGAATCAAACCCTCAGCGATTTGATCAAAATGCTTAAAATCATTTATCTCTATGTTAGGGTCGGCAGCTTCACGAAATTTGAGATATAGTGATTGGATACGGTCAACTAACAATCCAACGGGAGTAGAATCAATTTTAATTTGGTTTTCAATAAACCGTTTTACAAGGTTGATGTAGGGAAGGTTAGTATAAAAAGTTTGCTTTACGAAAGGTTGGTTGTCATTAAAATTAATCTGGATTTTTCTGTTTAGATGTGGTTTACGAGTTTCTGGTAAAGACTTAAGACTGGTAGTTACTGAACTTGCCAAAACAAAGGTAAATATCTGCTGCAAGATACCTTGTTGATCACGATGATTAATTTGTTTCTTGGGCATAAACTAACCCCAATTAAAAAAATTATTCTTCAGTAACTAACGAATACGAATAGGCAAAGTCAGCGAAGGAATGTTCATTCTTGTTGTAATATTCTGAACTAATTCACGAAAGTATGGCCAGAGTTGAATAGGTAAAGTATATTTCTGATAAATAGCCCAAAAGGCTTCAGGAACAGTTCCTTCTACATCAAAAGAAATATGATACTTTGCTTCTATTTTTAAAAAAACATCTTTGTTCTTATCTGAGTTCGAAGAGACATTAATTTTCAAAGTTGCACAATTATATACGGGATTTGCAGTAAGGTTCATATCATAGGTATCACTGACGTTAACGGTAGGAACAGAATCAACAGGAAATAAGGATTTATCTAGTTTTGTTTTTATTTCAACAAGTGAAATAGAATTCAGCTCGACATTTTTCAAATGCTTATTGTATTCTTGAGGATTCAATTCTTTGGTGGCATCTTTGGTTTTCATCTTCACGCGGATACTCCAAAATTATAAAGGCTTAATTCACTTGTTTCTTCTTTGTTTTCAAATGAAAAAATTGGCTTATTGACATTAGGTTGAGAGAAATTATTAAAGGAAGTAACAGTACTAAGCTGTTTAGAAATGGCAGCGATAACTTCTTCAGTAAATTTATTAGACTGATAATTTTGTGTAAACTTTTCAGCAATTAAAGTTGATAAAAAATGGTTGAGGCTAACACCTTCTAATTCAGCTTGATCTTTTACCTTTTTATGTAAAGTTTTTGGTATACGAAGAATAAACTGACCACTTGGAAGCTCTTCTTCTTTTTCAAATTTCGGTTCAGGAATGGATTTACCATCGGTTAAAAGAATTTCAAGCAATTCTTGTTTATCGTTTTTAAGCAGTTCGATTGCTTCTTCCGGAGTATCTGCAATTGCATAACAAGAACCTTTACCAAGTTCAGGATGACTTGCAATCCAAACACCTTCTATTGGTTCAAATTCGATTTCTACTTTATAGGGGAGATTTATATAATAACTAAGATCTTTCTTCATCTTTTGCCTCGATAAAAATTCTTAATGCTTTAAGAAGCATATTAACACTGCCTTGCCTCATAACAGTTTTGCCACCATCTTTATGACCTAGTGATAATGAGACAATTCCAAAAGGGAAATAAGTTTTATCTTTCTCTAAATACTTATGATAATAACGGTATTTAGTATGATCAGAAACTTTGCCTTTTGAAATAAAACCTAAACTTTCAAGAACATTAAAAACAAGAGTAGGATTAAGCTCTTTAGGTGAAGGAATTTGTTGCAACCATTTAGAAACTTGATCCCATGCTTTGTCATAATTCATATACTTACGCCCCAATGATACTATATGTAGTATCAATTGTCAATAAAAAAAATATGAGAATTATTTTAGTAGATAAAAAGCATCTACACGTCTTATATTTACAAAATAAGAAAAGTTTGAAATAATTACATTATTTTTATTAATAGTAATGAGATATTTGGCGATTTTTGAATGAAATGGCATGAGGGAAAATATAAGTCTGAAGATCTATTCCATAAAGTATTTGAAAAAAATTAAAGAGAATTAAAAATGAGTGAAGAACATAAAAAGGTTCTTGAACAACAGCTTTGGAATATAGCTAATACTCTCAGAGGTAAGATGAATGCCGATGAGTTCCGCGATTATATCTTAGGTTTTATTTTCTATAAGTATCTTTCCGAAAAGATGGAGATTTATGCTAATACTATTTTGAAGCAAGATAAAATAAAATACCGGGACATTAAGGAAAACACGAAGCAAGGCAATGATTACATTATTGCAATTAAAGAAGAAGCTTTAGAAAAACTTGGCTATTTCTTAAAACCATCTGAATTATTTAGTGAAGTTGCCAGACGAGGAAACGGAACTGAAAAACAAGAAAACAATTTTATTCTTGAGGATCTACAAAAAATATTAACCAATATTCAACTTAGCACAATGGGTACAGCCAGTGAAGAGGATTTTGACAATCTCTTTGAAGACATGGATTTGAACAGCACAAAACTTGGCAAAACAACCGAAGCTAGAAATGAAATTATTGCAAAGGTTCTGGCACATCTTGACAAAATTGATTTTAAGTTGGACCATACAGAACTTGATGTATTAGGTGATGCATACGAATATCTTATTGGACAATTTGCAAGCGGCGCAGGAAAGAAAGCCGGTGAATTTTATACACCGCAACAAGTTAGTATGGTTTTAGCAAAGCTTGTTACTACGGGAAAGCAAAAACTGAAATCTGTTTATGATCCAACGTGTGGTTCGGGTTCTTTGTTGCTTCGGGTTTCAAAGGAAGTTAAAGTAAGCAATTATTACGGACAGGAAATGAACCGTACTACTTACAACCTTTGCCGAATGAATATGATTTTGCACGGAGTGCATTACCGCAAATTTAACATAAAACAAGAAGACACTTTAGAGCATCCGCAACATTTGGGGATGACATTTGAAGCAATTGTAGCAAATCCACCATTTTCGGCACAATGGAGCGCAAATCCTTTATTTATGAGTGATGACCGCTTTAGTCAATACGGAAAACTTGCACCAAACAGCAAAGCTGATTATGCTTTTGTGCAACACATGATTTTTCATTTGGCTGAGAACGGAACGATGGCAATTGTTTTGCCACACGGTGCTTTGTTTAGGAGTGGCGCAGAACAGCACATCCGTAAATATTTAATTGAGGACAAGAACTTTTTAGATGCTGTTATTGGTTTACCAGCAAATATATTTTACGGAACAAGTATCCCTACTTGTATTATGGTTTTCAAAAAATGTAGAGAAAATCCTAAAGATGTTTTGTTTATTAATGCTGCGGAATATTTTGAAAGAGGCACACAAAATTTATTACGACAAGAAGACATTGACAGAATTATTTCGACTTACAGGGAAAGAAAAGAGGTTGAGAAATACAGCAGTTTAGCAACGATTGAATTTATTGCCGAGAACGAATATAATTTGAATATTCCGAGATATGTAAACACTTTTGAGGAAGAAGAAACAGTTGATATTGCTGTAGTTTCAAAGCAACTGAAAAGTTTGGAAAAAGATATGAAAAAAACAGATGAAGCACTGATAGTATTTTGCAAAGAACTAAAAATTGATACCCCTTTTTAATAATGGAAAAATTAAAAAATAAAAAACCACTAATAAGGTTTCCAGAGTTTAAAGATAATTGGGAACATAAAAAATTGAGTGAACTTTTAAGCGAAGCGAAAAAGCGAAACGAAGATTTAAAGTTTAGTAAAGATGAAGTTTTATCCGTTTCGGGTGAAATGGGTATTGTAAACCAAATTGAACATTTAGGCAGAAGTTATGCCGGTGCTTCTGTGCATAACTATCATGTTGTTGAAACGGGTGATATTGTTTATACCAAA
>JBAYTN010000108.1:0-10786 GCA_041675645.1 Melioribacteraceae bacterium
GAATTTTCTGAAGCTTGTGCGAGAGCTAATGATTCGCTATCGGGAATATCCCTATCGCCCATCTTTATATAAGGAGAATTAGGGTAGTCATATTTTAGTTTTTCCATATAGCCTCTTGCTCGTTCGTAGTAGCCAATGGAATAGTAATAAGAAAAAATTCTGTAAAGTGCGGCATCAGCATATTTGCTGTTCGGAAATCTTTGGGTTACGGTAGCGTATTTTTTAACTGCAGTAGTCCCATCTTTAGTAAGCACGCCATCAAGAAAAATAACCGAAGGATCATTCGGGAAATCAGTTTTGTAACTTTGTAAAATAGAATTAGCCGCTTCAATCTCACCGCGTTCAATTAATTTCAATGCGGGTGTGATATCTCTTTCTTGCGCCAAAAGAGGCAGGCAAAATAGAATCGTGAAAATCAATAAATTTCTAATCATTAAATAGTATTCAGTTTTAGTTTTTTAATTGTCGTTAAATATAGTGATTTATAGCAATATATAGAAATACTATACTAATATATTGTAAAGCAGAATAATAATTTATTATCTTTAGAAATCTAAAAAGGATAAACCGAATGGGAGATATCGATTTTAGGCGAATTGAAAAAAGAAAAAGAATCATCTTTTCTGTTGTTGCTTTTATAATTATACTTATAGTCTTAAATGTAGTTATGTATTTTATGCTCAATATGGGATAACCTTTTTCCGGAGCCAATCGCTCAAGCAGGAAGCTTATAAAAATCAACTTATATAGATAGAAAGCAATAAATGAATAAAAGTAATGTATATATAGAAACTTATGGATGCCAAATGAACCTTGCCGATACGGAACTGGTAATGGGCATTTTGCAGAATAAAGGATATAGCTTAACGAATGAGATTACCGAAGCAAACGTAATCTTACTTAATACATGCAGTATTAGAGATAATGCAGAGCAGAGAATTTATGGACGTCTCGGCAATCTCAAGAAATATAAAGAGGGAAGGCAATCAGCAGTTATCGGCATCTTAGGATGCATGGCAGAAAGATTAAGGAAGAACTTAATTGAAGATAAGAAGATGGTTGATATAGTTGTTGGTCCTGATGAATACCGCCGTCTCCCTGAATTTCTTGATGGAGCATTCGCAGGTGAAAAAGGAATTGGAGTAAAACTATCCCGAACCGAAACTTATGATGATATTATTCCATTTAGAGAAGAGGGGCTTTCCGCTTGGCTTTCCGTAATGCGCGGATGCGATAAGTTTTGTACTTATTGCGTAGTCCCATTTACACGCGGAAGAGAAAGAAGTCGTTCATTGGAATCAATAATTCCTGAGATTAAACTTCTTTCCGAAAGAGGATTTAAGGATATTACACTTCTCGGACAGAATGTAAATTCGTATAATGATAATGGAAATGACTTTGCTGATCTGCTTGCCGCTTGTGCTGCAGTCGATAGAACTATTCGGTTCCGTTTCTCTACTTCTCATCCGCAGGATCTTTCTGATAAACTATTATATACAATTGCAGAGAATGAAAATCTTTGTAATTATATTCATCTTCCTGTTCAGTCCGGCTCTAATAGAATTTTGGATTTAATGAATCGCACATATACGATAGAACATTATTACGAGTTGATAGATAAAGCGAGAAAAATAATTCCGGGTGTTAGTTTCTCTACCGATATTATTTCGGGATTCCCAACCGAGACTTATGAAGATCACATTGCTACACTTGATGTGATGATGAAAGTACGTTATGATGGAGCTTATATGTTTAAGTATTCTCCGCGCGAAGGAACTAAAGCATTTATTATGGGTGATGATATTGATGAAGAAACTAAATCGAAAAGATTAAGCGAAATAATTGATCTTCAACAAAAAATCTCTTTTGAAATAAATCAAGAGATGATCGGTAAAGTAGAAAGAATTCTTATCGAAGGGGACAGTAAAAAATCGAATGAATTTTTAGCAGGAAGAACTGATACTAATAAAGTAGTAATTATTCCTAAACAGTCGGGAATAAAAAAAGGCGATTACTTAACCGTAAAAATTAATAGAGCAACGAGCGGGACCTTGTTCGGAGAACAATTTGCAGATCAAACGGGAGATCAATGTGCGGAGCAAACTGGAGAATTAATATGACCTTAGAAGAAGAGAAAAAAAGAGCGGCAGAGAAAGCTGTTGATTATATCAAGTCAGGAATGATTGTAGGACTTGGTACCGGGAGCACTGTAAAATATGCATTAGAAAAAATAGCAAAATTAATTGAAGAAGGAAAACTAAAGGATATCATAGGAATCCCTACTTCAAAACATACAGAAGAAAGAGCAATAGAATTAGGAATACCGATTAGCACACTAAATAAATATCCTGTAATTGATATTACAATTGATGGTGCTGATGAAGTGGATGAAGAGATGAATTTAATTAAGGGGGGCGGTGGTGCTCTCCTTAGAGAAAAAATTATTGCACAGGCAAGTAAGAAACTTATTATAGTTATTGATCCTAATAAACGTTCAAAAAAATTGGGTGAGAAATTTTTTGTTCCTGTCGAAGTCTTGCAATTCGCAGAAGAAGTAGAAAAAAATTTTTTAGAATCGCTCGGAGCATTTGTAACAAAAAGATTAGATTATGACGGCGGTCATTTTATAACTGATGAAAAGAATGTTATATTGGACTGTCAATTTGGAGTTCTGGAAAATCCGGCTAAAATCGCCTCTATACTAAATGATAGAGCAGGAATAGTAGAACATGGAATTTTTATTAATCTTGCTAATGAAGTAGTAACGGGTCAATAGAGATACAAAAAAGGGCAAAAGTGGCGAAACGTAAAAAAAGAGGTAAAAATCAATACCAAAATTAATATCTTCTTAAAAATAATAATAGAGGATTTAAATAAAAAAATATTGACAAGTTATTTGTGAATATATATCTTTCGATTTGATAGGGAGAATTTATTTGTTTAATTCGATAAAAATGAAGTGTCGAGCGGCTTGTTGTGAATTATTTAGGGGATAGTTTACAGTTAACTTATTTATTAGTGCGTAAAAAAGAATTTTAGCAGGGTAACAAACAACATAGATGACCAAAAAACAAACAAACATAACTGACATTATTAACACACCAATTAGGGAGGTACAATTTTATGCCAAAACTACTACCGACTTAGATGCTGTCGTATCTCAAGTTTTTTTTATCAAACAGTATTACTTATTTATTAACTCACTAATCATTTTTCAACCAACAGGGAGAAAAAAATGAATTTAAAGAAATTTTTATCATTGAGTGTTGTCTTGATGTTAGTCCTATTCACAGGATTGACAAGTGCACAAGCAACATTTTATGTGAACAACCAAA
This sequence comes from Melioribacteraceae bacterium, assembly GCA_041675645.1. Lineage (GTDB taxonomy): Bacteria > Bacteroidota > Ignavibacteria > Ignavibacteriales > Melioribacteraceae > Stygiobacter. The sequence goes on from JBAYTN010000108.1 coordinate 3,336, forward strand.
ATGGTGATGATGCGAACTCCGGTACGACAGTAGTTCAGGCGAAAAAGACCGTAGCTTCTGCACTCATTGCCGCACCTGATGGATCAACGATATCCGTTGCTATAACAGGTATCAATTATACAGAAGGTGATTTAACATTAACAACCTTACCCGTAGTATCGAAAAACTTAACTTTCACTACATCTGGTGTCGGTACTGCTCATTTCGTTAATGCTAATCTTATTGTTGATCAAGCCGGCGGTGTAAAATTTACCGGCGCGTTTGAATTTGGAAATTTAACGTTAACAGCAGGTGCTGTTACGGGTGCTTCTAACTTAACTTTTAGAGGTAACGTAACGAGAACAGCCGGTACAGTTGATTCGCAAATCAAATTTACTGCTGGTGCTCATAATTTTGTTTATAATGGCATTGCACCAATTACATCCGGATTTGAATTACCGGCTGCAAGCAATACAACAAATTTCGGAAACTTAAATACTGCTGCTACTGCACCTCTTACTTTAAATGAAAGTAAGACTATGAATGGTGTTTTAACAACAGGTAGTACATTAGCTCTAGGTGGAAATACATTAACAATAGTAGGTGCTTCTGCAGCTCATGCAGTTGGTGATAATGTTAGTGGTGGAACTTTAGCTTTCACATTGACTGGTGCAGCAGGCGTTGCTGGTAATTTTAATTTACCAAACATTACAGCTACTAAGTCAACAGGTGGTGTTGTTGCTTTAACATTAGCAACAGCTGGAACAATTGGTAACGTATCTGCAAGCGGTAATGCATCAGTTTTAGCTGATGCTGCTTTTACATTAGGCGATTTAACAAATACTGGTGCCGGACAAATTAGCGGCGACGCTGCTACAACAGTTGGCGCAGTATCTAATACTAGCACAGTTAGTACAGGTAATGTTGAATTATTCCAAACATCTGCTGCTGCTACAACAGTAGCTTCTGTATCTAATACAGGTGCTGGTTATGTATTATTAAACAATCCGGCTGCTATTAACTTAATAGTTACTGGTGCCATTTCTCAAAGTGGCGCTGGATATGTGTCTGTTACACCAATATTAGGTGTAGGCGGAACAGTATCAGTTGGTGGAACCGTTACGAATAACCCAGGTTTGACATTAACTGCTGCTCTTGTTGCATTTGCAAATAATGTAGGTGTAATTCGTTTTGGTGATAGAGATGTTACAGTAACCGGTCTATTAACGGTTGGTACAACCTTTACAGGTAGTGCTACTTGGGATGCTGGTGCAGGTTCAAATACATTGTGGTCAAATGCTGGTGAAATTTCATTTGCTAGTACAGGAACTTTAGTAACCCTAACTGGCGGTGTAAATGTTTCTTCAAGCAGTTCATTTACCGAAGTAGATGGCGGAGCTGCTGGTGGCGCTGTTGGCTTTGCAAACAACGGTGGTGTTACATTTGCTAACACAACAGGCGATATAGTTTCTGCTGGTGGATTTAATGTTAGTTCAAACTTTGTGAATGGTACAAACGTTCCTAGAACAGGTAACGGCAGTATAGTTGCTGCTGATAGAACAACGGGTACAGTTGGTACTGCTGGTGTAAGAACAGGCGCTATCGTAAATACTTCTACTTCAAGTAACGGAAGTTATAATGGCGATATTTCGTTCGGTTATGTAACATATACACCAACAGTTGTTACTGGTGGTCTTGGTACAACTTTAACAATTGGTACTCATAATTTAATAGTTGGTGCTAGTATTTACATCTCTGGAGCTGGCGACGTTGCACTTGATGGTGGTATTTTACATACTGTTACAGCTACAACAGTTAATACAATTACCATTAATAATGCTGGTGCCGCAGTTGCGAATGCAGCAATGCCTCCTACTTCAAGAATCTCATTACCACGAGGTGATTTTTTCGGTACTAGTGTAACACAAGGCCCTGGTGCTGATGGTGGCGATATCCTATTCGGAGATCATGTTATCAATCTTAGTGGTAGTTTACTAAATAAAAGAACAGTAGCAGGCGCAGATATTATTTCTACTACTACAGGAACTGCTCGCGCTCAAATAGTTGCTGGCGATATAATCAATAGTGGTAAAAGTAATATTGATTTAAATCTTACTTCAGCTTCTACTTTAGCATTAACAGGTAAATTAGAAAACACAGGAACAGGATCTATAGAATTTACTGCTGCTTCCGGTGGTGCGATTAATTTAAATGGTGGTATTAATATATCAGCAGGTAAAATAGAAATTCCTGCCTCTCACTCAGTTGCTGTTAACGTAGCTAAAGATTGGGTAGTTTCAGGCGGTACATTAAATATATTAGGTACTGGTGTTGCTGGTTCAGTTGTGAAAGTATCAGATACCTCTCCTTCTTCAGTAAGCTGGACTGATGGAACTATCAATTTTACAGGTAAACTATCTGTAACAATCGGTTCTTTAAATACAGTAATTGGTGCTGCTATAACAAATCCGTCTTTCACTTCTATAACAACAGAATTGATTTTCGATGAGCCTATCCCTAATCAATTACAGACAGTACAAATTGGTGGTGCTAGCCCTGTTTATCCTGGTCCTTTATCAGTAAAAAACAATGCTAACATTCCTGCTCCGGTAGTTGTATTCAAACCAATTGCCGGTTTAAGTGTAGCCAATTTATATGTTACAAATAACGTTAAATTTGATAATGGTTTAGTATTAAACGCAACAAAATTAGATGGCGTTAGATTAAACGTTGGAAAAAATGGTGCTGGCGGTGGTAATGGTAATTTCCAGAACACAACCGGTTACACAACTACTAATGGCGGATATGTAATGATGTCCGGTCATACAGCAGCACAAACAGTTAACGCAATCGCTCCTACAGCCGGTGCTACATTTGGTAATTTTGGTGTGGATAATGATCGTGATCCATTGCCATTAGATATTGTGCCAGAAGTAACTTTTGTTGCTGGTATTTCAGTTTTTACTGGAGATTTTTACTTAGCAGAGGGTGGTGTTAATTTACTTAACACACAATTTAATGGTACAGCTCCTTGGCCAACAGTATTTAGAACTGAAGGTGAGTTCCAAATTACTCCTCCAAATATCGCTGCTGGTACAAAAATAAACGTTACTTATTATGGTGGTGACAAAGCAACAGCTCTTGAAATTCCTGTGGGTACTACATTATTATGGAACTTAACAGTTTCTACTACTAACGGCGCTGTTTCCGGTAAAGGTGTTGTAACTATGGGCGGCGTTGCTACAGTTAATGGAACATTAACAATTGATGCTAACCAACATTTATATACAAATGCTAAACTTTTAACAATTGCTGGTGCAGCGGTTGTATTGAATGGTCATTTAGTTGATAGTGGTCTTCCTTTTGAGGTTGCATTAGCAAGCCCAACCGGAACAGCTTTCACAGGTACTGGTTCAGTTCCATCAATTCAAATTAATAATGGCTCATTAGGCAATACATTAGTATTACCTGGTCTTGTTAGTGATGCTTTTGGTGCTGATAACGCTTTAGGTGGTGGAGATGACTTCTTTACGACTTATGATGGAAATATTACTTATGAAGCTGGTGCAGATGCTGGTTCAGCTCTTACAGTTACATTCTCTGCAGCTGGTCCAAACTTTGCTGATTTAACTTTTGCTGATGGTGATGTTGATCAAACATTCACACTTGGCTCAAATGCTATTATGAGTGGAGACATTGCTCAAGCTGGTGGTAACATCAATCTTGGCGGTTTCACATTAACACATAATGGTACAGCTCCTGGTATGACAGTTGGCGGAACAATTACAAATGGTTTATTGAAATTTGTAACTGCTGCGACAAACTTTTTTGTAACTGGTCCTGGTACAGCAGTTATTGGTGCAAACTTTGAATATGCAGATGCAACAGATAATAACGTTGCTCAAGCATTTACATTCTTAACAGGTTCAACTGGTAACTTACAAATCAATGGTACTTTAACATTAAGTGCTACAACAACTGGTGGTGACGGTGCTCAATTTGATATTGGCGCTGGCAGAACACTTACTGCTGGTGGTAATGTAACAGTTGGTTCTGGTTCTTCTTTCTTAGCTACTAACGGTGGTACAACTGGTATCTTATTATTAGATGCAGTAACTGCTCCATTAGTATATTCTACTCCTGCTAATTCAGCAGTTGCTAACTTAACAGTTGCTGATGATGTTAATTTAACCGGCGGTATTGCTAGTAGTACATTAACAGTTGGTACAGCAATGATTCATAATGCTGGTGCAATCAACATAGGAAGTGCAAATCTAAGAGTAGGTAATGCAGGTGTTGCAACTTATACTCGTATAGCTGGTACTTATACTGGAACCGGTTATTTTATTTGGGATGCAGTTGGTGCTGGTACCGCATGGAATCATGGTCCTGCAGTTACATATCCTAAACTTCAAGTTGCACAAGCATTAAACGTTGGCGCAACCGGAATGGTTACAGTAGCTGATGAATTATACTTGAAAGGATTTGTATTAACTGCTACAACAGCTGGTGTTAATTATTTAACAATAGGTGATGCTAACGGTGCTTTAGTTCAAGTTGCTGGTCTTGGTAATATGAACGCTGCTGCTGGTAACCTAGCCCCAGCATTTGTTGGTCAAACAGATTATCTATTTACTGGTGCTTCTTCTGCTCCAAATACAAATACTTGGCCAACATCACAAGCAACAAATGTTACATTAAATACAGTTGCTGCTCAGAGTGTAACAGTTGTTAATAGTAGAACTATCTTAGGCGATGTTGATTTAACAGTTGGTACATTGGAATGGGATTCTCCAGTTGTTATAACTCTTACAGATGGTAAGACAGTTACAAGAAGATTAAATGCTTCAAAATTAAATAGAGATGCTACTTTAGGTGGCGTTATTGGTGGCTTAGTTGCTGGAAACATTAACTTAGCATATCAACAAACAGTAGCCGCTGACGTTATCACAACTGATATTGAGTACTCAATTCCTACAGTTGTTAATAACTTTAGCTTATTAGCTTCAACAGCTGTTGCTCCAAATACAACAGAAGTTACAATTGGTAATGGTACTGGTTTTGCTTTAGTAAGTTATGCTAGAACAATTGCAGGTACACTTTCGATGGCTAGCATTCTTAACATTAACGTCCCAACAGTATGGACATTAGCTCAGACAGTTCCTGCTGGTTCTTTTGTTAATTCTAATGCAAATACAACATGGACTGGTCCTTTAACAGTTGCCGGTACATATGTAAACGCTGCTGTTGTTACCTCTTCAGGCGCAGTTACAGCTACAGGTACATTTACAAATAATGGTACTTTCAATGCAGCTGGTTTATCTTCAACAGGTACCACAAACTTAGCCGGTGGTTCTACACTTAACTTGACCGGTGATGCAACAATTAATAACGCAACAGTTGGTGTTGCTGCTGCAGTTGCAACAATCAACACACCAAACAACTTAATATTCACAGGTACATTAACAAATACCGGTCTTAACTTAAACTTCACCGGTACAAATGCTCAAACAGTTGCTCTTGGTGCAAACAGAACAATAAATAACCTTACTTTAAATAAAGGTAATGACCAAACCGTTACATTCAGCGGCGGTAATATCGTATTACAAGGCGCAGTTGCACCAAACGGTGTTCTTACTTTAACACGTGGTGTACTTGCAATTACAGATCCATTTGTAATTACTCTTAACCCAACAGTTGCAGGTGGCTTTATTACAGGTCTTGGTTATGTTCGTAACCCAGCAAACGCTATAAACTTAGCTCACGTTAAAGGTAAAGTTGGTGTTGCTGTTCCAGTAAATACTCTAGGTCGTATGGAATGGCCAGTTGGTTCAGATACAAAATATCGCCCAGCTGCTATTACTTTTACAGTTGGTAATGCTACAATAGCTCCAACAACTATTGTTGTTGGTCATTTTGATACTACACCAACAGGTGACAAAAACTTTGCAATTGATGGCGGAACTAAATTTGCTGATCCATCTAAGAAACTTTGGATTTCTGGTAAAGCTCCTTACTACTGGTCATTTGAAGCAACAACAAGCTTAGGTGCTGCTCAGAAATTTGACGTTGAATTGAATGGTACAAACTTGCAAAGACCACTCGAAAATCATAATGATTTGAGAATTATCAGAAGATTCGATGGTGACGTATCAGTAAATGGTTGGTTCTTAGAAGGTGCTGGAAATTCATACAGCAACGCTATGGCTGAACCACAAGTAGGCGATACAGTATTGGTAGTTAGAAATATTGGTTCGCTTGGTAGTGCAATTGCTCAAAAAGCAATCTTCACAATTGGTATCCCTTCAGGACTTCCTGTATTCACAGCTGTTGCCCCTGCCGCAGTTACAACTCCTGAAATGGTTGAATATACATTTGATTTCAATGCAGTTGATCAAGACGTAAATAGCACAGGTCCAACATTCTCATTAGTAACTCCTCCAGCAGGTGCAGTTATTGACCCTGTAACAGGCGTTTTCAAATGGAAACCGACTTATGCTCAAGGTTCAGCTACAGCTTATCCAGTAACAGTTAGAGCTACAAAACCTGCTGACGCAACTGTTTATGCAGATTATGCATTTGCAATTACAGTAACTAACGTTAACAGACTTCCTTCATTTGATTCATTAGCTTCTGTAAAATTAGCTAACAAGACAATTAAAGTTGGCGAAACAGTAGCAGTAACTTATGTAGCAATCGATCCTGACGGTGGCGTTTCTACTTATGCTTTAACTTCAGTAACTCCTGCTCCTGCAACAGCTCCTACACTTTCAGCTGCTGGCGCATTCTCATTCACAGCCGGTTTAGCTGATGTTGGTAAAGATTTCGTAGTAGTCGTAACCGCAACAGATGCAGATGGTGGAACAACAACAACCACTGCAACAATTAAAGTAGTTAATTCATTAGCAAGAGGCGACGCTGATGCTGACGGTACTGTTCTTCCTGCAGATGCAGCTAAAATATTAGCTCACGTAGTTGGTAACATTACCTTAACAGGCGAAGCTCTATGGGCAGCCGATGCTAATCAAGATGGTACAGTAACATCTTATGACGCTTATTATGTACTTTATTTCTATGCAAATCAAACTTGGCCATTAGCTAAGATGAGTGCTGCAATGGGTACAGTACAGTTTAATAATTTAGTAGCTCAAGAAGGTGGAAGTGTATTACTACCTATCAACTTAAGCAACACAACAGGTGTAGTTTCTGTTTATGCTGAAATCGAATTAGGTTCTAATGTCAATTATAATGGTCTAAATACAAGATTACCTGAAGGTTGGATGGTAACATCTAATTATGCTGATGGTATCTTAAAAGTAGCTATGGTTGGTGTTACACCTTTAACAGATGGCGACATTGCTAATGTTAGCTTGAAATTAAACAATAAAGAATCTTTAGTAGACGTAACAGCAAATGCTAAATTAAATGATGACTTAAATGTAACGATGAGTGCAAAAGTTAGAGAAATCCCA
>JBAYTN010000109.1:0-10575 GCA_041675645.1 Melioribacteraceae bacterium
CGTACTAATTGCACTTTGAACGCTTGACTATACTTTGATTGATAGGGGCTCATTATTCTTGTTTGCATTGCTTGACTCCTGCTTTTTCTTTTTCAGTAGTCAACTTTTTTCAGGACGTGACACGTGACAGTTATAAAAAACCCCGGCTATATGCCGGGTTTTTTGTTTTCAACATGAAAAGAAATTATTTTTTAGTAGCTGTCCATTCGCCGCTTATTATACTTGCGTTCCACTTCCCCTTACCGGTTTCAAAATTTAAATATCCGTCAAGTTGTCCCATCGGCTGACCAGAAGCAATAATTTCCGCAGTGACTTTTCCATCCTTCTCAATTTTACCATTAATCTCAGCATCGTATTCACGCGAACCATATTGAATATTTTTCCTTACGTAAAAAGAATTATCATCCTTGATAGTAAATTGAATTGTCTCACTTAGCGCACCGGTAAGTGTTAATTGCCAATCGCCTTGGAACGAATCTTTTTGGAACAGTGAGCACGACGTAACAAAAAGCGCAACCGAAAAAAAACAAACACTAATACTTTTTTTCATCTATTCTCCGGTTTATTAAAGTAAAGTACCTTGTAAAATCAGCATAGCTGTTGTGAAGTAAATGATTATTCCGGTAACATCCACTAATGTAGCAACAAAAGGAGCCGAGGAAGTAGCCGGATCTAGACCAAATCTTTTAATAATTATTGGTAGCATAGAGCCCATTATTGCTCCCCAGGCAACAACTCCTAATAATGAAATTGAAACCGCAAAACCTAACAGCATCCAATGCTCACCATAAACATTAGTTGATAATTCCCAGATCGTAATTCTAAGAAAGCCTAGCAACCCAAGAATACCGCCTAAAATTACACCTATAATCAGCTCTCTTCTTAGAATCAACCACCAATTTTTTACAGTAATTTCTCCCAGAGAGAGTGCACGAATTACTAATGTGGCTGCTTGCGAGCCGGTATTTCCACCACTAGAAATAATTAGGGGAATAAAAAGTGTTAACAAAATTTGACGCGCCATTTCATCTTCAAAGTATGCCATAGCTGTGGCTGTTAGCATTTCACCTATAAAAAGAATTGCTAACCAAGGCGCGCGCTTCTTAACCATGCCCCAAATATTAATATCCGGATAAGGCTCTTCTAATGCTTGCATACCCGCAATTTTATGTATGTCTTCGGTTGCCTCCTCTTCAGCAATATCCAAAACGTCATCTACTGTAACAATGCCAACCAACATTCCGCTGCTATCGGTTACGGGTAAAGCAGTTCTATCATATTTCTTAAATAATTCAACAGCTGTTTCTTGATCGTCATTTACTTTGAGTGAGACAAAATTAAAATCCATCAAATCTTCAATTTTAGATTCAAGCGGCGCAAGTAAAAAATCTCTAATTCCAACGTCATCAACAAGCTGACCACGATGATCTACTACATAAACCACATTTAATGTTTCTTTATCTTGTCCGTTTTTTCTAATGAAATCAAGTGTTTGTTGGACTGTCCAGAACTCACGCGCTGCGATGTAATCCGGCGTCATCAAACGGCCAACGCTGTACTCAGGATAGCCAAGAAGTTGTTGAGCAATTTTTCTCTGGTCGGGAGAGAGAGAAGCTATCATTTGCTTAACAACATTGGAGGGCATCTCTTCGAATAGAGCTGTTCTATCATCATCCGCCATTTCGTTTAGAATGGCAGCAACATCTTCCTTACTGAGGGATTCAATAAGAAGAAGTTGAGTATCAATATCGAAATACTCGAACACATCTGCGGCTAAATCTTTAGGAAGAAGTCGGAATAGTATCGCTTGTTCACTTTCGTGAACGGAAAGAATCAAATCGGCAATATCGGCCGGTGTCCAATCGATAAGAATTTCTTTCAGATCACCGAACTGTCTGTGCTGTATTAAATCAATTATTTCCGGCTTGACAAGCTGAGAAATCATTATCACCTCCTTGGATTTGGGGGTGGAAGGAATATTTTTTTGCCCCGCAATGTAAAGTAGATCAGGTAATAAAAAAAATCTTGAAAAGGAAAAAATGATGATTTATAGAACTATTTCACCAAATTCATCTTTCCCGATGCGGAATATTGCCCTACGTTAATTTTGTACAAGTATATTCCGCTTGAAATTTTCTGCTGCTGCTCATTAGTACCATCCCACTTTGCAATATAATTGCCGGCTGGTAAATCTTTAGAAACGAGTTTTTTAATTAATTCTCCATTTATACCGTAAATATTAACTTCGGTAAACTGGTTAGAAAGTATATAAGGAATAGTAAAGAAAATATTTGTTTCCGGATTAAATGGATTTGGATAGTTAGCAGCATGAAAATCATAGGAATCCGGCAACTCATTTTGACCAAAATTCTCGTGGATATCGGTGACCAACTCTGAGCCAATTTCTCGCTTAGCTCCTTTGTTCGTTGCGAGATAATTATTCACCCAATCTGGCTTTTGAGCCTTGCCTAAATAAGATTGAAACCATTCTTCATCGTTTATTCTTGCAAAGCCAGTTGTTGTGTATTCATAGTAGCTTGAAACCGGACCGGCAAAAGCTACGTCACCTACTCCGGGAAGATTAGCCACAACCACACAGAGATTTGTTAACCCGGTTCCGGCATGCTTTACCCAGCCAACTACATTTCCAAACTCATCATATTTGGAAGTATGAAAATCTGCAACAATTTTTTTACCTAAAGCAGAATAAACAAGCGGGTGTTGATATAATAATCTTGTCTGGTACCAGCCGTTATATGCTCTATCGCCACAGCCTATATTAGTAAAGTATAGAATTGAGCTAAGAAATTTCTTCTCTGCTTCGCTAAACTGCTGATTTGTAAGTTCCTTTTGGGCAATTGTACCAAGTGTATCCATTAAAGACGAAAATTTTTGAAAATATTCTTTCTGTTCTGTCATATCAATTGATAACAAACTAAGCTTGTCTATAGTTTTTATTGCAAGGTTTTTCATTGATTGATAAAAGGCCGGAACCGGTTCAACATAACTATATGGATAAGAACATGTAAAGCCACCGGAATAAGATTGCTTAGCATACAAAATATTATCATGCCGTAATTCTGTCCAAGAAGAAACTTGAGAGTTTATTTTTTGCTGCCACCAAGCAGCTGTCTGCATATATGCTGGAAGATTATTTCTATCAGACGGTGGATTCAACGAACGAATCGAGTTTAGCCAAAGGTTATAAATTGAATTGTCCCAAAAGTCGTTTCCGTATGAATCTATCAAGTATCTTAATCCGGCTAGATTCTTAGCGTATTTATACTTTTCAATTTCCTGTTGCAGCAGCTGAGCGCTTGCAGAATTTCCTAATGCAAACAAAATATCCAGTGTTGAAGGAAGCATCCTTCTAACTCCGTTTTCTATTCTATCATAAACAACATTACCGGTAACATAAGAATCAATTACAAAACGTTGCCCAAATAATAAGAATGCCGATGCGGGTTTTATTTTTTCGGGAACCATCGGATTCGTGTTCAGAAGTTGAGATAATATTTTTTGATCCGAAAAAGGTTTTGTTGCCAGCGTATCCTGGAACACTTTTACGTTGTTACTATCAAGTAAACTTTCGCATTTGGTAATACTAGCGGCAGTAAAAACCGATCTTAACTGCTCTACCGTTACGTTATCTTGTTCACCAACAAACAATTGTATTGATTTTTCTATTTCATCAAATAATTGCTGGGAATTTGAAAGCGTCAACAATTCACTAATCAGATAAGAATCAACAATCTGCCTCTGGACATCTTTTTTCATTTTAGGATCAGTTATTACGTTTGGCTTAATTAAGTATAACTCTGTTCTACCTAACCAAATCATAGATTGAAAGTACTTTGCTAATTGCGGGTACTGCGTATCCGTATAATGCCCTCGCACTTTAAATTGGCTGTAATCCATCTCACGGCGGACTTCACTAAATAAATAATCTTCAACCGCAGCAAGCGCATCTACATAGCTCTTAATTTGATTAACAGAATTGACGTTAACAGAATAGTAGGGTTTGTATGCTTTGCCAAGCAGTTCTAAAGCCACAGATAAATACAAATCAACATCTTGCAAAGAATTCTTCATCCCGGAATTAACAGAGTACTTTGTGTCCAACTCGCTCATCTTAGAGTGCATGTTGAGTAGCAGCTCTCCAAGCTTTGGAATAATGAAATCTATTTCCAAGCTTTTTAGTATCGCATCGTAGGATTCGTGAAAAGCGTTGTGAACTAAATCTGTAGAAATAAAAACCGGCAAATCCTTTTGCCAAATATCTGCCAGCGTATTTCTCATGCTAAACATTGAATTCCGTTCCGTTACAACAAACCCATTTTTCTTGAGTAATCCAAGTTCATCATCTGTCATCTTGTATTTAATTGTAATGCTGTCAAGATATTTAGCATCAGTCGGGAAAGCTGGAATCTTCCCGAGGAACTTTCCGGCATTGTACATACTGGCAAGTTCACTGTATGCTAAGTTCTTGTGGTTTGCCAGAAACGTTTTGTAATCATTAAGACTAAACTTTGCGGATTGTGCAAATAAATAAGATGATAAGAATAAAATGACGAGAGAGAAATATGTCTTTTTCACGATGACCCCGAAATAACTTGGAGAAAGGTATTAAATCCCGGGTTAATAAGACAGAGCAAAAAAAAGCCGCAATCTGTATACAGATGCGGCTTAATAAGTAAATAGAATTAAATGTTATTCTTCAGTATGAGCTAACCAGAAACCACCAATTGATGCAAGTTGGGTATCGCCCCATACTTCTGCAATCAATACAAATCCATCTCTAGAAACGCCACTTGCTCTTATGCTATAACGAACTTGAGTAGCTTTTTCAGCATCAAGTAAAGAAGGCATAATTATTACTTTTGGCTTTTTATCAAATGGCTTTGTAAAATTAATTTCATACTCAACAATTCTCTTTCCTTGGTTAGCATGCAATGTATAGTTTTGGCTATCCTTGGTATAGAAAAAATTGCCACTCTGTACTTGAACCTGTGCAAAGCTTATAGAATAAGCAAATAATAATACAACGATAGATAAGAAAGCTTTCTTCATTTGGAACCTCCTTGATAAGTTGATGTGATGGTAAATCTTCTTGTTTAAACTTGAGAATAATAGAGGATTTTGTCAATTATCTTTTTAGAAAAGTTTTACTAAAGTGATAAATAACCAATCGTCGTTTTAGAGATGTAATTCATCTTTCATCAAAGAAAGAGTCTCTTCAATTGAGCGGGGCTTGTAATCTAGCTCAGTTTCGGCCTTAAGATTGATTAAACCGGAGCTAAGCGGTCTGGCAGCTTGCTGGTGCAACTCTTTTGTCAGTATAGGTTTCACTAACGATTTATCTAACCCAAAATAATCGGCAATGCGAAGTGTAAAATCAAATCGAGGAAGCAATTCTTTACCTCCAAGATTGTAAACTCCTTCTTTCTTGCTTTCGCATATTTTATTAATTCCGGAAATCAAATCATCAATGTATGTTGGATTATTAATCTGGTCAGTTACAATTTTGATTTCTTTTCCATCTCTCAATGAAGTTATAACCCAGCGAACAAAATCGGGACGGCTATGCTTAGCCGGACCATATAAAACATTTGTTCTGAGAATTGTATTCCTAACTCCGCTTGAACGAATAGAGTTTTCAGATGCTAATTTTGATCTGCCGTAGTAACCAATTGGACACGGTTTGTCAATCTCAGTATAAGGGCCGTTCTTTCCATCAAAGATATAATCAGTAGAAATGTGAATAAGATGCGCATCAATTGTCCATGAATATAGAGCAATATTTTCGACCCCGTTCACATTAATCTTCCAAGTCAGTTCTTTTTCAAGTTCAGCTTTATCTACATTTGTATATGCAGCAGCATTTATAACAAAATCCGGGACAAAACCTAAAATGAGTTCCTTTACGCCATTTTTGTTTGTGATATCTATTGGAGTGTACTGCGACCCCGAAATAAAAGATGACTCCTCGCTGGAAGCACACATCAACTCGATACCCGGTTGAGAAGAAAAGTACTCAGCTAACCTCTGGCCCAGCATTCCATTGGAACCGATTATCAATATTCTATTTTTAATTAATTCGTTAGAAATCATCAGATGGAAATACTTTCGCAATTAAATAATTCGGATGTAGATGCAGCATACGCCCCGGCTTTGTTGGCGATATATAAAGATTGTTTAATATCATGTGTACCAATATATGAATAAAAAAAAGTTGCCCCAAAAATATCCCCGCAACCAATTTTATTTTTCACTATAATTTTTTCACTTTTATTTTTGCAAAAATCATATCCACTTAACAGTATTTTCTACCAATTCGGAATCATCGATTGTACCAACTTATTTTTATTGTATTTATGAATATCGATTTAGTTCAACATTAATATTGAAGAAAGTCTTCCTAAATCTGATATTTTTCGTCATAAACACTAAATTCTTGCCGGTAAAAAGCACCATTGGTCATTTGGTTTAAAGGGAGACAAAAAATTCCAATGTAGAATAAAAAACTCCACCCGGTTTGATCTCAGCCGGTGAGTTACCTTGAAAATGGTCATTAATCGAGTGACCAATCAATAGAATTTTCATTCGCTTAAAAAAGGTGTATTTTGAACTGAATACATAATCAATTTTGTTACTAATATATAAAAGACATTTCACATATTATCTAAGAGTTAAAAATGAAAATTGGCATTACATGTTACCCTACTTACGGTGGAAGCGGTGTTGTGGCTACTGAGTTAGGTCTTGCTTTGGCAAAGCTTGGCCATCAAGTACATTTTATCAGTTATGCAATTCCAAGGAGATTGAACAGATTTGTTGAGAACATCTTCTTTCACGAAGTTGAAATGAGCACATATCCTCTTTTTGAGCACTCGCTTTATGGATTATCATTGACCAGTAAAATGCTGGAAGTTATCGAGTATGAAAAACTCGATTTAATGCATGTACACTATGCAATTCCACATGCGGTAAGTGCATATATGGCAAGAAAGGTATTAGAAAAAGCTAACAAAAGTATTAAGTTTATTACTACTCTTCACGGAACAGACATAACTTTAGTTGGTTTAGAGCCATCGTTTATGCCTTTGGTAAAGTTCAGCATCGAAGAAAGCGATGGCGTTACAGCTGTTTCTAGATTCCTAAAAGAGAAAACTCTCACTAACTACAATATTCAGAAAGACATTGAGGTCATTTACAATTTTATCGATCTAGATGTTTACAAACCCCAGCCAAGTGATGTTTTTAGACAACACATTGCCCCAAATGGAGAGAAAGTTTTAGTTCATACATCAAATTTCCGTCCGGTTAAAAGAGTACCGGATACACTTAGAATTTTGGAAAAAGTGAAAAAAGAAGTTCCGGCTAAACTAGTTTTAGTTGGAGATGGGCCGGATAGAAGTGAGTGTGAACGTTTAGCTCGCGAGCTTGATATACAAAAGGATGTAATCTTTCTCGGAAAGCAAGATGCACTTGCAGAAATATTAAATGCGGCAGATATTTTCCTAATGCCTTCACAATCAGAAAGTTTTGGTCTCTCTGCACTAGAAGCTATGGCGTGCGGCAAACCGGTAATAAGCAGTTCTGTTGGTGGACTTCCGGAATTAGTAATTCATAACGATACCGGATATATTGCCGAAATTGGCGATGTTGAACGAATGGCTAAATATGCTGTGGACTTACTCACAAATGAAAAGAAGTATAACAATTTTGCCAAAAATTCACTAGATCGTGCCGTGAACCATTTCGATAAAAATCTTGTACTGCCAAAGTATATTGAATACTATGAGAAAGTTTTAGGCAGTTAAACCGTTAGGACTTGATCTTACTCTTAATCATGATCTGCTTTTAAATTTTAGAAGAAGATCAAGGTCAAGATTAAGATCAAGAGTAAGTTAAACCAAATTATGATGAAAGTGTTTTTCTACCAATGCTGTGATAAATAAAACCAAGTTCTTCCATCTTCTTTACTTCAAAAATATTTCTGCCATCAAAGATTATTTTGTTCTTGAGTAAAGAAATGATTTTTTCAAAATCTGGATTTCTAAATTCATTCCATTCAGTGAGCAATAGCAACGCATCTGCATCTTTAAGCATTCCATACTGATCTTGGCTGTATTCAATAATGTCCTTTAGATAGAACTTTGCGTTCTCAGCTGCGGCTGGATCGTATGCAACTACTTTCGCGCCCAACCTAACCAACTCACGTATGATATAAATTGCTGGCGCTTCACGCATATCATCTGTATTCGGTTTGAATGCCAATCCCCAAATAGCAAATTTCTTTCCTTTGATATCCATTCCAAATTGCTGCAATACTTTTTTAACAAGAATTAATTTCTGTGCCTTGTTAACATCATCAACAACTTTTAGAATTCTCATTGGTGACTCAAAATCATCAGCTGTCTTTATAAGCGCGTTTACATCTTTGGGAAAACATGAACCTCCGTAACCAATTCCGGGAAATAAAAATCGCTTTCCTATTCTTGTATCGGCGCCCATTCCCTTGCGAACCATATCTACATTAGCACCGACTTTTTCGCAGAAGTTCGCCAGTTCGTTCATGTAAGTGATTCTCATTGCCAGATATGAATTTGCAGCATACTTTGTGATTTCCGAGCTCTCCGGTTCCATTTCATAAATTGGATTGCCTTGACGAACGAATGGCTCGTAAAGCGCACGCATCTTCTCGAATGATTTTTCGTTTCTCGCACCCACCACCACTCTATCCGGCTTCATGAAATCATCAACTGCAAAACCTTCGCGCAAGAACTCGGGATTGGAAACAACATCAAACTTCTCAATTCCATATTTCTTCAGAATTTCTGTAACTGCTCTGCTTGTACCAACCGGTACAGTGCTTTTGTTTACAATCACTTTGAAATTTTTATCACCGGCTTCTTGCAATATTTTTCCTATAGATTCGGCTACAGCAAAAACATATTTAAGATCAGCTGAGCCATCTTCTCCTTGAGGAGTTGGCAGACAAAGAAAGATTACATCAGTTTCATTTACTGCGGCTTTCAAATCATCAGTAAAAACCAATCTTTTCTTTTCAACATTTCTATGAAATAATATATCCAAACCCGGTTCATAGATCGGCACTTCACCGGCTTTTAATTTTTTTAATTTATCTTGATCGTTATCGACACATACAACATTGTTTCCCATTTCCGCAAAACATGTTCCGCTTACTAATCCTACGTACCCAGTTCCAATAACTGATAATTTCATTCTGCCCTCATTTGGTTTGATATAAAAAATCTTTTTCTATTTCAGTAAACTTTTTTGCAAGCAAATCTTTTGGCGAAACGATTGGCGTTTCAACTTGCCAATCGATATTTAGTATTTCATCATTAAAGAGGATTGACCGTTCAGCTTGTTTGTTGTAGAGATTTGAACATTTATAGCTAAAAATCGCTTCATCGCTTAGTACAGAAAATCCGTGAGCAAATCCGGGTGGAATCCATAATTGTGCTTTATTCTCTTCACCCAGCTCAACCGAGAAATATAGACCGAATGTTGGTGAGCCAAAACGAATATCAACAGCTACATCTAGTACTTTCCCAACTATTACACTGCAAAGTTTTCCTTGTGCAGATTCACCGACTTGGTAATGCAATCCGCGCACTGTTCCTTTTTTAGACCGACTAATATTATCTTGAACAAAAGAAACATTTATTCCTCCATTCAAATATTTTTCTTTATTAAACGATTCAAAAAAATAACCGCGTTCATCGGGAAATACATCCGGCTGAACAACCAGCAAATCATCTATAAATACTTTTTCAAATTTCATTAACTCTCCTAAAACTTTGGATTTTGGTGCCAAGCCCATGCCGTTGCAATTACTTCATCAATTCCATATTGTGGATTCCAGCCAAGAACATTTTTAGCCTTCTTATTATCAGCAACAAGTATTGCCGGATCGCCGGCGCGGCGGCCTACAATTTCAAATGGAATTTCTTTGCCGGTAATCTTTTTAGCTTTTTTTATTATCTCCAGAACAGAATTTCCATCTCCAGTTCCAAGATTTATTATAGCTGAAACACCACCATCAACTAAACAACATAATGCTCGTAAGTGAGCGTCAGCTAAATCATTTACATGAATGTAGTCGCGAACACAAGTTCCATCCGGAGTATCGTAATCATTTCCAAAAACTAAAATCTTTTCTCTTTTCTTTTGAGCAGTGTAAATTACCAGAGGAATTAAATGAGATTCCGGTTCGTGACTTTCTCCTATTTCACCATTTGGATCGGCACCGGCAGCATTAAAATAACGCAAACAAACGCTTTTCATTCCATGCGCAATTTCAAAATCATGAAGTAGAGTTTCAATAATTAATTTTGTGTTCGCATAAGGATTTATTGGATTAGAAACTTGCTCTTCAGAAATTGGCACTTTTGTCGGATTACCATATATAGAACAAGTTGACGAGAACACAAAATTCTTTACACCGTTTTCAACACACGCACGAATTAGGTTGTAGCTTCCAACAACATTGTTTAGATAGTACAACTCCGGTTTTTCAACCGATTCTCCCACGTAGGCAAATGC
>JBAYTN010000110.1:0-10512 GCA_041675645.1 Melioribacteraceae bacterium
AATCGGGTTAGTTGCAATGGCTCATAATCTATCAAAGTGGGTAACAATATCAGCATGAGAAATTTATTCTTTTGCACAAAATGAAAAGCCGTCCCAAATTTACTTTTGAGACGGCCTCTTTTAGTTAAAACTTTGAAGCATCCTTTAGGGATTTAAGCCCGTGTGGCATTCAACGCACAGCATTTTTTTCCAGACTTCGCCAACGTCTCCGCCCGGATGACGGAAATTAAGAGAGGCGTTAATTGGCGCTACTTCCAATTTGTCCGGTGGACCTTGGGCATTAATTGTATGGCATTGATTGCAATCTTTTTTAATTAATCTACCTTTGTCTGTTACGTGTTTATCATTATGGCAACGGAAGCATCCGACAAATTCCATATGGCCTATATTGTTTGGATAAACATCCCAGCGAACTTTCATTTCCGGAAATGTATTTAAGCTAAATGCTTCTTGAATTCCCTTAACTCCTTTTGCGATCAAATCTTTTTTGTTCTTATAAACCTCGGGATAATTTGCCGTGTAAAATTCGTTTATCTCTTTCTCAATCGCTTTGTGAGCCTCTTCAGTGGTTTCAAATTTCTTAGCTAAAACTTCAAGGGCGGCAAATTTTATTTGAGGTAATTCTTTGGGAATTGTACCCTTTGTTAATGCATTATTGATAAAGAATGCCGGCGGCTGATAATTATGTGAAGGGCGATTATGGCAATCCATACAATCAACAACTCTCGTTTCCAAATTGTTGAGTTCCGTTTTAGAAATCTTCACCTCTTTATCAACATACTCATTAACTTCCCCGGTCTTCAAATTGGTGTATCTAACCCATGGAATTTTTTCCCGCTGTCTATCTATGGCCTTATATTCTATTTTAACATTCGGATTGATGTGCCAGTGAATTCCCTCTTCTAATCCAAGCGCGCTAAGATTAGAACCAATCTTCATTGTGAGAGTTATATCCCACTCGGAATTTTTTTCATCCGTCATAAAATGTTTTTCAGTTCTCAGCTTTCTTGAGTAAAATTTCTGTGGCCAATGGCACTGCTCACAAGTTTCCCGCGCTGGGCGCAGATTTGTAATTGGAGTTTCGATTGGTTTCGGAATCGTACCCAGCGTAACAGCATAAACTTGATACAATCCGGAAAGCTTAGAACGCACATACCAATCAGCACCGGAACCAACATGACACTCAACGCACTTTACTCTTGCGTGAGGAGAACCTTGATAAGCAGTAAACTCCGGCTGCATTACATAGTGACAAGTCTTGCCGCAAAATTCAACAGACTCCGAGTAATGAAACGCTTCATAACTTCCGACTGCTGTTGCCATTAAAAAAACAGCTGTTCCAATTGCAAATACTAATGCCGCGTGGCGGTGTTTGATATCGTTAAAATTTATTACCGGCCAACCTTTTCTTTCGGCCTCTGTACGTTTTTTATCTTTTTTATTTTTAATCCACATTCCAATTGGAATAAGAAGTAACCCTACAAATAAGACCCCCGGCAAGAGCACATAGATTATTAATCCTAGATAGGTATTGCCGGAATGAGTAACTGAGGTTATAATAAAAAGGAATACAATCATTGAAAATGTAATGAGCGCAATAGTTGCGCCGACCAATGAAATCCAGTTTTTGGAAGAATCCGGAAGCTTTAGTTTCATTTATTCACCAGTTTATTTTCGGATTGAAGTTAAGGAACGGGATTCTGAAAAGGAAGAAAAAAGAAAACCCCGCTAAATATGCGGGGTCGCTTAAGCTAAAACTATTTTAAGAAGTTTATTTCTTCTCTTCTTTTTTGGTTTCTTTTGTTTCTTTCAATTCCTTTTTCTTGTCTACCTTCTTTTCAACAATTACATGAACTTCTTTTTCATCTGAATCATCATCCATCATTCTCCACATCATTTTTCCCTTGCCGCCATGCATCATTTTAATATGATTCATTTCACCACTCTTGCAAGAACTTTTGCAGCAGCAATTGCATCCGCCGCCATCAATCTTTTTATTGAATACAATCACATTCTCAGCATCTTCAGATTCACATTCATCATCGCCAACTTTTTTCATTATGACTTTTACTGTACCATCACCACCTTCGGTGCTAAGAAATTTTTCTGCTTCTTCTCCTTCATATGTTTTAGTTTCTTCTTTACCATCTTTTTTTGTAGTAACGGTAATGTTCTTTTTCCCATCTTTAATTTCTACTTTTACTTTTTTCTGATCGCCGTCTCCTTCCCAATCAAGTTTGTCGCTGGTCATAACATTAAAATGCTCGTCCCCGTCGTTAGTAAAAATCTTGATTCTTTTTTTAGTTCCCGGAGTGTCATCATCTGTAGAAAAGGCAAAAGCATGAGTCTTACCAGTAACTCTAGCAAGTTTTGCAATTTGCTCAGCTTCTTTACCTTCAAACACAACATCCTTTCCATCTACTTTGATTGTAACTTTTTCTACTTTGCCTTTAAGATCGGCAAGTTTGTCTTTTGCTTCTTTATCTTGTGCGTTAAGGCTTATGCCCAGAGCCAAAAAAAGCATAATAAGTGATGTTATAAATTGATTGTTCTTTCTCATGGATTCTCCTTTTTGTTTTTAAGTTGTACAAAGATATTCGCTTATACAATGCTAATCTGTCAAAGAACCGTTAAGAAGTGTTAAAAAGTGTTAAAAGAAAGAAATAATCGAGGTATTAAGGTAAATTTGCACTATGAAAGAAAAGCGTATTAAAATAATTCTCGGATTGATGGCCTTTGCAGTAGTAGGTTTAGTTGGAGTACAAGTATTTTGGTTAACCAATCTAATCAAAGTTGAAGAAGAGCGGTTTAACAGAAGCGTGAATAATGCAATGCTTTCTGCTGCCGCAAAGTTTGAGCGCAACGAAGCCGCCCAAATATTAATAAAAAATGTTTGGGTAGAAGCTGATTCAAAAAAAGCAACGGGTATTAAAGATTCCAAAGTAATAGGAACTCACTTCAATTATTTTTTCCACGACTCCGCCTCCAAGGGACGTAACATAAAAGTCCAGAATGATGAGGATAATTTTGCTTATCAAATTCAAACCGATACCGATACCAGTGGCAAAGCTTCCGAGGTAAGAGTATTCGCTTTCAGCCAAAATCCCCAGATGCGTGTTAAAGTTTCTTCCCCCAAGATAATGTTTGAAAAACAACTGGACACGTTTGTAACCAGCAAAAAGCGATTGGTGCAAAAAGTAGTTACAGAGATGATGGATGTCAACATTCAGAAACCTATCGAAAAACGATTATCTGTTAAAACAATTGATTCTGTTTTAACACAAGAATTTTCAAGTAAAGGAATTAACAGCGAATTTCAATTCGGAATTCGGAAAATGCGCGAAGACAGCTTAACCTTACTCAAAAAAGGAACTGATGCTTCTGATCTCAATAAATCAAAATATAGGACATTGTTATTCCCGGAAGAAGTTTTTAGCGGAATAAATGAACTTCGTGTTTATTTCCCAAACAAAAACAGATTGATTTTAGGTTCGCTAGTTGGGATGTTAGCGCTATCTATTGGTTTTATACTTTTAATTGTTGGTGTGTTTTTAAAAGCTGTTCAAATGTTTATTAAACAAAAAAAGATTACCGATGTAAAGAATGATCTTATTAACAATATAACTCATGAATTTAAAACTCCAATTTCTACAATCTCTTTGGCTTGCGAAGCACTAAATGAGCCGGCATTGTCATCCGAGAAACAATCAGTTGCGCGCTACTCAAAAATTATCAGAGAAGAAAATGAGCGTTTACAGCTTATGGTTGATACCCTTCTCAATACTGCTTCGATGGAGCGAGATGAAATAAAAATAGAAAAAAAGGAAATTTATCTAAAAGAAATAATTACTTCCGCAATCTCTAAGTTTGACGAATCTGTAAAGCAAAGAGAAGGCTCTATTAACATTGATACTAGTGATTCGAACTATATTGTTATTGGTGATAAATTTCATTTAGGCAACGTAATTAGCAATCTAATAGACAATGCCGTCAAGTTTAATGAAAGAAAACCCGATGTAACAATAACGCTTAGTGCGGACGCCCAAAATGTTATTCTAACTATTGCCGATAATGGCATTGGAATACCAAAAGAAAGTCTGGCTAAAATTTTTGAAACTTTCTACCGTGTACAAAGCGGAAATATTCAAAATGTAAGGGGCAATGGAATTGGTTTGAGTTACGCTAAGAAAATTGTTGAGCTTCACGGAGGGACAATCTCTGTTGAAAGCCAGATTGATGTAGGCTCTTCCTTTAAAATAACTTTTCCGACAAAATGAAAAACACAATAAGAATATTGTTGATTGAGGATGACAAAAACCTTAGCACAATTCTAAAAGAATTTCTAGAAGTAAAAGGTTACGGCGTTACTGCTGCATTTAACGGAGAAGAAGGTTTTGTTGCTTATCAAAAAAGCGAATATGATTTATGCATACTCGACATCATGATGCCCAAAATGGATGGTTTCACTCTTGCAAAAAAGATTCAAGATTTTAATCCGCAGACACCATTTCTATTTCTTTCTGCTAAAGTTATGATTGAGGATAAATTAAAAGGGCTAAAACTAGGCGCGGATGATTATATCACAAAACCATTCAGCATGGAAGAACTTCTGCTACGTATTAAAGTGATTCTAAAGCGTTCCAATTCTTCTGAGATAGAGATTACACAAAGTAAATTTTCTGTCGGCAGCTACAACTTCGATTTTGAAAAACGATTACTTAAGCATGATGGCTTCGAGCAGAAACTAACATCAAAAGAGGCCGAACTGCTTAACTTACTATGTTTGTATAAGAATAATGTTTTGGAGAGATCCGTTGCATTAAACAAAATTTGGCAAAACGATAATTATTTTACCGCTCGCAGTATGGATGTATACATTACGAAACTGCGCAATTATTTTAGAAATGATTCTTCAATTGAAATCGTTAATGTTCACGGTACCGGATTCAAACTTCAGATAAATGATTAACCGCAAGACTTAACTAGTTTCACATATTCACTTAATTTTGCTTCATCAAGTTTACCATCCGTCCTTAGACCGGAGCAAATATCCACGCCAAATGAGCGAACCGAGTCTATAGCATCTTTAACATTTGCCGGTTTTAACCCTCCAGCTAAATAAACCGGAATTGCTACACTTTCCACGATTCTTCTGCTTAACTCCCAGTTATGCGTTCTACCGGTTCCGCCTAATTCTTTAACAGCGAGTTTCTGATTTCCCGAATCGAGCAGCAGAGCGTCGGCAGTTTTTGCTGCTGCAATTGCTTCTTCAACAGATTCTTCATCAACTACATGGATAACCTGGACTACGTTTATACCAGGTAGTTGGTCTTTGATTTCGCTATGGGTTCCTTCTAAAAGTGAATCGCAGATCTGTACAGTTGAAGTTCCGGCATTTTTTAGTTGCGCAATAATCTCACCCACACTTCTTTTACTTGTCAAAAGGAAAGTATCAATACGTCCTCTAAACGTTGCGGCAATTTTTGTTATTAACTCATCAGTTATAACACCCGGGCCGCTTGGCATTGAGGAAACAAGCCCGATTGCATCGGCACCATACTTAATCGCAAGTTCGGCCTCTTCTATGCTGGAGATGCAGCAGATTTTAATTTTTGTCATTGATTAATCCAGTCTTTACGTAGAATAGAATACATTTTCATTGTGTGATATCTTTCCTTAAAGAAAACCTTTTCTCGAAGAACACCTTCAAATTTCAAACCGGATTTTTCCATAACCTTCCACGAGCCGGTATTTTCTGCCTCGCAGTGAGCTTCGATTCTGTTTAGATTTAGCTCAGAAAAACCAAAACGAATCAGTTCTCTGAATGCTTCAGTTATGATTCCTTTATTCCAGTAATTTTTCGAAATTACATAACCAACATCTCCGCAACGGTGCGGTGAATTGGAATCACGCAAATCTATTGTACCGATCAGTTTTTTATCTGACTTAAGTTCTATCCCCCAAATGAATGATTTACTAGATTCAAATTGTTCTTGCGCAAAACAAATAAAATCAAGCGAGTCTTCAATTTTTGAATGGGGTGCCCAGATTAAAAAATCCGATACTTCGGGAACACATGCATACTCAAAAACATCTTGCGCATCGGAAGGCACTAATTGCCTCAACAACAACCTATCCGTGGATAGAACCGGAAATTCCGGGAAAAGTTTCTCATCAGTCATATTTTGTTTACATTTATTTATAAAATCTCCACTAAATTTAATAGAAAATCCTTCAAAGGTGAATTATGATATCGAAAGACTTATTAGATATTCTCTGCTGTCCGGAAACAAAAGCGGATTTAGTTCTTGATGGTTACACTCTTGTATCTGTTGATAAAAACTCAAGACGCCGTTATAAGATAGAAAATGATATTCCTATAATGCTTATTGAAGAATCTGAAGTTCTAGATTTGGATACTTGGAAGACAATAATGAAACAACACAACAAACCGACAGAGTAAAGATGATATACAAGACCGATCCCGAAGAATTTCAGAATTACTTAACGGACGCTTCAAATTACAGCGGAACTGCCGAGAAAATCTTTTTACCCGAAACAGAAAATGAAATTGTTGAATTATTAAAGGAATGCAATTCAGCACAAGTCCGAGTTACAGTTTCCGGAAATGGCACCGGCTTAAATGGCGGAAGAGTGCCGGAAGGTGGAGTTGTACTCTCACTGGAAAAAATGAATAGGATTTTGGAACTCAATGAAGTTGAAAAGTTTGTTACAGTTCAGCCGGCTGTTATTCTAAAGGACTTGCAAGATTACGTAGAGGAACACAAATTGTTTTATCCTCCAGATCCAACGGAGCGCAATTGTTTTATCGGCGCAACCGTTGCTACAAATTCTTCCGGCGCAAAAACATTTAAGTATGGACCTACAAGAGATTATATTTTAGCAATGCGTGTTGTACTTCCTACCGGAGAAACTGTTTACATCGAAAGAGGAAAACAGAAAGTTGAAGGCTATTCAGCCAACTTATTAACCGAACAAGGAAATGAAATAGCTATTTCTGTTCCGCAATTTGAAATGCCCAACACAAAAAATGCTTCAGGATATTTCTGTAAACCGAATATGGATCTGATTGATCTGTTCATCGGCTCGGAAGGAACGCTAGGTATTATTACAGAGCTTAAACTGAAGTTACTTGAATATAACGACAATATTCTTTCATGTGTTGTGTTCTTTCCTACCGAAGATGATGCATTTAATTTTATAGATGAAGCAAGAGATATAACTCTGGGTGATGGAATATTGTCCGCTAGAGCATTGGAATTCTTTGATAAACTCACGCTGGATTTTCTCCGCCCCGATTACCAAACTATTCCACTTGATACTTGCTGTGTTTGGTTCGAACAAGAACTTGATGAGACTGAAGAACAGTTAACAGAAGCATGGTTAGAATTGATAGACAAACATAATGCCGATGCTGAAAAAGCGTGGATTGCCGTTGATAAAAAAGAACAAGAAAAATTTAAGGATTTCCGCCACGCTATAGCTTGGCGCGTAAATGAAACTGTTGCGAGACGCGGTTTAAAGAAAATTGGCACTGATATTTCTGTTCCCGTAAATGAATTTCGTCCATTTTACAAATGGATGACAAATCTCGTTGAGCAAAGCAAAATTGAATATGTGGTTTATGGGCACTTCGGCAACTGTCACCCACACTTGAACATGCTGCCAAAAGATCAAGCCGATTTTATGAAATCCAAAAAAGTTTATTTTGAGATTTGTAAAGAAGCTGTTCGCTTAAAAGGAACTGTCTCCGCCGAACATGGAATCGGGAAAATGAAACGGGATTATTTGCTAATGATGTATGGCGAAGATACTATTAAACAGATGGCTAAGCTGAAACTAAAATTTGATCCAAACAGAATTCTCAACATCGGAAACATTTTTGAAGAGAAGTATCTACAATAGTTTGATGAAAAAACACTTTCTCATACTATCAATCTGTTTTACCACTTTTTTGTCTGCACAGAACAATCCGAATGTGGACAACAAATTCCGTCTCGCTCAGAATTATGAGATGACGGGGCAACTTGAAAAAGCTGAATCGCTTTACAAAGAGTTAATTACACTCCAATCTTGGAATTACGTTTTTTTCGAATCGCTCAACCGGATTTTAATTCTCCAAAAAAAATATGATGAATCAGTAAAACTTATCGAAAAAAGACTAAAAGACTCTCCCCAAGATCCAAGCTTGTACGGTATGCTGGGAACTACATATTTTTTTTCAGATCAAACTCAAAAAGCCTATGATTCTTGGGAAAAAGGGATTTCAGCTAATCAAAATTCATTTATCGCTTACAGAATAATTGCCAACGCTGCAATTGAGAATCGTGCTTTTGAAAAAGCAATTGATTATTTGCAACGCGGGAAAAAAATCTCCAATGATCCATTTCCATTCATGATTGATTTAGCGAATATTTATGCTATCAATATGAATTTTACAGATGCGGCGAGCGAGTTATGCGAGTTGATTTCTGTTCGTCCAGACCAATTGCCAACAGCGAAATCACGTGTAAGTAGCTATATAAATCGTCCTTTAGCCGCCGAGCAAACCACTAGAGCAGTTCAAAATTTTATCAACGCTAAAGAAACAGCCGAGTTATTCGATTTTCTTTCTTTTGTGTATTTTCAAACCGAAAAGTATGCCGAAGCACTAAATACAATTACTGAATCTGAAAAAAAGTTTAATTGTAACGGAACCCGGACAATCATCTTCGCACAAGAAGCGTTTAGAAGTAGGCAATTTGAAATTGCTTCAAAAGCCTACAAATACATACTTGACCATTTTTCCAATTCACCTCTAGAAATATCTGCTAGATTAGGATATGCTAAAACACTCGAAGAATCTCTAAATCTAAAATGTGAAGAGAAAATTGAAAAATGGAAGCCGTTACAAAGACCAATCGTTTCTTTTGCAGATGAGTATAATAAGATTATTAAAGCATATGATGATTTCATTGTTTCATTTAAGGAAAACAGTTCCGCAACTGAAGCTCGCTTCAGAATCGCGGAAATCTGCCGTTTGAGATTGCTGGATTTACCAAAAGCAGATAGTGTTTACAGAAAGGTAATTGAAACTTCTCCTCTTACAAATTATACAGTCGATTCTTACATAGCTCGCGGTCAAATTGCAGTATTCCGGAATCAACTCAATGAAGCCAAACAATATTTTGAAGAAGCAGAAAAACATCCAAGAAGTGATCCGGCAAAATCATTCGAAGCGAAATATCAAATTGCTCGAATTGCTTTCTGGCAAGGGAAATTTTCTGAAGCGATCGAGACATTAAAAAGTGCGACTCAATTTCTATCAGCAGATTTTACAAACAATGCTTTGGAGCTTTCTTTTTTCATAAACGCCGCAAAAAAAGATTCCATTAATCTTGTTAATTATGCTAAAGCTGATCTGCTTTTATTACAGAACAATCTCAAACAAGCTGCGATTGAATTCAAAACTTTAGGTGA
The DNA here is from genome assembly GCA_041675645.1 of Melioribacteraceae bacterium. Classification (GTDB taxonomy): domain Bacteria; phylum Bacteroidota; class Ignavibacteria; order Ignavibacteriales; family Melioribacteraceae; genus Stygiobacter. The sequence continues at coordinate 9,481 of JBAYTN010000110.1, forward strand.
TAACGATAATCTATTTATTATAAATCAGTTCGCAAAACTACGACTTGCAGAAATTTTTATTTTGGAAAATGATTTTTCTTCTGCCACACAAATTCTAGAAAAGCTCTCAGTTGATGACAAACTTGCGATTTTCGCCGAAAAATCAACTTTTTTGCTCGGAAACACCTATTTATACGGGATGGCCGATCTGGAAAAATCTTCTAAATCTTTCCAGAAACTACTTGAAAATTTCCCAAACTCCATCTATTTTGACCATGCAAGAGATGAGCTAAATCGAATTCAAACTAAAAACGGTCAAAAATGAGCGATTCCCGAGAACCACGCAGCGTAAAGTGTTCATTTTGCGGGCGAGACGGCAGCGAAGTTACTTCGATGGTTGCCGGCCCAGATGTGTACATATGCGATATCTGTATAAAAACCAGTGTTGATATTTTAAAGAATAACATCACTAGCTATCCTAAAAAAGAGACATACCATTCCTCACTAACACCCGACTTAATAAAGAAAAGTTTAGATGAGTATGTTATTGATCAAGACAAAGCTAAGAAAGTTTTAGCTGTAGCCGTTTACAATCACTACAAAAGAGTAAATGCCAGCAATTCACTTTTTGAGATGGACGATGTTGAAATCGAAAAGAGCAATATCCTCCTCCTTGGACCAACCGGCGTTGGAAAGACCTTGCTTGCCCAAACTTTAGCAAGAATTTTGGATGTTCCATTTGCAATTGCTGACGCTACAACCTTGACGGAAGCCGGTTATGTTGGCGATGATGTTGAAACTGTCCTAGTTCGTTTACTGCAAGCTTCCGACTACAATTTGGATAAAGCTCAAAAAGGCATTGTCTATATTGATGAGATTGATAAGATCGCGCGTAAGAGTGAAAGCGCATCTATCACTCGCGACGTTTCTGGTGAAGGCGTACAGCAAGCACTTCTAAAAATTTTAGAAGGAACTGTTGCCGGCGTTCCACCTCGCGGCGGAAGAAAGCATCCGGAACAAAGCTTAATTAACGTTAACACAAAAAACATTCTG
>JBAYTN010000111.1:0-10501 GCA_041675645.1 Melioribacteraceae bacterium
AACTTCCGGACGATTGTTTAGAGCTGATTTAACAGCATCGTCAATGTTTAATTCTAACGGAGAATATTCCAATTGGGCTAAAATATCAACGTCCTCGTTAATGTTAAGTCCAATCAATAGTTTGAAATCGTTTTTGGCTTCTTCGTAAATCTGCTTTACGTTCAACAATTCATTCTTACTCGCAGCATAGTCAACTTCAAGCTGCAAAGCTTCTACTTCAGCAATTAAGCCGGCCTTAAACTTATTCATTGCTGTTGTATATGAGTCTTCCGTTTGCTTTACTTTCTCTTCAGTAATCTCAACACTTTTCTTTGCTTTATACAAATTGTAGAATGAAGCAGTAACGTTGTAAATTATTTCCCGCTCTGCTCTTGAATAATTTCGCTTTGTCTTTTCCAGATTAATCTCTGCTCGTTCTAAATTTCCGAGCTGCGAATTAAAGGTGAACAAAGGCTGATTTAATCTTATGCTGAGATTAGAAAAATAATCTCGGGTGGTTCCGGACATGTCGGCAAACTGATCGCGCCCAAAAATAGAGCTAACGATGGAAACGGTTCCGTTTGTAAACAAAATCGGTTGATTTATGGAAAGTCTACCTTCAACAGTTGTATTGCCAACAGTGAAAAATTGCTCTGTTCCGGTTAGCGGATTAAATTGACTTGAAAGGCTTCTGCTATACCTTGGAATGTCAAACTCAAAATCTACCGAAGAGCGCAATCCCATTTTAATTGATTCTAAATTCTTTTGAGAGCTAATTAAGGTTTGCTCGGCTGACTTAATACTGTAGCTTTCATTTAACGCGGTGGATATTGCCTCATCAAGCGTTAATGTTTTTTGTGCCTCTATACGAAAAGAAAGCGTGAGTAATAAAACCATTACAAAGAAAACTTTTTTCATCGTTACACCATCAGAATTGATTAATAAAGAACTATAGTTTTGTTTGTCATCAAATTGGCTGCAACTAATTTATTCGTAACGCAAAGATTCGATTGGATCTTTTTCGGCTGCCTTTTTTGCCGGATAAATTCCAAAAACTAGCCCTACCCCAACAGAAACAAAAAACGCGAGTATTACGGAATATGGAGTTATTATAGTTCTCCATTCCGCGTATCCGGTAATTGCAGATGTTAAAATGAAGCCGGTAATTATTCCCAAGACTCCACCTAAAATGCTAATTGTCATTGCTTCATACATGAACTGATATAAAATGTGTTTCTTTGTTGCGCCTATTGCACGGCGTATTCCAATCTCCCTTGTTCTTTCTAAAATGTTGGCCAGCATTATATTCATGATTCCAATTCCACCTACCAACAGAGAGATTCCCGCAATTGCACCCATCACCACATTGAAAATCTTCTGTGTCTTTTGTTTCTGCTCAAGTAGCTGTTCGGGAACAACAACTTCAAAATCGGGAACTCCGTAATGTCTTCTTTCAAGTATTCGATTTGTCAAAGCTCCGGCTGCTGAAACCGAAACATCCTTCTTGATCTTAACAGTAATTTGATTAATAGAAGTGCGGTCATAGTTCTGGGCTACATTTCCGCCCCCGAAAAAAACAGTCATGTTTCCTAAACTAAACACGCCGGAACTGGGCGGAACATATTTTTTCATTTTATAAATCATGGTTGTAATTGGAATGTACATGTCTTCGTTGAAATCACGCAATCCTAAATTTTCTATGCCGGATGAAGAAATATTTTTGGATGCCATTACTCCAATAACTTTGAACCAGAGGTCGTTCACTTTGATTTCTTTTCCAACTGGATTTTCGAATTTGAAAAGTTTTTCTTTTATACCGTAACCAATCACGCAGACATTGGAATAATTTTCAACATGACTTTGCTTAAAATATTCTCCGGACGAAACTTGGGAGTTATATATGGAAGGATAATCCGGAGAAACACCAATTACTTTTACTTCTATGATGTTGGATTTGTATAGAATCTGATTTATGGATTCTCTTTGTGGAGATACAACTTCTACATATGGATTTAGATCCTTGATTGCGAGTGCGTCTTTTAGATTCAAACCGGGGGAGAACATCGCTTTCGATTTATTGCCTTTGAGTGAAACAGTTTTTGTGTTTACAATAATATTGTTGGTTCCCATTAGTTCAATTTGCTCAAGTGTTTCTTGCCGGGCGCCTTCGCCAATTGACAGCATTGCAATTACCGCCCCAACGCCGAAAATAATTCCGAGCATTGTAAGAGCCGTCCGCATTTTATTTGCTTTAAGTTCTTTTATGCCAATTAAAAAATTCTCCATCTCTTTCATGGCTATTTTCCTTTGCCGGGCATAGCCATGTTCTTCTCTTCAGAAGCCTGTGTAGAATTTTTGGATTCAATAGTCGGGTCTAGTAATGCAACCTCATCGCCGGAAGCTACTCCTTTCCTAACGACGATATAATCTTCTCCTTTTTCACCCAAATCGACTTCACGCAAATCATATCCAGAACCGTTTTTCACATATACTATTTTTTTTCCATCCTTTTCAAAAACAGCTTCTTGAGGAATAAAAAGTACGTTAGGAATTTCGTTAATAATGATTTTGTTGCTTGTAGTCATGCCCGGTTTTAATATTTCGGAATGTGCTTTAATAGAAACTAACACTTCAAAAACTTTTATGTTTGATTCCTGGTCTTTGTTTCTTCCTATTGATGCAACATCTGAAACTGCACCAACAAAACTTGAGTCTTGGAAAGCATCCAGTTTTACAATTACTTTTTTCCCATTCGAAATTTTACTTACATCTACTTCGTTGATATTTGTTTTGCTTTCCATTGAAGAAAGATCCGGCAGAGTGGCAATCTCGGCACCGCCCCAAGGAGAATCGCCTATTGCAAACTTTCTTCCTTGATTTGACCAGTTGCTTCCGTAAACTACAAGTCCTTCGGAAGGAGCTTTAAGAGTGAGTTGATCCAAATCTTTTTGGGCTTTATCCAGATCGTTTTGCCGCTGTTTAATCTGCACAACCATCATATCCATTTCAGATTTATGGATTATTTTTTTCGATTGAAATTCTTGCTTAGTCTGTTCAAAACTTAAGCGGTTCTTTTCATGTTCAAGTTTGCTCTGCTGTTGAATGGCCTGTGCCTCAAATTTTACCTGATCAAGTTTCAGCTTGGAAAGTTCGAAGCTTAGTTCTGCACTTTTAAGTTGAGATTCCATTTGCGCCATGGCCGCCATTTGGTTGGCAACCAATTTCTCTCTGTCGGAATTTGCGATTTCCAGCGCTGCTTCAGCACCTTTAAAAGTTGCGATAGCTTCCGACGGATCGAACGAACAGACAATATCGCCCGGCTTCACATAAGTTCCTTCCGGAATCAAGTAAACGATCTTTATGTTTCCCCTAATTCTAGGTGCAAGAATAGAAAGAGAATTCTTGGCTCTTAGTTCGCCGCTTTCTGTTATGGTCACAAGAAAATTATTTCTTTGAATCTTGTAAGTGGGAATATCAGTCCGGGCTTTTGACAAGGATGTAGAAAAGACAATTACTAAAACTATTATCAGTAGTAGAATTCCACCAAGAACATATTTGTTTTTTAGAGGTTTGGGGAGTTTTAGCTTTTCTAGTTTTTTGTCAAGGCTGGATGAATACTGAATTAATTTTTGTGTGAGATTAGTTCTAAATGATACAGCACTGGGTGCCCCGTTTTTCATGTACTATTCCAATAATATTTATAGAATGTAATTCCGATGAGTAATGATATTTCGGTTTTAATTTATATTATTTATTAACAATAAGAAATGGATAAAATTTTGGTTGTATGGTTTATTGGCATTTTTGAAGATGAAATAGATGTACTTTATAAAAATTCATTTTTGAGTTAATGGTTCTTTGAGGATTGCGGTGGATTCGAATAGAATAAAAAAAACCCAAGTGTGGGGGGAGCACTTGGGTCGTGAGCGTTAATAACATTGCTGTTACTAAACTCAATCGAAAAGTAAAATATTTTTAAATATCTGTCAACATATTTTTTAAGTACCCCACAAATTTTTTTAGAGAAACCAAAATCAATAGAATTTTATTAATTTGTTTTAAAAGAATGCTTATTTGTAGGAAAGAGCGATATAAGCTTTGCCTAAATCTGAAAGTTCTCCATCATTTGGAGTAAATAAGTAGGAAAAGTGATTGTCTGGAAAGGTGCCTCTTCCATAAAACCAAGCATAACGGAAAACATCATCCCGGTTTTCGCAGATACTAACCATCTGCTTCATTTGTTCTATTTGTTTAGCGTAGGAATTTATCTGAGAATTCCAGTTAGCCATTTCGGTAACCCAGATTTTCTTGTTGTACTTTTTTAGTCTATCCAACTGCTCATTCAAACCGTAATCATACCAGTGAAATGCTAAATAATCAATTCTCGGTTCTCTTCCATTATTAGCGGATTTATAGGAAAGGTAAAATGCATCAAGCCAAACAACCGGGTCAGAAAGGTTTGTCATTGTTCCCCAAGTCATCGCCGGTCCAACTAGATAAACCACTTTACCGGAAGCTTCTAGTTCGCTTACTACTTGCTCGTAGCGTAGCCAATCGCTTGCAGCTTGTGCCGGAGTTCTATTTGCTTGATCTGTTAAATTCGGTTCATTCATAACAAGCAGATATTTTACTTCCGGATGCTTAGTGAAGTAGTTCTTAATTATAGCCATATCGGTGGAACTAGTATTCCCTCCCCAGAGCATTGGGACGAAATCCATTTGATAGTCTTTATTAAAACTTATCGGGGTTTTTGCGTTGCTGCTTGTTCCCCAGTTGTACCACCAGCTAACACCGGAAGAGAGTGCTTCAAAATCCTTGACTGATGAAAGATCAAATGCGATTCCGCGCTTAGAACTTTTATTAATAGTTTGGGTTCCATTAGTATCTGTTGGCGTCGATTCTTCTTTGCAACTAAAGACAATAAAAACCATAATGAATAGGAAAAGCATCTTTTTAACCGACATTGGTTTTCTCCGCATGAGTGTTTTTTTTTGCTCAACTAAAATACTTTTTTTTGATTTCTCCATTACGGATAATATTGTTGAGATTAAAAAACTTTAGACTTAGTTTCGGATTAACTTTCTGTAAAACGAATTATTGTTTTTCAATTTCTCATATAAATAGAGGAATCAATGAAAGATTATTTTGATTTCAAATCTCTAAACACCAATTTAAAAACAGAAGTACTTGCCGGAATTACAACTTTTCTAGCAACAATGTATATCATTGTTGTTAATCCGGCTATGATTTCTCAAACCGGAATGCCATTCAGCGGAGTTTTGACTGCAACGGTATTAGTCAGTGCGTTCAGTAGTATAGCAATGGGTATTTATGCAAAAAACCCAATTGTTATTGCTCCGGGAATGGGAATCAACGCATTCTTTACATACTCTGTTGTGCTGGGTATGAGTGTTAAATGGGAGATTGCGTTAGGAACGGTTTTCTGGTCGGGAATTATTTTTTTACTTCTATCAATCTTTAATATTCGAGTGATGATATTGAATGCGATTCCAAGACAACTCCGCTACGCAATTTCTGCGGGACTCGGTTTGTTTATAACATTTATCGGTTTTGCGAACGCAAAGTTTATAGTAGCGAACCCAGCTACATTAGTTAGCATAGCAAAGTTTAATCCCATCATCGTAACATTTCTTATAGGACTAATTGTTACTTCTGTATTTGTGATCAAGAGAATAAAGGGTGCTTTGATTTTGGGAATTGTTTTCACGACCTTGCTGGCAATTCCAATTGGAAGATTCTATGGCGATGCTTCTACTATTAATTTTGGGATTCCAACACTTGTAACTTGGCAAGGATTATTTTCGCTTCCCGACTTTAGCTTGATATTCAAGCTCGACATTGTGAACTCGCTAAAATTCTCTTTATTCCCGGTAATCCTCGCATTTCTATTTACGGATATGTTCGATTCACTTTCTACTTTTATTGGAGTTGCCGAAGCTGCCGATTTGGTAGATGAAAATGGAGAACCAAGAAGAGTGAAGGAATCTCTAATAGCGGATGCATTCTCTACAACAATTTCCGGTTTACTTGGCACAAGTTCCGGTACGGCGTATGTTGAGTCTGCTACCGGAGTTGAAGAAGGTGGCAGAACTGGATTAACAGCTGTTGTAGCGGGATTGCTTTTTCTTCCATTTATGTTTATTTCCCCTTTGCTTTCAGTAGTGCCTTCTATTGCAACCGCACCGGCGTTAATTCTTGTTGGCGTATTTATGATGAAGCCGGTTATAAAAATAAACTGGTACCGGCTCGATGACGCAGTTCCCGCTTTCTTCGGAATGGTTTTAATTCCGCTTACTTACTCAATTACTCAAGGAATAATCTGGGGATTTATTTCGTGGACAATAATAAAGTTAGTGCTCGGTAAGAAAGAGGAGGTTAGCTGGATGTTAATTGTAATAGATGCTTTGGCTGTAGCCGCTTTGTTAATTTAAGTTAAATCCCGCCGACCGGCGGGATTTTTATTTCAATCTCAAAAAACACTTTCTTATTTTCCCCGCCAATAATTAAACAACGATGGACCCTTTATGAAGAAGTTTCAAATTGTATTTCTACTTTTATTAATCTCAATTTCATTTATATCTGGACAAAGCCAGCTCGCAATTCAAAATCCTGGATTTGAAGACTCCGATACAGCTTGGAGAATTTCCGGCAATGGAAAGATTTCTTTTGATGCTTCGTCAGTTAAAAGTGGCAACAAAAGCATTGTAATTGAACATGAGCGAGAGAACAAAACTATTCTTACTTCCTCCGAAGTAATTCTTAAAGTTGGACATATATATAAATTAAGCGTCTGGGCAAAAACAGAATCGGTTTTCTCAAACAATTACGATCAATATCCAACTCCGGTTGCAGCCTGCGCTACAATGGAATCGTTTCCTTTTACAAATAACTCACCGGCAATTGGTGCCACCACTGATTGGAAAAAGTTAGAAGTAATGTTTGTTGCAATTAAAACCAAAGACAAGGTTTGCTTAAACTTTGGCTACAATGGAAACGCAAAGGGCAAAGTTTGGTATGATGATGTTCAACTAGAAGAAGTAACCGATATTTCTCAATACATCCCTCTGGAAACGGTACGCTGGAGCGGTCCGGCTTTTCGTTATGAAGATAAAGGCTGGATTTTTGTTCATATAGAAGGAAAGCCATATCAGCGAGGCTATCAATATGGTTACTTAGTTGCCGATGAAATAAAAACATTCATAGAAAAATTAGCGGTTAGTTCAAATGCAAGCGATCCGGCTGCTGCTTGGAGACAAAGCAGATTTGGTACCGATGCGATGTTTCTTCGCAAATATGATGAAGAATATTTAACAGAGATGAAAGGAATTGCAGACGGAGCGGCAAAAGCCGGCGCAAAAGTATTTGACCGCGCAGTAGATTTTCTAGATATTGTTGCAATTAATTCTTCAATTGATCTTGATTATGTACATGGTGCGCTTGGGGTTACTCCAAATCCATTAACCGGAAAATCTTTCCTTGCAAATGAAGATGAACTCAATATCCCGGAAAAACTACACAAGTGTTCATCTTTTCTTGCAAATAATTCCGCAACTAAAGATGGAAAAATTGTTTTCGGTCAGTTGTTTATGTGGGGCGGGTACACCGGCTACCATTGGAATGTAATTGTTGATGTTGTTCCATCTGAGGGAAACAGATTAGTTTATCAAACTTATCCCGGAGGAATTCATTCCGGCGCAGATTTTTATATTAATTCTGCCGGCATAATGATTGGCGAAACTACCGTACAGCAAACGCCTTATAACGAAAACGGAACGCCGCAATCAAATAGAATACGCAAAGCAGCGCAGTATGCAAATTCGTTTGATGATGTTGTTAAAATAATGACGACAAAAAATAATGGCATGTACACCAACGATTGGCTTCTTGCCGACGTAAAGAAAAATGAAATTGGAATTCTTGTTCTTGGAACCAATAAATGGAAATTATGGCGAAGCAGTAAAAACGATTGGTATAATGATGCTAAAGATTTTTATTGGAGTGTAAATAACAATAAAGATTTGGAAGTTAGAAAAGAATACATTGCAAATGCCGATGATGCACCGGCGGATATTGTTTTCCGTCCGGTTAACCGGGATATAGCATTCTGGAATTTTTACCAAGAAACTAAAGGTGAAATTGATCATCAAGCGGCAGTTAAATTGTGGAATTCATCGCCAATCAACAGACCGCATGCTTGCGACGGAAAAGTAACAACATCCGAAATGGCCGAGCAAATGGTATTCTTGCTTCATAACGGCAAGGTTACTCTACGCGAACAAATGGTTGGTGAAAATGGAAGAATGCCTGACTTGCCAAACTCGGTCCCAAGATTAACACTTGGTTACGCAACGGCTTCGCCAATATATATTGCCGAGAAATTAAAAGAGCTGAAAGAAAAAACTCCAGTAGCCAATAAGATTTCAATTCCTACGTCAAATTTCACTGAAGTAAAAGAAGTTTATTCTTTCGACAAAGAAGCTTTGTGGAAAGGAACGGTTTATCCGGCGACTGAAAAAGAAAATTGGTTTGTAAGCGGAACCGCCGCATACTATAATATGATGAAACAAACTCCGGCTGATGCAGACCGCGCGTTCAACTTTACCAAAGATGAACTTACGGAATTGAATTATAGACTTCTCTACACTATTTCAAAAGAGGGAACTGTTGCACCGCTTAATTCTAAAATAGAATATGATAGATATAGCAATTATCAGATTCCGAGAATCAGAGCAACTTACTTGTTTCATCAGCTTAGACTAATGTTAGGCAACAAGACGTTTGCTGTAGTTATGAACAAGATTCACAGTCAGTTTAGAGAGAAAAATATCAAAACCGATGAAGTAATTGAATTGATTGAAAAACTGAGTGGGACAGACGTTAAGGATTTTGCAATGCAGTGGCTTAACCGTGATGATGTTCCGAGCGTTTCTATGACAACGTCTTCTGAAGAAATTTCCGGCGGATATAAACTTCAACTCAACGTAAAGCAAAGCGGGCCTCCTTATCATTTTTTCACAACAGTTGCTGTTGATCTTCCAAAAGAAAGAATTGTAAAAGTTGTTGAAATTGATGAGGCAGATCAAACAATTGATTTAGCTTTAACAGATAAACCGATCAAGGTAATTTTTAATTATGGCAACGATATACCAGTTCAACGAAGTAGTTTTTATACCTACGCAAATTTGTTCGATGATTTTGCAAACGTTTTAATTGTGTATGGAACAAATCAGCAGCTCGAAGCCAATCACACAACTGCACTCCGCTATCAAAAAGTTATTGCGGATAGATTTACGGAAGTTTTCTCTCCGATAAAGAAAGATGTTGAAGTAACCGAGAAAGAATTAGCGGAAAATGATCTGGTAATTCTTGGCTCGCCAACCGAAAACAGTCTTGCAAAGATTGTCTGTGAAAAACTTGGTGTTGCAACTGGAAAATATTTCTTTAAATGGATGGGAAGCACTTACAACTATAATGATGATGGACTATATGTTACTTTTCCAAATCCGTTTAACGAAAAGAAAACAGTTTACCTTTTCTTAGCAAACAGTGCGCAAGAACTTTTTCAGATGACAAAACGTCATCAACCGGCGCCGGCGTGGGCATTGTTCAAGGGCGATAAAATAGTTAAAAGAGGATATCACTCGGTTTCAGAATTAGAAAAAATATTAAACTGATTTAATCAGTATTCCGTATATAATGCCCGCCAAATTAGGCGGGCATTGTTGTATCGGGAGGTCTTTAATTAATTGTAAAAGTTTCTAGAGTAATCATTTTTGCCGAATCATCTGTGTCGTTCACGGTAGAAACTGTTCCGCTATATGTTTTTACGTTTGCAGCGCGGATTACACGAACAGAATAAGTTGTCGCAGAGCCAGAATACAAATTCACTTTGATTGTATAGGTTCCTTTGGTCATTTGTTTGAGACTGTAAATGTTTTCTATGGCGTTGCCAACCTCTTCCATCCAATCTCTGTCCAATTCGAGTGTACCGTCTGCGGCTTTGGCGGCATCCCAAAATACGTGCATATTATTAGGTCCGTAGAGATGAAGATCCACATCAGATTTTTTCGATGAATTGTTAACCCAAGTCAAAGTTGATTGAAATTCTCCGGTGCCGTAAGTATTTGTAGGAGTAGGCCAATCTGTCGGCGAGCCTTCTTTCCATTCGCCGCCGCCCGGCATTGACAAAGATGTCCAACCGGTTCCGGATGAGAGTGCGCTGGTATAAGAAACCGGATTTGAAATTGTTCCTGTTGCTGGAATTGTATAAGTGTAGAGTTTAGGCAATTCGCTAAGCGTTCCCGGTTTGGTTCTGGACACCCAAATTTCGTAAGTAGCTTGAGGAAGAATTATATGTGTTGGCTGCTTCGGTCCTCCGGTTGGATTAGAGCCGGTACTTCCGGATTGACCAACAAGGTTTCCGTACCAAGCTGCTTGGTATGGATACTTATAGTTGCTTACGGATTTTACGGTTAACGTGTAATAATAATCCGAAGCGCCG
>JBAYTN010000112.1:0-10131 GCA_041675645.1 Melioribacteraceae bacterium
CCTCGCCGCAAGCAGCGAGGTATCTTGTCATGCCCGAATGTTTTTATCGGGCATCCATAAGTAATAGATTCCCGCTAAAAGCATGCGGGAATGACGCCGCAAGCGGCGGGGAATTTTACCCGTAGTGATTAAAACTATGTCATGGTGAGCTTGTCGAACCATGGCACTACAAACTAAATTGTCATGCCGGTTAGAGTCGAGGCACAAAACATTACCCATACCGCCGACACTAATCCTACTTAAATCTTCCCCATAACGGTCTATGATCAGACAGATAATATTTAACATAACCATTAAACTGCGACTGCTTCTTTTTCTTCTCTTCAACTTCTTGCCAAAGTTTTTTGAATATGGCGCCGTCAAAATCAAATGTTCCGGTTTCGCTTGTGTAATGATGATTCAAATTCGGGAAGAATGCTATCTGATCATACTGGAATACATCTGTTGTTCTCGATTTTGCTTCCGAAGGTAGCGTTGCGCCAATCAATGTAGAATGTCCTGTTAAGATCATTCCGAACTTTGTTAACGCCTTGTAAATCGGATCGTCCGGCTCCATGTGAGGCAGATTGAAATCACCAAGTAGAATAATATTTTCTTCCGCGTTATACTTTTGCTCTTTCTGCATTTTAGCCCATCTAGCAACGGCAAATGTTTCCAACTGCCTTCTTTCCATACTTTTCTTAGAATCTTTTGCCGAGCCATAATAAAGGTGAACATTAGCCAAACAAAAATCCAAATTGTTCCAGTTGAAAGATTGAACAAACGGATTCCTATCGAACCCGTCGAACTTGGTTTTAACTCCCTCAAACTTGATGTTTTTCAAATCACTAACATAAGGTGCTACTTCACCAACTAATTCTCGAGTTTTTACTTTAGAGATATCGTAAACGAAAACCATGCGCTCGTTATTGCCGGAAGCATCGGTAAATACAGTTGAATAATTTTGACCAAGCAACGAAAGAAGTTTTTTAAGATCGCTAAGATTTTGCCGGACTTCTTGCAATGCTATAACATCAAACCAGCTTACGATTTCAGCGATAAGTTTAAGATCATCGTCTCTCCTCTGCTGAATGCCAAAGTTGGCTATGTTCCATGTGGCTAATAATAAATGTTCATCATCTTTAGCCGGTATTTGGCGCGCTTGCTTGTGCTGACGGAGATTATCTATCTCCTCTTGTAAGTTGTAAGTGAATGCAAATTTTGGTTTTGGAAACGCGGGCATCTTTTTTCTCCCTATTTAATTGAACTGCATTTATTAAAGAGGAATTGGAATGAACGTTTGAAACTACGAAAAACCTAACAAACCAATACAACTCAAAAACGGTATTCACTCGGCTGCATAAAAACAATTTTCGTTTCTATTATCCTTATGTTTTCAATAGTATATCCTTTGTGTGAATTAATTTGTAAACCGTTAAAACGGTTAGACTAAAAGTTCGTTTTCCCTTTTAACCCACGGATTAATCCGTGGGTTAATAAAAACAAACATTTTTTTCGGAACTGTTTCAACAGTTTTTCCAATAAATTTATAATTCACTCAACGGGTTAGTATGCTTCTAAGTACTACTAAGAGAAACAAATCTTATTAGTGTAAAAAATAGATTCATCTTACTTTACTGAAGTTACGCATAGTTGATTTTTGTGAATTAATCTTAGTGAAAAATTGTGGCTCAATTTCTTTTTTTTTGCCACCTAGTCACAAAGACTCAAAGAAATCAAAAAAGTGCATAGCTTCAGTTATTATGCACTTAATGAAAAACCAAACTCTAATTATTATTCCGCAATCTTGCAACCGTGAGACACAGCTTTCAATTGATTTTCTATTGCCTGACCATCAATTAATGCCCAATGTTCAAGAATTTTTCCATTATCAATTTTATAAAATCTAAAACCGGATGTTTTAATTTCTAGTCCGGTTGTTTCAATGTTCCGCCAAATACCAATGTGTTTTAAGTCCATTCTTATTTTAATTATGCTTTTGTCCCCTTCAGTAACTTGTTCTTCAATTGTAGTTTTATGCTCAAAAGAAGCTCCGGTTGCTGCAATCCATTTTATCATTCCTTCTTTATCCTTGCTCATTGCCGGAGGAAGAGAATAATCCTTAAACTCAGGATGTAAGAACCGGTCTAATTTTTCAAAGTTTCTTTTATTCCATATTTGCTCAATGAACTGCGCTACTATTTTTGAATTTTCCATTTATTTTGCTCTTAATTTGTGAGCAATAAAATTAAATGGTTTTTTCAATTTTCTGTTGCGTCAAAAGTCACAAAATAGATTACTTGCCACGAATTCTACTTAATGTTTCTCTGCTAATTCCTAAGTATGAAGAAATTTGTGTTAAAGAAACTCTTTGTAGAATCCCGGGTTGTTTTAAAAGCAGATTATCATATCGTTGTGCCGGCGTTAATAATTTGAATGTATCAATATGCTCTTCTTGTCTTTTAATTATGATCTCCAGGATAGTTCTTCCAAAAGTTTCTATTTCCCTCGACTTTTTATAAGCATCAAGCAAACTTAATTTATCAAATTTAATTACTTCCGAATATTCACAAGCTTTTATAGAATATTTCGATTTTTCTCCGCTTTTCAGACTTACGATGTTTGTGAAGAAATCTCTTTCAAAATAGAATGCCGTGTTAATCTCTTTACCCTCTTTGTTATAAAATGATTTGCAATACCCCGAACTAATAAAGTAAACGGCATTGCAAACTTCATTCTCTTTTAACAGATATGTTCCTTTGTTTACACTTAATTCAGTAAAACAGTCCTTTAGGATTGTCCAGCTTGCTTCCGAAAGGTCAGTAATACTTTGTATATATTCTTTTAGATTTTCCATAATCCGCTATCTAAAGTTGATTACACTTAACGGCGTTGGTTTTGAGTTGCTGTTATTTGCGGCTTTGTGCTTTCCTAAATTTTATAATAATAAAACCAACTATTTCTATAATCAGTAGGATAAAAAATAGTGTAGTGCTGATACTTTTAAATAACGAAAATAGATTGGTTACATTAGCCAAAAGAACCGAAAAATTTGGATAGCTTGCCAGCATTATAATTATTCCGATATTTTCCAGATAATCAAAGAAGCCGCCAAATAAAGGGATGATATTTAGAAAAAGTAGTTTACTCTCGGGATTAAAACTTTTTTTGAATAAGTAGGTTAGCAATAGTGAATAAGTAACAGCATATAGAAATGGGTAGATCATATCCAAAGGTATTTGTCTAAATAAATAATAATCTCTCCCGGCAACGCCTAACTCGTCAAACAATCTCTTCGCATAATCGGCACTATAACCGGTTGGCATTAGATCAAGTATTTTCATTCCATTAGCATAACTCATTACATTTGGAATTGTGTAAAGCAGCATTAGAAAGTATATAATTTGAGTGATTATGAATAGAAGAATTACATTTCTTCCCGTAGAATACCTCCCAAGAAATTGCTGAACATTCTTAAATGACCTAGTCATATTTTTATCTTTCTTTGTTATAATTTACAAATAACGACATGGTTATTTAGCCGTAGACCAGAACAACAGTCTAATTTTATTTAACCAGTTATTCCGAATACGATTACACTGTCGGTCTTGATGCTCTTGTTATGCCCGTTCTTGTTTTAGGCATTCTGCAATCAGTGGTTTTTATTTGATACTGGTATTTCATGTTAAGCGTTCTAATTTTCCTTTCCGCTTAACTACATTTTTGTAATCCCATTGAATTTTTTCTGCTTTACCGAGCCAGCGTTTCAAATCTTTGACGTTAATTTGTTCAACAGATGTGTAAATAATTGAAGCGTCCTTAAATTTTCCAGTGCCGGGTTTCAATTTTTCTTCATCAAAACTTGAACCGCTCCAAAACATCAAGCGAATACCAGCTTTTAGCTTGCTATATCCTACTATGGGATTTCCATCCAAAAACCAAACCGGGTGTGCGTGCCAAATTTTACTTTCTGCTTTCGGTAACATCCGGTTAATTATTTCTAATAATCCATTGCAGATTTCTATTTCGCTGTTTGATTGCGATTTGTTATATGTCTGAATTTCTTTACTCATTTCATCCTTTCGTGTTGCTTAATAAATTTAATTTCAGCGATAACGGTATAACAATACATTGATTTTGAGTTTGATATTATCTGCTAACAACAAAATTAATTTTAATTGTCTTTATTTCTGTTGAGGCACTTGCACCATCCGAACCCTTTTGCGTTTCCAACACTACATAATCATATCCAACAAAATTAGATTTTGGTTTATATGTGTAAACCGCGGCGAAATTAGTCTCCGAGTTTCTTTTTATTTCACTAATATCATAATGCTCTGCTTGAACTTTTATTGTAGCTCCTTCTTCATCTCCGGAGACTGTCTGATACTTATATGTTTCAGAGTTTCTTATTTCTACAGTAATGCCGCTATTTGAGAATTGAGTAATCAAGTTATCATCTTTACAACCGTAATAAGTAAAGGCAATGGTAATTGCCAACACGATAACGAATGTTCCTTTTACTGTCGAAAAATATATAGAAGAACGAAGTTTTTTCATTTCTCGCCTCTTACTTAAAAGAAAAACATTTTTTGCACGCAAAGTATAACTACATTGCCGATAAATGGCAGCCCAGAACTGCAATACCAGTAACCGTAATTACTTTTTATTTATAAGTCAGTTTAAAGAACTAAATCAACTTTGAACAACAAACTAATTCTAAAAGTTAAACTCTAATGCGACTTAATTAGACCGCATGAAGAAGCGGGCTTTGAATTGCGGGTTATGCTGTGCTCTAATTAAGAAGAGTATCGGGAAAATTATATTTGCTTTGCCTTTCAACTTGCTCTTGCGTTTTATTAAGCAATGCTTTTGTTTCACGATATTCGCGTGCCTCCGGTAATCTGATGAATTCTATTTCACTAGCTGTTTCTTTTGCAACACTTTCAATTTCTTCAAGTGAAACATTATAAAACTCTTTTCTATTGTTGATCATATTAACCCGCTTCAAATCGAATGCCCTATGTAAATTACTTTCAAGTAAAGGCGCATTTTCAGAATATATTAAAGCATGGACATCAAAACGGAATGGAACAGATGCATCTCCTAATTCTCTAACTCTATCTAATGGTTCTAATCTTCTTGTCATACCAATTTTGAATATATTCTCGCCAAAAGATCCAATATTAGAAATAATATAGACATAACCAGATTTTGTAAGTTGAGCGCGTGAAATAGCTCGCTCTCTCATTTGATTAACTTCAGTTAATTTTTTCTGTAATTCCTCAATTTTTTGATTCAGACCATCAATTTCTGTTTCTTTTGCAGCACTAATTTCTTTTCGCGCTTTATCTAATGCATCTTGATAAATCATTTCCTCTTTATCAGCTAGCCTAATAGCATCATCAATTTCTTTCTGAACTTGTTCCTCTTCCTTTAATTCTTCTCGACGGCGCCTAGCTTCTTCTTTTTCTTGTTGCTTCTTTTCTTGATATTCATAAGCCAAACGCAATTCTTCAATTTTCAGATTCAAGTATTCATATGAAAGATAAATATTATGTACTGTTCCCATCTTATTTATTATTTCATAGGCCTTTCGAATTCGTTCTTCCATTTTTACAATATTATTCCAACGTACTTTTAAAATAGTAGCA
The DNA here is from genome assembly GCA_041675645.1 of Melioribacteraceae bacterium. Taxonomy (GTDB): domain Bacteria; phylum Bacteroidota; class Ignavibacteria; order Ignavibacteriales; family Melioribacteraceae; genus Stygiobacter. The sequence continues at coordinate 5,634 of JBAYTN010000112.1, forward strand.
TCACTTTCACCATTGAATGCACGTAACATTAGTTTGCTATACTGATTAGTTTGCTTTCTGCCTTCAACTCTACTACCATTTACTGTCCATTCTGCACTACAAATAGTTGCCCTTTTTTCTTTTATAATATTTTTTTGTTTTTCAATTATTTCGTACAACTTGGCAATATATTTTTCACTAGTGTCAAAGTCATAATGAGGTTTGTACAGACCGAAACTTTTGAGTTCTAAATCTTCTTCAAGAACTTGTAATTCATACAATAACGTATCAAATATTTTCCTTTTAGCTATATAATCCACATTAAGCTTCTTTTCCTTTTCGAGATATTCATTCTGTAAATGAATAATTGAGCTCTCCTTATTTTGTAATTCACTTTGACGCATATTTAACGCTTCATCGATATCAACGATATACTTATATCTTTCTAAATACTCTTTATGGTCCTTGACTTGTTGTTCATATACTTTTAATAAACTGATATTAATTTTACTTTTTCTGTAATAGAGAAGTAGAATAATAAAGATAGCAATCAACGAAAATAATAGCAGAAGAAGAAAATTATTATCAACATTTGAAAACATAACTTCCTCAAGTTCTTATTTATTTCAACAACAACAGTGTGGTAACTAAAGCGCAACCCAGAACAACTATGCGCCACAGAAAAGCCAATGCCAATAATTATTAATACGTTTATTCGTTCACTAAACTCAAGAGGAATTTACTATTACAACTCAACTTTATAATCTGTATGATGTCGCAATATTTAAAGCAGTCGCATTGAGTTGCGAGTTATATGCGACTTTGATTTAATATTTATCAATCCAACTTCCAAATTTTCTTCCGCTTGTGATTATTGCATCAGCAAGATTATAATTCTCATTTTTAAATAATATTTCATTTTTGCACGCTGGACAATAATATTTTTTTTGATAACCTTCATCCACCTTTAACTGATAAATTGATTTATGTCTTTGAGATTCAAAACAATGAGCACACAACCAATAAGTTTCTTCTTTAGATTCAAAGTAATCTTTATGAACAAAAGCATAAACCTTTGGAGAAATCTCAGCTAGAATATACTTTTGCTTTTCGACAGACCAATCATTGATGTTATTAAGCACTTTTTCGATTGATTCCTTTTCCTCTATTACTTTACCAAATTCAACATTCATAATGTTTATGTGGGAGTATAAATCTAAAATAATGTTTTGTAACTCTATCGCTTTCTCTTTTACAGCGACTTCTGTTTTTAAACTCGTAAATCCTTTGATTATATCTGTTGCTGATTTTATAGAAGTCAAAACCAAAGATATTTCATTTACCATATTGTCCTCTTTATATTAGCATATAACTATCAATTAACCGCTATACATCCACACTCACGTGTGTTATTCTTATTACCATTTATTTAGTTAAATAAAAACTACTTCCTTTCCAGAGACCAAATTGCGCCAACTTCTTTACTGCTAAAATCAGCAGCGCGTTTATCAAAAGTCTTAGAAAAGCCGATTTCGATTTTGTTCTCGCCATTAAATTTAACTATGCACAGTTGTGTTTGTGCAGCATCCCCATCAGAATCTGCAAAAACAAGATCGAGTTGAATTGGATTTGTAGAGAGATCAATTTTATAAGTCGGCCAGAACATGGCGGCGCCAATTTCCCCGTTTATTCTGCCGCTTTTGCTTTTATAAAGCTCTGTCTGATTGTTCTTCAAGAATTTCAGCTTAATAATTTCACCATCGGCAGTCTTGCCTTCCCACAGTCCAATAATATCAACCGGCTTAGAAGCAGTGATTGCAAGGAATGCAACAAATAAAAACGCGGCTAAAAAAATATTTTTGAATTTAGAAATCATAACTAACTCCAAACATTGGTTCTTATGAAAGATTAATTAGCGAATATTTTATCAAGTAACTGAAGTTACACATAAGTTTAATTTTGTGACTTAGTGCCTTCGTGGCTCAATTTCTTTTTTCTTTTGCCACCAAGTCACAAAGGCACAAAGAAATCATAAAGTGAGTACTTCAGTTAAGTAAAGCATTTATCACAATGAAAAAGTTTATTTGTTACCGCCTTTAATTCAAAACTCATAACTAAAAACTCAGAACTGTTTTTCGGTTCCCCCGAAGTTGTTTAGAATGGAACCCGCTGTGTTTCATTGTGAAATTAGATTTAAAGTGTTGGAATGTCAATAGAAGCAATTGAGAATGGAGAATTACGAATTAGACTTGAAGAAACTGGAAGAAATACTTTGCAGTTAGAATTGTGAATTGGCAGCAACTATAATTGAAGTGCCGGAATGTCAATAGAAGCAATTGAGAATGGAGAATTATGAATTGAGACATAAAGAAACTGGAAGAAATACTTTGCAGTTAGTATTGTGAATCGGCAGCTACTATAATTAAAGTGCCGGAATGTCAATAGAAGCAATTGAGAATGGAGAATTACGAATTGAGACGTGAGGAAACGGGAAGAAATATTTTGCATTTAGTAGTGTGAATTAGCGGCTACTATAAATTTAGTTGAGTTTTCCCAAATCAAAAATGTACTAGGAGGATTGGTAAAACCCTCCTAGCAAAGTAGCGTGTTACTTCTCTTTTTTCAAAAATTTAATTGATAAGCTGAATACAAAATAAACCAGTACAAGCGCGCCAATGCCAAAAATAGTATCGCCAAATGCACGCGACCATCTTAACGTATCCATCAATGGAGTTTGTAGAAACTCTGCACTTCTCGCATACCAATAACCATACTTAACAGAAGCCCATGTTTGCATCAATCCTACCGGTAGCAGACTGATAGTAACCATTGCGAACAAACCAATATTTATTGACCAGAAAGAAAACTTTAACGGCTTCTCGCTCCATTCAATGTCGGGTCTAATTGCTCTTAATGTGAAAAGCATCAGACCAATTCCCAGCATTCCATAAACACCAAACAACGCTGCGTGGCCATGAACCGGAGTAGTATTCAATCCTTGCATATAGTAAAGAGCAATCGGAGGATTAATCATAAATCCGAATAATCCCGCACCAAGCATATTCCAGAATGCAACGGCAACAAAATAGTATATAGGCCATTTATATTTTTGCACCCATGCTTTCGATCTGGATATTCTAATATTTTCCCATGCCTCATATCCAACAAAAATCAGCGGAACAACTTCCAGAGCGCTGAAGACAGAGCCGAACGCCAGAGCAATCATTGGTGTTCCGCTAAAGTATAAATGATGAAGCGTACCGATAATTCCACCCGATAAAAATATTGTTGAAGCAAGCAGTGTTGCGCTCGCTGTAGTTTTTAGACTTATAAGTTTAAGTCGAGCAAATAAGAATGCTATAACTACAGTGGCGAATACTTCGAAGAATCCTTCTACCCAAAGATGAACAACCCACCAGCGCCAGTATTCAGCAATTGCCAAGTTAGTGTGCTTGCCATACATAAGTGCAGCTCCATAGAAAGAGGCAATTGCAACAGATGAGATTAAGAACAATGTTAGTATTTGTCGCTGATCGTCCTTTCTCTTTAATGCCGGTTTAATTGCTCTTACCATTAAAACTAACCACAGCAAGAGTCCAACAAAAAGTGCTATCTGGAAAAACCTTCCAAGATCTATGTATTCATAACCACTATGCCCAAACCAGAACCAGCTGTTTTCGGGCATTAAGTTCATAACGCTTAACCATTCACCCGCCATTGAACCGAGCACAACGAACAAGAGAGCGCCAAATAAAATATTCACGCCAAGCTTTTGAAATCTTGGTTCAACGCCGCTTACAGCCGGTCCAATGTAAAGACCGGAAGCCAGCCAAGCGGTTGCTATCCAGAATATTCCCAATTGTGTATGCCATGTTCTTGTAATTGTATAGGGTAAAAATTTTGCGAGAGGAATACCGTAAAAGCCATTCCCTTCAACTCCGTAATGCGCAGTGATTATCCCCAAGACTATTTGAAGCAAAAACAAACCGGAGACTATCCAGAAATATTTTATTACAGCCTTTTGAGATGGAGTTAACACCGAACCTAATAAAGGATCATTTGAAGGAACATCTTCATAAGGTTTTTCTTTTTCCTTCGATCCGTAATACCATATCATTCCACTTATACCGGCAAGCAGCATTATAATACTTACGCCGGTCCATACAACCGCTTCTCCGGTCGGTTTATTATCTACAAGTTCTTCATGAGGCCAATTACTTGTGTATGTAATATCGTCATTCGGTCTATTGGTTGAAGCAGCCCAAGAAGACCAAAAGAAAAATGCTCCTAGTTTTCTTAGTTTTTCTACATCTGTAACTGCGTCTTTAGGAATCGCATACTCATCTCTGCCATTCGAAAATACATCGCTGTAATATTTAGTGTTTTCAGCTATGGCTTTTGCACGAACCGAATCAATTGTAATTATCCCGGTTGTTTTATCATAAGAATTTGTTCTGAACATTTTTGATAATCTAGATTGCAGAGCCGCTTGTTCTTCATTGCCAAGTTTTGAATACTC
>JBAYTN010000113.1:0-10098 GCA_041675645.1 Melioribacteraceae bacterium
CGGATCTTCCAATATTTCAATTTTACTTCCCATGTATTTGGCATTCTCTTGAGATTCTTTAACAACAAAATCTGCCGGAGTGTATCCAGATGGAGAAGCAATTGCTATGTCCATTCCAACTTTTGAACAACCGTGCAATAAACTGTGCGCCATATTGTTGCCATCGCCAATATAGGCTAATTTTAGACCGCGTAAGGTTCTGCGTTTTTCAAGTACAGTAAACAGATCGCAAAGAACTTGGCAAGGATGATGCAAATCTGTTAATCCGTTAATTACCGGAATGGAACCATACTTAGCCAAATCAACTACATCTTGATGATCGAAAGTGCGGATCATAATTCCATCCAAATATCTTGAAAGAACTTTAGCCGTATCGGAAACACTTTCACTTTTTTTCAATTGTAAATCATTCTGGTTGAAATACAATCCGGTTCCGCCTAATTCATAAATACCAACTTCGAAAGAAACACGTGTTCTGGTTGAAGGTTTAGAGAAAATCATTCCTAATTTCTTTCCTTCCAGCACATGATGTTTCCTTCCTATCAATCGATCTTGTTTAAGCGAAGCGCTCAAATCAAATATCTGATAAATCTCTTCCAAAGTTAAATGATGAATTTCGATTAAACTTTTGCCTTTCATATTAATTGCCATAATACACCTACTTTTTATTTTTCAAATAATTTATTCGTTAAAACATTTTTTCGTAATCTGTTTGCTTTTTTTCTTTTGGAATCCAATAACTTGTTTTTCCACTTTTGAACGTTAGATCAAGAAATTGCTTGCCAAATATTTTTGCCATAAAGCCAATTGGAGCTAAAACGAAATAAAACAAAATAGATAAAATCACTCTAGACATTATCCAGCCGAGGAAGAAAGCTATTCCCATCCAGATTCGATAAACGATTTTCATTTCTTCACTTTTGGATCGAACTAATGCGCCAACAATCAGAATTATTCCGGCTACGAGAAAAACTATTCTAGTACTATGCCACACATCTTTCCAAATTAAAAGAGCACCTAGCACCGCAAATACACCGCCAACAACAAGCCCGAATTTCTTGATTGACTTGGCTGAAATATCTAGTGCTTTTATTTCATTGGCTACGTCTTTAATCAAGCTCATACTTCTGCTTCCAATCAATAGAATCGTGAAATTCCGGTTGTTCTTCTTTGTACAAAATATAATTGCCCAAAGTGAGCACATCAATTTCAGTTCTCATAAAACACTTATAAGCATCCAGAGGAGATTCAACTATTGGTTCTCCGCGAACATTGAAAGAGGTATTTACAATTACCGGACAACCGGTTTTCTCGTAAAACTTTTCAATTAGTCTGTGATATAGAGGATTATCCTCTTTATGAACTGTTTGCACTCGAGCAGAATAATCAACGTGAGTTACAGCCGGTATTTCCGAGCGAACAATGTTTAGTTTCTCAATTCCCCACAATTTTTTTTCTTCATCGGTCATTTCCCGCTGCTTATCTTTTTTAACATCTGCAACTAAAAGCATGTAAGGACTTTCTCTATCCAGTTCAAACCATTCAGAAACTTTTTCTGCAAGAACAGTAGGTGCGAATGGACGAAAACTTTCTCTGTATTTTATTTTCAGATTCATTTTCTTCTGCATCTCGGCTGAACGCGCATCACCAATAATCGATCTTGAACCAAGTGCACGCGGACCAAATTCCATTCTGCCTTCAAACCAGCCGATAATCTTTCCATCTGCAATTTGATTTGAAATCTGAGTAACTAATTCTTCACTAGTAACTTTGTGCGCGGGAATCTTATAGATTTTTACAAAATCATTAATTTCATCGTCAGAATATTCAGTTCCATAGTAGGAACCTTTTTGCAAATCTCTGCCACTCTTCTGTTGTAGCGGTTGCTTAAAGTACTGATGATAAATAGCTAGTGCGGCGCCTAAAGCTCCGCCAGCATCGCCGGCTGCCGGCTGAATCCAAATGTCCTCAAAAATATTTTCTCTGAGAAGTTTACCATTTCCTACACAATTAAGAGCAACTCCGCCAGCTAGACACAAATACTTTTCTTGAGTAACTTTCTTCACATTGCGAGCCATGCGAATCATTATCTCTTCAGTAACATCTTGTAACGATCTTGCAATATCCATTTCACGTTGAGTTAACAATGATTCCGCTTTCCTTGCTGGTCCATCGAAGAGAGAATTCATTTTCTCATTTGTCATAGTTAAACCGGTATTGAAATTAAAATACTCCATGTTCATCTGGAAAGAACCATCCTCTTTCAAATCAATCAAGTTCTCATAAATTGTTTGAACATATTTTGGTTCACCGTATGGAGCCAATCCCATAACCTTGTACTCGCCGGAATTAACCTTAAAGCCGGTAAAATAAGTTAGCGCAGAATAAAGTAATCCAAGTGAGTGCGGATAATGCAATTCGGAAAGTATTTGAATATTGTTTCCATCACCAACACCAAAAGAAGATGTCGCCCACTCTCCGACTCCATCTATTGTAAGAAAAGCTGCTTTGTTGAATGGAGATGGATAAAATGCAGAAGCCGCATGTGATTCGTGATGCTCGGGAAATAAAATCTTTCCATCATATTTTAATTCTTTTGCAATGCCGTCTTGCATCCAAAGTTTGTCTTTTAACCAAAGAGGCATCGCCATTAGAAATGATTTTAAACCTTTTCCGGGGTAACTAAGATAGGTTTCCAACAATCGGTTAAACTTTATGATAGGCTTATCGTAGAACGCAACAGCATCTAGCTGGTCAACATTTATTCCAGCATATTCTAAACAAAACTCAACAGCATTTTTAGGAAAATTATGATCGTGCTTAATTCGAGTAAATCTTTCTTCTTGTGCGGCGGCTACAATTCTTCCTTCCTTCAACAGACAAGCTGCTGAATCATGATAGTAAGCCGATATGCCGAGAATATATTTACTCATTAGTTCTTCTGTTAGAGAAAAAAAAGTCGCTCCAAACGGAGCGACACAAAATTAACTTATTTCATTGTTCTTTAAAACTAATTCAATGTAATTCTTGTACCGCAATTATCCTTTGCAAGTTCTTCTTCGCAAGTGATTATTGATTCCACACCACCATTTTCAACAAAATCAATCGCGGCTAAAATTTTTGGTTCCATACTTCCAGCACCAAACTCTCCATCTTCATAATATTTGCGAGCTTCTGCTACCGTGAGATGATCCAACTGAATTTGATTTGGCTTGTTGTAATTAAGAAATGCTTTTGGAACATCGGTAATAATATAAAAGCGTTCCGCCTTTACTTCTCTTGCAAGGACAGCAGAAGCTAAATCTTTATCAATTACGGCTTCTATAGCTTCGAGATAGCCGGTGTCGCTATGCCAGAAAACTGGAATTCCTCCGCCTCCCGCGCCAATGACTATATGTCCCTTTTCAACCAGATCGCTGATTACTTCGTTATTCATCACCTCTATCGGCTTGGGAGAGGCTACTACGCGTCTCCAGCCACGTTTACGGGCATCTTCTTTGAAAACCCAATCATTGGCCTTCCCGAGCAGTTCAGCTTCCTCTTTGAGGTAGTATGGGCCTATTGGTTTGGTTGGAGACTGGAATGCCGGATCATTAATATCGATTAGTACTTCGGTAATTACAGCTACAACATTCTTTTTTACTTTCACGTTATTGAGAGCATTTCTCATTTGGCGTTCAATCATATAACCGATTCCACCTTGGGAATCGGCTACACAAATATCTAAAGGCATTTTTGGAATTTTATACTCCTTAAACCCGGCTTCATTCCTCAACATAATATTTCCAACTTGAGGTCCATTGCCATGAGTGATTATTAACTCAAATCCTTCTTGTAGAATTGGAATTAACTGTTCACAAGTTTCAAGAGTATTTTTTTCTTGCTGCTCAATTGTGCCTAATTCATTAGACCGCAGTAACGCATTTCCGCCGAAAGCAACTACTGCAATCTTTTTCATGAGAGACCTTTTTCTTTGAGAATAGTTTCAAGTGTTACATCGCCTATCTCTTCCAACTCGTACATAACGCGCGTATGTGGTTTGTTGATTTTCAGAATTCGTCCAAGATCAATCGGTGTTCCAATAATAACAGAATCGCAATCAGTGTTATTGATTGTTTCTTCAAGATCTCTCATTTGATCATCACCATAACCCATTGCTGGAAGAAGCATGCCGATGTTAGGGTACTTCTGATATGTAGCAGTAATTGATGCTACTGTAAAAGGTCTCGGATCAACAATTTCTTTAGCGCCAAGTCTTTGAGCAGCAACTGTTCCGGCGCCATATTTCATTTCGCCATGAGTCAATGTTGGTCCATCTTCAACAACAAGAACGCGTTTACCCTTTATCAATTCCGGATTATCAACTGTAAGCGGAGAGTTCGCATCGATCATTATTGCAGTTGGATTAACAATTTTTACGTTTTTATGAACTTCATCAATTCCTTCTTTTGTTGCAGAATCAACTTTGTTAACCACTACAACATCTGCCATTCTTAAACTAGTGTTACCCGGATAGTAACGCATTTCATGTCCCGGTCTATGCGGATCAACAACTGTAACAGTAACATTTGGTTTATAGAAAGACATATCGTTATTTCCGCCATCCCATAGGATTACATCGGCTTCTTTCTCTGCTTCGCGAAGAATTGCTTCATAATCAACACCGGCATAAATAACACCGCCGCGTGCCACATGCGGTTCATATTCTTCAATTTCTTCAATGGTACATTCATGAATTTTCAGATCTTCGAGTGTTGCAAAGCGCTGAACTTTTTGTTTTACCAGATCGCCATAAGGCATTGGATGGCGAACTGCTACTACTTTCTTTCCGGCTTCTTCTAATAGTTTAACAATTCTTCTTGATGTTTGAGATTTGCCGCAGCCGGTTCTTACAGCAAGTACCGCAATAATTGGTTTTGTACTTTTAAGCATTGTTTCTTCGCCGCCTAAAAGTCTAAAAGAAACTCCCGCTGCATTTACAATAGAAGCTTTTGTCATTACATATTCAAAAGGAACATCTGAGTAGGAGAAAATAACTTCATGAACATTCAACTTATGTATTAAGTCTACAAGTTCTTTTTCTTCGTAAATTTTAATCCCGTTAGGATACAATTTCCCCGCTAATTCTGAAGGATAAACTCTTCCTTCGATGTTTGGAATTTGTGTAGCTGTGAATGCAACAACGTTGTAATCTTTATTATCTCTAAAGAATACATTGAAGTTGTGGAAATCACGTCCTGCTGCACCCATAATAAGGACGTTTCTTTGTGCCATATTTCACCTCTTTTAGTTTATTCAACTGTGACGCTTTTTGCCAAGTTTCTTGGCTGGTCAACGTTTAATCCTTTCTTTACTGCAATATGATAAGCAAGCAATTGCAGCGGTATAACTGTCAGAATCGGCATCAACATACTATGTGTTTGTGGAACTCTAATTACATGATCGACCATCTTTTCGATCTGGTCATCATCCTCGCTAACTATAGCAAGAATTCTTCCCTTTCTTGCTCTTACTTCTTGAATATTGCTTACAACTTTATCATAGGTATAATCTTTTGTTGCTATAAAAACTACCGGCATATTATCATCTATTAAAGCAATCGGACCATGCTTCATTTCAGCAGCCGGATAACCCTCTGCATGTATATAAGAAATTTCTTTCAGCTTAAGCGCACCTTCTAGTGCAACCGGGAAGTTAAATCCTCTTCCTAAGTACAAGAAATTTTTTGAATCTACATACTGTTCCGCTATCTGCTCAATTATATCATTATGCTTAAGTATCGATTCAATTTTATTTGTCAGTTCATGCATCTCGGATATTATTTCTTGCCCTTTCTGAAGACTCAGATATTTTGATCTAGCTATTAACAACGTTATCAAAGAGAGAACAACAAGTTGAGCCGTAAAAGCTTTAGTTGATGCCACACCAATTTCTGGCCCAGCATGAATATAAACTCCGGCGTGGCTTTCTCGTGCGATGGAACTTCCGACAACATTACAAACACCGAGGCAGAGCGCACCTTTTTTCTTTGCTTCTTTAAGCGCTGCTAAAGTATCAGCTGTTTCACCACTTTGTGAGATGAATATAACAGTATCATCTTTAGTAAGAATTGGGTTCCTATATCTGAACTCGGAGGCATAGTCTACTTCGCAAGGAATACCTGTATATTGCTCAAGCATATACTCTCCAACCAAACCGGCATGCCAAGATGTTCCGCAAGCAGAAATTATGATTCTTCTTGAATTTAGAATTCGTTCTTCAAATCCTTGCAAACCGCCAAGTTTTGAGATGCCTTCATCAAAAACTAATCTACCACGCATAGAGTTGAAAATGGAACTAGGCTGATCCATGATTTCTTTGAGCATATAATGGGGATAACCACCCTTAGTTATATCATCTATTCCAACTTCAACTTGATTGATTTCTTTTATAATATCTTCATCTGCAATCGTTTTTGTTTTGAAGCTAGTTGCAGTGATCTCTGCAATTTCACCATCTTCTAAATAAACGACTTGTCTGGTGTAAGCGATTAATGCATTTACATCCGATGCAACAAAGTTTTCATTTTCGCCAACCCCAATTACAAGCGGCGATCCCTTCTTTGCGACAACAATTTTATCTTTTTCACCATTGTAGATTACTGCTATTCCGTATGTGCCTTCAACTTCATTTAAAGCATAACGAACTGCATGGAATAATGAATTTTTTAATTTTAGATAATGATCTATAAGATGAGCTAAAACTTCTGTGTCGGTTTCACTCAAAAATTCGTAACCTTCTTCTTCCAAACCTTTTTTAAGAGAAAGATAGTTTTCTATAATTCCATTATGAATTAGAAACAGAGTGTTATCTTTATTTACATGCGGATGGGCATTTGTAACACTTGGTTCGCCGTGAGTAGCCCAACGAGTATGACCTATTCCTAAAGAGGATTGTATATTTTCAGAGTGAACTAGCTTTTCAAGTTCTGCAACTTTGCCTTTATTTTTAATTACTTTGCACAGATTAGCACTAATTAATCCCAACCCGGCTGAATCGTAGCCTCGATATTCTAAACGTTTTAAACCTTCAATTAAGATAGGCACACAGTTTTTTTGGCCTATATAACCAACTATGCCGCACATAGCAACTCCTTTGATGTGTTAAAAAAGAAATGTAACCCGTTGGATCAGAGGTCCGGGCACGGGCGTAGCAAGAGAGGTATCAACTTACGATAGCAGAAGTTCCTTATTGAAGAATAATAAAAATGTAGCATGATTTTATTGTTACTTTCTTATTTCTGTATGCAATTTCAAGAAATTTATTCGATTAAGCAAGAGAGTTTTTTGCTCAGTACGCCCGGAAGGATTCGAACCCTCAACCCTCAGATCCGAAGTCTGATGCTCTATCCAGTTGAGCTACGGGCGCATTAAAATTTTAATACCAGTAATATAATTGCTGAACAAAAATATTCGATATTTATGAAATGGACAAATTGGAAATGCGATGTAGACAGTAAGATATAGCCATGCTAAATATTGAGAGGAGAATATTCTCCTCTCAATAAAGCATATGAATGCTAAATTGCATCTTTTTTAATTAAACAAATAAACTGAATAGTTCTAAGAAATTTGCTATTCCTTAGATATAACCTCTTTAACTGTTTCAGATTTACTTGTCTGGTCAGCTATCTTAATAGCTAATGCCTTCGCGTTTTCGGAAACTTCAATTTTATCAATATGCGAGGGATAATTAACCGGTGCAATCATTTGCTGAGCTCTCATAAGATCAGCCTTGGTTACTGGGGGGTCTCTATAGAGGAGACTTGATACACTGATATCCATTTTATCCTCCTTGAGTTAGTGGATTATTAGTTCCTTCCTTGGTAAACCCAGTGTATACCATCGGTATTATCGGAGAAAGATAAAAAAAGTTTAATGAGTGGATTTTAATTATAAAGATCAGTGTAATCTATAAATTTAGTCTTACTGACTTACGTTACGCATGTTGTCAATCTGAATGAAACGCAGTGAAATGAAGAATCTCAATAATTATTAAAAACGCGATTTATGGATTCTTCGCTTCGCTCAGAATAACAATTGCTAATACGTTAGGTGAGTAACTGATTGGCCATTAATGGAATTGCAAAAAAACTAAGCGAAGATTCGACGAAGTACTTCTAACAATTTATCTCGAAGAAGCGGCTTAGAAATAAAATCTGTGAATCCGGCCGCTATGAAGCTATCACGTGCATCCGGCTGAACATAAGCAGTTGAAGCAATGATTGGCAAATCCTTATATCCCGGCATTTTCTGAATAATTCTAAGAGCATCCAGACCGTTATACTCCCCTTGTAAATTTATGTCCATAACTATGAAGTCAAATTTCTTTGTTTTCAAAAGTGGAACGGCAGATTCGAAACTGACCGCAAATTCAAGAGTTTTCAGCTCCTTCATTTGCACTCGAAATAACATTTGAGAATCCAATTGGTCTTCCAAATAGAGGCAGCTTAAATTGGAAATATCCAATTGCTTAACATTCTCTTGTTCTATTTCCCGCACTGGTGTTTCAATTTTCTTTGCTGGAACAATTTCAATTTTCTTTTGAAGTTTTGATTCTCTGCTTTCTTTAACCTCAACAGTGTCGATTTCCGCACTTATAGATTCAGAAATTTCAAACTTCTGAGGAAACACAAGCGCAAATTCTAACGGTTCATTTCCTTTAGTCATCACTTCCCTTCTAACGGAAAGCAACTCGATCAATTTCTTTGCAAGCTTAATAGAAAATCTGGAAAAGCCATAGTTTCTTCTAGAAACATTGTCATCGTCTGAAAAGATATCATTCAGTGCTTTTAATAAGTGCTGAGATATACCCTCTTTGCCATCTTTAATACCAACAGCACAGAATTTGTCTTCGTGAATATATGCCGATAAAATAATCGACTTCTCTTTCGTTATCTGAATTGCAAATTTTAAGAACAAACTTAAAAGGTAAACAAACTTTTGTTTGTCAGTTTCTATGCTAAGTGTGGAAGATATTTTTCCCAGCGAAAGTTCAACTTTCCTTCCTTCGGCAGTTTTCTTTGTTTGCTCTTTTAATTCGTTAAGAAGGTCTACAAAAATTATTTCTTCCGGCCGGAACTTAATTACCTTTTGTTCCAAAGTTGAGTATTCAACAGCATTATCCATAATCTGAAGCAAAAGTTTTTGGTTCTCTTTAATAATATCAATTGCTTCTTTTTGTTCTTCATTCGGAACTTCAATGCTATCGCCAAGTTCTTGAGTGAATCCAAGAATTACATTAATCGGCGTTAGTATTTCATGAAACATGTTTGAGAGAAATGAAGCATCGATTTTATCAGTCGTATCAACTTGCATATGCTGGAGGTCTTTTGCTTTAGAAACATCTTCTTGCAGCTTAATTATAAAACTGTAAGAATCTACTTCGCCGTTAAAGCTTTTAATTGGAGTTGAAACAAGAGAAGCTTTCTGAAACGTTCCGGACGGCTTTTTCATTTCTACGTCGGAAGACATTGTCTTCAATAATCCGGAATGAAAAACATTTTTGTTAATCTCAGCCCTGTCATCGTCACTTAACAAAGAAATCAATGGCCGAGATTCCAATTCTCTACGTGGATAACCTAGCTTTTTAACTGCAACTTCATTTACTTCTTTAATAAATCCATCTTTATCTGTCGTCATTAATGCTTCGGATGTATTTTCATAAAGAGATTCAAGAAGCTGTTGTTTCTTTTTTACTTCAATATTCTCACTAACATTTTTTACTAAATTTAAGTGTGCTTTTCTTTCTTTGAAATCTATTGAAGATCTTCTTAATTCAACATAAACTGAAGTTCCGTCACTTTTCTTATGCCGCCAAGGACCGCTAAACGAACCGGAAGGCACTTTTGTATCGGAGGTTTCTATCAATGTCTGAATATCTTCCGGCGCATAGAGATCTGTAAGATCCATATTTAGAAAATCTGCGCGCTTGTAGCCATACATTTTTAACGCTTGGTTATTCACTTCTAGAAAGCGTAGATTTTCAATATCATAAACGAACATAGCTTCCGGAGAGTGTTCAATCAAGGCATCGTACATATCAGCCTTTACTTCAAGC
>JBAYTN010000114.1:0-9904 GCA_041675645.1 Melioribacteraceae bacterium
ACGCAACAAAACACTTGGGCCAATATTTAAGGAACTTCAGCTTATTGAACAATGGGGAACCGGTTTTCAAAAGCTTTCAGATGAATTGAAGGAATACCCCGAAATTGAGCTAAAAATAAACGAACCGGGTCTTTCTTTTCAAATTCAGTTTATTAAAAAGGATTATCAGTCTGAAAAAGGCGAGGATCAAGTCGGAACCAAGCTGGAACCAAGTTGGGAACAAGCTTCCCCGCAAGTACCCAGCAACCACCCGGCAAGCACCCCGCAAGCACCCCGCAAGTATTTAGAAAGCACCCCGCAAGCTGTAAAAACCTTGCAATTTTGCGTAGAATATAAGTTTAGACAAGAAATCCAAGACCATCTTGGACTGGCGGATAGAGAACATTTTCGTAAAATGATATTAATTCCTTTAATTGAAAACTTATTGTTAAAAATGTCATCACCGGAAAAACCGAACAGTCCAAACCAAAAATATATTATTACAGAGAAAGGGAAACTATTGTTGGAGGAATTGCATAAGTGAGATTGCAATTAACAGAGAGTTATTATCAAGGTAATCATGAAAAAAGATGAACAGCCAGAAATCTCAATTGCCGATCCAAATCAGCAAATTGTAATTCCAGAGAATAATGATTTTTATATACATCATGCTGTTGAAACTATGAGTAATTACACATGACCATCTCGCAAATTGAATCTAATATTCAGAATCTAATCAAGTCTTTTTCAAAAGAGACTTTCATTTACAATTTTCTTTTATCCTTTGGCTTACCAAAATCCTCAATTACTCGTTTGCAAAAGGGCTCCTTAAATCTTTCTAAAAACAAAAATGAAATTATTTGGAAAAAGAAACTTTTTTTCAAAGCAGTCGCAGACGGAGATCTACATTTAGCAATTACTGAAATGGTAGAAACTTCAAACCACAATGAACGTTTTATAATCGTAACTGATTATAGCACATTATTAGCGGTTGATACAAAAGCAAATGAGAGATTAGATATTGTCTTAAAGGATTTAACCAAGCATTATGATTTCTTTTTACCTTTAGCTGGAATGGAGAAAACAAATCATCAAGATGAAAACCCTGCTGATGTAAAAGCCGCTGAAAAAATGGCTAAACTTTTTGATGAAATTCGTAAAGATAATCCAAGCAATTCATTAGATTTTCTTCATAGTCTAAATGTTTTTCTTTCACGTCTTTTATTTTGCTTTTTTGCAGATGATACAAATATTTTCGCAAAAGGTCAGTTTTCTAATACTTTAGATTCTCATACTCATGCAGATGGTAGTGACTTAAATGAATATTTTGACAAGCTTTTTGAAGTTTTAAATACACCTAAAAGCAAACGCAAATCTCTTCCTGAATATCTAAACGCTTTCCCTTATGTAAATGGCGGTCTTTTTCGTGATCCAATCGTTTCTCCAAAATTTACGCAAAGTTCGAGACGTGCTTTATTAAATAGTGGCGATCAAATTTGGTCAGCAATAAATCCCGATATTTTTGGGTCTATGTTTCAAGCCGTAGTTTCTGAAGATCAGCGCGGAAACCTTGGTCAGCACTATACTTCTGTCCCTAATATTATGAAGGTTATAAAACCACTTTTCTTAGATGAACTGTATGAGAATTTCGAGAAAAATAAGAACAATCCTCAAAGATTAATTGACTTACTTAATCGTCTTGGAAAGATAAAAATCTTCGATCCGGCTTGCGGTAGCGGTAATTTTTTAATTATTGCTTATAAGGAACTTAGAAAACTTGAAATAAAAATTATTCATCAATTGCTCACGTTACAAAAAAGAGCAAGTTCGTTTGAACCCACTGAAGAACAAATATCATTTCTTCCAAAATCACAATTATCATTAGCCGCATCTTTCCAGATTGATCTTTTTTCAAGAATCCAACTTAATCAGTTTTATGGAATTGAAATTGATGACTTCGCTCACGAAATAGCTAAACTTTCTCTTTGGTTAGCTGAACACCAAATGAATATTATGTTTTTAAATGAATTTGGCAGAACAAACCCAACGCTACCTCTTAAAGAGGCTGGTAAAATAGTTTGTGCTAATGCTACACGTATAGATTGGGCCAAAATATGTCCAAAAGAAAATGACCATGAAATTTATGTTTTAGGAAATCCACCTTATCGTGGTGCTAGGATTCAACAAGCTCGGCATAAAGCTGATATGGATTTTGTTTTGAATTCATTTGAAAATTATCGTGATCTCGATTATATAGCATGTTGGTTTTATAAAGGCGCATCATATATTAACGGAAGTAATTCAAAACTATGTTTTGTTTCAACGAGCTCTATTTGTCAAGGTTTGCAAGTAAGTCTTTTATGGCCTCAAATATTTTCTATTGGTATTGAAATAAATTTTGCTCATACTTCTTTTAAATGGACCAATAATGCTAAATATAATGCTGGTGTTTCTGTTGTTATTGTTGGTTTATCAAATTATTCAAAATATTCAAAAACAATTTTTTCAGAAAGCTTAAGTAGAAAAGTTGACTTTATTAACGCATATCTTAGTACTGGAAGTAATACAATAATTTATCGCCGTTCAAATTCATTATCTAATTTTCCTGAAATGTCTTTTGGGAATATGCCGAACGATGGTGGTGGATTAATACTCTCCGAAAATGAAAAAGAACAACTTCTTACTCAAAATCCTAATTCTGCTAAATACATAAAAATACTTTTAGGTTCCCAAGAATATATAAGAGGTCAATTACGGTATTGTTTATGGATCAATGATATTGATAAAAGTGAAGCAAAAAAAATTCCATTTATTTTCAATAGAATCAAACTTACAAGAGAACATCGAATAAAGAGCAAGGATGAAGGAACAAACGAATTAGCAAAACGCCCACATCAGTTTAGAGACATTAAAGCACCTATAAACAATCAAATTATTATACCGAGTGTATCTTCTGAACGCCGGGAATATATTCCAACTGGTTATGTTTATACTGATACTGTTATTTCAAATTCAGCACAAGTAATATACGATCCAGAACCATGGGTATTAGGAGTAATTACATCAAAAATCCATATGGTTTGGTTAAAAACTGTTGGTGGAAAATTGGAAGAGAGAATAAGATATTCAAAAGATATTGTTTATAATAATTTTCCGTTCCCTCAGATTACTGATCAACGAAAACAAGAACTTACTCAGACTACTTTCCGTATTTTAGAAGAACGAGAAAAGCATTCTGATAAAACTTTAGCAGAACTTTATGATCCTGATAAAATGCCAAAAGGTTTGAGAGAAGCCCATCATCTAAATGACCTAGCTGTTGAACGCTGCTATCGTAGCAAACCCTTTGAAAGTGATGAAGAACGATTGGAATATCTGTTCCAACTTTACGAACAAATGATTGCCGAAGAACAAGATAGAGATACTCTATTTGCTAAAGAAAAACGAATTACAAAAAAGAAAAAATAAAATGCAAAACATTATTCAAGTTACATACGGTCAAACTGGTCAAAGCACCAAAACTAATCAAATGGGTATGCGAGATATGCAAGTTCATGCTTACGAGTATCGCGATGCTCAATATCTATTATTAAAAGCGCCTCCTGCTTCTGGTAAGTCCCGGGCTTTAATGTTTCTTGCACTCGATAAACTCAAAAACCAAGGTTTAAAAAAAGTAATAGTTGCTGTTCCCGAAAGATCAATAGGTGGTTCGTTTGCTAAAACCGATCTTAAATCTCACGGGTTCTTTTCCGACTGGATTCCGAATGATAATTACAATTTATGTACACCTGGAAATGATGGAAGCAAAAGCAAAGTAGAAGCATTTCGTAACTTTATGAAAAATGAGGAACAAATTCTAATTTGTACTCATGCAACTCTTCGCTTTGCATGTGATGAACTTGAAGAAGAAGTTTTTAATAATACTCTCCTTGCAATTGATGAATTTCATCACGCTTCAGCTGACATAAATAATCGTTTGGGTGAGTTACTCCGTTCAATTATGAAAAAATCTTCAGCTCACATAATTGCAATGACTGGTTCTTACTTTCGTGGTGATAGTTTGCCAATTCTTCTTCCCGAAGATGAAATAAAATTCACAAAAGTAACTTACAACTACTATGAACAACTTAATGGCTATACTTATTTAAAATCATTGGGCATTGGTTATCATTTTTATCAGGGCAAATATACCGAAGCAATCCTCGAGGTTTTAGACACTGACAAAAAAACAATTCTACATATTCCAAATGTAAATTCGGGTGAGTCAACAAAAGATAAAATTAATGAAGTCGGCTTCATTATTGATTCTATTGGTAAAGTAATTAAACAAGATTCTGAAACGGGAGTCATTTATGTTGAAAGAGAAAGCGATAAAAAAATTATTAAGATAGCTGATTTAGTTGAGGATACGCAAAGAGATAGAGATAAAATTGTTAATTACCTTCGCAATATTAAAGCTTTAGATGATATGGACCTCATTATTGCACTTGGAATGGCTAAAGAAGGTTTTGATTGGCCATATTGCGAACATGCCCTCACTGTTGGTTATCGAGGCTCATTAACAGAAATCATTCAAATTATTGGTCGGACAACAAGGGATAGTAGCAATAAAACCCATGCTCAATTTACCAATTTGATTGCCCAACCTGATGCGGCAGATGATGAAGTTAAACTTGCAGTCAATAATATGTTGAAAGCAATAACAGCTTCATTACTAATGGAACAAGTTCTTGCACCCAATTGGAAATTTAGAACAAAAATTTCTGATGAAGATAAACCAGAACCCGGAGAAATTAAAATATATGGCTTAAAAGAGCCATCATCAAACCGTGTAAGAGACATTCTTGAAACTGATCTTAATGATTTGAAAGCTGCTATTTTACAAGACGATACAATGCTTAAAGCTATGCCTGGTAATGTTGATCCGGAGGTTATTAATAAGGTTCTAATTCCCAAAATTATTAAAGTAAAATATCCAGAACTATCTGATGACGAGGTTGAGGAAGTACGTCAACATGTGGTTGTTGATTCCGTAATTAAAAAGAGTGAAATTAAAGAAACCGAAGATAAACGCTTTATAAGATTAGCAGATACTTTCATTAATATAGACGATCTACATATTGATCTTATTGACAAAATAAATCCTTTCCAAAAAGCTTTTGAAATATTATCAAAATCTGTTACAACAAAAGTTTTGAAAATTATTCAAGATACAATTGAAGCTACTCGTATTAAAATGGGCTTTGAAGAAGCAAAAATTCTTTGGCCTAAAATTCTTGAATTCAAGCAGAGCTATAACAGAGAACCCAACATTAATTCGTTTGATCCATTGGAAAAACGAATGGCTGAATGTATTATTTATCTGAAGGCAGAAAAAAGAAGACGGGATGAAGTAAATGGGAAAGGATGAAGTTCTAAATGAAATATTTTCTAACGATCCTTTTGGTATCTTAAATACCAAACCAAAATATTCTATAAATAAGTCGCCAGACGAACGCCTTATCGCATCTTTTAATGAAATTAACGATTATGTTGATAAATATGAGGAAGAGCCTAAAAATAATTCCTCAAAAACAAATGAATTTATATTATCTGCTCGCCTTAAAAATCTTCGCATGGACTTAACAAAAATTGAATTACTAAAACAATACGATATTTATAATTTATTGCCTGATCTAAATTCTAATTCTGCTCAAGAGCCAAAAATACTATATAAAAAAACGAGAGAAATAAATTCCATTGAAGATATTTTTGAAGATGAAGAATTTAAGCAGATAGTAGATGATACAGAAGGCTTATTCGATTTTGAACATACTCCCAAAGACTTTGAAAGAGCAGAGGCTGATTTTGTTGCTCGGCGTAAACCTTGTTCTAATTTTAAAGAATATGAACCAATGTTTAAGAAAGTCCAAAAGGAATTAAGGGAAGGTCAAAGAAATCTTATTCAATTTAAACAAGACAATCTTAATACCGGTGAATTTTATGTTCATAATGGTATCTTACTCTATTTACAAAATGTCGTTTTTATTCAAGAGGTTCAAGACTTTCAAAGCGGTAGCAGAGTTCGAAAAGACGGAAGAACGCGCTGCATTTTTGAAAATGGAACCGAATCACAAATGCTTTACCGTTCCTTGTATAAAATTCTTTTAGCCAATGGTAAAGCAATTACAAACACCTCAGAATCAGTTAATGATGATCTACAAAAAAACTTTAGTAACATAACCGCTGAGGATGAAGAAGCTGGTTTTATATATGTTCTAAAATCATTAAGCAAAAACGAAGAGATATCCTCAATTGTAAACCTTTATAAAATTGGCTTCTCTAATATCCCTGTAGAAGAAAGAACAAAAAACGCTGTAAAAGAACCAACATATTTGATGGCTCCGGTAAAAATAGTTGTGGCTTACAAATGTTATAATATGAATCCTCAGAAATTTGAATTATTGCTCCATACTTTTTTGGGTAAATCTTGCTTAAACTTCGATATCTTTGATGAAAAGGGTCTTCGACATTCTCCACGTGAATGGTTTATCATTCCATTAGATATTATTGAACGTGCAATTGAATTAATTATTTCTGGCGAAGTTATTAATTATAAATATGATGATAAAAATGAAAAAATAATTTTGAAATAAGGCTATGAGAAGTTTGAAAAAACGGGTTCACAGAGTGCATTTTACAGATATATAAGTAAAATAAGGTCAGAAGAAAAGAGGACATTCCAGAGATATGAGACAGCTCCGGGTGAACAGGCGCAGTTTGACTGGAGTCCATATACGGTAGTAATAGGGGGAATAAAAACGAGAGTATATGTATATAGTTACATACTTAGTTTTAGCCGGTATAGAGTATATGAGGCTTCATTAAGTGAGAACCAGTCGAGCGTATTTGAGGTTATAGAGAAATTACAAACCGATAATGCAAGATGTTTTGTAAATAATTCTTCACGAGAGAACTTTCAGTGAAATGAAAGATATCTCGACTCTCTTAGAAGACTTGATCTTCTGATAGTTGATGAACTTGGTTACTTAGAACTAACTAAAAAGACAGCAACTTTGTTTTTTGACTCATAGCAAAGCGATATGAAAAAGGCTCAACGATAATAACCTCGAACAAGCCTTTTGAGGAATGGGGACATATATTTACCGATGATGTTGTTGCTTCGGCAATACTAGATCGTCTTTTGCATCATTGTCATCCCTTTTTTATACAAGGGAAATCCTTTAGAATGAAGAACTTTAATGATAATTAACTTATTTTAGGGTGGGTCAATTTTGATGGGAAAAAGGGGTCAATTTTGAGCGGGAATTTGCAACTTTCGAGTTAATAACTTTTAAAATTTTCCGCAGAACACCCCTTTCGGGGGAATAGTAACTGTAATTAAGAAAAATTTGTAAAATGATTTGTCGAGGGCGGTAGTCTATCATAGTTAAAGTATGAGGTCTCTGCTTATAATTAGTATAGAGTGAATGATTTAAAGTAAATAATATTGTGTGTACATTTTAAAGTAAATACAACAGTGTAAATATAAGAGGGCATTGAAGCTGAGCAAATTTAGGTAATCCCTAAATTTAGCTCGGCTTCTTTTATTTTGCCGCAATTCTTAATTCAACATTGATGCCTGAGAAAAGATTGCATCGGATTTTAGTTCCTCAAATCTTCGATTCATTACACCAATTTTATTTCCTTCTATATAAGTTAAAATCCCTTCGTGATAGTCAGGTGAATAATCAAAGCGGCATTCAATATTAAAATCTCCAATTATATCAACAATTCCCCATTTATTCCCTTTCATCACCGGAAGCAATCCCTTTTCAAAAGTGCCAATGCTCTCATATTCAAAATTAAAAATAACTCTATCTTGCGAATCTACTCCTCCCCATAAGCCGTTAATTTTAACGAAAAATATTCCATCTTTATAATAAGCAGTGTCTTCAAAATCGGGATCAATAATTCTTTTCATTGAGGTTCCGGCAGCGTACTTTGGCTCAATTACTATATTGCCGAGTCGATCGATATAACCGTATTTAGAGCCGGTATCATAAACAGCCAAATTGCATTCAAAATTTTCAAACTCAACATTATTAAACCAAATTTCCTTACCACTATTGAGCAACAAACCTTTCTGAATAAAAAGATCATTTTTGCGATAGATAACCGAACTGCCTCCAATAGAATCGCCTTTAATAATTGAGCACTTAGATTTCATAAGTCATCCTTGATTATATGTTAATATAATTACTTAATAATATAGAGAGAGGAATCACGAAAATTTCCGTCACCTGAAAAATAATAAATTCGCAGAAGGAAAGAGTATCATTGAATGATATTGTTTAATTTGTTTTCTTTCGAGGATTACGTAAAAAGTCTATCGAGGAAATTTAGTTTATAGACAAATTTAGTTGAGGTTCAGGATTACCGTTATTTATTAAGCTCATTTTGTTACTCTTACTATCTTCGTATATCACATATACGTGTAATATATGGAAAAAAAGTTCATGTATATGTGAAAATAATATTGATTCTTTCCATATATACCTGTATATTTACTAACCAAGAGGATTAAAAAATGCAAAATCATACTAATAGACTAATTTTAGAACAAGTTGATAAAAAAATTAAGCTAATTACATCATTTTCTAAAGTCTCAATACCCACTGAAGGATGGATATACAATATAAGGCAAGCAATTGGTATTTCTTTAAAACAATTAGGTAATAGGATGCACTTAACACCATCTGGCGTAAAAGAAATGGAAAAAAGGGAAAAGAATGATTCAATTACAATCAAAGGTCTAAAAGATTTTGCAGCTTCTTTGGAATTAAAATTTGTTTATGGTTTTATTCCTAAAGATGGTTCTCTAGAAAAGATGATAGAAAAACGTGCCCTTGAAATTGCTCAACAAATAGTTCTTAAAACTTCACATACTATGGCTCTTGAAGATCAGCAGAATAATCCCGCGCGACTAAAAAAAGCTATTAAAAATCGTGCACAACAAATTAAAAACGAAATGCCAAAATATTTATGGGATTAGAACTAGAATATATCTACGGTCAAACTCCACTTAGCGATGATGAAAAAGAAGGTTTGCTTATAAAAACTATTTCCACTCGTGGCGAACTTGATGAGTTTGAACAATTAAATATTGAAGAAGCTAAAGTTTGGTTACTAAAAGCAAATCTTGATTTAGATAAAATTCTTTCTGAAAAATTTTTAAAGGATTTACATTCAAAAATGTTTGGATATGTATGGGATTGGGCAGGTTCATATAGAAGAACAGATAAGAATATCGGGATTGATAAATTAGAAATTACCATTCAAGTAAGATTATTAATAGACAATACGAAGTATTGGATTGATAATAAAACTTTTTCAGAAGATGAAATTTCAATTCGATTCAGCCATCGGCTTGTCCAAATTCATTTATTCCCAAATGGTAATGGTCGCCATTCAAGATTAATCGCAGATACGTTAATCCATAAAGGATTTGGAAAGTATGAGTTCACCTGGGGTAGCACAAATCTCACCACTGCAGGGGAATTTAGAAAAACATATTTAACATCTTTAAAAAATGCAGATGGTGGGAACTTCGCTGGATTAATAGCATTCGCCAGATCATAATTCCTTTGATCCATAAATAAAGGGAATTTTATATAATACAGGGGCAATTTTTAAAGAGAATTTTCAGTCAAATTTTTATTGTTATTTTTCTAATATAGTGGATCGAGTATGGTAATTCAACTGCAGGCAAATTGACAAAATCAATTGGAGAAATAAAAAAACCCGCCGAAGGTGGCGGGTTTTTAAGAGCGGGGCCGACGAGACTCGAACTCGCGACCTCCTGCGTGACAGGGGGTCCAGATAATTCTCGTCAAACTCGCATTTCAAGCTAATTTATTATAATAAAAGAACTTACTCCTTGTAA
>JBAYTN010000115.1:0-9867 GCA_041675645.1 Melioribacteraceae bacterium
GTTTCGTAATTAGTCAAACTTGTAAGTCTACTCTGTGAACTTCTAACAATTCTTTGCGTGAACTCCAGCAAATTATTGATGTTTTTATAATAACCTTCTACGCTAAACAAAAAATCTGTTGTTTCGTATTCTGCACCTAATATGTAATGCTGCGCAGAACCCGGCTCCAATTCCGAATTTGAGATCAGCCAGAAATCTCTGCTTCCTTCCAGCACATTCTCGCTTGTAACTTGATTTATATATTGATAGTAATTACCCCAAGCGCCTTTTATTCTAACCAGCGGATTTAGTTTGTATAAAAACGAAGCGCGCGGTTCAATGTAGATTTGTTTCGTGGGATCAAAGTATGTTCCTCTTAACCCTAATGTAACATCAAGATCATCATTCACTTTCCATTTGTCTTGTAAATAAGTAGCTAAGTGAAATCCACTTTGATTCTTATCCAATATTGTAAGTGAATCATTAACAATGTATTTGTAATCAGTAGAAATATTTGAAAACCAAACACCGAAACCAAGCTTGTGTCTTGAAGAGAGCAAATAATCGTTATCAAGCTTCATAGTAAAATCGTAAACATTATTGTCTTGCATCGATTTACTGCTCTGCGATGCAAATACCGCATTACTGTCTTGTACGTTAAAGTCGAATTTTGTTCCGAGATCTTTTTTGCTAAAGTAGTGTGAAGAAGATATTGTAACATCGGAAAACATTCTATCTGACCATTGTCTAAAGTATTTAATGCTCGCGCCAAAATTCCCCCAGTCGGATAAATCTGTTATTGTTCTATTTGCATTGGTTGATTGGGCTCCGCGTGTTGTAACTGCTTGCGGTGATTGCGACTGATCTAAATAATCTTGTCCGTTATAAAAGCTTACCGAAACGAAATCCTTTGGAGATAAGTTATAAGATAATTTTGCATTCAAATCATAAAAGTAAAATGAAGGGAGCAGAGTAGAACTTACTTGATTCATTCCGCTTCCTTTACCCATCCCGCTGCCGGTAGTGGTTGTCTTTTCTCCACCACTAAGAAAACCAAATATTTTATCGTAGATGCCGCTATTAATAATATCTGCATAAGACCTTCTTGCAGAAATAAGAATGCTACCTTTTCCTGCTAAAGGAATTTCCGCAACTGCATTTGCGCTCAGCAAGTTTGCACCAACACTCATTCTAAACTTGTCAACGTCACCCGTTTTTCCGCTAAGTTCTACAACGCTCGAAAGTCTGCCGCCAAACTTTGCATCAAATCCACCTTTGTATATTTGCACATCTTTCATAGCGTCGGCGTTGAAAGCACTAAAAAATCCAAAGAAGTGATCAACGTGGTAAACAGTTATTCCATCTAATAAAATCAAATTTTGGTCTGGGGTTCCTCCTCTAACATACAAACCCGCAGAGCCATCATTTAAGGAACTTATACCGGGTAGAAGTTGAAGTGATCTAAAAATGTCTTTTTCACCAAGACTTGGTAGCTTTGAAAGCGTAAGCGGAGAAATTGTAATTTGACTTACTGCATCAGAGCTTTTCCAATATTTGTATTGTTCACCAACAATTAGAACTTCCCCGGTTTGAAAATCTGTCTGATCAAGTTCAATTCGAATTAAGTTGTCAGCACTGAATCCTTTAAGAGTAATTTCTTTTTTTAAGTATCCTATGTAAGATACCGTCAATATATTGTCATCAAGTTCAACATCCGGGATAATAAAATATCCACGCTGGTTTGTTGAAGTGCCAATTGCAGTATTCTTAATCATTACAGTTGCATAAACAAGCGGCTCTTTAGTTTTTGAATCTAAAACATAACCCTTAATGTCTTGCAGTTTTTTTGAACCCGAATTTGCTTGGGCTATGGAGTTATAGTTGCTTAAAAGCAGCAGGGTGATTAGTAGAATAAGAAAAAAATCAAATCTCAAGAAGGAATTAGAATAAGTAATTATTTTCATCTATAACAATGCCTCATTAAATGCAGAAATATTAAATCTGTAATTAAACAAACCAAAAAGCCTACTGGTTTGATACAAAAAAGGGAAGCAAGGTTCGCTTGCTTCCACTCATTAATGTTACTTACTAATTCTGAATTATTTGCTTCTTCCGCGGCGACCTGCTGAAGCACCTTGAGTTCCGGTTCCATCATGTGTTCCACTTACAGTAGCGTTTCCACCTTTCTTACCAAAACCAGTTCCATCTTGTGGTCTGGTTTGTGTACCGGTACCATCTTTTTTGCCATAGCCCTTGCCAACTTGAGAAGAACCTTGTGCCGGTGTTCCAACGTTATCGCATAAACCATCGCCGTTCAGATCAACCCAATTTGTTTTTACTGCTGATTGATTCCCTCTTCCGACATTTTGTGCGTTTGATGTTGATGCGAAGAAAGTAAGTGATAAAAGAATTGCGAGTGTGAACAATGCTGCGTTTTTCATTTTGTACTCCTTTTGAGTTTGTTGGTGAATTATGTTGTTGTAGAGTACTTAATAAAGATTGTGCCACTTGTATTTGTTTTGATTTCAGAATGAAAAGCAAGTAAAAGTATTTTATGCGAAAGTGTGTTTGGTATTTCCGGGCGAGCGTTTCGACACAATAGGCGAAACTAGCATGTAATTGCTAGATATTTTCTGCTTTGGCTTCTAACTTAGTAGTTGATTTATTGAGTTGAGTAAGCTAAAATTTAAAAGGTGTTTTAACTAAATCTATGAACGGTTCGTTACTGGAAAATTCTGATGAATGAAATCCTTTATAAGCGCAATCATAACTTTGAACCGGATTTTGAAAATCTGATTAATGTCTTTGAAAGAAAGAAACCTAGCCGCCCAACTCTTTTTGAATTTGCTCTTAACGATGGCCTAGTAGAAAGACTTTCCGGCGTAGATAAAATTGATCCGGCTGATCGCTTAGCAATATTTAAGCGCCAGATTATGGCGTTCAAAAACGCCGGATATGATTACACTACAATTTCTGGATGGCGAACTAATACATTAAGCTTTCCAAAAGGAGAGAGTGAGAAGAAAGAAAGTGTTTCTCAAAATGCCGGAGCCTTAATAACAGACCGCGAGAGTTTCGAGAGGTATCCTTGGCCTAATGCCGGACTTGGCGATTATGATATGTTTTACGATCTAAAAAAATCACTCCCCGATGGTATGAAACTTATTATTAGCGGAAACGGAGGAGTGCTTGAAAATGTTGTCGAGTTGGTCGGTTTCGAAAATCTTTGTTTAATGACTTTGATGGATGAAGAACTTACTACAGAAATTTTCGATGCAGTAGGTTCAAGATTTCTTTGTTATTACGAAATTGTTGCACCAATTGAAACTGTTGGCGCTTGCATCGTTAATGATGATTGGGGATTTAAGAACCAAACAATACTCTCGCCGGAAATGTTAAGGCGATGGGTGTTCCCTTGGCACAAAAAAATAGTTTCAGCAATTCATAATTCTGGTAAACATGCTATTCTTCATTCATGCGGCAATCTTAAATCTATAATGGTAGATATAATAAGCGATATGAATTACGATGCAAAACATTCTTTTGAGGATTTAATTACTCCAGTTGAGGAAGCATACGATTTGTGGGGCAAAGAGATTGCTATACTTGGCGGTATTGATATGGATTTTCTTGCAAGGAGTTCTCATAAAGAAATTCAGAAACGTTCGCTAAACCTACTTATGAAAAGTAACCAAGCTGGAGGATATGCACTTGGTTCCGGGAACAGCATACCAAATTATATTCCGGATGATAATTATCTGGCGGTGATTTCGTCAGTGAACTTGATCTGATAATAAAAAAGCGGCTGTCTCAAAATGTAATTATTCAAATAATAATCTGTGGGATATTACATAATCAGATATAACTTTTGAGACAGACTCTTTTATTCAATAATTTTTATTTGCTCTGGTTTCTTCAGAATGATTTGTGGTTTGCCTTTGTACTCTTCAATCTTGCCGGTTAATTCAACATTCTTCCCCTCTAGTTCTTTTATGTTTTCGAAAACTGATGCATCTTTCTTAAAAATTACACCGGTAAAAATATTGTCTGGAAATTTACCATCGATGTTTAAATAGGTGATTCCATTTCTTGGTGTACTAATTTGTGTTATAACTCCGGAAACAACCGCATCTTCGCCAACATGTTTCGATGCTTCTTCGGTTGTGTATTTCTCTTGTGCGTTAATGGAAATAAATCCAAATACAATAAAGGCCAGCAAAAAGTATTTTTTCATTACACTCTCTTTTAATTAATGATTCCAAATTTACATTATTGCCTTCATATCGGTTAAAAAAATTTGAACACTAGCTAAATAAAAACTTCTATATCGGATCTCAAGGACTTGATTGTCTTGTACTTATTCGATACTTTAATTTCAACATCTTTCAATTAAATTGAGGTGAATATGAATAATTCCATTAATAAGAAGTTTATTCTTCTCATACTTGCTGTTTTGTGCTACAATATTTCCGCACAAACTGCTTTGGGTTCACTTAAATATGATGATTTTAAAACTCCTCAATATTGCGGCTCCTCTTGTCACACGGATTTCTATCAGCAGTGGAAACAAGCAATGATGTCTCAAGCATATACGCACGAGTGGGATGAGATAGAATATTTTAAATTAGCTGTTCCACATGCAGAAAAGGATGAAAAGGTTGCAGAAGTAAAAGCCGGATGTAACGGTTGCCATACGCCAATGGCTTTTGTTTCCGGCGATGTTCCGCCGCCGCTACCAAATAAAAATTCTCGCGCAAATGAAGCTGTTTCTTGCGATGTATGCCATAGCATTAGTGGATTTTCCGGCGACACACCATTTAATTTTAATTATGTACTTGCACCGGGCAGAACAAAATTTGCTACGCGTTTGGGGCAGATAGTTTCTCCAGCACACGATATTGAAGTGAGGGATTTTATGAAAACGGGTGACTTCTGCGGAATTTGCCATAACGAAAAAGATCCTTATGGAATATGGGTGAAGTCAACACACCTCGAATGGAAAGAGGGACCTTACTATAAAGAAGGTGTGCAATGTCAAGATTGTCATATGACAAAAGGTGATTTAAAAACTGCTTCAATGGGCGCCCCTTACAAAGATGCAAAACTTCACTTATTCCATGGCGCGCACGATCAGGGTAAAGTTAAAGGTGTTATCGAATTGCGAATTCATCCGGATATAAGAGAAGTTGAACCGGGCGAATCTGTAAAATTTACGGTTGCCTTATTCAATCAAAAGACCGGACATAAATTTCCTAGCGGTTCAGTTGAAGACAGAATAGTGTGGATGCATGTTGAAGCAATTGATGAAAAAGGAAACGTATTTCATTTACCTGTTGATAAAAAAGGATTTGCCGGAGAAGAATATTTGATAGGAAGTGATGTGCTCGCATATCAAGATATGGGAATAGCGCTTAACGATGCTAACTTCAAAGGTGTTCAGCGAGACGGAATTCCGGTTGGCGATAGAATTTTTAGAATGCCATATTTCGATCCGCAAGGAAGAATGACAATTCAGCAATGGAATACTGCATCGCTCGGCGTCGATTATAGAATTGGACCGCGCGAGACAAAAATTGAAACACTCACTTTTAAGATTCCGGATACTGCATCGCCCGGCAAATTAAAAGTAACAGCAGTACTAAATTATCAGTTGCTTGTAAAACCGGTTGCGGATTTTCTTGGTGTTCCCGCAAGCGAATCGCAAATTGTAAAAGTTAACGAACACTCAACTGAAGTTACTATTCTACCATAAGTGAGGACGATATGAAAAAGATTTTACTTGGACTCATCACAATTCTAATACTACTTTCTCAAATGTTCGAAAGCATTTATGCTATTCCAGCATTTGCGCGCAAGTACAATATGAGCTGCCAAACTTGTCACTCGCCATTTCCAAAACTAAAAGCTTACGGCGATGAGTTTGCCGGCAATGGTTTTGTTCTAGCCGATAAAGATGCACCACGCTATTACGCAGAAACCGGAGATGGAGAATTATCGCTAATTAGAGACATTCCTCTCGCGCTTAGACTTGAAGGTTATGTTACATACAATAATAGAAAATCGGAGAAGTTGGATTTCAGTGCACCTTACTTGCTTAAATTACTTTCGGGTGGAGCTCTTACAAAAGATGTAGCTTACTATTTCTATTTCTTCTTAAGTGAAAGAGGGGAAGTTGCCGGTATTGAAGATGCTTTTATTATGTTCAATAATATTTTAGGAACTGAACTAGACATATATGCGGGTCAGTTTCAAGTTTCCGATCCGTTGTTTAAAAGAGAATTACGTTTAACGTTTGAAGATTATCAGATATACAGAACTAAACCGGGCAATTCAAAAGCCGATTTAACATACGACCGTGGATTGATGTTTACCTACGGCTTACCAACCGGTACGGATATTATTTTGGAAGTTCTGAATGGAACCGGAATCGGAGCAGCAAACAATTTCAAAATATTTGATGATGATAAATACAAAAACTTCTTTGGAAGAGTTAGCCAAGATGTTACCGAAGGTTTGCGTATTGGCGCTTTTGGATATTTTGGCAAAGAGGATTTGGAAGATTCCTTCAGCAATAAATTCACAAACAGTTTTTCCATGTGGGGTCCGGATGCAACACTAAATCTACAAGATAAACTTGCGTTGAATTTTCAATATGCTGTAAGAACAGATGATAAGCAGAGTGCCTTTGCCAATGAAATTAAAACTACCGGCGGTTTTTCGGAACTAATTTATACTCCTAAAGGTGATGAAAGCAAATGGTATGCTACTGCATTGTATAACTGGGTAGATTCCGATTTGAACGCACTAGACTATGAAACAGCTTCTCTTAGTCTGGGTTACATGCTGCGAAGAAATATTCGTTTAGTTGGAGAATATACTTACAATATAAACCAAGAGTTCGGCCAGTTTAGTGTTGGAATAATTTCCGCTTTCTAATATTATCAATTTTCAATTAGAATAAAGCCGCTTACTAAGCGGCTTTATTATTTTAAAGATATCCGTGAACAATTAAAGATAGAATAAACTTGAACGACATTATAAAGAAACCGATTATGGCTACTACAAACACTGCATCATAGATTCTTAAAGCAATTCTCTTGGAAATCATAAATCCCTCGGCTAGTGAATGAAGCGATTCTCCTCAAAACCGCGGATGAAAAATACCTTCTACACAAAAAAACATTGTGACTGCCAGCATTAGGTTAGGTGTAATGTGGCGGGAAGCAAACTTTTTCAATCCCTCAATTAACCACTTGCTTATAAAGGTTACTGTAATAAAAATATTTTAGAGAATTGTGTTTTATACTTGACGTCAACCGAAAAGTAAATTACATTTGCCCCATGAATTTAAGAAATCAAAATAGCGCAAATAATTGGTGGTGGTGGAGAAAACTATCTCTGCTATCCTAATGCTATAAATATTTTTGTTAAAGCCGTGGATGGTAGAACCGTTCACGGCTTTTTTATTGCCCGCCGTGAACCATTCTATTTGAATTTTATCAAACATAAAACAAGAGGTTCACATGTCAAGCAACAAAATCGTTTTTCTCGAACAGAAACAAATGCCAACTCACTATTACAATATCCAAGCAGATTTGCCAACGCCAATGGCGCCGCCTCTTCATCCGGGAACAAAGCAACCAGCGGGTCCGCAAGATTTATCGTCAATTTTTCCAATGGATTTGATAATGCAAGAAGTATCGCAAGAAAGATTTATAGAAATCCCGGATGAAGTTCGCGATCTCTATAGAATAAGTAGACCAACACCGCTTGTGCGTGCCGCTAATCTTGAAAACGCTCTAGGAACTCCGGCAAAGATTTATTTTAAATATGAAGGCGCTAATCCAACCGGAAGCCACAAAACAAATACTTCTTATCCGCAAGCGTATTACAATAAGAAAGCTGGAATAAAAAAATTAGTAACGGAAACTGGAGCCGGTCAGTGGGGAAGCGCGCTTTCGATGGCGTGCAAGCATTTTGGAATGGAATGCGAAGTTTTCATGGTAAAAGTAAGTTATAATCAAAAACCATATCGTAGAACTTTTATGAAGTTGTTTGGTGCAACAGTTCATGCAAGTCCAACCAATCTTACTAATGCGGGCCGCAATGTGTTGGAAAAAGATCCAGATTCACCCGGCTCTTTAGGAATTGCAATAAGCGAAGCAATTGAAGTTGCTGTTCAGCGTGATGATACAAATTATAGTTTAGGCAGCGTACTTAATCATGTAATGCTTCATCAAACAATTATTGGCGAGGAAGCAAGAAAGCAAATGGAAATGGTTGATGAGTATCCGGATATTGTTATTGGCTGCGCGGGCGGCGGTAGCAATTTTGCGGGACTGGCATTCCCATTCTTGCGTGAT
Organism: Melioribacteraceae bacterium; assembly: GCA_041675645.1. Lineage (GTDB taxonomy): Bacteria > Bacteroidota > Ignavibacteria > Ignavibacteriales > Melioribacteraceae > Stygiobacter. The sequence goes on from JBAYTN010000115.1 coordinate 8,343, forward strand.
AAACTAACCGGAACTCACAAGAATATGGAAGTAATCGCAGTTGAACCTTCTTCGTGTCCTTCATTAACACAAGGAAAGTTTGAATATGATTTTGGCGATGAAGCTGGAATGACTCCGCTGTTAAAAATGTACACGCTTGGTCATGAATTTATTCCGCCTAAAATTCATGCCGGTGGTTTGCGCTATCATGGAATGGCGCCAACAATTTCTCATCTTTATAATCAAGGATTTATTACGGCTAAAGCTTACGATCAAATAGAAATATTCCAATCAGCTCAGTTATTTGCACAGACAGAGGGAATAGTTCCGGCTCCGGAAAGTGCTCACGCAATAAAGGAAGCGATTGAGCAAGCGCTCAAATGCAAAGAAAGCGGTGAAGCAAAAACAATTCTATTCAACTTATCCGGTCATGGATTCTTAGATCTCGGTTCTTACGAATCCTATCTTGAAAATCAACTATAGGATTTATAATCGCTCCGGTATAAACTCCGGAGTGATTTATTTCAAGTTTGCTAAACCAATTAGGCTTAGCTAATTTTTGAGCAGATAAATTTTAATAGGAACAAAAATGGATTCGATACAAATAAAAACCTTTTTACGAAAGATAGAATTGTTTCAAGATTTGAATGATCATGACTGTGAATTACTTGCTCAAAATTTTGAGGTTCAGACTTATGCTCAGAACTCTCTTCTTTTTGTTGAGAACAATGTGCGTAAGTATCTATATATAATTACTGATGGCGAGGTGGAGCTTTTTAAAAAGACTCCTTTCGGTGATGAGAAACGTTTAACGATTTTTTCCAAGTTAGATTTTCTTGGTGAAGGTGCGTTCATCGATGATTCCCCACATACAACTTCTGCGCGTGCAACTCTAAATACCACGGCATTACTTCTTTCCAAGGAAAAGTTTTATGAGATTGCTAAATCCGAAGCAACACTTCCAGTAAAAATATATTCTCGAATGGCGCGTGTAATTTTTAGAAGAATGCAATTCACGAATACTCGTGTAATAAATTTAGCCGCGCAATATCAAAGCGGGAGAACAAGAACAGAACACGATCTGCTTGGTGACCGTGATGTACCTAACGAAGTCTACTATGGAGTTCAAACCTTGCGCGGATTGGAAAACTTCAATATCAGCGGTGTTGCGCTTTCGTTTTATCCGGTTTTGATTGAAGCTTTGGCTATGGTTAAAATGGCTGCTGCTAAAGCTAATTACGATCTTGGGTTACTATCAAAACCAATTCTTGATGCAATTGTTCAAGCTTGTCATGAAATTATTACGGGAAAATATCACGGACATTTTGTGATTGATATGATTCAAGGCGGAGCGGGAACATCTACCAACATGAACGCAAACGAAGTGATTGCTAACCGTGCACTTGAAATTCTTGGGTATGAAAGAGGAGATTATAAATACTGCCACCCAAATAATCATGTAAATCTATCTCAATCAACCAACGATGCTTATCCGACTTCGGTTAAAATTGCGATCATTAACAGCAATAAAAAATTGGTTGAAGTA
>JBAYTN010000116.1:0-9831 GCA_041675645.1 Melioribacteraceae bacterium
AATACGGTTTATTTGTTTTTTCACTATTAATGGCTTTTCAAATTAGTTTTGCGCAGCCGCAGCTTGTAAAGCTAAAGCTGGATAAAGCTGTACAAAAGGTGAATGCCGGAAGCGAAATTAAAGCTACGCTTACAGCAGAAATTGAGAAGAGCTGGCATATAAATTCACATAAACCGAATGATGAATTTTTAATTCCAACTACAATTAAGTCGGGAAATAAATCTTTCCCAATTACCAAAATAAACTTTCCGAATCCGGTAGAGAGAGAATTATCGGTATCTGATAAGCCGATGTCGTTGTTTGAAGAGGAAGCAAAGTTTGAATTAGTAATTAAAATTGATAAAACAGCTAAAACCGGAAAAGTTACAATCCCAATTGAATTCGGCTACCAAGGATGCAACGACCAGACTTGTATGCCTCCGATGACAACGACTGTTGATCTTCTGCTTGATATTACCGGCGGAAAAGAAGAAGCAGAAACAACTCCGGCTATAAGTGATCAAAAAGATTTAACCGGCGGTGCGCAAATTTCCGCTTCACCGGAGGAAACAAAAATAACAGAGAATGAAACTCCGAAAGAGGAAGGGAAAACCGATTCAGATTCATCTTCGTTTGAAAATAAAGGATTACTCTTAAGTCTGCTGATAGTTTTCTTTGGCGGATTAGCATTGAATCTCACACCTTGCGTTTATCCATTAATCCCGATTACAATCGGTTACTTTGGCGGACAAACGGAGGGAAGAACGAGCAAATTATTTGTGCTCGGTTTATTCTACATGTTGGGGCTGGCTCTAACATATTCAACAGTTGGAGTAATTACAGCATTAAGCGGCGCAATGTTTGGCGCGCTGTTGCAGCAGCCAATTGTAATAATTTTTATCTGTCTTATTTTTCTCGCATTATCATTAAGCATGTTTGGCGTTTATGAATTTAAACTTCCCGATTCATGGAGTGCAAAAGCTGGCGGTGCAAAATCGGGTGTAGCGGGCGCATTCTTTATGGGTTTAACTATGGGAATTGTTGCCGCACCTTGTATAGGTCCATTTGTGTTAAGTCTTGTTACAGTAGTAGCTACAAAAGGAGACGCGCTTTACGGATTTGTAATGTTCTTCACTTTAGCATTAGGACTTGGTCTGCCATATTTATTCTTGGCTCTATTTTCCGGAAAGCTGAAAGCTTTGCCAAGAGCCGGATTATGGATGGAAGCAGTGAAACATATATTCGGTTTTATAATGATTGCAATGGCAATTTTTTATGCCGGTCCGCTTTTACCAAAGGAAGTTAATCATTATCTGTTGCCGGTTTATGGAATTCTTGTTGCAATATTCTTAGTCTTTTTTGATAAAACAGCAAATGCGAACAAAGGATTTGTAAAATTCAAAACTATATTCTCTGTTTTGATAGTTGCGGTTTCTGTTTACGCGTTGTGGCCAACAAAAGAAGTCTCAATTGCTTGGCAGCCATTTGAGCAGACAGCCTTTAACGAAGCTAAAGCCAGCGGAGAAAAAATTATTATTGATTTCTCTGCAGATTGGTGCGTTCCGTGTCGCGAACTGGATGCTCAGACATTTTCTGATGAAAAAGTTATTGAAGAGTCCAAAGATTTTAAATCTTTTAAAGCAGATATGACAAAAACCGGAAGTGAAGAAACTGAAAAACTGCGTAAGGAATTTAATGTAATTGGTGTTCCAACAGTTTTGATATTCGACTCGAAAGGAAATGAGGTGAAAAGAATTACCGGATTTGTAAACGCTGAAGAATTTTTGAAAATGATGAGCGAAGCAAAATAGCATTATTAAGTAAATTCATTTAGAAGCCCCTCGTTTTTTTGCATGGGGCTTTTTTTTTTGTCAGCTTATCAAATAAATAAATTTTTCACATATTAATAAACCAACCGAATCAACAAATCATTATTTGTGAGAAAATGAATACTATTTCGCATGGCACTAGATTTGCCCGTGTGTGATTAAAAAATAATTAGAAAGAATATGAAGAAAAATTTAACTGCTGTAGTAATTTTATTTTTTATATGTACAAATGTGTTTCCTCAAAACTTTAGAGTTTTAAACTATCTTAAAAGCATCTCCGGAAAACAGACTATTGCCGGTCAGCATAACAGGGAGCCAAACTCTACACCGGCTAAGTGGACAGATGAGATTTACAAAACCACTGGAAAATTTCCGGCTCTTTGGAGCGGGGATTTTTTGTTCCAAGCAGATAATATTAAAAACCGCTGGACAATGATTTTTGAAGCAAAGAAACAGTGGGATAAGGGAGCGATAGTTCAGATTATGCTTCATACTTGTCCACCAATTTATGGTGAACCATGCGGTTGGGACGGAGGTGTTTTAAGTAAACTTTCCGCAACTCAATGGAACGAGCTATTAACCGAGGGGACAACAATTAACAGTAATTGGAAAAAACGTTTAGATGATATTGCGGTTTATCTCTATTATCTCAAAGTGAATGGCGTGGAAGTTTTGTTCAGACCATTGCACGAGATGAATCAAGGTGCTTTCTGGTGGGGAGGAAGAACCGGTCCAAATGGTACGCTAAGGCTCTATCAAATAACGCATGATTATCTCACAAAGGTAAAAGGTCTTACAAATTTAATTTGGGTTTGGGATGTGCAAGACATGAGCTGGGATTTTGATAAATATAATCCGGGTGATGAGTACTGGGATATCATGGCGTTCGATGTTTATTCCGACGGTTTTAACAAAAAATGGTATGATTACATATTAACAATCGCTAAAGATAAACCGATAGCTATTGGTGAATGTGAAAAGTTGCCTTCCATTGCTATGCTTCAGCAGCAGCCCCGCTGGGTTTTCTTTATGGCGTGGGCCGAATTAGTATACAGTAAAAACACAAATGCAGAAATACAAGCGGTTTATAATGGACAAAACGTTGTAACGCTGAATGAAATGCCGGGATGGCCGGCAACCGCGATTGAAGAGGAGAAAGAAATACCTTCCGATATTAAGCTTGAGCAGAACTATCCGAATCCGTTTAATCCGGAAACAACTATCAGTTATAAATTACAGAAGCCCAGCAAAGTAAGTCTAAAAGTTTATGATATGTTTGGCAGAGAAATAGCAACTCTTGTTGATGAATATAAACCGGTCGGAAATTATAATTTGCAATTCTCAATTCGCAATTCTGAATTAGCTAGCGGTGTTTATTATTACCGATTAACAGCGGGGAATTACTCCGAAACAAAAAGTATGATGCTGATGAAGTAGTAAGTATTGAGTAAATAGTATTTGAATACAAGTTGGGACTAGCAAATAACTATTCCCAACATATTATTGGCTTTACAACTTTAGTAATCACATTTAGTTTTTTGAGAAAGCTCGCAGCCGGTACAGCCGCCGCATCCCGATTTAACTTTCTTCATTCTCAAATTTTTGATTACAGAAAAACCTACGTAACTAATTGTCGCTAATATTATCGCGAATACTAAAATATCTTGATTCATAAATCCTCTAAAAAATTGAACCGATATGGTAAGTTGCAAAAGCAACAAACCAAGCCAAAACTGTTGTATAAACCATTGTAAATGTAGCCCACTTCCAGTTAGCTTCTTTTTTTATTGCAGCAATTACAGCAACACAAGGGAAGTAGATTAGAATAAATAACATCAGCGAATAAGCAACTAGTGGTGTAAAAACTTTTTCTCCAATCCTTGGACCGCTTGTAAATGTTTGCTGTTGAAGCTTATTTCTAAGATTCATCGAAGTTTCATCAGCGGCGATATCCGATTGATATAAAACACCCATTGAGCCGACAACAATTTCTTTTGCTGCGAGTCCGGTAATAATGCTTACACCAATTTTCCAATCCCAGCCAAGAGGCTCAATAACCGGAACAATCATATGCCCAAGTTGGCCAATATAAGATTTTTCCATGCGTTCGGAATGTTTATCAATTTCTACTTGCGCAAGATGATCTGCTTTTATGTTTTCGCTTAATGAAGCATCGGCGGAAATTTGTTTGCTGATTAAATCATAATCTTTTGAGAACGTTATTTCGCGCGGGAAATAGCCAAGAGCCCAAATAAGAATTGAAGCGGTTAGAATTACTGTCCCCATCTTAGAAAGATATTGAAGACTCTTATTCCACATGTGAACAGAAGTATTTCGCAAAGTTGGAATTCTATATGGTGGAAGTTCCATCACGAATGGAACATCATCCTTTGCAAAAAATATTCTTTTGAAAAGTAACGCAACCAAAATTGCCAGAACAATTCCGATCATATAGATTGATAAAAGCACAAGTCCTTGATTGTTGGGAAAGAATGCCGAAATAAGTAAAACATAAACCGGCAAACGCGCGCTGCAAGACATAAAAGGAAGAATAAGCATTGTAAGAATTCTGTCTTTCCGATTCTCTAATGTTCGCGTTGCCATTACCGCGGGGACGTTGCAGCCGAATCCCATAATCAGAGGAATGAATGATTTACCATGCAAACCAATTTTGTGCATCAGCTTATCCATGATGAAAGCGGCACGAGCCATATAGCCTGTATCTTCCATTAATGAAATGCAGAAAAAGAGGATGAGAATGTTTGGAAGAAAAATGATTACACCACCAACACCGCCGATTATTCCATCGACTAATAAATCGCGAAGTGAGCCCGCCGGTAGAATATTCGATACAAGATTTCCAAGTGCATGAACGCCGGCATCTATCCAATCCATTGGATAATTACCAAGTGAAAAAGTAAGCTGAAACATCAACCATAAAAAGAATATGAAAACCGGAAAACCAAAAAACTTGTGTGTTAAAAGTACATCTATTGCGTGGCTTGTCTGGCGGCGGTTAATCAATTTTTGTTCGAATGTTTCTTTTAATACTCCGCTTATGAATCCATATTTAGCATCTGCTATAATAGTTTCGGATTTTTCTTTGTATTCCTTTTCGAGCTTTCCAATCTCTTTCTGTGCAAGGGTAAGTATTCCTTCTGTATTCGCAAACTCAGCAATTTGGGAAGAGAATGATTTATCATTCTCCAATAGTTTTAATGCTGCGTATCGAGGATAATACAGATCGCTGATTTGTATGTTTTTAATAATCTCTGTTTTCAATTTATCGACAGACTCTTCAACCTCGGTACCATAGTTAATGTGAGCGTGACGAGCAATCGGATCAACATTCTCATAAACATCGATCACTTTTTTGAAGAGTTCTTTGATTCCTTCTCCTTTTGAAGCAACAGTTGTTACAACCGGAATACCGATAATCTTTCCAAGATTAGTATAGTCAAGTTTATCGCCAATGTTTTCAAGTTCATCATACATGTTGAGGGCGATGACAACATTGATATTCATATCCATCAGTTGCGAAGTAAGAAAAAGATTGCGCTCAAGGTTGGATGCATCGATGACGTTAACAACAACATCGGGCATCTTTTCGGATATATGCTTGCGTACAAATAACTCTTCTGGAGAAAATTCGGAGATTGAATAAGTACCGGGAAGATCGGTAACATTAATCGTATAACCGTCTTGTTTAAGATGAGCTTCTTTAGTATCAACCGTAACACCACCGTAATTACCTACGCGCTCATGTTTGCCGGTGGCGTAATTAAATAATGTAGTCTTGCCGGAATTTGGATTACCTACTAAAGCAATATTTATTGTTTTAGTTTTGTCTTCAATTGTTCGCTCAAAATAATCATCGGTAACAGTCCCGGCGTAATAAGTTTCGGGATTAACAGAAAACTTATCTGCCACAACTACTTCGATTAAAGCAGCTTCACTTCTACGGAGAGAAACACGGAAACCAAGAATTTCATATTCAATAGGATCTTGAAGAGGTGCGTTTTTAATTACTTTAACATATTTACCTTTAACAAATCCCATTTCGGTAATTCGTTTACGGAATGCACCATGCCCGATTACTTTAGTAATAATTCCGGTTTCATTGTTCTGAAGATCGGAAAGGTGAGTCGCTGTTATTGTTTCTATAAATGTCATATTAAAAGTTAATTCCAAATCTAATGAAAGCCGCTATCGTGTTGTTCAAATTTTTACCGCTGCCAGCCGGATTTATTATGTACTGAAAATCGGGCTGAACAAAAAGATTTTCAGTTACTGTTGTTCTATAAAATAATTCTATCACTGTTTCACTTTTCAACCTAGTATCGCTTAAGCCGGCATGCGCAAATGCTAATCCAATCGCGTTTTCGCATTGCTGACCGGTTATTCCGCTACAACTGATTCCGCCGCCAAAGTAATAGTTGTGAAGATTTATACTTCCCGGACTGACGGCAACCTGAGCAAAGAATCCTAACTTAGTATTATCGCTTTTCTGCCAGAAAGTTTGATCTGCAATGATATATAAACCATAATTATTATTGAAAACTGTTTCATGTAAGCCGGTTTCTTCGTTTACTTCTCTCAAATGAGAATGATAATAACCGCCGGCTTTGATTATACCCGGCAGACTGCTGAAATCCGTTACCAACTGAAATTCCGAAAAAATTAAAACACCATTTCTGCTGTTTAACCGCCAATTCAAATTATACTGGTTATCTTCGAAACCTTCAGGCAAGCCGTCAAATAATGCGGTTTTTAATTCGAGTTCGTCATTTATTTTGAATTTTCCAGTAACACCTAAAGCAGTTAATGGAAAAATTGGAACCGGTACATTCTCAGCAATTAAAGAAGGAATACCAAAAGAACTATTGATAAAGTTTCCGGCAAAATCACTTGTTACAAATTCTGCACATAAGTCTTGTAAACCAAGTGTTAATTGTGTTGAACCAAAGTTGTGTCTATACCAAAGTTCATGTATGTAAATATGATTCCCGGCTTCAATATTTGATGCAATTTGAAAATCACCGAACAAATTTTCCGATGGTGTAGCTCCGTGTGTACTTGCACCATTAATTAGAAACTCACCGTCTTTCCACAATCCAATATTTTTTGTCTCAAATCCAATTTTCAAATTTGCCATTCCTAGATAAGCGGTACCACGTTTATTGCCGCCCGAAAGATTTCCAACAAAATCGCCAACGTATGATGCTTCTTTTGTAAGCTTGGCTTCACTGCTGAATAAACTATCAGAGTTGATTCCAACGCTTGATTTAGAAAAAGTTGATTGAGCGAACAACTCTAAGTTAATAACTACAAATACTAAGGCACCCTTTATATATAACCACATTATTCCTTTCCGAGTTCTTTTTTTTACCAATCAAAGCTACTTTTTAGGGGGACTGGGTTCAATCGCTATAAATTGGGAATTTCGACGTCTGAATCCCAATTAGTAGGGAGGAAAAGGTCAATTTTGCTTCGAATAATCCTCTAATAATATGATTTTGTTTGAAATGGCGTAAATTGTAAGACCGGATTGACTTTTAATTCCGGTTTTTTGCGATATGTTTTTGCGGTGGCTAATTACAGTATGAATGCTGATGTTAAGGCTGTCTGCAATTTCTTTATTGGCTAAACCTTTAACAATAAGTTTGAGCACATCAATTTCTCGCTCGGAAAGCTGTTCATGTTCAGTATCGAACGAATTGTGAATTTCCGAATTGCCGATATTTTTAATTTTTTCAGCAATCGAATCACCTTGTTCTGTTATATTTATTGTTTTGTCGAACATGGAAAGAAGCTGTTGATCGAAAAAATTATATACTAACGCAACCCAAACAATTGCCGGGTGATTCTTTTTAATTGCGAAAAACTCCTTATTCCTATTTTGAATTTGAGAAGGGTTGATAACTGCTAATTCAATTTTGCCATGTTCCGCAAGGTTATTTATCTCACTTAAATCATCAGTGCGTAACAAATGAAACTGCTGACCGGATTTGGAAAGTATGCAAGAAAATCCTTCGAAGACAATTTGTGAAGGTTCTAGAACGGCAATATTTTTAATTTGTCTTATCACTAATCTCAATTTTGCTAACAAGAGGAATTAAGATTGTTTCCTCAATAGTAGAGTGTATATTTAAGTCGTTTTCCAGCTCGCACAAACTTGCAATAATTTTTCTTCTTAAAACTCTATCGTTTTTTACCGGTACATGTTTTAACAGCAACTCCTTCAAATCGTTCAGCTTAAATTCAATATCGGTGTGGTGCTCTTGATATTCATTGACGGAGTATTCTTCTATCTTTTCATTGGTGCTAACTTGTACTTTATTTAATAAACGATTGAAGTAGGGGAAGGCAACACGGTTTTCGTAATGCAAATGTTCTTTAACTTCATTAAAGTACTCATCAAAGAACTTTTCTATTAGCTGAATTTCAGCGGAATTATTCTGTAAGTAGAGCTGATTTAGAAAGCTTCTTATTTCAGGGTATTTTTCATTTTCGTAATAGTTGTGGGAGTTTCTCAAAAACTTGATTATAGTATTGAGGTCTTCTCTAGTTAAGTTTTGGTGTTCTGTCGGTTGGAATCCATTATACAAATTTGCCAGAATCAAAAATAATTCTTCGTTAATATTGTTTGTATTGCAAAGCTGCTTAACAGTTTTCTCGTGTACAATAAAATCCATCTCAAGATGTTCCATCAGTAGAAGCAAATTTGGGTTCTCGAAAATCAAGCTTGAGATTTTCATCTCCGGTCTAATAAAATTTCCTTTTGTTTGATACATCTCAGTCCATCGCAATATTTTTTGCAAATATAAAGAATTCCGCAACACACTAACACTGGTCATTGGTTTGGGTTTCATCTCTATTAAATAACAAACTTATCATACAGTCAGTTCAACGGAGGTTGAAATATTTTATATACATTTAACATGTATTAAGAATGGATTTATTATTTTTAGCCACACTTATTCAGAACTAATACAGCTATAAATGAAAAAAAATAAATTACCGTTACTTGTTCTTATAGTTATTTCACTTTTAAGCTCAATTAATCAAGCGCAGAATGTTGATAGACCGAAACTTGTTGTTGGAATTGTTGTTGATCAGATGCGCTTCGAATATTTGTATAAATATTACCCTTTCTATGGTAATGGCGGGTTTAAAAGGTTGATGCAAGAGGGAAGCAATTTCACTTTTGCTCATTTCAATTATGAAGCGACTAAAACTGCACCAGGGCATGCTTCAATATACACCGGAACCACACCCTTTTACCATGGCATTGTTGGTAACGATTGGTACGATAAACAAAGCAAACAATCGGTTAATGCCGTTGTAGATCCGAACTATGAATGTATTGGCGGTAATTTTAACGATGGCCGATGTTCTCCCAAAAGATTACTTGCAACTACTATAACGGATCAGATTAAATTAGCGTTCGGCTGCAAATCCAAAGTTATTTCAATTTCTGTTAAGCATAGAGGGGCAGTGTTGCCCGGCGGACATATGCCGGATGGAGTGTATTGGTACAATCACAACAATGGAGACTTTATCACTTCATCTTATTACATGAACAAACTTCCTCAATGGGTAATAGATTTTAACAACAGAAAACTAGCCGATAAATACGTTGAAAGTGGCTGGAATCTTTTACATCCAAAAGAAAATTATGCCATTAGCGAACCGGATGAAACTAAGAATGAAGAAGATGTTTTTAGTGAAGGTAAAACTTCTTTCCCTCATTCATTTAAGAATGTTAAGCGAGAGAACAAATACTCTCTAATTTCAACCACTCCTTTTGGAAATGAATTAGTATGCGAAATGGCAAATAGTGCGCTGATCAATGAAAATCTTGGCATAGATCAACATACTGATTTCTTAGCTGTAAGTTTTTCTTCAACAGATTATGTCGGTCATGCGTACGGTACTAATGCTTACGAAACTCAAGATATCTATGTTAGGCTGGACGCAACGATAGCTGATTTCTTAAACACTTTGGATAAAACCTTAGGCA
>JBAYTN010000117.1:0-9282 GCA_041675645.1 Melioribacteraceae bacterium
CACATGTAATATCTTCATACATATGAAAAGTAGCAAAAAAAGTCAAAATTTACTTGTAAATGAGCCAAAATATTTAATGTTCACCAACAGAAATTATTCTATCATCCCTTATTTATTAATGAGGGGGAATAAGATGTTTCCTCCGCTATCGCTGCGAAACAATAATTTACTCCATGGATAATTCCCTTAAACCAACTGATGAAAAAAATTACAAGGAACACCTTGTTTTCATTAAATTGGAAGAATTTAAAAATTTTTATAAGCTGTTTTCTTTTTCAATATTTGGCTTTATTACTCTTGGCACCAAATCAATTTGCAACATCGATTCATATTTTTATTCATCAATACAGGGAACCCTGGAGTCCATAAAAATAATACTTAAAAATGGCAGAATTAATGATGCATATGCACTGTTAAGAAAATATTACGACTCTTCAATCATTAACATATATTCCAATCTATATTTGAACGACAATCACAGTTTGGAAAATTTCGTTGTCGAAAAAATTGATAATTGGGTTACAGGCACCGAACGCCTACCCGAATACCGCATAATGTCGCAATATATCACAAATTCTGATAAGCTTGGCACAGTATTCCGGCTTCTAAACGCAGACGAACGATACAAGAAAATCAGAGATCGATGCAATAACCACACTCATTATAATTTCTATTATAATGCACTCTTAAATGATAATGAAATTTATTTGCCCGATAGAACGAGTGCCCTGAATACCTTTTCAAATGATATCGAACAAATATTTATATTACACCTGTCGTGCCTTTTTTATCTAAGTGATCACTATATGATGTCCAGCGATTATAGTGATTATATGGACGTAGGGTTGCCACCTGAAGAAGGTTGCGAATACAATGTCGCACCATTTGTGCAAACTGTGTTTAATAATTATATTAAAAATATCAGGCCTGAAATTGCAAAAATGATCGAACAAGATTCGAAAATGAAGCTGCATTGACATATTTAGGCATGCGACTTATTTACAATAATGACCAATTTTGTGCCATATATATACACACCGCACTTAATCCGCTTGGTGAAGGAGAGATTTTTAAAAAAATTAGAAAAGAAAGACGTCAGAAATAAATCCACGACGTGGCTAAATTACATCCGATAACAGCTGCTTATCCGAAATTGTCAGCTCAAAACTCCGCTCCGCTCCGTTTTGCCCTGCCAACTTCGGATCAAGCGCACACATTGTGCGAAATAAATTTTTATTTTAAATAATTTTTCTCAAACAATATGACCAAAATAATCAAAGCCACAAAACAAGACCTAGATCAAATCTGCCAACTTTTTAATGAATATGATAAAGATATAGAAAAACACTTTCCTAAAAACCATCTAAAGCTATTGCAAAAACTACATACTCAACACGGGGATAACCCACAACGTCGTAAAAATGTCATGCAGGCAATGGTTGATAAAAAGCAATTATTCCTTGTTGCCAAAGAAGATGAAAAAATAGTCGGTTGTGTTATTGGCTGGATTGAGTCAAATTATGTTGGCAAATTTGATCAGTTGATTCTTTCCAGTCAATCCAAGAAAAAAGAAATCTTAAATCAACTTTATAATGAGCTAGAAAAATGGTTCAAAGTTAAAAAGTGTTTATATGTTATCGTGAATGTTGTGACAAATAATCCACGTAAAAAATTATACAAAACATTAGGCTTTGATTCGGTTCTGGAAGAAATGAGAAAAATTATTTAAAAATTTACACCGCCTAACAGTCGATATCCGACATTAAAACGATCGAATCATCGGCGCACATTGGACGAAATATTTATTAAATTTAAACCCTCCTATGATTCCAGAAACAATATTTGAGGCATTAAAAAAGTTCGTTCAGTTAATCGACGGCAAAAACATTCCTTGGGTTTTGAGCGGAAGCACTTCACTGGTAATTCAAGGTGTTGATTTAGTGATTAACAATGATATTGATATTTTGACGACTAAGGAAGGCTCAAAACAAATAAATATTTTGTTAGCTGAGTTTGTAGAAAAAGAATCTTCGCATTCTAGTACTGATAAATATCAATCATTCTTTGGTATATATAAAATAGGTGGAGTGAATATTGATGTGATGGGTGAATTTCAATATTGTCTTAAAGATGGGTCATGGTCAGAACCTAATCAAAACCACAAAATATTTATTAAGGAATACCAAGGAATGTCTTTGCCTCTACTGAGCCTTGAACAAGAATTGGTGGAATATGACAATATGGATAAAGTGGAAAAGGTTGAAAAAATCAGAGCTGTGTTGAGATGAAATATGTTATTAATTTTATCTTTATAACAAAAAATATTTACCCCCTTTTTTAGATTTTAGTATTATGCGAACAAAAAACGTATATCGCCTGCCTATTGATACAGAGAAAGTGACTTCAAGCGGACAAGATTCAATTGCCCATGTTGGCGATCTAGTCTATTCCGTTGATTTCGATGCGCCAGAAGGAACATTTGTTTATGCTGCGCTCGCCGGTACAGTAATATCCGTGAAAGATGATTCCAATAAGGGTGGTTTGGATAAAAAGTTCGAGGATGATGGCAACTACATCGAGGTGCTGCATAAACATGATGAAATATCGGAGTATGAACATCTCCGCCAATATTCCTCCAGGGTAAAAGTCGGAGATAAAGTTGAGACTGGCGATATGCTTGCGGAAGTTGGAAATACTGGCTGGAGCGAATGTCCGCATCTTCATTTTATGGTTTATCCCAAAGACAGCCAATACAAAACACTAGAAATTCGATTTGAAAAAGAACGGGAGTAAATATTTTTTAAAAAAGGAATATAAAATTAATAACATACTACATCTAGCTGCGAAATTGCCAGCACAAAACTCCGCTCCGTTTCGTTTTGCCCTGCCAACTTCGGATCAAGCGCACATACGTTATCGGAAATAAAAATTTTTTAATTCACTTTTTTTAAAAATTATGGAATACAAGGACTTTATTACTCAATCTTTGAAAGAAGCTTCCGACGTTGCAAGAAAAAGTTTTGGCAAAGTTGCTGGCACCACCAAGGAAGATGACAATAATCAGGTGCTTACGGAAACTGACTTAGAAATTGGTAAATTGTTGATTGGAAAAATCCAAGCTAAATTTTCCGGGCATAATATTATCGATGAAGAAGCTGGTGTAATTGACAATAAATCTGATTTTACTTGGGTCATTGATCCAATTGATGGCACCAGTAACTTTGCCAATGGATCGCCGTTATATGGAATTATGTTTGGATTGTTAAAAAATAATATTCCGATTGCGGGTGGTTTAGCTTTGCCTAGCTTTTCCGAAATATATGTGGCCGAGAAAGGGCAAGGTGCGTATTGTAATTCCGAAAAAATCAGTGTCGCCAATGAAGGCGATTTGAAAAAAGCGCTTGTGGCATATGGAATTGACGGACACCAAGAAAATCCGAAGTTTACAAGAGACGAATGTGCGTTGCTGGCTGAAATTGTTTTAAATGTTAGAAACCTAAGAAGCAGTAATAGTGTTTTTGATATTGCTATGGTAGCCAAGGGAAATTATGGTGCTTTTTTAAATCGCACGAGCAAAATGTGGGACAATGTTGCCCAGCAAATAATCATTGAAGAAGCGGGCGGAATTTACACTGATTTTTTTGGAAATGCCATTGATTATTCAAATGCCCTTTCTCGCCCACAAGACAATTTCACTTTTCTTGCAACGTCTCCGGCTCTGCATACTAAGTTATTGGAGATTATAAAATCAAACACTATTTTATAAAAGTGAATTAAAAAATTTTTACATCAGATAACTAATTATATACAAGTCAAGCTTTCAAGTGAGCTGATTGCAATATTTATCTCATCGTGGCAACACGTGACAGCTTAATAATGTCTGCCTTCGTTATTTTTACACTTAATCCGGAATAATTTGGAAATTGTTTGACAAAATATTCAATATCGTGTAAATTAAAATCATGAGAAAGGATTTAAATAAAATTTATCATCATCAAACTTCTTTCATTTTTAGGAAAGAGGTTTTGTTGTGGTAATAAATTTTATCTAAATCAACGAAAATAACGCCTCTTTCCAAGAGGTTTTTTTATATTTATTTTTATTTTTAACTTTATGAACAATCAACAGAAAAAATATCAAATAGGCATTATCGGATCTGCTGGAAACGATGATTACAATGGTGCGCAAGGGGCTACCGATAATATGATAACCGAAGCTGAAAAAATCGGCAGTCTTTTGGCAAAAAATAATGTTATCGTTATTACTGGAGGAAAAAGTGGAATTATGGAGGCGGGAGCCAAAGGAGCTAAAGAGGCGGGTGGCCAAACAGTCGGAGTTGTAAAAGGAGTAAAGAGATTTACCTCCAATAATTTTACAGATGTTGAAGTAATAAGCGGAATGGAAGCCGATGGTTTTGACGAACTGCTTTTAGTCAACATGTGCGACGCGTTAATTGTTATCGGCGGGGGCGCTGGAACACTTGAAGAAATAACAATCGCTTATCGTAACAAAAAACCAATTATCGCTTTAACTACGCAAGCAGGTTGGGCAAAAGAATTGGCGGGAAAATTTTTAGATAACAGAAATACAATCAAAATTGAAACTGCTAGCAATGCCGAGGAAGCGGTTAATAAAACATTACAATTGTTAGCCAAATAATAATATGCGCAAAATGTCATTCATGGTAACTATAAATTTCAATCATCACAACAATCAACTCTTTCAAGAAGAGGTTGGTTGTGTTTGATATTTCTTAAAATATTAAAGACCATAAACCCCTTCTTGAAAGAGAAGGGGTTTTTCTTTTGCCAGATCAAACACAGAAAAAGGAGGTAGAATATGGAAAGGTTTTTGATTATTGATATCGGCGTAGAGGTCGATTTTAAAAAGGAAATGGTAGAAAAATTTGAGCTGACAATTCTTGATGCTCAGACAATGATAAATGATTTATTGACATGGCAAGGATGGGGGCGCCTTAATCCATGGTCAACAATAATCGTGCTTCCAGGCAATGGGGCGTCAATTGTCAAAAAGTACATTAACAAAACAAAACCGTCTTGGTTAAACCAGTGGCCGTGGAAATTCTCTCCACACGCCAAAAGAGTGTGGATTCCAGGCGAAAATCCCCAGACATTTGTAAGTCGAATCGCCCCAACACAAATGCTTCTTGGTGTTAAGAATGTTGTCGTTGTGGACGATGTAATTTCGTCCGGCGCAACAATTCGACACCTCCGACAAGTTAATAATCCTTGGATTCCTGGAGCTGATTGGCAGGCTATCACTTGGGTCAAGCAAAAATCTGCAGTGATAAAAGGTTTTTCAGGGATTTTTGCCACCAAAACCGTTGGCACAAAAGAACGTAAGGTGCCGATAAATTCCTTATCGACGCTTGTCGGGTGTCGAGAAATTGCCGAGTCTTATGCTCGACGAAATTTTGGCAACAAAGCGGAACCTTTCTTGAAAATCATTGAAGGCTTACGCTGATTCACTCATGGAGGAAGCAATCGCGCTTCCTCCATTTATTTTTCACAATAATTTGCAATATTTAAATTGCGACATTTTGAAATTTTTTAAAAATGAAAAAAGCCCCAAGCGAAATTAGATTCCGCGTGGGGCTGGTGGTGTTATGACAAGGTTGTATTATTTTTGTTATTTGGAAAATTCGTAATTTCAGAAAAAATTGGTGTCAGGGCAGTAGTCGTGATTGACCCCACTTTAAATATTTAATTCCAAGAAGACAGTTTTATCCTCCGTTTTGAGTAAACATAAAAATAACACACGATAGTAACAGCGAAGCTCCTGCAACAACCATTCTTCCTTTATCGGCTTTGTCGGGCTTCAACCATGGAATAACCAATCGCATTATTGGAAAAAGCAACATAATTAATCCGTATACTGCCAATAAGCCACCTAATAGACTCATGATTACCTCCCTTGAATTTAGTTAAAGAGCATATCCTCGCAATAACGAGAAATTACTCTTTTGGTTAAAAGATGAATTCTCAATTACTGATATTCTATCATAACAGAAATGATTAATTTGTAAAGGTCAGCGAACGCAAAAAATAATTTGAAAGAAAACACCGCCTAACTAGTTATATACAAGTCAGTACCTCAACTGTGCTGATAGCAATATTTTTCTCATCGTGGCCAACACAGGATTGCTCAATAATTCCTGCCTTTTGTAAATTTTAATTGACTTTTTCCTAGCCCATGCTAAGATTTAAAAAGAAATATTACCAATAAATTTATAATATGAACGAAAAAAAAATAGTATTTTTAATAAAAAAATAGTTTGGCCGATAATTTTTGTGTTAGTGATTATCTTTTCTGGTTTTGTTTACGTTATGGCTAATAATAAACCGAGTGACAACAAATTAAAAAATGAAGATATAATTCCGTCGGATTCAAAGATAATCAGCACAGGACAAATCGAGAATAATATTAATCAAGAGAATGAAATGGCAGATGGAAAAGGATTGGAATCGCAAACAGAAATGAACCCAATTATAAATTATCAATATAATTTTTCAATAAAATATCCAGTTAATTTTTTTGATTTAGGGCTATTTGAGTTGCCATCAGCACAAAGACCGGTTATCGCGGAACAGTCTTTTTCAAATAAAAATGTTTCCTCTCCCATGGAGATGAGTGATAATGATATTTGGGTGTCAATCAGGATAAGCGAAAATAAGGATAATTTGACTTTGAAACAATGGGCTGAATCAATTCCAACAAATCCACAGGGAACTCTCGTATTGAAAAAACAGGAAATTACCATAAATGACTTGCCTGCCGTACGGCAAATTGAAGACTTTTTAAATGTCAAAGGTACCGAAAGCGGATTTTCTGAAGTCGTCTATTTGCAAGATAATAATTTTGTTTATTCAATCAAGGGTTTAACAAGTAGTGAAAAGGTTTTAAATAGTTTTCAAAATGATTTCAATAATATCGTTAATAGTTTTAAAATAATTAATTAAAAGGCGTATTTTGAAATACGCCTTTGAGTTTAAGAGTTGGGCAGGGGAAGTTTCATAATAGGGCCAGGTCTTGTTTTTTGACTTTTTGATTGGGTAATTTTATCTTGGCGGTAGAATATTCTAAAGAATGTGCTAAAAACTGCCAGCTCAAAACTCCGCTACGCTCCGTTTTGATCTGACAACTTCGGATTAAGCGCACACGAAACGAAATTTTGTTCAAAAATATTTTTTTATTGAGCCCTTTTGCAATTTATTACAAATAAAAAAGGCGGTCTTAATACAAAAAGCCGCCCTGTTCTGCACCGTTAAAGGTTTATCCATTTTCCCATGGCATGATCAGTTAATGCGCCAATATGGAGAGGGTATAGTACCCATCTTTGTTTTAATTGGCACATTTTACAAGTTCTGTAAATGTTACTAGGAGGGAGAAACCCATCCTCTCTATTATCCCAATCATGCTTAAATAAATGAACAATTTTTTTAAATATTTTTACCATTGAAGTCCCTCCGTATGTTTGAGCGCAGTTTAGCACTAATTAGTGTTAAGTTAGTGTATTAGAAATACATGATTTTGTCAATACGTACCCAAGGCTAGAAAAATTTCAAAAGGGCTTTTTAATAAAAAAAAAGGGGGGGGTAAATTTGTTAAACAAAACATTGCACAACTAATCATATACAAGTCAATAGCTCAACTGTGCTAATTACAATATTTTTCTCATCGTGGCCAACACAGGATTGCTTAATAATACCTGCCCTCGTCATTTTTACGCATAATCCGGAATAATTTGGAATTATTGACATAAACATCACCGCTTGATATCATTAGCATATACAAGTAAATACAAAGTTAAAAAGGTTAAGGGCCCAAATCAGCCCTTGCTTATTTTTGCTTTTCACATTAACATGAAGAACGAAGACGGTGATGGTTTAGAATCAGACGCCAAAAAGCGCGCTGAAGAAAACTGGTGGAGGCCGGCTTTTGTCATGTTTAGCAGGTTTTTCGGCTGGATAATATTTCCTCCTTTGATTGGCGCGGGAATCGGAATGTGGCTGGATAAAAAATATAATAGCGAGCCATGGCTATTTTTGATTTCAGTAGGCGCCGCGTTTATTTTTGCGATGGTCGGCCTAGTGAAAAATGCCGTAAAAGAGCTTAAAAAGCTGGAAAACTTAAACAAAAAAGATGACAGAAAATAATGAGCAAATTCAAATAAACGAGGCGGTTGAAACTGCGGAACATGGCCACACGATTTATGCTGAGCCGATTTTGCATATCGGAAGTTTCACAGTTACTAATTCACTTTTGAATTCATGGCTTGCCGTAATATTAATCGTTCTCTTCGCTTTTATCGTAAAAAAGAGAATAAAAACAATCCCTGGCAAGTTGCAGGTTTTTGTTGAAATAGTGGTAGAAGGTTTCTTGGATTTTTTCGATTCAATAACCGCGTCTAGGAAAAAATCAGAAAAATTTTTTCCTTTTATTTTTACCTTTTTTATCTATATCTTGCTTTCTAACTGGATAGGAATACTGCCTGGCATCGGTTCAATCGGCAAGATGGTGGCGGAGAACGGACACGAGGTTTTTGTTCCGTATTTCAGAGGGGGGACAGCAGATTTAAACACGACTCTTGCTCTGGCAATTATCGGCGTGGTGGCAAGCCATATAGTAGGCGTAATTTTTATCGGTTGGTGGAATCATTTAAATAAGTTTATAAATCTAAAAACATTCGCTGAAATCCCAAAGAAGTTCAAGAAAGACAAAATGGTCCTTTTGGTAAATCCGATACAAGCCTTGGCAAGCCTTCTTGAAATTATTACTGAATTCGCAAAAGTTGCCAGCTTGTCTTTTCGTTTGTTTGGAAACATTTTTGCCGGTGAGGTTTTATTGGCTTCCATGAGCGCAATGCTTGCGTTCGGGTTGCCGATTCCTTTTATGTTTTTGGAAGTTTTAGTCGGTTTTGTTCAGGCGCTTGTCTTTTCATTGTTGGTTTTATCATATCTTTCGATGAGTACGGAAAAGCATTAAATTTATATAATAAATTAATATTATAAAGAAAAATAAGTATTTAAAGATGAATAAGTCCTTTCTTATTTCTCAAATTTCTCTTATTTCTCTTATTTAAAAAGTATGGAAAATGTTATGTTAGCTAAAGCCTTAGCTATCGGACTTGGCGCAATCGGACCGGGCTTAGGCGTAGGTTTGATCGGCGCTAAAGCCATGGAAGCCATCGGCAGGAACCCTGAAGCATCCGGAAAGATTATGTCAACTATGATCCTGGCTATCGCTTTCGCCGAGGCTATC
>JBAYTN010000118.1:0-9062 GCA_041675645.1 Melioribacteraceae bacterium
GTATGGAAAACAAAGTTATGGCTCGAATTACGATTTAACGGATACGCTTGTTTTTGTAGATCACAACATAAGTATAGAGCAAATCTACAAATCGTTTGAAGAAACAAACCCACAGATTAAGATTGCCGAATTAAATTATGGAATAGCATCTATTGAAAAAGGGCTCGCGTGGTCATCTATTCTTCCTAATATTAATCTGGCTTATTATAAGCAAACGCGAGACGGTAATAACGGATTCTATGGAGCTTCGTTCGGTATATCGGTTCCACTCTGGTTTATGTTCGATCAGAGAGGAAAAATTCAAGAAGCAATGGCGAATCAATCAATCTCCGAATCAGAACTACAATTAACGAAGAATGAGATCGTCTTAAAAATAAAAAGCGCATTTACTGATCACGAAAATAATCTAAAGCAAGTAAAACTTTATGAGAGTGATATTCTTCCGCAAGCCGATGAAATATAACGAAGCGCTCTAAAAAGTTACGATGCCGGTGAAATTACATATATAGAATTTCTACAGGCAAAACAAACATTGATTAACGCAAAAAACAATTACATAAATGTATTATACAACTATAATCGTTCAATATTTACACTGGAAGAAATAGTTGGAAAAAGTTTTATAAATGAATAATGACGGAGAAAATGAAATGAGATTTAATATAAAATTATTTTTAATACCCATGATAACTGCTTCACTTTTTTGGGGCTGCGGTGAAAAGAAAAACGAAGAAGTAAAAGAAGAAAGTCAAGAGCACGGCAAGGAAGAAATTATCCTCTCTGATAAAGCGATGAAAGAAATGGAAATAGAAACACAAATAATAAAAGAGGAAATCTTAACCGGCGTTATAAAAGCGGCAGCCAAACTCATTCCGGATCAAGACTATGAAGCACAAGTAGGTTCATTGGTTCAGGGAAGGGTTCATAAAGTTTTTGTAAAAGAAGGTGATAACGTAAAAGTTGGACAAGTGCTTATGCAGCTTGAAGGACTTGAGATAGGCGAATTAAAAGCTGTTTATCTGAAAGCGAAGTCGAACCTCGACTATTATAAAGCGGTTTATGAAAGACAAAAAACTTTGATTGAACAAAATATCGGCTCGCAAAAAGTATTTCAGGAAGCGAAAGCAGATTATGAAAAGGCATCCGCTGAATTCAATGCCGAAGATAAAAGAATACACGCAGTCGGTTTGAACCACGAAGATGTTCTTGAAAATGGAACTCTCGAACATATAGCGGGAATTCTTCCTATAAAATCTCCCATCAATGGAATAGTAACCGAAAGAAATGTAGTTATAGGGCAATTGGTAGAAGCAAATACAACTGCGTTTAAGATTATGAATATTTCCAATCTTTGGGCAGACGGGCAGGTTTATGAAAAAGATATATCTAAACTAAGCGGTAAGCCCAATACAGAATTTTTAACTTCCGCATACCCGAAAGAAAAATTCAAAGGAAAAATTATTTTGGTCGGACAAACAATTGACGAGCATTCCCGGACAATTAAAGTAAGGGCAACAATTAACAACACGGGCAATAGACTAAAACCTCAAATGTTCGGCGAAATGTTAATTCCTATTGGCGGAAACATAAAAGGAATAGTTGTCCCGGGCGATGTAATTATTAAAGAAAACAGTAAAAGTTATGTGTTTGTAGCAGAGAACGATTCGACATTCAGAAAGCAGCCCGTTGAAATCGGAAGCGAGTTAGATGGTAGAGTTGAAATAAAAACCGGTCTTAAAGCCGGAGATAGAATTGCCTCTAAAGGTGTATTCTTCCTAAAATCAGAGTTACTCAAAGAAACGCTTGCAGAGGAGGAATAAATGATAGAACGAATAATCAGGTTTTCGATAAAACAAAAGCTGCTTGTAATCTTTGCAATAATTCTATTGATAGCCGGTGGTATAGCTGCTTTTAGAATGCTTCCCATTGACGCAGTGCCGGATGTAACAAATGTTCAGGTTCAAATATTAACCTCATCCCCAACTCTTGCACCGGTTGAAGTAGAAAGATACATTACATTTCCAATTGAAGTTGCAATGAACGGAATACCCGATGTTGAGGAAATCCGTTCAGTGTCCAAGTTTGGATTATCATTAGTAACGGTAGTTTTTCACGATAATGTAGATATTTATTTCGCGCGCCAGCTCGTATTTGAGCGGCTGCAAGTTGCCTCGGAAAATATTCCACCGGAATTTGGTAAACCACAATTAGGACCAACAAGCACCGGACTTGGCGAAATTTATCAATATGTAATAAGGCCAAAAGATAAAACAAAAAATGACGCAGCGACATTGATGGAAATGAGAAGTTTGCAAGATTGGGTCGCAAAGAGACAGCTTCTCACAGTCCCGGGTGTGAATGAAGTAAACAGTTTCGGCGGCTTTGAAAAGCAGTATCAAGTCTTGATTGATCCGCAAAAATTGTTGAACTACAGTTTAACTCTGAGAGAAGTATTTCAATCGGTATCGGAAAATAATGCAAATGCAGGCGGCGCTTATATTGAGCACGGTAACGAACAATATTTAGTTCGCGGTTCGGGCTTGGTTCAAAACATTGATGAAATAAAAAACATTATAGTAAAAACATTAGAGAATGGAACGCCGATCTATATTCACAATGTGGCTGATGTTCAACTTGGCCCGGCAATACGGCAAGGCGCAGTAACAATGAACGGCGAAGGAGAAGTAACCGCCGGTATTGCAATGATGCTAAAAGGTGAAAACAGCCGCGCCGTTGTCGACAGAGTAAAAGAGAAAATTGAAACAATAAAAAAAGCATTGCCGGACTCGGTTAACTTAGAGCCGTTTTATGACAGAACCGAACTTATCAATAAAACAATTTGGACTGTTGAAAAGAATTTGTTGGAAGGAGGCATTCTTGTAATACTTATTCTTGTATTACTGCTATACAATCTGCGCGGCGGATTTATAGTAGCTTCGGTTATTCCTCTTTCGATGTTGTTTGCGGTAATAATGATGGTCGCAACCGGGGTGTCGGGAAATTTGATGTCTCTTGGCGCATTAGATTTTGGGTTGATAGTTGACGGCGCAGTGGTGATGGTTGAAAATGCTATCCGAAAACTTCACGAAAAGAAAAACGGAACGAGCAATACAGAATCAATATTAGAATCGGCAGTAGAAGTTGGACGACCGGTTGTATTTGCTGTTGGAATTATTATCATTGTTTACTTCCCTATTATGACGCTTACCGGAATAGAAGGAAAGATGTTTAAGCCCATGGCATTCACCGTAACTTATGCATTGATCGGCGCTCTATTATTAAGTTTAACTTATGTGCCGGTAATGTCGGCAATTATGTTTAAGAAAAAGGTGAAGGAAAAAGAAAGCCCTATAATTAAATATGCAAAAAAATATTATGTGCCGCTTCTAAGAAAAATCTTACATAAAAGATTATTGGTAACTGGAACAGCCGCTGCTTTTGTAGTAATCAGCATAATTATATTTCCATTTCTTGGAAGCGAATTTATTCCTCAACTCGATGAAGGTTCAATTGCGATTCAATCATGGCGGCTTCCAAGCGTATCTCTAACGACGTCGGTAAATACTTCTGCATTAATTGAAAAAGAAGTGTTAAAATTTCCGGAAGTAAAGAGTATCGTTTCAAAAACCGGACGCGCCGAAATAGGAACTGATCCGATGGGCGTTGAGATAAGCGATATCTTTGTTGAACTAAAACCTAAAGAAGAATGGAATACCGGGCGCGATAAAGAAAAGCTGGTTGATGCAATAAGCGAGAAATTAAATAAAATTCCAGGTATAGCGTTCAGTTTCTCCCAACCTATACAATTAAGAGTTGCCGAGTTAATTTCCGGCGTTCGCTCTGATGTAGCAATTAAATTATTCGGCGAAGATCTTGATGTATTAAAAGAAAAAGCAGATGAAATTGCAAAAGTTGTAACGAGGATAGACGGAGCGGAGGATGTAAAAGTTGAGCAGGTAGCCGGATTGCCGCAGCTTCAAATAAAGATTGACAGATCAAAAATTGCCAGATATGGAATAAACGTAGCAGACGTAAATCAAATTATTGAAACAGCTATCGGCGGAAAATCTACCGGCGAAGTGTTCGAAGGCGAAAAGAGATTTGAACTTACAGTTAGATTTCGTGAAGATGCCAGAAATAATGTTGATGTAATCAAAAATATTCTTGTTCCGGCATCAAACGGTTCAAGCATTCCTCTTAGTCAATTGGCAGATGTCTATATTGAAGAAGGTCCTTCTCAAATTAGCCGTGAACGAAGCCAGCGAAGAATAGTTGTAGAAGCGAATGTAAGAGAAAGAGATATAGGAAGTTTTGTTGAGGAAGCGCAAAGCAAGCTTGATAAAGCTGTAAAACTGCCTACCGGTTATTATTTGGAATGGGGCGGCACGTTTGAAAACTTACAAAGCGCACGGACAAGATTAGCTGTTGTGGTTCCACTCTCCTTGTTCCTAATTTTTATTTTACTGTTTATTTCATTCGGTTCCGTAAAGAATGCGTTGCTTATTTATACCGGAATTCCGTTCGCGGTTGTTGGAGGCGTGTTCTCACTTCTAATTCGTGGAATGCACTTTAGTATTTCTGCCGGAGTAGGATTCATTGCTTTATTCGGCGTTGCAGTTCTTAACGGCGTTGTAATGGTTTCATATATTAATCAATTACGGCAAGAAGGAAAAACTTTAGAAGAAGCTGTTGTGCAAGGCGCAGAAACAAGATTACGCCCCGTGTTAATGACGGCACTTGTTGCAAGTCTTGGCTTTATTCCAATGGCTCTTTCAACTTCAGCCGGGGCCGAAGTTCAGCGGCCGCTTGCGACTGTTGTCATCGGCGGAATAATAACTTCAACGATATTAACATTGTTTGTTCTACCGACATTTTATATGTGGTTCGAAAATCAAAAGGAAGAACAAGAGTTATGAAAAACATCATTATAAAAACAAAAATTACTTGTCCTTATTGTGGTTTTGAAAAAGAAGAAGAAATGCCGCTTTATGCGTGCGTGCATTTTTATGAGTGCAAATCTTGCAAGAAAGTATTAATGCCAAAAGAAGGTCAATGCTGTGTGTTTTGTTCTTATAGCAATGTTAAATGTCCGCCAAAACAGATTGAAGAAAACAGCCTCCTAAATCCCCCGAAGGGGGACTTTGGGATGGAGGATGGAAAATGATATAGACATAACAACTAAAAAATTGTTAAAAACTATAAGGAATAATTTATGAAAGAGATAAAAGCAATTATACAACCGTTCATGTTAACAAGAGTAGTAACAGCCCTTCATAAAATTGAGGGGCTTCCGGGAATAACTATTTCTGAAATAAAAGGGTTCGGCAGAACAAGCGGGGGCAAGGAAAAAGAATTAAATGATGAGGGCATATATGAGTTTATCCCGAAGAACAAAATAGAAATTGTTGTCCAAGATAAATTTGTAGATACAGTTGTAAATTCGATTCAAGAAAATGCTCACACCGGTAATTCGGGAGACGGAAAAATATTTGTAATTAATGTTGAAGAAGCCGTAAAGATTAGAACGAATGAAAGAGGAAAAGAAGCAGTTTAGATTGAACAGGAAATAAAATGAATGATAGAAAAGTAATAATCAAAATAGATGCAACAAGTTCTAGAAAACCTAAAGTATTCATTGCAATAATATTCTTATCCTTATTTATAACAGGATGTAATCCATTGATTTTTATTGAGGCAGGCAAAAACAGTGCTGTGCAGGATTTTTATGTTGATAATTATAAAATGCAAGTCCGGATTACACGTGTATCGGATGATAATGAATATTTTTGTTCATTCTCACTATTAAATAAAACTGATGCTACGCCTATAAAAGGTATAAAATCTTATCTGGATATAAAAAAGTATGGTCCGCCTCGTTATAGATACATGCGAGAAAAGTTCCCCTACTTGAACGGATTGGAACTGATTTATAATTCACTAACAAATGATTACGAGCATAAATATAAATTTACGAGCAAAGGTAAATTTGAACTGACTATAAGATTAAACGAAATTGACGGGAAAGCATTAGAGGAAGATATTCTTATTTCATTCGACCAGGAAGCAAAGTAATATGTTAAAGCAAAAATAAGTAGAATAATTAATAGGCATTGAAATGAAAAAAACATCCAAACTGATTTTGCCGTTAATATTTGCAGCGGTTCTTGCAGTTATTTATTACATATATTTTGCACCGACAAGTGAATTAGGTTCGTTCACTAAGTTTGAAGGGGGCAGCGAAATTAACCAGGAAATAAATGTAAGCGTAGTTAAGGAGAATGGTTTTGAGCGTGATTCTAATGGAAGGATTATTTCCTTTTATGCTAAGGATAGAAATAATCTAACAGTAAAAATTACTCTACATAACCCAGTATCCGATGATATTATTGATGCTAAAGTAGTTGAGCTTATGGGACATATGCACGGCGGAAATTTTACAGCTGCAGGAGTAACTATTTTAAAATGATAAAAAGTAATAAATCAGGGCTGACGGAACAGGTAAGAATCTTTTGTTAAGTTTTGGCATCTAATTAAATAGTAATTAAGAAATGACTAAACATTTAGTAAAATATCGTTCATTAGTGGCTGCTATTTTTATGTTAGCGCCATTATTATTTTGGTTCTCCTACTCTGAACTTGGACAGCTTTTTGGCGAAAAGGAAAATGCCGCAGCTCAGGATTATTGCGAAACTGTAAAAGTAACGAAGACAGAAACCGGGAAAATTGATTTAAGTGATTCATTTAAGCTGAAAGTTGATAAATCAATTTATCTACCTTGTATTGATGAAACAAATAAATACTATACCTCACATTATCAGTCTAATATTGAACATTTTCACTCACCACAACAAACTACAGAAGTCTATCTCTATAACAGAGTTTTTCTGATTTAATCTTTTTATTCTCACTTTTTGATTTATCCTTAGAGAAATCTAAAGGACAAGTAGATAACTTTAATAATTTATTAAACATTATTATTAGGAGAAATCCGATGTTAACCTCAAATAAAAAACGGTTTGGCGGGATTGCAGTCGCAATTGTAATTCTTCTTATTTCTTTAACATTACTCGCACAAAACCAACAAAATAAATCTGCTACGAGTAATTCTTATGGCTCATCTTATTGGAATGCAAATGTTCCGGAAAAGTATTGGCTTAGCAATGACCAAATAAATCATGTAAACAAAATAAAAACAGAATACGATGACTTAATACAACCCGAAATTGAAAAGCTAAATTCTGTTCGCGGGGATTATTCTGATTACCGGCTGCAAGATGATATTAGCAGCAAGCGTATCAGGGAATACCAAAGTCAAATAAGAGGAATTGAAGAAAACATATACAGCTTAAGGATGGAAGCAGAAAGTAAGATTAGAAAAGTCTTTACCAATAGTCAGAAAGCTTATTATAATGATTCACGGTTTGGCTGGTGGGGTGAATTTTATGAAAGATGCGGCTGGGATTATGCAGATATGGACTATGGAATGAAAAACCACTCCCAAAGGGATGGATTCCAAGGATATACAGATTATGGTATGAGACGATACGGCAGAGCGTATAGTTCCGGCAGATGCTGGTAATATTTAATCAATAAAGAATTATATGAATCTTCCCGCCGCGTGAAAACGGCGGTGAATTATTAAAAAGGGAAAGTTATGAAAAGGATGTCAAATAAAATTAAAGTGATAGCGCTTGCTTCATTTTTGCTGATTGCAAATAGTTATGCGCAAGAAACACATAAGGTAAAAGGCACAATAGGCAATGAAAAAATGGGCAAGGATAAAATTGTAATTTGTGTGTTAAGAACTAAAGCTTGTATGCCGGTAAAGATAGACTCTAGCATGACTGTCAAATATCAGAATAAAGATACAAAGCTGACAGACTTGCCGTTTGGTCTTTATTTGGAAGCTGACATAATTGACGATAAGCCAAACGGAAAGACAGTTAAAAATATAGTCGTTGATGAAACAAAAACAGTAATTTGTTTTACAGAACTGAAGAA
This sequence comes from Melioribacteraceae bacterium, assembly GCA_041675645.1. Taxonomy (GTDB): domain Bacteria; phylum Bacteroidota; class Ignavibacteria; order Ignavibacteriales; family Melioribacteraceae; genus Stygiobacter. Next base: position 8,002 of record JBAYTN010000118.1, read on the forward strand.
AGAGCAAGAAAATAAATTGACTAATGTGTTAAGAAAAATAAAAGGGGTTTCCGATTTCGAGATACATTCGGAATCAAGCCAGGTGTATGTTGCCTACAATCCACAGACAATCTCTTATAAAGATTTGGAAAACAGAATTAAAGAAGCTGGTTTTGAATTAGAATAATAAGGAGTAATGAAAAGTGGAAATAACAAATTATGGATTCTCAAAAGTAGTTGACCTCGGTTACGATGAAGCAATTGAAAAAGTAACCGAAGAATTAAAGGAAGAAGGTTTTGGCATTCTTACCGAAATTGACGTTAAAGAAACATTAAAGAAAAAGCTTGATGTTGATTTCAGGCCGTATAAAATTCTTGGAGCTTGCAATCCACCATTTGCATACAAGGCATTACAATCAGAAGAACAAATTGGATTGATGCTGCCTTGCAATGTAATAGTTTATGTGAATGATAAAAATGAAACTGTTGTAGCTGCAATAGATCCAATTGCATCTATGCATGCAGTAAAAAACGAACACCTTGGCGAAGTAGCCGAAACAATTCAAGGCAAGTTGAAAAATGCAATAAGCAACCTTTGAGGAGTAAATCATATGAAAGGTAAACTTATTGGTTTAGCAATTGGATTAGCAATTATTCTAATTATAGTTGTTATTATAGTTTTAACAAGATAACTGTAGAGTAATAATTGAAAATTTAGGTGCATACTATGAAAAAATATCAATTAAAAAATATTGACTGCGCTTCGTGTGCGGCAAAAATAGAAGATGGTCTTTCAAAGATGCCGGAAGTGAAATTTGTTTCGGTGAATTTCGCCAACTCAACTTTGCAGATTGATGCACCGGATATCGAAGAAGTAAAACAAAAAATAAAAGATATAGAACCGGAAGTGACTGTTGAAGAAATACAGAATGAAAAGTCGGTTGAGTCAAGAAATATTTTTCAAGAGAACAAAAAAGAATTAATAAGAATAATTTTAACATTAGTGCTATTAGCTGTTGGAGTAATCTTTGAAGAAGGAATACATAATACAAAATATAGAATAGCTGAATATTTAGTTTTTA
>JBAYTN010000119.1:0-9055 GCA_041675645.1 Melioribacteraceae bacterium
GAACCATATCTGAAGCTATTTCCGTAAGTAATTCTTGTACTAATAATTAAATTTTGGAAAGGGTTGTAAACCGCTTCTCCAAATATTTCACTTATAATAAAATCGGCATCCGGAGCGTATCCAATTTTTCCGCCAACTTTAAATTTCCACTCTTTGGGAAATGCAAAGTCGTACTCGGCCCAAATACTATGCGTATCATAATCTTGCGGTGAATAATAATAAACTGAATTAGCCGCATAGTCAGAAAAGAAATATTCGTAGCCAAAAAATCCATAGCTAAAAAAGCGTCTGCCAAATCTAATCATAAAATCGTTACCCTCATTCCCATCACCCAAATGAAAATATTGGTAAGATCCTTTAACTAGTGCAAGGTTTTTATAATTATAAAAACCGTTTATTCGATAAACATCTGCTTTCATTCTGTTATAAAACATGTTTGGAGAATAGAGAAATAATCTTGCATCTGTATTCTCATAACTACCTACTAACGAAAATTCTTCGGGCTTTTCGTAACGCAGCGTAACATCCCAAATTTGATAATTAGGCTCACCAAGTGTAGCTAAATTTCCAAATGTGCCGGAAAGAGAGATCAGTCTGGTAAAAAATATTGATCCCGCCCACTTAAACTGAGTAAAATCCTTTTGAATTGATTTGTTATCAAGTGTTGCTCTAGACCAAACAGCTCCAAGTGATAAAAAGCCAACAAAACCTGCATCCAAACGCACTCCGTAATTCCATAATCTAAACTTCTGGTTATCAGCATAATAACTTCCGAATGGTGAAACATTCATATTCGTAGGCAGAAATAGACTGAAGAAACTCTCGATATTGGATAAACCTCGACTAAAACCGGATGGAGGCAGCCAGCTAATTCTTTCTTTGATTTTACTAACTTGAGAGGTATCGCTTACACTTTCAAGTAATGATTCGTAGATTGATCTCGCGTCGCCATAGCTTTCATCTTGAACATAAGCATCGCCTAAAAACAATAATTTCTCGTTCAAATCATCTTTAAGAGTTTGATCAGTAATTTTTTCATTAAGGTGATCAAAAACATCTTCCGCTTGGCTAAACTCTTTATCTTGAGTTAGCATGAATCCCATATATGTCTGACGTTTGTATATATCATTCAGAATTTCCGGATCGGTAAATTTTTCTTCTAGGTTGGAAAATTCCTCAATGGCCAAATCATATTTTTTATCTGCGACATAAGAATCAGCCAAAAATATTAAGCGCTGATCTATCTGCTTCTGAATTTCCGGCGAGCTGTTTTGCGCTCCAATTTCAGTATAAATCGATTTACCTTTTTCAAACTGTTTAGCATCAACATAACTTCCGGCAAGAAAAAGCATCTGTTGATCAATATCTTGTTTCAATGTAGAAAGAGAATCTCTTGCAATAAGTGTTCTATAAATTTTTTCGGCATCTTCAAGTCTCGAAGTTGCAGCATAAGTATTTGCAAGAAGCATTTGAGCTTGATCATCATTCGGATCCATTTTGCCTAAACTTTCAAGTTCGGTTCTTGCTAAAGTTGTATCATTATTCATGAAATAACTTTTAGCCCTTAGCAGAGCAGCTTTATAATCGAATCCCTCTTTCAAGATTTCATCATACAATTCAATTGCCCGCCTGTAATTATTAGCACAAGTAGCAATGTCTGCATATTCAATTTTTTCATCTCTTGTCAAACTTTTTCGTTTATCAAAATATTCGTCATACTTAGCTAAAGCTTCAACGCACTTCCCTTCCATCGAAAGTTTTCCGGCTTCACCTCTAATTTCAAACAGTTTTGCCTCATCGTTTGCTTGCAAGCGAAGCTGAAATACACTTTCCATGTTAGCTATTTCGGAATTCCCCGGATAATATGATTTAGCCTCATCCAAATATTTTCTTCCGGTGTCAAAATCTTTCTTCCAAGTAAAAAGATTCACTAAAGATAGCATTGCATCTAAGTTCTTTGGATTTTGCGCGTGAACTTCATTTAGATATTGCTCGCCAAGTTCTAAATCATTTAGAGTCCAAACGGCAATTTGTCCGCGAAGCAATTTGTAATCTGCATTATTTGGATCTTGCCGGAGCAGTTTCTCTAATTGGGCTATCGATTTTTCCCATTCGTAATTCCATGCAGTGTATTTAGCGTACTTAAATCTTACATCTAAATCTTGTTCATCCGGAAGGTCTTGCAAATATTCGTTTAATACTTCAATGGCGCTGTCATAATAAAATAAGTTCGCGTAAGCATCTGCTAACTTAATTACAGCTTCTTTATCAGTCGGATTTGCTTTCAGTATTTCCGTGTAATGGTTAACATCTTTGTTAAATGTACTATCACGGTAATCACTAACAGTCTTAAAAACGGACTTAAATTTTTCTTCTTCGGCATGTTTCGGCTGCAAGTATTGCAATTGCTGAAACGCCTCTTCATATCTGTTGTTATTGATTAATTCAGTAAGCAGCTCAAATCGCATTTCATCATTATCCGGATTTTTATCAAGCAACCGATAAAATCTATCTATCGGATACTCACCTTCACCGCTTTTTTCTCTATCTCTTCCAACATCAACATTTAGATAACCTTGGCGTTTTGCTAAATCTAAACCATCCTCGGCTTCTTCAAAAAAGGGTTTATAGCTAAGCGATTTATTAAATGCATCTTCAGCTACTTTATTTTTACCCAGCCACAAAGTAAAATATCCATAACGGCTCCATAACCGCCAATCATCGGGATACCTTGCAACATATTTCTTTAATATCCGTTCTCCTTTTACAATTGAACCGGTCTTGGCAAGAATAACCGAGTAGCGAATGATTTCATCTGGAGAAGCGTTATCATCTCTCTTTAGATACTCATCATACCATTTTTCTGCATTACTCCATTCTTCTAACCAGCGGTATGATTTGCCAATCTCTAAATATGTGTAGGCATTATTTGGATCTACAGCTAAGTCTCTTTTGTGACCATCAATTTTTTGGTAAAGTTGACGATGCCAAACAGCCATTATGCGGTCAAGATCGGAACGAATTTTTGAATCATTTGGTGATAAACGGAGAGCCCTTCTTAAATCAAAAACCGCATCCCAATATTGCAGTCTTTGTTCAAAACATAAACCTCTTATATGGTAACCATCCGGAGTGCGAGGGTTTGAAGCAATATACTTGTTAAATTGATCGATAGCCTCGCCATATCTGCCTTCGGCCATCAATAACTGTCCTTGACGCTTCAATGCATCGTTACGCGATTGGGCATAATTAAACGCCACCGCTAAAACAGTAATAAAGAAAATTATTTTATAGGAGACCCTCATTAACCAATATATTTATTCAAGGGTTGATAGCTATTTGAAGTGGATTCTGCCGTTAAGGCTAGCTCCATCAAGTTTTCTGCACTATCAAACCTTTCGTCTACTTCCTGGTTAAAAATCGATATGAATTCTAATACAGCATTTATGTAATTAAGATCTTTATTCGGCAAATTGTTTTGTACATTAGTCATAAGATCAACAACACTTTTCATGTTTCCTCTTACCAGCAATACTACAATTTTATTTTCAACTACACAAATTTTGTCTTTTTTAGATGTAGATAATCTTATTGCATTCTGAAGCTGTGATAAATTCAATAATCCTCTCATCTGAGCAGTTGAATCCAGCTTAAATGAAATTAAATTGAATGACTGCCCTGTACTTTTGTAAAGAGCTATTTGATTATTCAGAATCAACAAGAAATCGTTATAATTATATATGTTTGAAAACGCATAAGGTTCGGACGGCGGTTCAATTTTTGTCTGCGCATTAAAATTACGGCTTTTAATAATACGCGGAACTTCATCAATCGTTTGAGTACGGGTTCTATCAAGCGAGAATTCTGTTGTAACACCTTTGTTTGGCTCTATCCGATATTCGCTGGTAAATTCGCCTTCAGTATGCCCAACATTTGGCGATATAGTAACCATTCCACTTTGAAATCGTTCTGCTCTGCTATTAGCTTCTTTTTTAAGAATAATTGTTCCGGTAACAAATTGGGCTAAGCCTTCAACAATATTTTGTGCCTTCTGTGTTGCCGGTTCACTAATAATAAACATGCTGGTAATATCTCTTTCCTCTATGCTCTCCAATGTTCTTAAAAAAGTATCTCTCAAATAATCAAGGTTCTTAAATCCAACAAATGGAGTTAATTCATCAAAGATTATTCTTGTAGGCCTATACTGGTCAACAACAGTTATTATATCGTGGAAATATTCAACCAGATAGTCATCCGGGTTATACATATCATAAATTTCATTTGGAGGAGCAACTCTAACAACAATAATCAAATTTTGATTCATGTAGGATTGAATATCAAAATTAAGAGCTGCTGCTTGGATCATTAAATCCTTAGGCCGCATCAAAGTAAAATAGAGGCAAACTTCCGAAGCTTTTGCTGCCTCGAGCGCACATTGCAAACCAAGCAAGGTTCTACCGGACTTTCTTGGACCGACTGCAATGTAACTACCACCTCTATATATTCCTCCCCAGTTTTTATCTATAAGAGAGAAGCCGGACGGAATTCTTTTTATTGTACTGCTCATATTAGCGCCTTTTGGATTTTAACTACACTAAATTTTCAATAATGGTGCCATCAAATATCCTCAAATTTTGCAAATAATGCAGAAATTAATCCGATTAGGTATCTAAAAGTGAGAAATTTTTACTTGTTGCATCATAATAGGACAGTTACTTTTTTACTTTGAAAGTACGCCAAAAACAAATATTGCCGTGGCATTGCCGGTTATAGTCGGTTCATTTGTAATGTAATCATTTCTATCATCCCGGTAGTAAGAATCGTCTGTTTGAAAGCGAGCATATTTATCCGGCTTCTCAAACGGGATTTTCGATTTCTCAACAAACTCTTTAGTAGCTGGTCCGGCAGCAAAACCACCAGGCAAACGACCTCTAAAATACCCAACTTGGTGGTGTAAACTTTTCGAAGTGTTTTTACCGGCAGAACTAATGAAACTTATTCCCCACTGGTTTCTTCCTAGAATGTAATCTCGAGCATATACTGAAACTGAATCAAATTTAGAATCGTTTACTAAGTTTTTATAGAGAATATTCTGAAGCGAAATTCCGAGTAACGTTACATTCGTTCCCCAACTAAGCGCAACACCCTTTCCAAAAAGATTATCATTTTTCTTTCGATTAAACTCTTCAAGATTCTTCTTGATGTAAACGGAATACTTAGAGAATATTTTTGCAAGTCGATAATGGGCTAAAGAATTTATATTTCCCCAGCTCCACCAGAAGTCTGATTTAGCTGAATCGGCAAAAATTGTTGCTTCATTTAAATAGTTAGTCTTATTTGTTGAGAGATATAATTCAATAGCACCTAAAGCCATCTTACCTTCAAACGCATTGTCTATATATACACCGGTACCGCTGCTATCAATGTCCGGAACTCTTTTATAATTAGCATATAAGTTCTGAGCGGCAGTTAAACATTGATTTGCGAATTCCGGATAGTTCAACTTGGTATTCCAAATTCTGTAAGCTAAAGCCATTGTAGCCGAATAGATGCCGATTAAGTTTTTTCCCATTCCAACAAAAGCCGGTCTATCAAATCCCACTGCATCTTTTTCCGGCAAGCGCCAACCAACATCATGATCTCTTAAGTCTTGCACTTGAGTTACAAGTTTATTTTTATCGTAATAAGCTCGCAGCATCCAATCTAAACCAACTTTGGCTTCTTCAAGAATATCCGGAACAGAATTTTTATTTTTATCACTACTAAATTTCGTCGGATCAAAATCATAAGAGAAAAGCAGCATATAAGTTGAAAATGCAGTTGTATTCAAAATCTTAACATAGTCTCCGGCATCATGCCAGCCGCCGGTAACATCCACTTTTTTATCAATTGTTCTCTTTCCATCAATTATTTGTGCAGCATCTGAAATATGGCAGATTTCATGTAGCATTGGATTTGTATAACCGCACCTCTGTACTTTGAAAAAATCTAAAAGTGAATCTGATATACCGTCATAAACATTTTCATTGATTTTGAAAACAGACGACTTCTGGCGAGCAAATGAAATGTAGTAATTCCCTTGTACTTTCAGATTTGAAAAATCAATTTGATAAGAATAATTAAATGTGCCAAAAGTGCCACTATTTTTACCGAAAGATGTCGTTTGAACTTTTTCATCTTTGCTCGTATTAACAATTGAATATTGTTTCCCTTCCAATTTATAATTTGAAAGTACGATAGCTGACTTAATATCATTTGGCTGAAAACCAACTTGGTTAAAGCGAATAAAGATTTCCGGTTCAGCTTGAATGCTCGGCTGACAATTCACAGTAACCAATACCAACAGAAGCGTAAGAATATTTTTTATTCCTTCTTTCACTTTACCCTTTTTATTTTTTTGTCATTTTTTCATTCTTAAAATAATCATTAGGTGGAAATAATGTTGTGTTGAGGCTGGAAATTTTAATATAGAAAAGGGTCACTGAAAAGTGACCCTTTAGTTTTACAACTTATTTAATATACTAATTAAGAAAAATACGTTACATGGCAAGCATAGAGAGCTAATCCTATTGCTGCCAGAACTAAAATGATCATTATAGATGCACTGATTTTTCTCATTTTATCCTCGACTCTCTATCTTGTCAATTATTTTATTAATAGCATCTTCTTAACTGATACAAAATCACCGGCTGTTATTCTGTAAACATATGCACCGGTTGATACTTTATTTCCAAAATTATCATCGCCGTTCCAATTAACAGAGTAACTTCCAGCAGCAACTTCTTTGCTAACTAATGTTTTTATTTCTCTTCCTAGCATATCATATACTTTAAGAGTAACAAAAGAATTGCTTGGCAAAGCATAACTAATCAAAGTAGTCGGGTTGAATGGATTCGGATAGTTCTGCTCTAAGCTAAACTTAGTTGGAATAACCACTTCCTCTTCTACTGCTGTTACATTTTTACCAGTATTAAATGATGTTGGTGCAGAGTAATTTGATGTTAATCCGCTATTTGTTGTTGATGAAACTCTCCAATAATAAACTGAATTCTTATCAAGATTTTTAATTTCTATGTTTTCTTTTTCTAAACTACGGATTGCCTGAGCATTGCTGAAATCTGCTGTCTTGGAGTATTGAACATCATATTTTAAAGCAGATGTACTCTTTGTTGGTAATAACCAGCTAAGAACTGCAGTTGTAGAATTAATAGGTGTTCCATTTACGGGGCTACCGGCTACCGGTACTACGCTAGCTGAACCAGCCGCTGTGGTAAACCATGCAACTGTTGACCATGCACCTTCTACCAATGTAGTTGCTAACCTTGCTTTTACTTGCCAGTAATATGTTGCGCCAGCCGTTAGACCATTTAGTACAAATGAGTTAGATGACATCCATCCACTATGATCAACTTCTGAAGTAAAAGTATCACCTGTAAATGCTGGGTTTGTTGCCCATGTAACCATAAATTGCAACGGATCGGCAGAATAAACTGACCATGTTAATGTTGGATTTGTTACTCCAACTACTGTACCACTTGTTGGGCTGACTGGATATGGTGTTGCAATACTGGCGGCGGTTGTGGTTGATGAATGGACAAAACTAGCTCCGGTTGACCATGAGCCCCAATTTGTTCCATCCAATGATCCTCTTACCCTCCAGTAATATGTTGTACCAGCAGTTAATGCACTCGCTTGCCCGCCAGTTATCGTATATGAACTTGTTGGTATTGCTGTTTGAGTAACTTCGGCAGCATTTGTAAATGTTGCATCTTCATTTATTTGTAATTGATAATACATAACTGGTGAGTATACACTTGGGTACCAATAGAATGTTGGTGTTGCTGTATATGTTGTTGCGCCACCACTTGGATACGTTGGGTAACATACAATAAATGTTGGATTGCCATAAACAAAAAAGCTTTCTTCCGGAGAATAACTTGTATTATCAAGAGCAGTTCCTCCGTCTCTCGATGCAACTTGCCAGAAATACTGATATCCACCATCTAATGCAAATGGTATAGCCGAAAAAGTATTAATATTTGTTGTTGAAAATATTCCTTGAGTATTTGATAAAGAATTTCCACCATAAACTGGTCCAAGCATTGCACTACCAGCTCTACGGTAACGAACGATATACTCAGTTACCTTTGGGTTATAACCTAACGAGTACCAATACAATGTTGGAGGATTATTATAGATTGTAACACCACCCGTAGGATAGTAACCAACTACTTGCGGTAAACCTGGCATGCTAAATTGCCAAGGATTAGAGTAATCTATAACTACACCTGGTACTCCTACTGTAATAGTTTTTGCAATAACCATCCAGTAATAAGTAGCACCCTGAGTGAAGAGACTATTATTTACGGTAATTGTATTGTTTGTAGTTGTATCAGCAAAAATTGTAGCACCGCCACCGGGGAATGCTGGATCCGAACTTATATAGAATAAATACTTAACTCCTACCTGACCGGAATACCAATAGAAGGAAGTTGTATTACCAGAAAGAATTGCTCCATTGACTGGATGTGTCAAGTACGGATTGGCTGGAGTTATTGTAATTATGTTCCACGAACCAGAAAAACTACTGCTATAAAGTGCATTAGCATGATTAGCTTTTACTCTCCAATAATATAAGGTAGAGTTACTAAGTCTTTCATTGTAATGAAACTTATAACTGTGAAATGCTGGGTGGCCAGTGTGAATAATAGTCGTATCCAGAATAGTAGTAGCAAATGTAGGATCATCGGAAAGTTCAACAGTATAACTTGCTGCACCCCAAACTGAATACCATCTTATTGTTGGCACTATAGAAACGCCTACAGAATTATTTGCTTGAGTTGGTAAAGAAACAGAACTTAAAGTAGGAGGCGGTAATACAACATTAACAACCCTTGATACTTGAGCACTTTCATCCGTGCCATCGCTAACTTTGAAAAGAATTGTGCGGCCTCCAAATGTTGCTGCAGCATTTGTATTAGAATAAGTAACGCTTCTTAAAGCTGCTTGATAATTTGCAACGCTAGATGTACCAGTAAGTACCAAAGTACCAGTA
>JBAYTN010000120.1:0-9032 GCA_041675645.1 Melioribacteraceae bacterium
ATAAAATAGCTTGGTCATCCTGAGCTTGTCGAAGGATCACCGTTCTTAAAAGCCCTCCAATTATCCATATGTAAATCTTTTCATTCACTCTACACTCTACGTTCTTCGTTCTTCACTTTTTCATACTTCGTCACTCCATAAACTTTTCTAGAAATGAGTATCTCATTTCTATTCTTCTCTCCAGTCCACGAAACATGAATCCACTTCCCGAATTCATAAATCAATTGATCGAATGAGAAATGTTTCGGCATTAATTCAAACACCTCTTTCAAATTCATACCCGGTACGGTAAAGTCCACAGCTTTCCCTTCGAGATGTTGAGAATTAAATCTCCCGCCAACCGCAGCATTAACAACAAATGAACGAAATCCTGAATTAATAAAAATCGGGTCATTGATTATTTCTCTTAAAGGCTGAAGCACATTCACACACAGCAATCTCAAATTCTCAATCTGCTTTTCATCCGGTTCATTACTATAACCATTCCTCTCGGCCACTTGAGAAATAGTAAACTCATCTAGATAGAAGTTGTTGGTCAATTTCATTTCTTCATTCCTTCATTTAATCTTTTCTTTAGCTTACTGCTTAAAGCTAATTGCTGAATGCTATTTATCCACTGTATTTCCCGGAAAGTAAAAACAAGAAATATTATTTAGAAGGGACAACCTTTTATGGGTGGGTCTCAGCTCATCAAAAAAAATGTGACAGCCAGATTACATAATAAAACATTATGTTTTTAATGTGACAGTCCCAACAAAAGCACATCTCAATTCCAAACCAGCAACATAATGTTGCATTATATAAACTCGGCACAAAGAAATACTACCCAGCTCATCTTACATTTCACAACTGTCAACCGGTCATAACATTGGTCATCAAACAATATATAACTTCCACTCATGGGCGGCTCGCGCACTCGACACGCCCACTCATTAAGCGAATCGTATTATTTGTATTACAACCCTAACTAATTATCGCTCATGGAGTTTATCCCGATATAAATCGGGAGTGGCTCGTTCCTCACACACCATCATTTCACTTTCATGTTTTTATGTCGCTCGCTTCATGTCGCGTCTTCGCCGCACACACTCCACTTCGCAACACTGAACTTCCCCTCCTTGGAGGGGAACAAAAGGGGTGGGTGCAGTTCACACACATTTTTCATGCTGTCGCAAACAAAAGAAAACAAATCACAAACATCGAGCGTTGCACTCCTTCACATTATCAATTATGTTTTCTCAAAAAGGAATTACAACTATGTGCATTAAAATATTCTTGCTTTTATTCTTGAGCATGCCCTTGATCTCAGAAAACATTTATTCACAAAATCCCAACTTCTCTTATCCTTTTAATTATTCCAGAATGGTTCACGTTTCCCGCGTTATCGATGGAGATACATTTGTTCTTTCTGATTCCCAACGTGTAAGAATGCTTGGTGTTGATTGTCCGGAAATATCCAGATACAACAAACCGGCTGAATTATTTTCCAGTGAGGCATCAGAAAAAACCAGATCACTAATCGAACATAAAACAGTAAAGCTGGTATTTGATGGAAAAGCATTTGATATGTTCGGAAGGATACTCGCATACGTTTGGTTGGTTGATTCAAAAGGGAAGGATTCAATTTTCGTTCAAGCCGAATTACTTAAGAATGGCCTTTCACGTATTAGTTATTACACAAAAGAAAAGCGTTTCTATGCTCTATTCTATAATCTCAGAAATACAGCAATGAGAAAAAAACTTGGCATTTGGAACGATGAATAAAATAAAATGTCATTCTGATCCCGATTTATCGGGAGAAGAATCCCAATTGAATAATTTGAAAACTGTCTTGTCAAATCCGCTCATCGTGACATTACATTCCTATGGTTTAATTAATGAATTGGTCCTCCGGAATTTGCAAATCAAATCCGAATACCTAGAATTGCGAAAAACTCATCACCAAATTGAATCCATCTTCATGCTCTCCGAAAAGTATCATCTCTCATACGATGCAATTAATACAATTCTATTCCGCAAACGTGCCAACAAACCAGTTTCGAAAATTATATAGCTCTTTGCTTTTTACTCTTCACTCTTCGTTCTACACTATCTTCCAAGCCTCTACTAAGCCTCTAAACAGCCTCTGCCAAGCCTGAACTGAGCGGAGCCGAAGGCCTTAACATCTTCGTTCTAAGTTCTTACTTCTTAGCTGCTTTCTTTGCTTTCCCATTATTACAGTGGACGACGCAATCTAAGATGATATTCTTGCCCTCGAAAATCAGAGTGCTAAGATCAAAGATTTCAGATAAATCACTCTTCGTTCTGCACTCTACACTCTTCACTAAATTAGGAGGTATCAAATGGCTTTAGTATCTGGTAACGTAATCGGCAATCTTAGTGGTAGATTGGGTAACCTTTCCGCCCGTACAGTTAATGGTCAGACAATCCTTGCAGCTCGTCCATCCAGTTATAATGCAAGTCAAGACCCAGCTGTTCTAACTGTCCGTTCTAAGTTTGCAGTAACAGCAAACTTTGCAAAGAATGTGCTTTCACTCAGCACATTGGAAGAAATCTGGAAGAAAACCAAAGAGTCCGGTCTTTCTGTATTCAATGCAATTTTCAAATCTAACTTTGCTCACTCTTCCACTACAAAACCAACCGTGCAAAACATTTTAACTCCGGAAGGTTTTGCGTTGCCGGTAACAGCAGCAGAAGTTGCAGCAGATAAGATCACGGCATCAATCAGTGCGCTAAATACCACTGCAATCTTCGGTGCAGAAGAGACAGCTCTTTCTGCAAATGCTCTAGTTGTATTCAGTAATCCAACTGTCCCAACAGATCCGGAATTCCAAATCGTTGCGCTTAGCAAAGAAGTTGCAAACTTCAATTTTACTCAGAACTACAACTTGCAAATTGATTTCAACATCGTTCAAGCTAACATTGCTGCAAAGTACCAAGATTCAGTCTTGTTACTTGTAGTAGCATCCAAAGATGCTGCGGGTAAAGTAGTTCAGAACTCTTCCACCTACTCCAAAGTCTCTGCATAACAAAAGAGCGGCTATTCGCCGCTCTTTTCAAAAGCTATGCTCCTTGCAAGTTAAATCTTGACACTAAGTCTTTAAGCCCAACCGTTAGATTGCTTAAATTTTCAGATGACTTAGCTATTTGAGTAATGTTATTAGAAGCTTCATGCGCAACGCTATTAATGCCTTCGATACTTTTATGTATTTGTTTTGCTGTATTTGATTGTTCTTCAGTTGCTGTAGCTACTAGGGTTACCATACTAACTAATTCTTCCGTACCATGGATAATCTCATCTAGTGCTTCTCCAGCTTTGCTTGCAGATGCTTTTCCTTTTTCGACTTCTACAGTCCCGGTATGCATAGATTCTACAGCACTCATAGTATCTTTTTGGATTTTCTTTATCATTAGCGCAATTTGTTTAGTTGCTTTTGTTGTACGCTCCGCTAGTTTACGAACTTCGTCCGCAACAACTGCAAATCCGCGCCCTTGTTCACCTGCACGAGCTGCCTCGATTGCGGCATTTAGTGCAAGTAAGTTTGTTTGATCGGCAATATCATCAATTACTTGTATAATTTCTCCAATTTGACCACTACTCTTTCCTAACTCTTCAACAATGTGTGCAGATTTTTCAACGACTTCGGCAACGTGATTCATGCCAGTAATGGTTTCGCTTACAACTTTACCACCTTCCCTTGCTATGATGCCAGCACGCTTTGCAGCTTCTGCGGCTCTAGAGGCATTTGTTGTCGTGCTCAAAATTATTTTTGTCATTTCCCCAATTGCTAGTGTAACTTCTTCCGTTTGATTGCTTTGATCTAGCGAGCCAGCTGCCATTTCTTCACTACTGTTTGTTATATGATTACTTGTATTAGCAGTAGTATGTATTGCAATACCAACTTCTTCAATTGCATACTTGAACGAATCAGCTAATCTATTAATATCATTTTTTATTAATGCCAGCTCACCCTTATAATTTCCTGTCATTCTTTTTGTTAAATCACCAGCCGCTAACTGCTCAACAACTTTTGTTGTTTCATATATAGGTTCAACTATTGCATCGAGAGTTAAATTGAAATCGTTTATTATAGTTTTGTAAGTTCCCTGGTAATTCTTTGAATTTGCCCTTATAGATAAATTCCCATTTTTACTTTCATTCGTCAGTAGTGAAAGATCATTTATGAGATTATTCAATGTTTCTATTACAATTAAAAGACTTTTTGATAGAGAATCTTCTTCAGATTTGATGTTAAGTTTTACGTCTAATTCCCCTATAGAAATTTGCTTTGCAACATATTCATGATGCCTCATAGATTCAAGCATTTCTTGAAAGGACTTTTGCAAAGCACCGATTTCGTCATTAGCTTTTACTTTAATGTCAATGCTTGTATTTCCTTTCGCAATTTGATTAGCTGTTGCTGTAAGCTCCAGTATTGGATTATAAATAATCTTCCTAATGATAATAACAAAAAAGTATATTCCAAGAGAAATTAGTAAAACCCCGACACCAACAAGAATTATAAGGCTTTCTTTTAATGAGGTGATAAATTGTTTTTTAGAAATAGCGACTATTATACTTCCAACATTTTCTTTATCTAATCTTATTGGTACAGATGTAATAAGATTTTGATTAAACTCAATAAACTCATTTTCATCGAGAAGTATTTCGGCTTTTATAAAATCGTTCGCTTGTTGTTTCTTGAAAATACTAAATATTTTCCCCCGAGCGTTTTTAACTACAAAGAACGAAAGTTCATCAATATTGGAAACTTCGTTTAATCTTAAGAATGAAGCCCTAATCGAGTTACTGTCTTCAAAGGCAACGTAGGTACAGAAACTATGGGCGAGAATTGATCCAGTAACCCTAGCTTCATTTTTTAGATTCTTTTCCATTTCATCCGTAAGTAAGAATGGAAAAAATCCAAATGCTGTAATTGCAATAATTAATAAAAATGAACCCACAAGTAATGCTAACTTCTTTCTAATGCCCATATTATTTTGTCTTTTCATGGAATGCTCATACTCTATTATAGGTGTATTAATATTCTCTTGTTAAATATCTAATAAATAAATTTCACTCCATTATTACTATCGCTATTTGTAGAAGTGTTTCAATGGATATTTGTGTTAAGTAATTGTAAAATAATGTAAGAACTAAACAATGTTAAAAACTATTAACCTGGTTTGATCATTCATAGTTTACAAAAGCTTAACAATTTCTTAAAAGCTTCTTAATACAACTCCCACCAAATATTCCGATAATGATGTATGAAAATAAACGACTCATTGTAAGGATTGTTTTAATGCCAGTAACAATGGAACTCACAACTACGATTGGTTTGGATTCTACAGTAGAAGATCTTGAGTTAGCTTCTGTAACTATCAATTACACTGATAACTTAATTGAAGTGTATAAATTATTTGATAAGAATCCGTCACTTACTGGAATTGTGGTTTTAAGAAATCAGAAATATTTCAAACTATTATCTAGGAATAGATTTTTTAAGTTAATGAGTAACCAATTTATGTTTGATCTGTATCTAAAAAGATCAGTCGGCAGCTATTTTGAAGATCATGATAAAGATGATGTACTTGTTATCCCTCGTTTTATGACAATTCTTGAAGCCGCAAACTTAGCTCTAAATAGAAGTGAAAGTCAGCAAAAAGATCCCTTAGTAATTTCTTATGAGAATGGTGAAGTTAAGCTCTTGGATGTATACAATTTGCTTTTAGCACAAATTCATGTGCATGCAATGACTTTAGACTTACTTAAAGAAGCTAATGAGTTTAAGAAAGAAGTTCTAAGTATGATAGCCCATGATTTAAGAACACCTATCGGTAGTATAATCGGTTTTTCGGAAGAACTAAAGGAGATGCATACAGATGAACAAGGTTTAGAATTTCTAAAATATATAAACACATCTGCTAAGCAAATCAACGAACTAGTAAACGAATTACTTAAATCAGTGGTTAATGATTCAACACATTTTACTTTGAATGTATCGTGTTTCAAAATTAATGAATTGATTGAATCAGTCATATTTTCTCTTGGGAAAAGCTTAAGCAACAAACAACAAAAAATAGTATTTAACACAATTCCTGAGTCGGTAGAGATAGAGGCTGATAAAATAAAGATTAAGGAGGTCGTTGAGAATCTAATAACCAATGCAATTAAGTATTCCGAATTGGGTTGTACCACAACTGTTACGTTAGAAGAACAAGGTTCGATCATATACATTGTAGTTATGGATGAAGGATTGGGTCTTTCTGAGAAAGACTTGAAAAAAATATTTGGCAAGTTTCAGCGCCTAAGCGCTAAACCAACCAATGGAGAATCATCAACTGGTTTAGGATTATACCTTGTGAAACAGATAGTTGAACAACATGGCGGTTCAATCATTGTAACTAGCAATATAGGAATTGGCACTACATTCAAGGTTGCCTTACCAAAATACTTTGAAGAATAAATAGGTTAATAAACTAATATGATGAATAATTTTAAAGAAGTTGAACTAGTATTTGAGAACATTTCTGATATGGTGTTTTTTATCAGAGAAGCAAATTCTGAAGATTATGAGATTACTTTTTCGAACAAAGTTTTTAAGCAAATTCTGAATGCAAGCAAGTTTGATTATACTGATATAAAGATGTATAACGTTTTTAGTCCCCAGAATTGTAATTTAATTCTTAGTACTATCAAAAAGATAAATACCAGACAAAAAACAGCTATAACTGAACTTTCTCTTGTAGTGGATAAAAAAATAAAGTACTTCGAAGCGACTATAAAACTTGTAAATACAGAACAACTAAATAAATACTTCTTGATTTCTTGTCATGATATAACAAATCGAAAAAATTATGAAGAACAGATACGAAGAATTCAGTGTGAAGCAGAAGAATCGAGTAAATTAAAAGACTCCTTACTGCTTAATATTAATCACGAATTCAGAACTCCGCTGCATGGGATTCTTGGAATATCCGAAATGTTGATTGAAGAAAGTAATGATGATCAACAAAAGGAACTGTTGAGAAGAATCACAAATTCCGGGCGGAGGCTTTTGAATACACTGGTGTCTATAATAGAACTATCTCGTTTAGAATCTTTGGAAAGGAAAGTTTATTCAACAAAAGTGTCTCTTACTGATGTAATTAATAGTGTAATTGATAAATATAGATTGGAAGCCGAGCATAAAGGACTAACGCTTTCTAGTGAAATACCAAACGTAACTCTAACTGCACATGTGGATGAATCATTTCTAAGACTAGTTGTAACCAATCTTGTTGATAATGCCATAAAATTTACAAATCGAGGGTTTGTTAAAGTAATCCTTAAAAAAGAATCAAAGGAAGGAAGCAATTTTGCGTTAATTCAAGTATTTGATACGGGCATTGGTATATCGAAAAATAATCTTGATAAAATATTTAATGCGTTCATACAAGAAAGCGATGGCGTTGGACGTTCTCACGAGGGTGTTGGAGTTGGATTAACCTTAGTTAGACAAATGACTGGAATGATGGGTGGAGAAGTTACAGTTGAAAGTGAAAAAAATATTGGCAGTAAATTTACAATTAGTTTCCCAGTATCAAATGACGAGAATGTACCGAATAAGACGTTTCAAACTGCTCCTTATAGTCAGTTAAAGAATAACAATTTATTTATCCCGAGCATATTAATTGTTGAGGATAATGAAATAAATAGCATGCTAACGAAAACGTTTCTAAGAAATAAATATACTGTTGATGTTACTGATAATGCAGCACATGCATTAGAACTCATCGAAAAAAATGATTACACGGTAATACTCCTGGATATTAACTTGGGTAGCGGTATGAATGGTGTAGACCTCTTAAATGAAATAAGAAACAATTATCATTATACAGATACTCCTATAATTGCGATGACTGGATATGCGTTTAACGCAGATAAAGAAGATTTCTTAAGTAATGGTTTTACAAATTATATTGCAAAACCATTTAGCAAACAACAGCTACTTAGTTTAATGGAAGAAACATTGAGCGTTCCTGTATAAGTGAGTTTATTAAATTATTCCGTTTAAGTTTGCCATCTCTATTGCTGATATAGCCGCATCCCAGCCTTTGTTCCCAGCTTTAGTTCCGGCACGCTCTAAAGCTTGTTCAATTGAATCGGAAGTAATAACTCCAAATATCACCGGTACACCGGTTTCTAATCCTACTTGAGCAATACCTTTTGATACTTCAGAGGCAATGTAATCAAAATGAGGAGTAGCTCCGCGTATAACTGCGCCGAGACAAATAACGGCATCATATTTTTTTGAAGCCGCAATTTTTTGAGCTATGAATGGAATTTCAAACGCGCCTGGTACATAAGCCACCGTAATGTCATCATCTCCGCACTCATGCCGCTTCAAGCAGTCTGTAGTGCCGGAAAGTAAACTCTTTGAAATGATTTCGTTGAATCTGGAAACAACGATAGCGAACTTTTTCCCTTTCGCTGCTAAGTTACCTTCTAGTATTTGCATGCTATTACACCTTGTTTATTATGAATTATTATAAGCTTGTAAGTAAATGACCGAGTTTTTCTTTCTTAGTTTTCAAGTACTTGGAATTAGATTGGTTGGGCTTCATTTCAACTGGAATTCTATCCACAATATCTAATTCATATCCTTTCAAACCGATAATTTTTTTCGGGTTATTCGTTATTAAACGAATCTTTGAAAGCCCAAGATCCTTTAGTATTTGAGCGCCAATTCCATATTCACGTAAATCTGCTTTGAAACCCAACCTTTCATTAGCTTCGACAGTATCGCTCCCTTTATCTTGAAGTTCATAAGCCAGAAGTTTGTTTACAATTCCGATACCTCTTCCTTCTTGGCGCATATAAAGCAAAACTCCGCTTCCTTCATTTTCTATCATTTCAAGCGCTGCCGATAATTGTTCTCCGCAATCACATCTAAGCGAACCAAACACATCTCCGGTTAAGCATTCTGAGTGCACGCGTACTAAAGTTGGAACATCACGATTCAAAACTCCTTTGGTGATAGCAATCG
>JBAYTN010000121.1:0-8659 GCA_041675645.1 Melioribacteraceae bacterium
ACGGAATGTTAAGCTATCATATCCGGAGTAATCATAGGTACCGGTTGAATCCGGACACCATTGTTCTGTACCTACAAAATTACCCCAAGAGAAGTAACCGGAAGTTTTGAAATCTACTTTCAAAGCTCCGTCGCCTTGATATTTCGGAGTTGTTACATAAGTCAAATTAAAAATATCACCTTGAGCAATTTCTCCATTAAGAATTGTCCAGTATTTTGCCGGATCTTCTGGAGCCTTATCATAACTATCTAAAACCCGCTGAGCTTTTAGATTTACTACAAGTACTACCGCAAAAAGGAAGTAAAGAATCTTTTTCATTGATATGTCCCTATTTTGTTGAGATTAACGGCAAGAAAATAGTTCTAAAATATTTTCACAGCTAATTAAATGCTTTAAGCGCGTGATAAAGACGGTAAGCGAGTAATTCCGGGGGGAGTTTATGAGCGGCTTTTTATTTCAATCCAAACCGTTCATTAGAAAAAGAAAACTTGTTGAAGATAAAATAAGCGTGGGTAATTATTTTCTCGCATAGACGCAAAGGCGCTGTCTTATCATTTTCCGCAATCGAAATATCATTTCATTAAAACGAATTTTTTGGTTTCGCAGTAACTCCCGGATTGTAAACGGTAGAAGTAGATGCCTGAGGATAATTCTCCATTCACAATTCTCAATTTGCAATTGTGGCTTCCCGCTTGCTTGTATTCATCCACAAGTGTTGCAACTTCCCGTCCTAATACATCATAAACTTTTAAGCTTACTTTGCTTGCCGCTTGTACCTTGTAGCTAATGGTTGTTTCCGGATTAAACGGATTAGGATAGTTTTGCTCAAGTTTGAAATCATTTGGAACTTCACGTTCATTTAATGAAATACCGGTCGATATTTTTCCGACCATCGGAATTGTTATACTATTGTAGTTTGTTTCAATATGAAGTGTATCCTCAGATTTGCCTCCAAGATTTGGCCTATAGTATACTGTGAAACTGAGGCTATCATTTGCTGAAATTTCAGCCGGGAACTCATATGGTATATAGAAGGAACGCTCATTGTTTGTTATTGAAGTTACTACTGCGGCAAAGGGATTTGGATTTTTTAAGGTAATAAGTTTAGATGCAACTTCCTTATTGTTTTCCATCTCTAGGATACAATTATCTACTGATGCAGCTATGTTTGCAGCATTATCGGCAATTTTATGTTTCCACGGAAACCTATAAGCCCTATAAGTAGAATAGTTTTCAACAAAGGATAATTCGAATACTTCTTTACCCTCTTTTGTTACTTCGGTTATTGCCGGAATGGCGGCTCCCCATGCTATAAAAGTGTTGCCGTTTTTTAATCGCTGTGAATAGCCAAGCCCAATACTGTAAATATCCGGAGTGTTTCTATACTGCCAAACTAAAGTTACAATCTTGTTTAACTCATCTATTTTATATTCAAGCGCCCTCGAAAAAGAAAGTGAAGAAGGTTCTCTCCTAAATCCGTTATCGAAAAGCATAATGTTACCATTAGGAAGTCTCCTTGCCGCATGCTGCCATGAAAATCCCAATGCATCGTTTATATATTTGAATTGATTTTTCTTTCCACCCCACCTCCAAATAATTTTGCCGGTCCCCCTATCAATCTTTGTAACTTCTTGAGTATTTCTAAATGAAACTAAAAAATTTCCATCATTATCCACTTCAATAGAATTACCGTGGGCTACGTCTATTGTATTTTGCTTTAAGTCGGTAAAGCTATCTGTTATTTCAAAATTATCCCATGTTCTCCACTCGAAGATCACTTTCTTATTTTTATCTATTTCTTGAATAACATATCCAATAATTGTTGCCGATGTACTTCCATTTTCAACAATTTTGCTCATATCCGCTTTGTGAGTATCGGTACCAAGAATTAAGTAATTGCCGTTTGAAAGAATTCTCAATTCGTGAATATCTGTTTCAATACCATTTAGACATTTTATGCTATCGATAATTTCATAATCTTTATTCATTACATAATAGCAATCGCCACCTCTATCATAGTAAGAAAGAGTTCCGTTCGGCTGTGGTTTAAAATCATAGACTCCGCTTTTTGCTTTCTTAACAAATACCGGAGTACCTTTATTATCGATTATCATAATGTAAGGCGCAGAAGAAGTAGTCGGACCTAAAAAAATATAGTTGGTATCGCAACCAAAAGAAGAAACAATAGAAAACTTTGGTATATCGGCAGCAGATGACTGTTTCTGCTTGCTCTTTTCTTCACCAACCCCAAATGAATTAAGATTCGTTAGAACGACTATAATAGATATCGCGAGCAGAGAATTCATTTTCATTTTACTGGGCACCATTTCCTAAATAGTTCATATAATTATAGGAATTATAATTATTAGCAACTGCGATAAACAAAATTCCAATTAACCATTTGAAAATAGCGAAGTAGCCCGAATAATTTATCGATTCCGAATTTGAATTACATCGCTCACCTCCATAATCTTTACGCTTACAGCATTTTGCTAAATTCACCTTAAGATTTGTTGATAATGCTTACTATTTTACATCGGTAAATACCTTTTATTTTAATCTACTTTTTAAAAAATCATAATTGAGAAGAAAAATGGAATCTGCAAAACCGGAAAGACTGCTCTCCCTTGATGCATTAAGAGGATTTGATATGTTTTGGATAATCGGCGGAGATTCGATTATTCATGCGCTCAAAGAATATACAGGCTGGAGTTGGTTAATTTCGATATCTAATGAATTGACTCACGTTGATTGGAACGGCTTTCAATTTTATGATCTTGTATTTCCCCTTTTCCTTTTTCTTTCCGGCGTTGCAATGCCATACTCAATTACAAGACAGCTTGAAAGCGGAGTACCTAAAAAAGATATTTATACAAAAGTTTTCTTAAGAGCATTAACACTGTTTATTATGGGTATTGTATACAACGGACTTGGTGATTGGAAGTTTCAAAACATTCGCTTTGCAAGTGTGCTGGGACAAATAGGTATTGCTTACTTTTTTGCCGCAGTAATTTTCTTAAACACAAACTGGAAACAGCAGATTTACTGGATTATTGGAATACTGCTTGGCTATTGGGGATTGCAAGCAATTGTTCCCCTCCTATACGGCGGAGGCCCATTTACTATGGAAGGAAGTATAAATGCCTTTTTCGATCAAAGATTTATGCCCGGCAAATTATACCTTGAGATTCATGATCCGGAAGGTTGGCTAGTAAAAATTTCTGCAACAGCAACTGCACTAATTGGGGCATTGACCGGCGCATTTATAAAGAATGGAAACTACTCCAAAGGAAAAAAAACGAGCTATTTGTTTGCTGCCGGAATTCTTCTGCTGATTCTTTCTTTTCTTTGGAATTTTATTCTTCCAGTTAACAAAAATTTATGGACGAGTTCATTTGTTATTAAAACAGCCGGATGGTCAATTGTTTTGCTCAGCGCTTTTTACTTTATTATTGATGCCAAAGGTTATAAAAAGTGGGCATTCTTTTTTGTGATAATCGGAATGAACCCGATAACAATTTATCTTGCAAGCAACATTATTGATTTTGGCTACACAGTTAATTTTATATTCGCCGGTTTAATATCATTCTTTACAGCGGGGCTCCAGCCTGTGGTATTTGGAATAATCTTAGTTCTGCTTAAGTGGGTTATTCTTTGGTTCATGTATAAGAGAAAAATATTCTTGAAGGTGTAAAGGATAATCATTTTTACTATTAATGAGTTGTAAGTTATACGTAAAACTAATCCAAACTTGTTGTTTGAATTAGCTATGTATCAAGAAAACTACTTGAAATCCTCAACTGATCATCTAAGAAAATTGAAATTAACAATCGTGGCCGTAAATTTAGCTGAACTCATTACAGTTAATTGAGTTTTAGATAGGCACATATGCTAAAGTGTTTTTCGACTCAATGTAAATTTTTCTTCATAAGAATTTTCTAATTATTTGTCATGTGTAAGCAACGGTAAATTCAGCTATGCTAATCCAATGTCTCGTTCCATATGAGTTTTGATATCAACCGATTTTCCAAAGTCAGATTTACCATCATAAAGTATGCTAACCGTTTTCCAACTTGAACAACCGATGGAAGTCCAATTATTTTAGACAATTTACAGTTGAATGAATCCAGCACTACTGCTTTGTTTTCTGGATTCCATTTATTGATATCTTTTGCCCAGTAGACCCAGATAGCGTCAGTATATTCTCTTTTGTCTTTAATTCCAACATGATTTGTAAATAGAAAATATGCTTTGTTATACTTTTCATAATAAATCGAATAATTTTCTATTTGCTCTTCTGAAGAAACGATTGGATTTTTATGGGATTCCAACTTCCATCAAGATTTTTTGGTTCTTGCAATACCCATTGTTCTTGTTATTGGCTTGTCTGTGCCAGCGGGAAAAAACATCAGATACTCGTTACCCTTTTTGATTATATGCCGGGACTTGCTGTTGATGAACAATAAGTTTTGGCTTCAATTGTGAATGGAGTAACATCGTAACGTTTGTTCCAATATCCAAATACGGAATTGCTTTCTGCTTTCATTGTCATGTATGGAAAAGTCGGAACATATTCCGGGGAACCTGAAGTGTTAGGAGGTTCAAGATAAAACATATGCCTTTTACTTCCATCACAATATACTTTCTGCTGGGACTATCCTTGACCCACTAGTCATGTTTTGTGAAAAGATTAAGGAGCTAACAGTAAACAATAACACTATTATTTTTTTCATTCTATTCCGGATTAAGTCTGTTATTGCAAAACAACCATGTTTTGGTCCCGTTGTAAACCTTATCTATTCAACTATAACAATTGAGTGAATATCAAGTTCATCCACTTTTGTTTTTATCTCTCCGTTTGAATAAGAATATTTAAGCGGGATATTTTCCGGTTGAAGCATAACCCTTGAAGGTTTGGTACTAACTTTAATTTTTACATCTAACGGACCAATTGAGGGAATGTTATCGTAACGTGCAACTCGTGTGTTTGCGTGAGGGCCGGACATGTTAACCAAGTTAACTGCAATTTTATTTTTTACTTCATTAACAGTAACTAAAACATTTTCAGAGCCATTCACTTCTACCTTAGGATTTGGGAATAATTTTCCAACAAGCGTATTTATAAAATTGCGGTAAACCGGGTTATTCATTCTCAGATAATATTTCCCAAGATTGAAATACACTCCGGCAATTTTACCTTTACCGCAAGATGTAATTGTTGCAGCCGGCGAAGATTGAAAACGAAAATCGGGTTCATCATAAAGTTCTCCGAATGTTTCTACCGACTTAGTTGTAAGGAATGGTTGGTACTGTCCCCGTATTCCAGCCATTTCTCCATTCCATGCCAGATTCTTTACAACAACCGAAGCCGTATCTATCATTTCAACATTCAATTGCCCGGCAAACATTTTTGTAGCTTCAGCACCAATTACCAATAAGTTTCCACCATTGTTTACATAGTTTAACAATACGTTCTTAAAATCTTCAGTTAAATATTGTGTCTCCGGAATAACAACAATCGGATATTCATTAATTCTTTTTTCTAGATGATGTTCCATTAATATTTCAACCGCATTTTGTGAGTCTAGTAAAAGATTCAACATTCCTCTTAACGGGTCATGAATTAAACTTGAACTTGAATAGAGCGGCTCCGAATTTTTCTCAAAGTTTGCGGTAGAATAAAGAAGCGCAATCTGTGGAACCGGTTTTGCGTTTTGGGTAAAGGGCTGCCGCTCACGGCAAAATTCGCTAACACTTTTTAGTGTTCCTAAAATCCATGGTTTAATCGATGCATCCCGATTCTGGGTCGAATACATTTGAAAACCACCGCCCATTGATATTACAGTAGCAGCAGCTTGTTTAAGTTGAACAGATGATTTATAAATGTGGCTGCCCTCATTATCATGCGTAAAACTCCATACCATCAAGTCCCATGGTTTGCCTTGCGACGCAATGCAGCGGGATTCAAATAAACCGCTGTATAGACTATTGTTCGGTTCAAAGTCGCCGGAGATAAAATCAATATTCACATCTATTGGCAGAGGCATAAATGAAGAGAAAGCCCAATTACTGGTTATTTGAAAATCCGGGTCATATTTATGGAGTTCATCCACATAGTGAGAAATATATTTCCTGAAAGCGTTTCTGTTAAATGTTTTGAATTCGGGCATGTGTTTATCATTCATATAATAGGGAACGCTTGTTATTCCGGTCTCTTTACGAAATGCGTCCAGCATACTTTTACTATAGTCCAATCCAAGCGCCCAGCTTTCACCATCGATCCAGGCACCATCAATTTTGTAATTATCAATTAACTCTTTCATTTGCGGAATAAGAAGCTTGTCAACGTAAGGACTCATAACCGAAGTGTTTGTTACGCTAATTTTTCCATCCCTATTAATCGCAGCCCATTCCGGATGCTTCTTCACTGCTTCATTGTCAATCACACCGGAATAGTGAACGAACAATCCAACTCCATGTTTGGCAGTTACATCACGCCAAATTTTATAAACATCTTTTACAAAACCCGGTGCGGGATTTCCAACTTTCGTTGGATAACTTGAAATCCCCGGATGACCTTTGCAATCAATCTGGATGTAATCCGGCTTAATCAATGTTAGCATGCTATCGATAGTTTCAACGGAAAATGTTTTTCCAATTTGATTGTCATTTTGTGTTGCATGGAAATCAAAATGAAGTCCGAAAAAACTTTCTGCCCTACGCAATGACTTCTTATTTGATTCAAAAAGGTTTTGAGCATAAGCTAAATTCGAAACCAAGCATAGATTTATTAAAATGAATATTGTTTTCTTAGACATAATTTTTCCCGAAAAAGATTATGAGATCATCTTTGAAGTGAATGCAATGCCATTGCATAACTCACGTAATTAATTCTATGTTTTTACCTCAGATACTTCCAGCCAAAGGCATTACAATTAATTATTTTAGAATTTCCTTATAGCTTATTAACAACGATCCCGGTTTATCCATTATTTTTATTTCAACTCCTTCCTTTAACTCTTTGCCTGATTTAATTACTCTGGCTCCACTGTCTTCATAAAGCAACTCATATTGAGCATCAGCTGCTAATCCGTTCAATTTAATAATCATTGATTCATCGGTATATCTATCCCGGCGAAAGGCTAAAACTATTCCATCTTTCTGTTCAGGACGATTTAGCTGGTAAGCCAACCATGAATTATTATTAAAATAACGTTTATGAGCAGTAGTTAAAGGATAGTAATCACCATAAAAGTATTCTCTTAATCGTTTAAAATCAGCTATGTATTGTTGATATGTTTGTATTGTTTCATTGTTGCTGCCATTAACACTCCAGTTTATAACGGCTAAGCTCCCCAGACTTGACCTTACATAGTAACTTCCGGTTTTATATAAAGCAGTACCATGAAGAGGCAGATACAAATTCAATCCATAAGTATGGTTTTGATGACCGGATGAATTTTGTTCCAGATCAGTGCGCCAAAAAGGAGTGCTGCGTGAAGTGGTTTCTAAATCAATCCTTCTTCCGCCCGAGGCACAATTATCAATAATCATATTTGGAAAACGTACAAGCAAGCTATCCCAGAAAGCGTATAAGCCTTCTATGTATTTTGCTTCTGAAATACCGACTCTGTCCGGTGAATCATTTCTTTTCCAATAAGGCATCGGATCAAAATTAAAATCCTGCCGGTAATAATCTATGCCTTCCTTATTAAAGAAATCTGTAAAATAATCAGTAATCCATAATCTAGCTTCAGAATTGCCAAGATCATACAAGTAGGAATCGGAATTGGGTAAGCTTTGCAGCCATTCCGGATGCTCATTGTAAACTTGAGTACCTTTTTGAACGCGTTCCGGCTCGAACCAAACCATTAATTTCGCGCCAGCATCATGAGCTGCGTTGGAAATTGGTTTAAATCCATTAGGGAAACGTTCTTTGTCTATTGTTAAATTGCCAACATTTTGCGGCCACTCACCGTTCTCTTTATCCCACCCGCAACCCGAATACCAGCCAGCATCAATCCAAAATAGTTCGGGAGTAAATTTGAATTGTTGATACCGTTTTATATGCGCCAGCGCTGAAGCTTCCGTTATACATGTATGAACAGTACAAGGGAAAGGCGCGCCATCCAATTCAAATGCTACCGATAAAGGCAATTGAGGCAATTTACCATTTATTTTTCTTGTATGATGAGCAAGGATAAACTTTCTGAATTGATTATGCCCTGTCATTCTATCTTCGCCATTCCAAAATAGAAGACAAATTTTAGGTGTGCGGATTTCTTCTTTAGGATGCAACGTAAGATGCATATTTTCCATTCCCGATTTCAGAGAAACGGATTTTTCATCCTTCTGAACAACATCAGCGAACCATTTCCCCGTCCAACCAACGGCAACTACAATTCCTTGCTTTGCCGGACTTTCAATATTGAAGAACGGAAACGCTGTATTATCTGAAGAACGTCCTCCAGCTGGAGTCATATAAATATTTTTTCCAATTTCCATCGCTTCATCAAACGGTTGGAAATCATTTACAGCAGCATTGCTTCCTAACGAATGATGAAGTATGAATGTTCCGTTTTGGTTGTAAGAAAAAGATTGATTAATTATTGCGGTATTTTCAATTATCGGAGTGTTTTGAGATGAAGTATTAATAAAC
>JBAYTN010000122.1:0-8650 GCA_041675645.1 Melioribacteraceae bacterium
TATAAAAAACAACAAAGATGATATTGCTGTTCTAGTCATCGAGCCGATTCAATCCGAAGGCGGCGATAATTTCTTCAGAAAAGAATTCCATGAGAAGCTGCGCGAGATTTGCAGCGAAAACGAAATATTAATGATGTACGACGAAGTACAAACCGGAATTGGAATGACCGGCAAAATGTGGGCTTACGAACATTTTGTTCAGCCGGATATTATTTCTTTCGGTAAGAAAGTACAGATTTGCGGTGTTATGGTTAACGATAGAATTGATGACATTTCCGAAAACGTGTTTAAGAAATCAAGCCGTATAAACTCAACTTGGGGCGGCAACCTTTCCGATATGGTTCGCTCTAGAAAGAATTTTGAAGTTATTGAAGAAGATAACTTGGTTGAAAATGCAAAAATTATGGGTGATTACTTATTACAGAACATTTACGAACTGCAAAGTGAATTCCCGGAATACATTTCTCATGCTAGAGGATTAGGATTGATGTGCAGCTTCGATATGCCTAATACTGATATAAGAAAGAAATTCTTAGGTGAACTCTACACAAACAAATTAATCATGCTTGGCTGCGGAAACAGTTCTGTACGTTTCAGAACGCCACTAATTGTTACTCAAGATGAAATTGATAAAGGAATTGGAATTATAAAAGAAGTACTTGTTAAAATGTAATTTTGTTTCATGTGTGAACTTAATTCTTTCTTAGTGCTCTTTGTGGTTCGCTTTTAACCACAAAGAGCACTAAGCTTTTTCAAAGGTCAAAAAGATTCAGAGACAGTTTTCTTCCAATTTTACGACGCCAATTAAAACAATTTACTCATAACTTCATCCTTAGTAACCTTATTGTGTAAAGCTACATCATTAAGAATATTGTTCAGTGTACCAATTTTTAATGGTGAGTGGTTTGGTATCGTGATGTGATGTTCTTGTGAATCAATAACTGCTGTCAGTCTAATGTGGCTTCCCTTTTGTCTCGTGACTTGATAACCTAAATTGGCAAGAGCATTAATTAACTGCTCTCCGGAAATATCTCTTGGGATTTTCATGCTGCAATAACTTCTTCTTTAACATAATGAAGACGGATAATCTTTGGCATTTCGCTTTCTTCAAAATGGCAAGCCACTGCTTCTTTTACATTTTTTTTCAACTCTTCAAGACCTTCTGCTTCTGTAAAAATGGAAGCACCAAGTGCGCGGGCTTCGTAGCCGCCTTCCAAAGATTCTTGCACAATAAAAATAATTTCTGTTTTCATTTTAGTCTTTCTTTTTTGCCGGAGAAATCTAACTAATTGTTTTTAATTTTTCACACTCATACTAATGAAGTGTGTGAGCATTATTATGTGCGGTAGAACCATGACAGTAGGAAAATATTGCTTAATCTTCATTTTGTATTTGAACATGTGAATTTATTTTCCAACTTGGTGGAGCTATCACAACAACAAACTCACCTTTTGTATTTTTCTTTTCAAAGTCAGTTAATATTTCTTTGGCTGTTCCCCGCCACGTTTCTTCAAATTTTTTTGTTAGTTCGCGACCAACAACTAATTGTCGCTCCGGCATGTATAGATTCAGTTCTTCCAAAAGTTTTTCTATCCGGTAAGTAGATTCATACACAACAATTGTTCTTTCTTCGTCAACTAGTTGCTGAAGTTTCTTTTGTCTTCCTTTTTTCTGCGGAAGAAATCCTTCAAACGCGAAGGCGTCCGTCGGTAATCCGCTTATACTCAAAGCCATAATTGCAGCGTTCACGCCGGGAATTCCGACAACTTCAATTCCCTTTTCAATAGCAAAGTTTACCAAGCGAACTCCCGGATCGGAAATACATGGCGTTCCAGCATCGGATACAAGCGCGGCACTTTCGTTAGTAGAAATTCTTTCTACAACTCTTTCCAACGATTTGCTTTCATTGTGGGCGTTAATTACAATAAGTGATTTACTAATTTCAAAATGATGAAGTAAAATGGAAGTAACTCGTGTGTCTTCACAAATAATGAAGTCAACAGTTTTTAAAGTTTCAACAGCACGGAAAGTAATGTCTCCAAGATTTCCAATCGGCGTTGCTACTACGAAAAGCTTTCCGTTTGTCATTCAATTTCTCTTATTTATTCAGCGTCGTAATGAATTAATGAATGAACATCATAACCGGCTAATTTTTCTTTTCCTTTAAGAAAATCCAATTCGATGATAAAAGAAATCTGTACTACTTCTCCGCCGAGTTGTTCAATCAATTTTACAGCAGCTTCCATCGTCCCGCCGGTTGCCAGCAAATCATCATGCAATAGTACTTTATCGCCGGGCACTATTGCATCTTTGTGAATTTCGATTTTATCTGTACCATATTCTAATTCGTAAGTAGCAGAGATTGTTTCTGCCGGTAACTTCTTTGGTTTTCTGATCGGAACAAATCCGGCATTCAGTTTTTGTGCAAGAGCACCGCCTAAAATAAATCCGCGGGATTCAATTCCGGCAACTTTTGTTATCCCTTTTCCCTTTGCTAATTCATATAAAGCATTAATCGTTTCGTTCAGTCCGGCTGAATCTTTGAGAAGAGTTGTAATGTCTTTGAAGATAATTCCCTCTTTGGGAAAATTCGGCACATCGCGGATTAACTTTTCTAAATTCATCTTACTCTCCATTAATTGCTTTTGGCAAAGATTCTTGATTTTTTAATTCTTCCAGATACTTGTAAAGAATTTCTTCTATGGGCGCATATTCCAATTGCTGATAGAGATGTTGTCGTACTTCTTTGTTGCCATGCAATCCTTTTAGATAACCGGCGTAATATTTTCTGAAAGGAATTATTGCCCCGCGCACATCTCTAATCTCTAAAGAATATCTCAAATGGCGAAGAGCAGTAGCAACTCTTTCCTCCGGTGTTAGCAGAGTTATTTCCTCACCATTCATCAATTGTTTTGCTTCACTAAAAATCCAAGGATGATCGATTGCACCGCGAGCAATCATTACTGCATCTGCGTTAGTTTCATCAAATGCTCGCTTAACATCTTCAGCAGTAAATATTCCACCGTTCAGTGCAACCGGAATTTTTACAACTTCTTTTACCTTTGGAATCCAACTCCAGTCAGCGTCGCCGCTGTGTCCTTGAGTTCGTGTTCTGCAATGAAGTGTTAATTCAGCGGCACCGGCATCTTCAATCCGCTTTGCAACATCCAAAATATTTATTGAGTTGGCATCCCAGCCGATTCTTGTTTTAACCGTTACCGGAAGCTGAACTGCTTTTACTATTGCTTCAACCATTGATTGCAAATAACAAACATCCTTAAGTAATCCCGCACCGGCGCCTCTACCAGCAATTTTTTTTACCCAGCACCCGGCATTAATATCAATAATTTCCGGATTTCGAGTCTCGGCAATTCTAGCTGCTTCAATCATTGGCTCTAAATTTCCGCCATAGATTTGAATCCCAACCGGACGCTCTTCGTCAGTAATCTCTAATTTCTTTTCCGTTTTTTTATTCGAGCGGATCAGTCCGTCGGAATTAACAAACTCCGTATAAACTACATCTGCACCAAGTTCTTTGCACAACTTTCTGTAAGCAATATCGGTTACATCTTCCATTGGTGCAAGAAGAAGTGCTTTATCAATATTTATTTTTCCTACACTAAACATGAGCACTAGCTTTCATTTTTTCCGGATTAAGTTTGAAGAGCGCAATAATCAAAATAAGTAATGTGAAAAAAGCGCCGGTTAAAAATGGGAATTGATAACCGAGATAATGAAATGAAAAACCGCCCCAAAGAGGACCGAGTACACGCGCAAAAGCAGAAATAGATTGGTTAACACCAAGTATTGCACCTTGTTGGTCTTCCGGTGAATACTTCGAAATCATTGCCGGAATTATTGGTTGTAATATGCCAGTACCTACTGCAACAAGTGAAATTACTATTGCTTCACCAAGAAAATTGCCGCCATACGGGATTAATCCTAGACCAAAGACTGTAAATACCAATCCAATTATAACGCTGGTTTTATCTGCAAATTTCTGTGTTAGAATTCTAATAAAACCGGCTTGGATGATCACTCCAACTACTCCGGAAATACCAAACAGCATTCCATTTTGCTGATCTGTAAAATGAAAAACTTTGTAACCTAGTAAAGCATAAGTACCGTAAATGTTAGCAAATGAAAAAATTATAAAGAAAAATATTACAACTAGAATTCCAACCGGGGAATGAAGGATAACCTTCTTCGTGAACGCGAAATCAAAAATGCGAAATTGAAATTTCCCTTCCGACTTCTTTTCTTTAAGAGATTCCGGCAGTTTGAAAAAAGCAAATACAAGTGCAAGAAATGAAAATCCCGCTGCTCCATATCCAGCTACAGAATAACTATACTTTGATAATAGAGCACCTATGACTGGACCAAAGATAAAACCAAGACCAAATGCGGCTCCTATTAATCCCATCCCCTTTGATCTTTCTTCTTTGGTAGTAATATCCGCAATGTATGCTTGAGCAGCGCCTATATTGCTGCCGCCAAGTCCGGCAAGTAATCTTGATAAAAACAATAATGTAAAGTTGTGGGAAACTGCGAAGATTAAATATGAAATAACGGTTATGAATTGTGTTGCTAGTATAACCGGTCTTCTGCCAATTCTGTCAGAAAGTCTTCCGTAAACCGGATTGAATATGAATTGCATAAAAGAAAATATAGCAATCAACACACCTATTCCAAGATCTGAAACGCCCAGTTCTTTACTGGCAAAAGTTGGAAGGATTGGAATTAAGATTCCAAAGCCCATCAAATCGATAAATATCGTAACAAAGATTACAGAAAGTGAAGCTTTATTTTTCATTAAACTAATAGCCTTTTCAGATAACTGTGCAAAAATAAAGATTAATTTGTGCGCAATGAATTTTTTCTTTTGAATAAATCAACAGCTTTCATTGTCTGCTTTGTATCAGCATAACTTTGGAAAAGTTTCAGTTGATCAGACTTGTTGAGTCGTCGAAACGATTTATACTTTGTAGTATCGCTAGGAATTAGCGAATAAGAATTTCTGCCATTAATTCTTTCTTTAGCAACCCATACCGGATCAATTGAAACAGTATCGAGAATCATTTTGCCCGACTCAATTTTTTCTAAAGTAAAATTTAGAACTACTCCGCAATCGGAGTAGCGCCATCTTTGATTAGAGAAGAAATTACCTAGCGAGTAAGCAACAAAACCTTGATCGAGTCGCCCGCTAAGTGAATCTAAAAACTCAATCGGCTGAATTACGTGCGGGTGACTTGCAATAATTAAGTCAGCACCATAAGAAAGTGTTTTCTTAGCTATCTCTTTCTGATAAGAATTCGCTTGCCTTTCGTATTCCTCACCAAAATGAAAAAAGACAATTACGGCATCTACTTTTTCTATTGCTGCTTTTGCAATATCTTTTTTGATCTGCAAAGTATCAATCAAGTTAACGGCATAACTTTTTTGTGTGGATAAACTATTTCCGTTAAGCCCGTATGTGTATGCAAAAAGTGCGATCTTAATTCCCTCTTTTTCAATAATTAAAACCGAATCTCGTTCTTTCGCAGTTTGGTAAGTACCGAAGTTCGGCAATCCATGCTTTCGAAGATTGTCGATTGTTTTATTGATTCCGGTAATTCCTCTATCCATAGAGTGATTATTTGATGTAATCAAAATATCGAATCCGGAATCTTTTAGCGCTGCCAGATAATCTTCCGGAGTGTTAAACATTGGGTAACCGGTATAGCGAGATTCCTTCCCGGCAATTACTGTCTCTAAATTTCCAATTGTGAAATCGGATTTGGAAAGAATTTCTTTTACATCACTATACACCGAACGAAAATCAAAACTGTCTGCATTAACTCTAGCGGCTTCAAACTGAGGCGCGTGGCACATTAAATCGCCTACAAACGAAAAAGAAATAGTTTTTCGCTTTACAATTTCTTTTTGTTCCTTCTTAGGTAATTGAGAGAAGAAGCAAAAAGAAACAACTGCAATAATTAGTATTAATGATTTTATTTTCATCTATTAGATTTTAGCTTGCTCGTACTCTTGATCATGATCTTATTCTTAATCTTCTTCATTGATGTTAAAATACATTCTCAAAACAAGATCAAGATTAAGATAATTGCACAAAAAAATAGGTCGGGCAATTACTCACCCGACCTACATTGCAATATTCAGAACGGATTAATTTCCGCCTTTAGCAGTTTTGCGGTCTGCTTTAACAGCTTGGATATCATTTCTGAAATCTTGAGCCAATTTTTTCAATTCGCTTAAGCCTTTTCTCAAACGTGTTCCAGCTGCTGATTGTCCTTTCGTATAGAATTTCTCTACGTCAGGTTCGAGTGATTTTAAGAACTCGATAAGATCTACATATTTCTGGTTCATGTTTCCTCCTTTGTTTAGTGATTGGTTGTTATTTAATGTTTTCTAAAACAATTTCTGCTATATCTTTTACTTGTACTTCGTCAACTTTATCTAGAGTTTTAATTCCATCCGCCATCATTGTCATGCAGAATGGACAAGCCGATGCTACTGTATCGGCATTTGTTTTAACAGCTTCAGCAGCTCTGTTTTCATTTATTCGTGTACCTTCTAATTCTTCAAGGAACATTCTTCCGCCGCCGGCACCGCAGCAAAATCCTTTGTCTTTATTTCTATCCATTTCAACAACTTTTGCGCCTTTGATCATTTTCAGCGGATCGCGGGGCGAATCATAAATATTATTGTATCTGCCTAAATAGCAAGAATCGTGATATGTAATTGTTGAGTTAACTGTTTCATCTTTCAACTCAAGTTTTCCTTGTTTCAACAAGTCAGAAATTAATTCTGTATGATGAACAACTTCAAAGTTGCCTCCGAACTGCGGATATTCATTCTTTAATGAATTATAGCAGTGAGGACATCCGGTAACAATTTTCTTAACGCCATAACCATTCAATGTTTCAACGTTTGTCTGCATCATCATCTGCGCCAAGTATTCATTTCCAAGTCTTCTTGCCGTATCTCCGTTGCATTGTTCCTCAGTGCCAAGAATTCTGAAATCAACATTTGCTTTCTGCATTAAAGTAGCAAAAGCTTTAGAAACTTTTTGATAGCGCGCATCAAACGATCCGGAACATCCAACCCAGAATAAGTACTCAGTATTTGCGTCTTCTGCCATCGTTTTGATGTTCAGTCCTTCAGCCCAATTTGCTCTATCTTGCGCGTTGAAAGCCCATGGTGTTCCGTTTGTTTCCAAATTCTTAAATATTGCATTCAGCTCATTCGGGAAATTTGATTCATTCAAAACTAGATTTCTGCGCATATCTACAATTGCATCAATATGTT
This sequence comes from Melioribacteraceae bacterium, assembly GCA_041675645.1. Taxonomy (GTDB): domain Bacteria; phylum Bacteroidota; class Ignavibacteria; order Ignavibacteriales; family Melioribacteraceae; genus Stygiobacter. The sequence goes on from JBAYTN010000122.1 coordinate 7,309, forward strand.
CAATAGTAACCGGACATTCGTTAACGCAAGCCATGCAAGTTGTACATGCCCAAAGTTCTTCATCACTGATATAGTTATGAACCAAAGTTTTTTGCATTGCTTCATTGTCATCCGGAGTTTTTGCAATCATCAACGGAGCTTTGTCTTCTGTTCTCTTTCTTATGTTTACAATTATTTCTCTTGGAGAAAGTTTTTTACCGGTTGCTGCAGCGGGACATGAAGCGGTACATCTTCCGCATTCTGTACAAGTGTATCCATCTAAAAGTTGTTTCCAACTTAGATGCTCTACATCTGAAGCACCATATTGAGTTAAGTTTTCATCCTCGAGATTGAGTTTCTTAAGCGCGTGTTGCTGAGCGCCAATCTTCTTGAAATAAACATTCGGTAAAGATGTAACCACATGAAAGTGTTTTGAGTATGGAAGAAAATTCAGAAATGTGAAAACAGTCAAAATGTGAATCCACCAGTAAACTTCGTATGCAGTTGTTGCTGATGTTCCATCGACATAAAAAGTATTTGCTAACAAGATAGAAACCGGGCGAACTTCCCAAGCGCTAAGCTGAAAATTATGATTTATAATTTGTGCTGCATTCTGACCAAACATTGATATTACAACTGTCAAAATCATACAAAGAATGAAAGCAGCATCGAACTTGTGCCCCTCAACATCCAAGCGTTTAACTTTTTGAACAAATCTTCTAAATAGAGCCCAGAGAACAGCGACGATAACCAGCAAACCAAAAATATCTTGAGTAAAGGTAATTAGAGAGAAAATCGGTCCTAAAAATTCTAATGAAAAATGTGAATAAAATCCTTGAATTATTGATTCCAATACAGCGGCTAAAAAAAGTAGAAATCCCCAGAAAATTGCTACGTGAATAAAACCGGCAACCGGCTCGCGCAAAATCTTTGATTGTGCCAATCCAATTTTAAGAACGTTTTTTATTCTTTCAACCGGATTATCAAATCTATTTTCCGGCTGACCTAGCATTATGTAGCTAATAATTTTTTTAACATTAAATGCAAAGAAGCCGATTGCGGCAAAAAATATTGGAATAAATAAGAAGTTTTTAATTTCCATCAGTATTAGAATCTATAATTTGTTTACGAAAAATCTATTAGTTGCATCCAATAAATCTTCAAACTTTTTTGTGGTGCCGGCAAAAGGATGAATAATATCAAAAGTGTGCCCGCAGCCATAAATTTTAAAAAACTCAGTTAAACTTTTATCAGCCCAAGAGTATAACATTTCTGCTTCAGCAATCGGGACAGCCAAATCTTGATCGCCGTGAGCTATAAAAAGCGGTCTTTTTAAGTTTACAATCGCCTTTTCAATATTTAA
>JBAYTN010000123.1:0-8552 GCA_041675645.1 Melioribacteraceae bacterium
CTAAAATATCACTCGAAGCTTTGCTCGTTTTCAGTAAAGAATTATCAAGTTCTAAATCATCTGCATCTAATAATTCTTTCTCGAAACAATCTGCTTCAATTGAAACGGAGCCGTCGGATTTATAGATTCTCAAATACTTACCAGATATAAGCATTGAAACCATTCTAACAACGTTCCCAATTTTTAAGTCAGAATAGGTAAGAACTATTCGCGCTATTTCACTTATTGGTAGTAAGGTAGAAAATGATGATTTAATGAAATCTTCAGCTTCGCTACTATTAAGTTCAGAAAGCTTAATTCGAACTGATTTTGTAAATAGCGGAGTAGTTTGTTCATTATCAATCTCTGAAGCAATGAGTACATGAATTCCTTTCGAGATTAGAAGGGGTACCAGCTTAATAATATTCTCTCTTGTAACTGAATCGTAATCGTTAAAATCATCCAGCAATAAAGTAAAGGAGCATTTCTCGCTTATTTTGGAAATAACCCTATTTGCAGATTGAAATGTTATTTCGGCTGGATGAGTCAATAGTGATTTTATTAAACTTTTTGTCTCTGTCGATAAATGTTTGTGTACGAATCCGTTACTACTCAGTTTATTTATTAAAACGAAAAAGAAAGACTGTTTGTAATCAATATCCTCTTTTGAAATTAGAATAATGTTCTCAGAATCGTTTTCCAGTTTTTTAAGCAATGTCGATTTACCACTATCAACCGAACCGTTAATTTCTATTAGCTGGATATTTTCTTTTACATTTAAATAAGCGCTTATATTAGAGAGTAGATTGTTTCTGTCATAATAAATTGATGGAATAAGCTCGTCTATCGTATTGGCTTTTAGCTCTAGGCCAAGTTCATGCAAAAAATGGATACAACTTGCCGGTCGCTTTTCTGGAGAAGTATTAAGTGCTTTTTTAACTACCTCATTAAGCGAGCCGGTACCAATAGACTCTTGAATTTCTTTGTAAGCTTCCAGTGATAATTTTATATCGTGAATAGTGCTGAATGAACTAAAGGGAAATTTCTTGTAAAGTATTCGATAAATCAAAACACCTAGTGAATACAAATCAGATGCATAAGATATCCCTTCTCTTTTCAAAACTTCCGGAGCCAAGAAAAACGAACTACCTCTAATTGAATTCAAGCCTTTATTGGCGGCCACGCTTACAAGATCAAAATCTACCAACTTTAAAGTAGGTTCATGTAAATTACTTATTAGTATATTCTCTGGCTTAAGATCTGTATAAACCAGATTAGAATTGTGCAGATATTGAAGAACGGAAGCGATTTCTTGGATCAGTCTTAGTAAAGTTGGATTATCAATTTTGTCTATGTAATTATCTAGAGAGAGTGAGTCGAAATATTCAAGAACAAGCATCGAATCACTTTCGGCAATTCTATATTTATTCCAATCATCCATATCGATATATGAAACAATTCCATACTCGTAGGCATTAATAATGTTTGGATGGCTAAGCTTACTTAATACAAAATATTCTTCTCTTAGTAATTGATGCTCTTCTGCGGGTCTAACCTTAGATAATATTTTTAATGCAACATAGCTCTCGTTGTAAGTATCCAGAGCTTTGAACACTTGACTTCGGCCTTCGCCAACTTTATCTATAATTTGATAACGAAGATTTATCATTTACTTTCTACCAAAACCTGACACTATTATTAAAGTTCGATATATATCTTCAAAATATTACTGATCGGAAAATGCTGAAATAAAGACATCACGTTATAGATTATTATTAGAATCCAAATTTTAAGAAACATAACCATAGCGAAGTTAGAAGAAGCACTAAACTAAGATATAAATATTATTGTAAAACAGCATTAAACCGAAGCTCGTGATAAATAATCACTACACTTTTGGGTAATTAAATTATGCTATTTTCATTTGGGCGGAGATTGTTTTTAAATATTGAAATCATTAGCTTGTTTGTGAATGAGGCAACTTATTGAAATTAGCTAAGTAACAAAGGCAGAATATTCTTGACGGCTGAATTTGTTAGTCGTGGTATTAGCAAAAAACAACAACCCATTCGGGTAGTGTGATGGTAACTTTATTATTCTAATTTCCTCTTAGTTAGAAGACAAAAGAACAACTATTGTTATCCTCTCATTTTGTTTCTAATGTTATGGCACTAATTTCAACCAAGAAATTAATTCAACAAATCAATCATACAACTCAAAAACATAGGAGGCTTTAATGAAAAGATTCTCTTACAGTGTAATCTTTTTCGCGTTGCTTTTTCTGGCCCAGATTCAAGCTCAATTATTAACCCGTACAGCAGAGATCAAAGAACCATCGGGAAAGGAAGCCGGTTTTGGTGGAGTTATTGCCGGAGTTGACTTTGATAAAGATGGGAAACCCGAAATTTATGCGTGCAACACTAACATGGTTGATCGTCCCTACGAATTAGTGCCAAGAATTTATAAATTCGAGTTAAACCCGGTAACCGCTAAGTGGGATTCTGTTTGGTCAGCTACTGCACCACTAGAAAAACAGAATACATGGCCTGCATTTACTTGGGGCGATTTAGATAAAGATGGCAAACCGGAAATCTATTGGGCTCCGGTAAACTATAGTCCTTATCCAGACGTTGCCAGAATTTTAGTTTATGAATATCCTGGTGACGGAAGTGATAATATGGGAGTAGCTGATGGATTGGGCGGATTTCTTCCAAATGCTATGACAAATATTGAGGCAGGTGCTGGGATAAATTTGAGACCAATTAGATTTATAATCGCAGATCCAGATAAAGATGGAAAAGACGAGCTAATTTTTGCCGACAGACAAGGTTATTGGAAAGTTGGAATATTGTCTGTAGATAATATTCCGAATCTTGGCGGTGGTACCGAAAAATGGACAGTAGAATTTAAGGGCACTGATGATGCAGTTGTAAAAACGATTGGCGCTTGCCGTGACGTTGCTGTAATTGATAATATAGTTTATGTTATTGAAAACAGTTCGGGCAAAGTAGTAGGAGCTAAATACGAAAATGGCGCGTGGAAAGGTACAAAACTACAGTCTACTGTGGCTGGTGGGAATGCTTCATTTAAGGGAAGCTCAGTTATAGATCTAAATAATGATGGTAAAAAAGAAATTTTGTTAGCAGGAAATAATACAGGTGCAAAAATATGGCTTCTTCAACAAGAGGCAGATACGTTGAAATCTACACAGCTAGTTGACACAACCCCAATCGGTGCTACTAGACTAAATGGTGCTGCCGTTGGCGACATTGATGGTGATGGTAAAATTGATTTTGTTACCGCTTCTTATCACAGTACTGCTAATACAAGAAAAGTTCCAGTTATAAGAGTTGAATATCAAGGTGGTGATATTGCTTCTGCATCGAATTATGTGGCGAGCGTTATAGATTCTGCCTATTGGGCAAACAATGGAAACATGGATGTAGTTGTCATAGCTAACGTTGACGGTGATAAGGAAGATGAAGTACTTTACACACAAGGGTATACTCTTGGTAATCCAAATGATGACCGGATGCCTCTAATTGTTCTAGACAGCAAGTACACAAAAGTATCTGTTGAGAAAATTGATAACAATATCCCAACACAATTCAACTTGGAACAAAATTATCCAAATCCATTTAACCCAAGTACGCAAATTAAATTTGGAATTTCTGAAGCTTCCAACATTGAGTTAAAAATTTATGATATTCTTGGAAGAGAAGTTGCGGTATTGATCAATAAAGAATTTATGAATGCGGGTTCTTATTCGGTTAAATTTAATGCCGGTAATCTTGCAAGCGGAATATACATCTATAAGTTATCTACAGAGAAGAATACAATTTCAAAGAAGATGCAGTTGCTCAAGTAATTAGTTGCATGTTTAAAAGGGTTATCAGAATTTTATCACTAAAGAAGTTCATAAGTGAGTGTTCTGAAAACCCTTTTCTTTTATATAACAGTTGATAAATAGAAAGTTTAGCAATATCACTTTACGTTTTTTATACATCTAATTTTGCTCTGAGGTAACGATGAAAAAACATTTACTTCCGTTCACATTCATCCTTTCGGTTTTCTACTTTCTTTTTAGTTCTCAAAATTTTGCCGGTGGAACCGGAAAAATTGCCGGAAAAATTACAGATACAGAAACTAAGGAAGACTTAATAGGTATTAATGTAATTATTGAAGGAACGGCTATTGGTGCCGCCACAAATATTGATGGTACTTACGTTATAAACAATCTTGAGCCGGGCGTTTATTCTTTGGGTGTAAGCGGCATCGGTTATCAGAAGAAGATAATTACCAATGTAAGAGTATCGAGTGATTTCACAACTCGAATTGATGTTCAGCTTCAATCCGAAGCAATAAATTTGCAGACAATCGTTGTAGAGGCGGTAAGGCCATTAATTAGAAAAGATTTAACTTCCTCACAAACAAACATCGATGAGTCTCAAATAAAAACTTTGCCGGTAGAAAGCATCACTCAAATTTTATCTCTACAAGCCGGTATAACGAAAGGCTCTAGCGGAGAATTGCACATACGCGGCGGACGCTCAACTGAAATAGCTTACAATGTTAATGGAGTCTCCGCAATAAATCCTTACGACTATGGCAGAACCGTACAGATTTCTACCAACGCTGTCCAAGAGCTCTCTGTTGTCAGCGGAACATTTAATGCAGAATATGGGAACGCGCTTAGCGGCATTGTTAATACAGTTACCAAAGAAGGTAGCTCTAAGTATAAAGGTACATTAACTTATTACACCGGGGATTATTTGAGCTCTAATAAAGATGTATTCTTTAATATTGATAAAATCAGTCCGGTTAATAACCAAGTCTTTGAGGGAACATTTAGTGGACCGATTCCATTACTAGAGGATAATTTCACATTTTTCTTTTCCGGTAGATTCAATAAAGACAAAGGTTATCTATATGGAATAAGACAACACACTATTTATGATTCACTATCGAGAGACGCTGTAGTTGCTAACAAAATTTATCTTGCACAAACCGGCGATAATTCTATTGTCTCTATGAATCCAAGCGAAGACTTGAACACGACGGCCAAGCTTACTTACAAACCGATCGCAACTATTAAAATTAATTACGATGTAGTTTTCTCCAATTCGAAATATCAATCATACGCGCACGATCTTAAATATAATCCCGATGCAAATTACCAGCGCTCGCAGTGGGGATTAATAAATTCTTTGGAATACAGACACACACTTAATAATTCAACGTTTTTTTCGTTGAAGGGTTCATACAACATTTACGATTTTAAGCGCTATTTGTTTCCATTGCTGGATGCATCCGGAAGCGAAGTTTCATTTCATCCCGGTATGAGTTTGAGCGATCTTCACGCCGATCCGAGATATCAGCCCGAAGACAAAGCTAATTCTTACAGCAGCTATACATTTGTTTCCGGAGGAACACAGCCGGAACATTTCTATCAGCGTTCCTATTCGTCAGAAATCAAGTTTGATCTTACAAGCCAAGTTACCAACGAGCATGAAATCAAATTCGGTTTGAAAAATAAGTGGGATACAATGGATTTCGTATTCTTCGAAGTGCTGCGAAATCGAAATAATTATTTAACACCTACTATTCCAGATCCGGTCAATCAAAAAGGTTCTATAGATATTTATTCCCGTTCGCCGAAACAGTTTTCCGGTTATCTGCAAGATAAGATGGAATTTGAGAGCATGATACTTAATGCCGGCGTAAGAGTAGATTATTTTAATCCAAATGCTGTTTATGCACCCGATCCATTTAAACCTACTGAGAATTTAACCGAAGCAAAATCGAAAACTACTGTAAGTCCTCGTCTTGGAATTTCCTTTCCAATTACAGATCAAGGTATAATTCACTTTTCATACGGACATTTTTATCAGTTGCCTCCATACAGATATCTCTATACAAATCCGGAATTTGAAGACATAGCAGCTTCACCGGTGTATGGTAACGCTAATCTCAATCCGGAAAAGACTGTCACATACGAAGTTGGTTTACAGCAGCAGTTAAATGAATCTCTTGCATTCAACATAACTGGTTTTTATAAAGATGTTCGCGATCTTCTAGCAATTCAACAGATCAGAATAAGCAGCAACTCCATTTATCAAAAGTATGTTAACAAAGACTATGGCAACATTAAAGGAATTACATTCTCGCTAACAAAGAGAAAATCTTCCGAAGATTTATTAACAGCTTCGCTGGATTACACTTTTCAAGTTGCCGAGGGCAATGAAACCGGAGCCGATGCGTTCTTTATAGATCTTTCTTCCGGTCGCCAAAGTGAAAAAATCCCGGTTCCATTAGATTGGGATCAGACTCACACACTTAATGGAGTTGTTACATTGAGCGGTGGTAATGATTGGAATGTAACGGTAACAGCTTCGTTGTCTACCGGACTCCCATATTCGCCTCAGCTTTATGAACAGCAGATTTATTTGAGATCGAACAGCGGACGAAAACCATTCTACGCTAATGCCGATTTATTGTGCGATAAATCTTTTGAAATTGCTGAAAACACTTCAGTAACTATTTTCTTAAAAGTATTTAATCTGTTCGATACTCAGAATGAGCGTTTTGTTTATGATGACACCGGACGGGCAATTTACTCTTTGGAAGAATCCAAAGGCGGGCCGCAAGCAACTAATTTGATCTCACAGAAATATCCGGGAATAAAATCTGCAAGCGAATACTTTAACAGACCTAATTATTACTCGGCACCAAGAGAAGTAAGAATTGGTTTCACTTTAGAGTTCTAATGAAATTTATGGAGTAACATAATGCTGAAGAAAAAATTAATTTATCTTGGTTTAGTTCTTTGCACTTTGCCATTTCTTGTCGAAAAAAACTTTGCGCAAACAGAAGTGGTTAAACAAAGAAGACTTATTGAACATCAAGAAATAAAGAATTACTTAAAAGAAAAGTTATCTAAGGCTCCAATTAGCATTAAGAATGATAACCTTGGCGCAGATAAATATTCGTTGAAAAACTTACTTAAGTCCAATGCTAATTCAGACAGAAAATCATTCTTCATGAATGGGAATAATGTTGCCGTAGAGATTGAAAACTATGGCGGAATAGCACCGGGCTTTGGCGGCATAAGAGAAATTACAAATCTAATTTGGAGAGACGCGCCTTACATTTTCCAGTTCTGTCCAATAGTTGGCGCCTCAGTTCTTGATTCAGCCGGCGTAAGAAGACATATCATTACAGACGGCATGAACGATTACGATAGAGCCGGTTTGAGGGAAATTGATCCGGCTACCGGATTCAAATGGCAATGGCAGCCGCTTCCCGGCTATGCCGATCCAAGCCAAAGCTATATTGCTACAAATCCGGCATTTGATTCCAATAGAGACGGCAAACCCGATAGCTGGCCGCGCGAATGGTACAACGAAAAGCTTGGGCAATATGTTTGGCCCGGCTATCTTGTTCAAGGAGAAAACAATGCCGACCTAGAAGCTTACTGGGCAATGGATGACCGCGATAACAAAGAGTTTAGTTATTATCCATTTAAGAATGATAAAACCAGAAAAGGCTTGGGTGTTCAAATTGATGGCCGTGCATTTCAATGGAGTAACTCGTTAGCTTCTAATGCAATATTTTTTGTTTGGTCTATTACTAATGTAAGTGATGTACCACTCGATAGCGTAACATTTGGAATTTACGGCGATCCGGATGTTGGCGGTGCCGATAATAAAGATGATAACGGACTTTTCATTTCTCCTTTCGATACTAAAATTCCTCTTTATTCACGTAATATGGTTTACTTTTTCGATCCGGATATGACCGGCGATGCCGGAAGAAAACTTGGCTATTTAGGATGCAAGTTTCTTGAATCACCCGGAAATCCAAACGACGGAATTGATAATGATGGAGACGGATTGATTGATGAAAGACAGGATAATAATATTGATGAAGACGCAGATTGGAATCCGGATACTGATGATGTTGGTAAAGATGGAATAGCTAATACCGGAGATGCCGGAGAGAAAGATGGATTTCCAACATTAGGAAGCAGATTAGCGGATGGAAGACCCGATCCTTTGCAGCCTGGCGAACCAAATTTTGGATATACCGACTTGGATGAATCCGATCAAATTGGTTTAACAAGCTTTAAGAGTTCCCAATGGGCAACAGATTTATTAATTGCATATGATGAATCAATTTGGAATGAAACTAAGCCTGGAAGTTTTAGCGAGATTACACAAAACCAAGACTTAGTTTTTATTTTTAGTTCCGGTTACATTTCTCTAGCACCGGGCGAAACCAAAAGAATTTCTATGTCGTTTCTATTTGGCGAAGATTTAGACGATCTATTAACAACTGCCGAAACAGTTCAAGACATTTATAATAAGAATTATCGTTTCTTCAGACCTCCAAGCTTGCCAAAAGTAACTGCAATCCCGGATGACAAAAAAGTTACTTTGTTCTGGGACTCGAATTCCGAAAAAAGTATAGATCCAATTACCGGACAAGATTTTGAAGGTTATGTAATTTATAGAAGCACCAGACCGGATTTCGCTGATGCACAAACTGTTACTGATGGCAAGGGTTCAAAATTC
>JBAYTN010000124.1:0-8537 GCA_041675645.1 Melioribacteraceae bacterium
GTAGGCAGAAAGTAGTGTGTTTTATTAGCTCAGCTTTTCAAAGAACAATTTTTCTGAACAACTCTTGAGTTGTTCACTTATATTTTTTTGTCTATTGACTTAATCCTTTTTTAAGCGGTTATACCACATTTATTCAATATCTTTCTCAGGTAATAATTGCTTGAAATTTCTGATTGAAAGAACATAAATTCTTTTTTTGTCAATTCGGTATATAATTCTATACGAACTTTCGAATACTTCACGAATTTCTTCTCTATTAGCTTCAGGTACTTTTCTTCCTCTTTCTGGGAATTTTGATAAACTTTCTACCTTCTTAAATATTCTTTCAATCATTTTTTGTGCTGCAATACTGTCGTCTTTTGAAATATATTCAAAGATATTTTCCAACCTTTCTAAAGCCAAGGGCGACCAGAATATTTTCACTTTTAAGCCCTCTTAGCAAATCTTTTCTTAACATCTTGATGCGAAATTTCAAAGCCCTTGCTAATTTGTTCTTCGGCTAATTTAATATCTTCCAAAACTTCGATTTTATCAATCATTGCCTCATATTCAGAGACATCTAACAATATTGCCGCACTTTTACCATTTTGAGTGATAATTAATGGTCTCTTAGTTTTTTTGACTTTGTCAAAATAAAAAGCAACTTTCGACCGAAACTCTGAAAGAGGTTGAATATCTTTATCTAATTGTATTCTGAACATATAAACTCTTAATTTTATATTGTGCAATTAAACGTACAATATTTAGCACAAAATTTCAACAGCCTAGCAATATATTTCTGTGGTATAACGGCGTTGCAACTAAAGCGCCGCCCAGAACTACAATGACGCTTTTGGCAATTACCATCTTTGTTTTAAAATCAATTTCGTTTATAAATCAACTTTAACAACAATTTTACTCTGAAAAGTTAAACTCAATAATTGCAACTCAGACCGCTTCCGGAGAAGCGGTCGCTTTGAGTTGCTTGTTAGGCATTACTTTAATAAAACCATTTTATTTGTAATAACTTGATTATTATGATTCATTACTCTATACAAATAAACTCCACTCGAAAGACCTTTTGGTTCTAAATTGAACTCATAAATGCCAGGATAACTCACTTCTTTCTTGTCTTCATATACTAATTGGCCTAGAATATTAAATACGTTTAAAACTACTTTAGATTTCTCAGTTGTAGTAAATTTGATTATAGTCTTACTATTAAACGGATTCGGATAGTTTTGATAAATATTAAATCTTTCCGGTATTACCGAAAATGTAACTTCATTAGAAAATGTGCTTTCTATTCCAGCTTGGTCTTTATATGTAATTCTTAGATTATAATTGCCCACGGGAAGCGGTTTGTTAATTTTGGTTGAATTTGTCTCCACAGAATCAGAGAGAATATATTTTTGATTTTCTAAGCTATAGAGATAAATCATAATTTTTGACAAACTATTGTATGCTGGTATCTTATAGTTAATTTCAACATTAGCATTATTGATAGAAAAACTAGCAATTTCGGGAGGTTCTAATTTACCGTATTGTTTTCCTTCTATCACACATCCAACTAATTTCTGCATTGTTTCAGTCCACCTTCTAATACCGGTAGAGGCAACATTTGATTCTTCATACATCTCAATAATACCATATTTTTTAGCAGTCAAAAATACCGTTTTACCTCCAAGACCCGTTCCATAATATGCAGATCCTTCAAGTCTTTGAGAATCAATATTACCATTGAAAATATCCGTATTTAATAACTTTATGCTACCGTAATAGTTTGTTCCACCCATATGATATCCGCTCCACGAAGTATCCTTTTTGACTTTCGTATCAAACAAAGTTGACCAATATATTGATCCATATTCGTAGTTCACACGGGAAAATATTGTTGCATTCGAATAAAAATATAGAGTTTGTCCATCTATCAAAATATCCTTAAACAATTTTACTTTGATAATCTTATACGGATTACTATTTAAAACTGAAATCGTAGTATCTCCAACAATCTTATAAACCAAACTATACATATCATAGAATAAGCTATCAGTATTATTAGTAAAATTATGGATATTCCCACTTGTAGTTACTTCATAAACCCAAGAATTACCATTATTCAAAGATACAATGGAACTTGATTGTGAGCGAACATAATTTGTGAGTAAGATGAATATTAATATAAAAATATTTCGCATAATCGAAGCCTAACGGCGTGGCTTTTCACCCGTCCGCCCAGAACAGTGATAACGAAACGAAGAACCAGCGCCAATAATTATTTACTAACTTATTTATTAGAACAACCTTTAATACTACGCTTACTTTGTTAACCAAACCCAATAACCGCTTAATTGCCGCTCTGAAAAGAAGCGGTCGGGTGCAAGAGCTGGTTAGGCATTACTTTTTAAACTTATCACCTCTGACCTTGTTGTTGTGTGCGATAAAATGGCGGTAAAACATTATCATAATTGTAGCCATATTCAGAAATTACTATACTCAAACTCATAGAACGAATATTATCTTCGTAGCCCTTCCCAGTAGTACTACGCCCATCATTACAAGTAAATGAAAGTATTCCATCATCTTCAACAACAAATTCAGTTTGTAATCCAACTAAATATACTTTGTTAGCAATCTTAGCCAATAAAGCACCATAATTATAACGAGTATCAAATTGAGGATAGGTTGGATGTGTTGGTATACCATAATAACCTTCAGCATTACATGCCTCATCTTTAATCCCAAGTTTCCAATTACAACCAGCATCAACTTTTATGTTAATTCTTTGACCCTTTTTGCAATATAGACTTGTGTTAGACCACGGTTCTTTAACTGCCTCTACTATAAATCTACTATGTATCACTGGCAGTAAAGTCATTACACCGCCTAAACTGATAGTACTAACCCCACCTTCACTTGGTGTAATAACCACATTAGTAGGTATTAAATATCTACGTCTAATCAAATGGCGCAAAGTGTTGCCTTCAATTTTTAATTTATCTTTTGGCTTTCCAGACTGATCAAGTAAAGGACCATCTCCAAAAAGAAATTCATTATCATAGCTGAATTGTACATTTTCCAATGTGGCTATTTCATGACCACTTTGAACATGTTTAGCACATAATACAAATTCATAAGGGTTTTGGGTTTGTTCATACCATATCTTCAGCCCAGCACTATTAATACAATTGCTCCATGCTTCTACAACATCTTTATTTATAGTCTTAACATTAATTACTAATTTTTGTTTTTCTTCGTATGTTCTTGTACTAAAAGTAGAAATATAATTTTTAAATTGTCTAAAACCAGTTTCATCAAGAGTAAAACCTAAATTCAACATATAGTTTCCTATAGGAATAGAACCAAACAAACCCCAACTTTCAGCCTCCTTATATGTTGAGATATTTTGTTGGTTAAACCAGTTCGCAAATGCTTCTGCACGTGACATATCTGAAATGGACTCAGACTGATCATAAATGCCATATTTCAATATTGATTCACAAATATTTTGGCAATATACATTTGCTAACAAGCCAAATAGACAAATAGCAATAATTCTTTTGCACATTGTAATTCTCCTCTATGTTAAGTGTGTTAATGCCTAACGGCGTTGCGCCTAACACGCCGCCCAGAACAAACGGCTAAGTTTTGTCAACGCAACTTTATTTTATAAATCTATTTTGTTTTACAAATCAACTTTACACAACAAACCAATTCTGAAAAGCAAACCCCAAATGCGACTCAATATGACCGCATCGAAGAAGCGGTCGTTGTTGAGGCGCTTGTTATGCGTTTGAATTAATGTGATTTAATAATAACTCCGTCAATCGTGTTCTAGTTTTTATTAACACATCTTTGATAGAGCTTAATTTTGCATACAAATAAAGCCGTAAATCCGGATTAGAAAGATTACGGTCAATTTGTTTAGCAGTTAGAGAAAAAGAAAATATTTTTTTATCAAGGTTATCTTGCTGACTTATTTCTTCTAATTCAAATATCGGTTGCCAAAGCAAATAATCTATTTTTTTATAATTCTCAGGATCATTTTCCATAAATTGAATTGCACGCGTGATGTCCCCATCCCATCCGAACCAATCGTTATTTAACTTATAAGCAGAAGCGAATACTGGTATTTTGCGATGATTAAAATCTGGATATTTTTCTCCAGCAGTAATTCCTTTTAGTTCAACAGAACAAAAGCGTTCTAATATTTTATCGTTTAGTTTGCTTGCAATTGTCATACTCTCAGCAATACAAACACTTAGTCTTTCATTGTTTGACTGTGATTTTCTTAATATCTGCTGTATGTTAAGTTTGATGGCAGCATCATTATTATCACTAGGAAAGTATTCAATATTCCCATATTGAGTTAAGGAATTGACAAGATTAGCAAAACCAACTGCATAGCTTTTCGTAAAGTCAGCATATTTTTTAGTTTTCAACAATGGAGGGATGTCGCATTTCTCAATTAGTGTAGGTAGAACCAAAACTTTTTTATTGTTGATTTCATCCCAATACTTAGTTTTCCATTCTTTCTCGACCCAGCTTGAATTCACAGAATGAGATGACAAAATAATTATCATATAATCCGAAGTTTGAATCCCTTTTTCAATCTCGGATACTATACACTCACCTACTTTAATATTCCATTCATCAAACCAAACAGAATGTCCATAGCTCATTAAATCAGAAGCTAATTGTTTTGCAAACTGTTTGTCATTTGAAGAATGTGAAATAAATAACTGTGACATATCCCAACCTTTTAATAACGCATAACGGCGTTGTTTTTAAGCCGCCGCCCAACACAGCTATGCAGCTTTGAAAACAACTGCCAATAATTTATTAATAACTTCGTTTACTCAACTACATTAAAAGAGCAACCAACTTTTACAACCAAACTTTATAACAACACAAATGCCGAACTGAAAACGCGGTCGGCTTGGAAAACTGGTTATGTGCGTTATTTAACCTAAACTAGTTTCTTCCCAACCGCAGTCTCCACAGTATGCTCTTGACATCTCAATATTTCCTTCTTTTGAATACTCCAATTTTATAGCAAGACTTCCACAAACAGGACACGAATTAATAGATGACATCAACGCTAAAAATTTACTAGTGATCGATAACACTTCTTTGGCTTTCTCATAAGAAATTGGTTCGACAGCGTGGGCTGCCAGATTGCGTTGATTTCTTACAAATTGAAGATCTTCGATTATCTGACTTGGGATTAATTTCTTTTCATCCATAATCTTTAGCCAACTTGAATTTGGTTTGCGATATTCAATGTATCCATGATCGATAAGATATTTTTGTGCAGCAATTTCAATCGTTTTAAAAGCTTCTACGACTGATAAGTCAAAATTGCCAGAATTGAAAAGACTTTCAGCACGATTAAAAAATGAGGTTTCCTTTTTTTGGAGTTGTTGCACAGAAGAATTCTTTTCTTTTTTAATAAATATTTTTCTTATCCGTTCCCAAATGAAGCTACTCAATATGCCAATTAGAATGGTTAAGACAACTTCAATAATGTATCTTGTGTTGTCGGATCGGAACAGATTTCCAAAAATATTTGCTAAAGCGACTACTAAAAACAATGCTATGTAAACTGGTGGAGTGAGAATGACAATGATATATAAATAGTCACCTATTATTTCTGTTATTCGAATATATCTGTCAGTAATAAATCTTATGCCGTAAAAATACACGGCAATTAATAATGAGATTGATATAAAATAATACACGTGGGAAATAGTAAGAACAAATCCAAATAAGCTATAACCAATATGCCCAATGGATTCAATTAAAGAAGACAAAGTAAAAAGTATAGCAACTAAGCCAATGACAAATGCTAACTTTTCTTTAGTAAATTCATTCATAATATTTTAGCACATAACGAAGTTGCGTTTAAGCGGACGCCACGAAGTGTCCGCTACTAACAACATGATTTATTGTTTATAAAATTTACTTGCACAAATACAGAACGAATTAACTCAACTATAACTACAAAACCGCCGACCGACTACAGCGTTCCGCTTGAGACGCGGGTTATGTGCGGTTTTGAAATATGATTATTTTATCTCAGCTTTTACAAGATCCTTTCTAAATAATATAAATCCGTTTTCAAGTGATTTTATTATGCCAATGCCTTTTTCATAAGTTACTAAAGAACCATAATCTGCACTAAATGGTCTAGCATACGTTATTGTTGACTCAGTTTTTTCTGTTACTTTCAAATCTCCTATAGAATCCCAATAGGCATATTCGTTAATGCTAAGAGAAAAATCTGCTATTATTCGTTCATCGTGCTGAGGCGATTTAGAAAACAATATGTTACCACTAAACCTATAATAAATTGTATCTCTATAGTTAAATGATACATCGATTCTAACTAATTCATAATATTTTTTGGCATTTATTTCTTTCTGTGCAGTCACTTCCAATGTTTCATTAATGATTGTTTTATCAGCACCCCTTGTGTTATAATACCATTTATTCCCAATGCTTAGAGAAAAATATTCTTGCCCATTAATAATTGGTTCATTTGTTGATTCGCACGAGCACAACAATGCCGATAAGATAAAAAGGAATAGAAAATAACTTTTCATTTTTTCCCTCTGTTTGTTGCACATAACGGCGTTGCAACTAAACCGCCGCCCGGAACAGCAATGACGGTTTGAAAAGCCAACGCCAATGTTTTTTAAATAACTTCGTTTGGTAAGTCACACTTTTAACAAGCAACTTGCTCTGTAAAGCAAAAGCCAGAACTACTTCCCTACGACCGAGTCGAAGACGCGGTCGGTTTTGAGTTGCTAGTTAGTTTTTGCTTTGATTTTATGGATGCGATGATGAACAAAATAAAAAAGAGCGCAACCATCTTTGCAAAACACATTGCTACTTTACACCAGCAATAATGACAAGCTGATGTAGTAATGTTGCTAACCTATTTTCACTTAAATATTATGTTTGAAATGCTAACCTAAACCAACAATAACAAGTTTGTAATGCATATATATAACAGAACTAATTATTCATTTGTAAAGGTGAAATACGAAAAGAACCCCGCATTTTCCCACCTCATTATACTAACAATACTTGAAAGCCTCCACCCAATATTTATTACAACTTATTGAGCAGTTCTTTGCAACCAACCCCAAAAAGAACAAACCTACATTTACAGCAAAACCAGAATACCCTTACAACCAGAACCCGAAGAACCTAACTTGAATGACCAACTAACTATGTTGCCGCCACTTACACCAAACTATTTTTGAAAACTAACAGCGTTGCAACTAAAGCGCCGCCCATAAATGCGATGCTACAATTGCAAACGACTTTCATTAAAAAATCAGTTCTTTACTGCATATCAACTTTGAACAATAAACCTACTCTGAAAAACTAAACCCAATTACCACATCAAACGACTGCGTCAAAGACGCGGTCGCTTTGAGTTGCTGGTTATAAACCATTTCTTTCAAATATTATAATAGAATCTTTGTGACTGTGGCTAAAAAGAATAATATCACATATACCATCATCATCAAAATTGTACATCAGTTTATCACAATAACCAATTATATCATCTTTATTTTCCCATATATAATTATAATTAGAGTCCAAAACTCTCATTGCGAATTTACTATAATCAATACAAGCATCTGCGTATTTGTTAAAAAATAAAAAACCTTTCTTATTACTGGAATATTCTACAGGGCAAACGCTATTAAATTTTCCTTTAGCAGCCGGATCATCAGTTGATATCCTTAAATTTTTCTTTTTAGTTTTATCCTCAAATTCAACTGAGTATTCCCCATTCTTTTTAGTTATAATAAAATCAGACAAGTAAAAATTAAATAAATATTTCTCTTCCATTTTTTTCGTTTCGATAAGGTTTGAACTAACAATTACCCTAATCTGATTATTACGAATTTTTTCATATTTCAATACCCGGAATCCTCCAGGCAAAGGGAATGTTACATTTTTTTCAAAAACCTTTTTGTATAGGGTTGAATCATATTCTTTGCTTTTTCGTTTAGATATTATTTTATCAATCAAGAATAAATTATGATCTCTTTCTAAAGAATATTCCAATTCTTTTATACTAAATGAAGTATCGGAAACAATCGAGAATGTTGAATCATTGTCGAAATTGTACTCATACTTATGCGATTTTGGCAATATAAAAATTAATGCATCCGGAATTGGTAATCTTTTAAGAAATTCATCATTACTGTCAGATGTTAATAATTGTTTTTTAGATCTGTACTTTTCTAATTGTTCTAAATCAACATCTGACTTGTAAAGTCCATTCAATGTGTACTTTACCTTGCCTTCTGGTAATATTTCGGTTTTTATCATTGTTGCTAAGACAGGGTTATCCCCGGAACGATTACCTTGCGCCGATAATAAATCAAGAAAGATTAGGAAGAATAATATTATAAATTTTATTTTCATGGTTTATAACGGCGTTGCTTTTCACCCGTCCGCCCCAAACAACAATGCCGAACTGAAAAGCTACTGCCAAATATTTTTAACAAATTTATTTAATAGAACAATCTAAC
>JBAYTN010000125.1:0-8319 GCA_041675645.1 Melioribacteraceae bacterium
ACAAGAATCCTTATATCTTTTGTACGTTTATTTATGCTCATTCAAATTTTCCAATTTTTACTTACAGTTAGTTATTATTTCTTTATTGAAGAATTTTTGGGCAACCTTACTGTGAATGTTGTACCCTTGCCAATTTCGCTATCAAGAGAAATTTGGCCGCCAAGCAATAAAATATATTTTTTAGTGATGGCTAATCCGAGTCCGGTGCCATCAAACTGTCTGCTTACGCCTTCACTTATTTGTCTAAACTCCTCAAAGATCAATTCGAATTTAGCTTCGGGTATACCAATTCCGGTATCACGCACCTTAATTATAATTGAATCATCAATTGCCTCAACAATTATCGAAACAGTTCCGGAATCTGTGTACTTAATCGCGTTGTTTATTAAGTTGCTAAAAACACTTTGAAGCAGTTTTTCATCGGAATTTATAATAACAGATTCACTTTGATATTCATTTGAAAGTGTAATCCCTTTCTGCTTAGCTACTATTTTATATAGCTCCAGTTCGTCGTCTAGAAGTTCATTAATATTTACTGACGTAATCAACAGCTCTACTGAGCCGGATTCAATTTCGGAATAATTCAAAATCTGATTAAGAGTATGGAGCAACCGCTTACCGCTTATGTATATTTTGGAAGCCATCTCTTTTTCATCACCGATTAATTCTTCTTTAAGCAAATCCGAATACCCAAGCATGCCTACAAGCGGTGTTCTTAGTTCATGACTCATATTAGCAAAGAAAATGGTTTTGAGCCTATCAATTTGTTTTGCCTTCTCCAATGCAGAAATTAATTCGATGTTTTGAGAAGCTAGCCTATCTTGCGCAAGCTTTCTTTCAGTTACATCGTGAGCAACACCTTGTAACCCGATCACTTTTCCATCCATTATAACCGGATTTTCATAAACCTCCAGTAATATCGGGTAGCCCAGTGCGTGTTTTATCTCGACAAATATTGGATCGTTTAAATATTTCCCGGTAAGATGTTCGCGAGTTCTTCTTTTGGCCTCGTTATTTAATAGTGAATTTGTTACAAACCAATGACGCTGGTTTAACCACTGCTCCGCAGTATATCCGGTAATATTATAAACAGTCGGCGATATATAGGTTACATCTGCGTCCATGTTCTGGGTGTAAAAGAAAAGATTAGGTGTGCCTTCAACAATAACTCTCATTCTATTTTCACTAAGCGCAAGTTTCTCGTGAGCCTCAGCCTGAACGAAAGCCATAGCAATTTCTGCAGAGAGTGTTTCTAAAAACTTTGCTTTAATTTCATAATCAACTTCTTCTTTGGAAGAAATACCTATTACGCCAATTACTTCATCGCCATTGCGAAGAGGTAAGGCAGCAAAAGATTTAAAGCCGTTCTTTTTGCACTCTTCCCAAGTACATCTTCTATCTTCGAAAATATTTTTTGAATAGAGAGCCTTATTCCGCGCTACAGCCAGCCCGCACATACATTCGCCAACTCTATGTTCCCGAAATGAAGTTAGAGCTTCTGCACCGGATTTAGTCTGAGAATATTTCAGAACTAGAGAATTTTCTTCTCGGATGAAGATAAAAACAACATCAAGCTGAATAGTCCCCACTAGATGTTCTATTGCTGCTTTGCAAATGTCATCAATCGAAGTTGAAAAGCTAATAGAGTTGATTAGATGATTTATTATAGAAAGCTCTTCGTAATGCTGCTTTATTAATTCTTCTTTTTTCTTTCTTTCTTCAACTTCCAGTTTCAGCTGCTTGTTTAGTTCAAGTAGTTCATTCGTTCGTTCAATTATTCTCCCTTCAAGATCATGGTTCAACCTCTGCAATTCGCTTTGGTAATAAATACTATCAAAACGTTCGGCTATCCTATTAACTATATAAACCAAATAGGCAACAATCTTGCTTAGAGAAGTACTATTCTGGTTTGTTGCACATAAAAGGAATGCTTGCCCGGTAAGCTTAGAATAGAAAGGGATTAAAACAATTTCTTTGCTTAGGAAACCATACTTATCAATTCCCAATTGTTTTTGAACAGAATCAATCTCTTCGGTAGAAATAAGAAGTGGTTCATACCGGTAAGAACTAAAATCGATATTATTAATCTCAAAAGTGCGCTCTAAAGTATTTAAGTTCTGAGAAATTAAGTATTCGCTTATAAGCCTAAAGGAAGAATCGCTCTTTGTAAGCAGAGCGCAGTAAGGAATGTTTTTTAGTACAGCAACTTTTTCCAGAACATTTTGAAAAAGTAAACTGCGTTCTCCTTCCTTTTGAATTGTATCAAATAAAGTACTCACCAAAAAAAGGTCTTCCGCGTTTTGAGAAAGAGTATTATTCTCCTCTACAAGAACAGCAATTTTAGATTTCAGACTTTCCAGAGTTTCTTGTTCAATCATTGTGTTTTTCTGTAAAATTCTAGAATAGTATTAGATACTAATTCCGGTTCATCAACTTGGATAAAATGCCCGGCGTTTGGAATAAGCACCAGTTTACTAGTCGGGATATTTGAATGAAGTTTCCGGGCAATTTCACTGCTCAAATAGACATCATTCTCTCCCCTAATAATCAGCATTGGAATTTCTGTTTTATGAAGTTTATCTGAAATATCTATAAGATTTTTATTGTCTAGGCATTCTGCAAAGTGTAAGAAAGCTTTTCTTCCTTCTAGAGTTAACATTGGTTTCCAAAAGTGTTTCATTAGGTCATCTGTCACCCTATCTTTATTAAACAATCCCCTTTGCACTATTAATTTAAACACGCCTAAATCCAATGTAGCCATGGCAAGCTGTCTAATTACCGGAGTTCTCATTGCTATTATCGGCTGTACCGGCCAAAAGTCGTAAGCTACTGAGTTAATTACGGTGAGGTCGTATAAATATTCCGGATGATTAACAGAAAAGATTTGAGTTACGCCTCCACCAAGATCGTGACCAACTAAATGAAATTTACTAATGTTCAATGCTTTGACAAATTCAAAAAGTCTTTCTGCGTGACTTGTTAGTGAATAATCTTCATTCAAAGGTTTGTCGGAATCTCCGCATCCCAATAGATCAATTGATATTGTATGATAGTCGTTAGAGAATTGAGGAATAATATTTTGCCAAATAAAAGAGTATGTGGTAATTCCATGAATGAAAATGATTGTCTCACCAGAGCCGGCTTCAGAGTATGAAATGTTATCCCCATTGATTTCAACAGACTTTTTAGCACCTAACGGATCAACCATGTAATACCTTTATAAGTAGAATCAAATTTTACTTTCTGAATCTAAAAATCAATATTCATGAATAAATAGAATTCTAATAGTTAATTACTAATAAAATATTCTCTGAATCAAGATTTTTCAATTTAATTGTTGTGAAAGGTCGGCATGTGTTGTTAATCTAATACATACTTCCTTTATCTAGCTGCTCTAAATTTTTTGCTACAGTTTTACAAATAAGGCGGGTTGAACTATATGAATCATAACAAAAAAGGGCGATGTTAAATCGCCCTTTTTGTTATCAAGTTCTCATAAAACTCAGATAAGTTTCTTTTTGATATTCTCAGCAAAATAATTTTCTTGAAAGTATAACTTATTTTCTACTGGTTCAGTTACGGAATAATCAAACTCTTCTACTGAAAGAGAAAATTTTTCTTCTCTAAAGCCGTTACCGAAATAACCATCCAGCCAAGGTTCTTCATTTTGGGCATAGTGACTAAATCTATTTACCTTTTCAATTTCCAATTTAACATCGATTCTGTTTTCATAAACAAACCCTTGAGCAAAATTCTTTCCTAGTTTAGCAATTAATTGCCAGTTGGTAAAATCGTTAATCTGATTTACGACTATCCCCGATTCTTGCGAAGCATTATCAGCGCGGGTAAAAGTTCCCTCTTGCTCAATATAAGTTGAAATCGGTAAAACCAAATCCGCACCGGCTGTTGTTTTTGTATTGTAGGAATCAAGAACAATCTTGTAATCAATTTTAGAATATAGAGCAGCATAACTTTCATCGTTAACCGGGTCCTCGCCAAAAACAATGGCGATCTTAATTTTGCCTTGTTCTAATTTTTCTTTCAAATCATTATTAAAGGAGAGGTTTTTTAAATCCGTATTCCAGATTTCAGCTATCTGTTCAATTTGTTCCTTGTTTTCTTTTGTAACAAAGCCGGGCAGATAATTTTGTGAAGCACCCATTTCCATCATACCAGTTGAGTTGTTAAACTTTCTAAGAAGAACAATTCCATTTCCTTTTTTTCCGTGTCTAGAAGATAGAAGCAAGAAATTTGCAATACTCTTTAAATCATCAGCAGACTTGTTTTCATTTGAATCAATATTGCAGACAAAAACGACTTTGCTTGATGCGTTTTGCATTAAAGCAAAGAACTCATTTAGTTTTATTCTTGAGACACCGGTTAGTTGTTCTACATCAACTTCTTTCTTTAATATTTCCACTTTAGCTGTGTCAATATTCTTGAGTTTATTCGTTGCATAATCATCAACAAGATTATTCTTAATTAGCAGTTTGGATGCTTCATTGATAATTGCCGCCATGCTTCCCTTTCTTGCATCTAGCCAAAGATCTGCATGTTTTGTTATTTTGATTTCCGACGAATTAATTAAGACAACTTTAGCTCCACGCTTTTTAGCTTCTTTAATTTTCAAATCAATAATCAAACTATCTTCTATTAAATTAGAGCCAATAATAACAATAACATCGGCGGTAGAAATATCCTTAAAGCCGGCAGTAGAAGTTGTAAACCCAAGCGTTTCATCCAAGCAATTTTGGATTTTGGAATCATTCAAATAAGAGAAACTGGATATGTTGTTATTCTTAAATCCAACTCTCGTAAGTTTTTGAAGAAGATAAAGTTCTTCGTTTGAAAGTTTTGGGGAAGCAAAAATTGCAACCGAATCATTTCCATGTTTTGCAATAGTCGTTTTGATTTTTTTCTCTGCAATTGAGATAGCTTCATCGGTATTTATAATATGAAACTCGCCGTTACGTTTAACTTGCGGAGTAAATAATCTATTCTTTTCATAAAGATATCTGTAACCGAATCTACCTTTACTGCATAAAAATCCATTATTGTGAGAGGTTTGAATATTCTCAGTTGAGTTAGATACAAAGAAAATGTCATCGTTGATTTTCTTAAAATTAACTTTGCAGCCAACCGAACAGAAATTGCAAACCGTTTCGTAGTTTTCCTTTTCGAGAGTACCCAGAATTTTGAATGGATACTTTTCCGCAATAGCGCCGGTAGGACATACATCAATACAGTTTCCGCATGCAATACAAGTCGTAGCTAGCAGAGGCCTTTCCATTGCCGGTTTAACAACAGATTTGAATCCACGGTAAACAAAACCAAGTGCTGAGACTTTAAGTACATCGCTGCAAACTCTTACACACTTTCCGCAGCTAATACACTTGTTGGAATCAATTACTATAAATGGATGACTGTTATCAACTTTATATTTATTAACTCCGCCAACAAGTTTAGTTACGTCAACTTCATATTCATCACAGTATTGTCGTAGAGTACAATCGGCGTATTCGGAACAGCCGCACTCCAAACATCTGCCGGTTTCGTTATCGCACTGGTGTTCGTCGAATGTTTGTTCCACTTCCTTAAAAGTATGTACCCGCTCTTCTACATCAATTTCGACAAGTCTTTCTCTAGCAATTTTTTCAAATTGCTCAAACTCATTTTCTTTTATAGTAGTCAGTTTATGCTTGAAGCTGTAAAACTTATGAGGAGCTTTTTTTGCTTCGCCGTAAGTCAAGAAACTCATAATAGCCAGAGCGGCTTTTTTGCCTTGAGCAATTGATGTAATTGCAGTTAAAGGTCCTGTTACAACATCGCCGCCGGCAAACACACCGGGAATAGTTGTTTCAAGAGTATCTTTATTAACAATCATTGTTCCCCATTTCTCAAGCATAATTTCGTTATCGTAGCTTGTAAAGGAAGTATCAACAGCCTGTCCAATAGCACTTATTAAATGATCGCATTCAACAACAAATTCGGAACCCGGAATTGGAACCGGCTTTGGTCTTTCGCCCGGCTTTCCTTCTTCCAGTCCCATCTGCAAGCATTCAATTCCTTTTAACTTACCATCTTCGGCAACAAGAGATTTTGGATTTGTTAAGATTAATATCTCAACTCCCTCTTTTTGAGCGGCTTCAATTTCTTCGTGATGAGCCGGCATTTCTTTGATGCTTCTTCTGTAAACAATTTTCACTTTGTCTGCACCGCAACGAACAGCAGTTCTTGCCGCATCTATAGCAGTATTTCCACCGCCAACTACTACAACAGTTCCCTTTAGTTCCGGAATTTTGTTTAACATTACTTCGCGCAAGAAATCTATACCACGGTAAATTCCTTTAACATTTTCTTCACCATCTAATCCAAGCTTACTTGCTTTATGTGCTCCAACAGAAATAAAAACAGATTCATATCCGCTGTGCATTAAATCCTTAATGCTAAAATCTGTTCCTAGCTCTACATTAGTTTTAGCTTCTACGCCTAAATCCAAAATCCAGCTTATTTCCGAATCCAATATTTTCTTTGGTAGTCTATATTCGGGAATTCCATAACGCAGCATTCCGCCTAACTTTGGAAGCTTCTCAAATATTGTAACTGTATAACCTTCGGTTGTTAAATAATAAGCTGCTGTTAAACCAGCCGGTCCGCCCCCAATTACGGCAACTTTTTTATTCTTCTTTTGTTTGAGTTTCGGAATCCATTTATCGTGTGCATCAAAATCAGCAACAAACCTTTTCATAGCATTAACTGCAACAGATTCATCTACATAATTTCTTCTGCAAGCATTTTCACAATCGCGTACGCAAACTCTGCCAATAGAAAGAGGAAGCGGGTTATTGTATTTTATTACTTTTAATGCCTCTTCATACTGTCCCATAGAAATAAGAGCTATATATGACTGCGCATCAACTCCAGCCGGACAATTATTCTTACATGGCCCAATACAATCCGCATAGTGATTGGACATAATTAGTTCGAGAGCAGTTTTTCTAGTAGAGATAATTCTTTCGCTTCGAGTATGAATCTTCATTCCGTTTGCAGCTTTTGTCGCACAAGATGGAACAAGTTTATTTATTCCTTCAATTTCAACTACACAGAGAAAGCATGCAGTAAAATGCTCTAACCGATCATCGTGGCATAATGTTGGAATTTCATCAAGTTTGTTTTCTTTTACAACTTGCAGAATAGTTTTATCCGATGTAGCTGTAATTTCTTTTCCATTTATTGTAAGTGTAATTTTTTCCATAGCTAGCCTCAGTTTTTGATTACAGCATCAAGGTTGCAAACATCAAAACATTTACCGCATTTAATACATAAACCATTGTCGATAAAATGTACTTCTTTCTTCTTGCCGGTAATTGCTCCGGTTGGACATGATTTGATACATAATCCGCAACCCTTACAATAGATATCACTTATTTCATAATCGATCAAAGCAGCGCAACTATGAGCCGGACATTCTTTCTTGAAAATGTGCGCTTCATATTCTTCTCTAAAATATTTGAGAGTTGTTAATACCGGGTTCGGTGCAGTTTGTCCCAATCCGCATAAACTTGCCGATTTAATTTTATCAGCTAAGTCTTCAAGAATTTCTATATCGCCTTCTTTACCCTCGCCGTTTGTAATTCGTTCAAGAATCTCAAGCATTCTCTTTGTACCTAAACGGCAGAAAGTACATTTACCGCAAGATTCGTTTTGTGTAAAGTTCAAGAAGTATTTTGCAAGATCAACCATGCAAGTCGTTTCATCAAGAACGATTAATCCGCCGGAACCCATGATGGCACCGGTGCGGGTAATTTCATCGTAATCAATTTTTAGTTCCCCCATACTTGCCGGAATGCATCCGCCGGATGGTCCACCCATTTGAACTGCTTTGAATTTTTTATCTTCTTTAATACCGCCGCCAATTCCAAAAATCACTTCGTTTATTGTCATTCCCATCGGAACTTCAACTAGTCCGCTCTTTTTAATTTTACCGGCAAGTGCAAAAACTTTTGTTCCTTTACTTTTTTCAGTTCCGAGAGAAGCATACTTTTCCCAACCGTTAAGAATTATCCAGGGAACATTCGCAAATGTTTCTACATTGTTAATATTAGTAGGTTTAGCCCATAATCCGGAAACTGCCGGAAATGGAGGACGCAATCTCGGCACACCTCTTTTACCCTCAATTGAAGCCATCAATGCAGTTTCTTCACCGCATACAAATGCCCCGGCACCTTCTTTAATTTTTATATCAAAGTTGAATGAAGAATTAAAAATGTTCTTGCCGAGAAATCCCTTTTCGTAACATTGAGCAATCGCAATCTTTAA
>JBAYTN010000126.1:0-8276 GCA_041675645.1 Melioribacteraceae bacterium
ACTTTTGCATCAAAATTTCTTTCGTCATTGGAATCTTGATAAAAATAAGCTCTGTCAACATTTGCTTTATCAAATGCATTAAATGCAAATGGGATTAAATTTTTACCGGATTGTTTTAGAATCAATGGATCGGTTATCAATCTCATTCCAGATGTTGTAGTTATATTCTCATAAAATCTAATCCAGTGATCGAAAGGCTTTTCATTTTTTGTGTAAGCATGAGCTAGTGCCCAGTCAATTTTTACTCCCCATAAATGGTTTTCACCATTAAGAGAATTATTTATAGTATATACATCTCGATCAATAGCTTGTGCATTATAGACAACAGATGTGCCTGTAGCCGGATAATCGCGACTGCTGCTAAAATATTTTCTTGTTGTTTTACTATATAGATTTATGAACTTAATTGATCCGCCATCATCTGTATTAATATCAAGATTTAGATTGGCTCCATATCTTTTTCGCGTTTCATTATCAAACTGAACTTTCAAGTTGCTAATTTTATAATCTTCTACATTTGCCGGAATATCCCATGCGTCGCTAAAAACTTCTCTACTTCTATCCCTTTTTTCAGCGTTAAATCCAGCTTGTACTCCAAGGAAGTCATCAAAAAATCTATTACTATACTCTCCGGAAACTCTGTATTGCTTGGCCGATTTTGTCATGCCGCTATAAATTCCGAACAAATTCAATTTTATTTTTTGTCCGGCTTTGGCTTGCCCGGTCACAAGGTTAACTACACCGGCAATCGCATCGGCGTCTTGATCCGGAGTCAAAGCTTTATATAACTCAATTCCGGATAGTGTACTCTGGGAAATAAGACTTAAATCAACATCGCGGTTATCGGAATTTGAAGCCGGTATTTGGATTCCATTTAAGGTAATGTTTGTAAACTTTGCATCTAATCCGCGTATCATCAACTTTGAGGCTTCACCACCGTCTCTCTGAACTGCAACGCCCGGTAGTCTTCCAACAGATTCAGCGGCGTTAGCATCTGGCAACTCTTTAATTTTTTGTTCAGAAACAACATTTACTATTTGATCTGAAGTAACTTGTTGATTGATAGCTTGAGCTTGTCCTTGTAATTGTGCGGAAATTATTATTTCCTTTCCTTGTACAAGTTCTGCTTCCAGCTTGATATCTAGATTTGTAGCTTTATTTGCCGAGATAACTACTTTTATTGTTTCCTTTTTGTAGCCAATGTAGGAGACAACCAATTCATAAGTGCCGGGGGAAACATTAGAAATTCTGTACGAACCTTCAATGTCGGTCATAGTTCCTACAGCTGTTCCCAAGAAATAAATACTAGCACCGGGCAAACTTTCATTAGTCGCTTTATCAAGCACTTTGCCTTGTATGTGTCCGTGACTTGACTGAGCTAATGTTAAATTAATGTTAAGTGTAAGTAAAAGTAGAAATCCCCAAAAGCAAAACTTCAGAGAGTTTTGGAGAAATGAAGTAGACTTTTTAATTATCATGGCCTCAACCTTTTTTTGCTTGTTTTTTTCTATAAATCTTCATTTAGAATTATGAACAGAAACCTTGAGATTTATTGAGTTCAAACCTTCCTCGAAACTACAAAAGAAAAATAATGTGACTCACTTGATTTTTGCATGACCGAACGTTCAAAAGTCGTGTTCGTAGGTTAAATTTTGGAATTTTATTCGATTTTACGCTGAAAACACTGTTAAGTTAATGTTAATTTATTTTTTTAATACCGCGCGGCTTAGATCAGTTTTGGAGATGGAAACCCCATATGTGATTAAGAATTGGGCCGGAAAATAGGTTATCATTATCCAAAAACTTGAGTTTTGGACCTTTGTTAGAAACATATTTACCGCTATTACTGAATCTGAGATTATGAATAAGAAAGCTCCGAGTAATACAATCCAGTGGTTATTTTTTCCTAATGCTGCAGAAACCCCCATTGTAGTAATTACCATCATGTAAAAAGTAACCGGAATTAGCATACTATTTAGGTTCGGACTTAACAATGTCCAGATTGTGAAGCCATAAAAAATGAACGCTAATACAAAATATACTCTTGGACTTTGAAAAACCGGTTTTCTTAAAAAAACAACTATGTACATTAAATGCGCCGCTGCAAAAGAAGATAAACCTATAACAAAAAACCCTTTTCCGCTTAATGCCAAAAATAAATCTCCAATTGCTGAGAACAGCAATCCAGTAAAGACTAGTTTCCCGATTCCCCCTTTAATACTTCCAATTGCAATTAATGCTAAACTTAAAATTGGGATAATCTTGACGACATAAGATAGCGGATAAGGTCTTAACTTAAGAGTTGATAGATATCCGATAAAAAAGATAAAGAACACTAGGTAAAGAATTCTCTCTCTCTTGCTAAGTTGGAAAAATCTTTCTTGAATTGAGTTATACATTATTATTTCTTGTCGTTTTTAATGAATTCATTAGTTCTATTAAATTATTCCATTTTATTGGGAAATGAGGACAACTCAAAGTTCAAACTACCACCTTCCATAAGAACTTTTTGAGTTATAGAGTATGATTTATATTTTCTGTTGTTCAAATACATACCTTGAATGAAAATATTTTCTTTGGAATAGTCAGTTGCGTTAAGTACCAATTCCCTTTTGTTGCCGAGTAGAATTGTAATTTTTTTGAATTTTGGTCCACAAATTTGATATTCTCCAGATGATGGACTGACTGGATAAAACCCGAGTGCGCTAAATACATACCACGCAGACATTTGTCCGGCATCTTCATTTCCACTTAGACCACCCGGACCAACTCCATATTCTTCATTCATTGTTGCTGCTACAATTTTTTGTGTCTTCCATGCCTTACCGGAATAATTATACAAGAATGGAATTTGATGACCCGGTTCATTGCCATGCCAATAATGTTTTTTATCGAAGAATTCATCCAGATTTTCGTTAAACTTTTGCCTTCCGCCCATTAGTTCTATCAATCCAGCCACATCATGAGGAACATACCAATTATATTGCCAAGGTGTGCCCTCAGTGATAAAATAAACGAACTGCTTTTTGTCCAAATTTTTGTAGAATGTTCCGTCTGTGTATCGGCCGTTCATATTATTAAATACCGGATCGAATACATTACGATAATTTTGGGAACGTTTTAAAAAATAACGATAATCCTCTTCCTTCCCCATTTTCTTTGCAATCTGGGCTAAAGAATAATCATCATAAGCGTACTCAAGAGTTCTGGAAACTTGTTCATTTTTATGGAAAGCTTCTTTCACAGAATCTTCCAAAGGGATGTATCCATATTTCAAATATGATTTTAATGCTCTCCTTCCCTTTCCATCTGCATATTCTTCATAAGTTGCGGGAGATTCCATAGCGTTATGTTTCAGTAATTTATAGTCCTCTTCCGTTAAATCAATAACACCTTTTATGTAAGATTCAGCAATTAGCGAAATTGCGTGATCACCAATCATTGCAGCAGTGTAGCTATTCCACTTTGGGAAAATCGGAAGCCATCCGCCAACTTTGCCCATTGTAAGCAAGGACTTCATCATATCAGCTTGTATATCCGGAATTATTAGATTGTATAATGGGTGTAAAGCACGGTAAGTATCCCAGACAGAAAAATCGCAGTAGTAATTTCCATTTTTCACAGTATCAGTTCTAGCGTTACCATCAAAGCGGGGATATGAACCATCAACATCATTATAAATTCGGGGCTGCTGAAAACTGTGGAACAGTGCAGTATAAAATTTTACTTTATCTTCTTTGCTCTCCCCTTCAACTTTAATTTTTGAAAGCAATTCGTTCCAGTTTTGTTTTAAGTTTTCAACCACATTTTTGAAATCATAATTCGGAATTTCTGCTTCAAGATTTTTTCGGGCTTGGTCTATACTAACAAATGAAGTTCCGATTTTTACTAGTACTTGTTCCCCTTTCTTTACATTCATCGAGATGAAACCGCCTAAGTCTGGTTTATTCTTAATTTCTGTTTGCTTTGGGAGAATTTCATTTTCTGTATAAACTCCATAATTGGTAATAACTTTTTCGAACTTCATTACAAAATGTCCGGAGAATCCGGCAAGTTTTCCCCAGCCTTGATAAATTCTTCTAACCGGATTGGAGCCTACGATTTCATTCCTTTCGGGAATAATTTTAACATAACCTTCACCTTCATCGCTGTTAGGATCAACAACAATATGGGCTTCTCCATCTTTTTCAAATGTAAATTTCATAATCCCACATCGGGTTGTTGCAGACAGTTCCGCAACAATTTTATAATCATCGAGACTTACTTTATAATAATGTGGAGAGGAAATTTCTTTACTGTGACTAATTGTAGACCCTCTTTTTTTAGGATTTACGATTAGCTTTCCGGAAATTGGCATCACTGCCATAGACCCATATTCTTGTGTGCAAGAACCGCTAAGCCAATGTGAACCCCGGAAACCGGTAATAACAGAATCTTTATAATAGTAAGATGACAAGCATTTTTTTTCGGAGTTATGAGTTTGCGCTGTCCAATTTGTCATTCCGAATGGGACAGTAACCGATGGTTGTACTTGCGCGTTGTGCTCAGTACCACCACCAAAACTTAATCCGGCGATAGTAGTAGTTTTAGCGGTCCCAATCATGGGATTTACGTATTTCGTCAAATCCCCTTTACCTTTATTTTTTGCATATAAGCAATTGTCATTAACTATTAGTACAGAGCATAAGAGTAAACTGATTATTGTTATTTTCATGTATTATTTTCCAAACTATTTTTTTTCTTTAATCGCGCTTTCATTTTCCACCGGAAGTTTAAGGTTTGTAAACTTCTTCTTACCAATGTTGTTCAAATAAATTATTGGAACTTCTGTACCGCTTAAAATCTCAACTTTTTCTAGCTCAACACTTTTTACATCATCAAAAACAAGTGCTGGTCGAAAATCAAATTCTTTATAACTCAGTTTTACATTTTTCATTTTTATACCATCTGCATGGCGTATGAAAAAGGCCCAAGAAGGCAATTCGCCAAACATGGAAAACTCGGGATAATCAGAATTTTTCTCCGGAACTCTCTGAAGAGAATCCAATTCGATCTGAGCAATCTTTTTATCACCCGCTCCGTAATAATTTAACTCAATATTTTCTAAAGTAATATCTTTGATATATGATCCGGGAATTCCGACTATTGATGATGGAATTAAATTATATGGATATGTAGGCTGGCCAATAAATGGATAGCCAAGATCGGGACGATTCTTTGATGAAGTATTATATCGATATCGAAGATAATCCGGTGGCCCTTCGAATGGATAACCTAAATCGGGTTTACGTAGTGGAATCTCTGCTTTTAGATCGGCGATACGAATTCCTTTGACGATACTTATCCTTTCATCTTTATTCCTTTTACCAAGCCTTATAAAAATCGCGTTACCGGTATTTTTCGCAGTAATGTTTTGTATGTCTATATTTTCAAGCACACCGCCATCAACGGATTCAATAGCAATGGCTGAACGGTAAGTATCGTAAATAGTAAGATTGCGGACCACAACGTTTTTGAAACCACCATGAGATGAAGTGCCTAGTTTGAATGCACTGGCGCTAGACCTAATTGTGCAATCGGTGACAGTAATACTATCGCAAAAATCTTTCGGGTCTTCGGATTTTAAGCAGATTCCATCATCGGCAGAATTAACAAAGCAATTAGTTATTTTCACATTCTTGCAATCCGAAATATCGATTCCATCGTTATTCCAGTATGCTGTACTCTCAACTTTTATGTTATCAATAACAACATCACGACATTTGCTAAAATTTTGAACCCAACTCGCCGAATTTTTAACCGTAATTTCATTCAGATACACTTTTTGACAAGAAATTAGATGAATAAGCATAGGACGAACGGATTCCGCCGGACGCTTGAACTTCCATGTGGCATCTGTCAGAGTTCCATCTTCAAGCATTACAAAAATATTTTTTATTAATTCCGGAGCTTGTCCGTCAATCACTCCCTTTCCAGTTATAGAAATATTCTTCTGGTCCTTGGCAACAATTAATGCAAGCGCTATTGAATCGGAATAGTCTTGTCTGTTAACACTTCCAAGCAATCTGGCACCAAGTTCAAGATGCAATTCAACATTCGATTTAAGAACTATCGTTCCACTTGCAAAATTCCCAGCCGGAATTATAACTTTTCCACCGCCGGATGATGCGGCTGCATCAATTGCACTTTGGATAAATTTAGAGTTATTTGTTACACCATCTGCCTTTGCACCAAATTTAGTTATTTCAAAACTATTCGTTTGTGAGAACGTCTGCACACTGATGAATAAAAAGAATAGTAAAGTAAATGAGTTTTTGATCAATGCAATTTTCATACTGGCCTGTTATTATTTTCTAAAAGAATCTGGATAAGTAACAAAATATTTTGCGGGTTCTTTCGTGTTATGAATCCATGTGTCAAATTTTCTTTCACCTTCGTAAAGAAGAATTACCCGTCCTCCTTTATCAAGTCTACCATAAGAATCTTTTCCGGTTTTACATCCGTATGCAAGTGCTATATCGTTCAAGGTTCCTATGTAATTGTTATTGTGATCATGTCCACAAAACGTTGCCATAACATCTTTCATCTCTAACAAAGCATTATACATTCCGGAATTAATTTTTGGAGAAGATACATTTTCTTCTTGATCACCTACTGTGTTAGCTTTTTTCTGTACTATAACGTATTCTGGTAGAGGGATATGGAAGAATGCAAGCGCTGGATAAGGTTTATTCATATTTTTCTTAGTCATTATTTCGCTTTGAGAACGATACCACTCAATTTGGTTGAATTTTATCCAATCATAATGACCAATTTCTTCATTATCCTTGATTCCGGTATATGCATTTGAATCAAAACAATAAATTACAGCCCCGGTCTTTTGGGATTTCGAACCTTCAATTTCTAAGATGTAATTTCCTATTCCATAAATATCTTTTGGACCATATTCAGAAACATTGTGCGGTAGAGTTACGAGGTGATCCATTATCTGTTTGTTTGTAAATCCATGTTCATAATCGTGATTACCAAAAACAACAGCCCAAGGAATACGCGCATCACGCATAGGTTTGGTAACAATTGACCATGCATCTTTTACCGGTCTTGAAGTTACAACATCGCCGGTTAGAATTACCAAATCCGGTTTTTCAATTTTTATTACCGATTCCATTACATTTAAAACACTATCGCATCTTGGTTTGTTATCGATTTTTAAATGTACATCTGTAAACTGAACAATTTTAAATTTCCCTTCGCTGTTAAATTTTAGTTTTACGGTTCTCTGACCAAAAACTTGAAATGAAATTAATGTAGTAATTAACAAAAGAAAGGTTGTATACCTTCCCGAATATATTTGGTTACTAGAAGTCATCATGTTACTCCGCTAGGATTTTATTTGGATTTTACCGATTCGCTAATGTTTTTAGTTTGAGTTGCATCATAATAAAGTGCAGCTGCGCCAAGTATCGCAACATGTTCAACATCCGATGTTTCAATTTTTATTCCATCTCTTGATTTAGAGTATGCGAAACTTTTTATCACGTTCCACATTTCGGTTTCAAAAAACTCAAAGGATTTACTTACCGAGCCGCCGAGAATAATTATTTCGGGATCGAGCGCATACATTATCATTTTAATAGCTTCACCTAGATTTGCTCCATATTTTTTAAAAATCTCAAGTGAGTTTTCCTCTCTCTCTCTTGCTTTTTCGAACAAAGTGGCACCGGCAGTTGAAAAAACTTTTTCAAAGTATTGTCCGCTACAATAAAACTCGTAATTGTGATCAAGAAAAGGAATCATGCCAAATTCTCCGGCACCGCAATTTACTCCGGAGTAGAGTTTACCATTCAGAATAATTCCGGCTCCCATCCCAGTCCCTATAATTAAGCCAACAACATTTTGATATTTTTTCCCTCTGCCAAAATATTTTTCACCAACAGCAAAGCAATTAGCATCGTTGTTAACAAAGACGGGTAACTTAAATTTTGCTTCAAGAATTGTTTTTAGATGTACTTCTTTCCATGATGGAATATTTTGGACCTCGTATACAATTCCTTTCTCAACATCGACAACACTTGGGACACCAACACCAATTCCTTCAACTGTTGTTAAATCAAACTTTTTGATTAGCGATATTAGTTCATCGTTAGTTTCATTTTCATCTTTCGTATTATTAATTACAATCGATTCAACTCTTATGAGAGAATTATCGTCAATTAATCCTACGCGGATATTTGTTCCGCCAATGTCTATACCTAATACACTCATTTCTAACTCAG
>JBAYTN010000127.1:0-8260 GCA_041675645.1 Melioribacteraceae bacterium
AACAACAACGCCTTCGTAAAGGTTAGTTGCGTTCTCTTTGATTTTTGCTAAGCTTAACGGTGTAATTCCCATTATTTAGTTCTCCTTTAATTCATTTTCTATAATATTTCTAACTTCTTCTTTTGCTTTTTCTAGATCCACATTGGAAACAACATTATCAAATTTATCTTTGTAACTAAGCTCCATTTCGGCACGTTCAATTCTTTTCCTTAAGTCTTCTTCCGTTTCAGTATTCCGCTGAATCAATCTGTTGCGTAATTCATCAATGCTTGGCGGCGCTATAAAAATCAGTATTGAATGGGGATAATAATCTTTAATCTTTAATGCACCTTTAACATCTACCTCAAAAACCGTATGCAAACCTTTAGCAATATTGGCGTCTATCTGACTTTTAAGAGTTCCATAATAATAATCGTAAAATTTTTCCCATTCTACAAATTCATCATTATTGATTTTTTCTTTGAAGTCCTCTTCGGTTATGAAGTAATAATCCGTTCCATTCGTCTCAGTCTGCCTTTTCTTTCTTGTTGTTGCAGAGATAGAAAACACAAACTCGTTATAATTTTTAAGAACATCTTTTACAATTGTTGTTTTGCCGGAGCCGCTCGGAGCGGAGAATACAAATAATCTTGCCTCTGTCTTCGCCACGCGCTACTCAATATTTTGAATTTGTTCTCGAATCTTCTCAATTTCTTCTTTAATCATAATGCCGCTGTGAGAAATTTCCGATGCAAGAGATTTACTATTAATCGTATTAGCTTCTCTGTTCATTTCCTGAACTATAAAATTTAGTCTTCTTCCGGCATCTTCAGATTTTTCAAGAGTATCAATAAACATTTTTATGTGGCTTCTTAATCTAACACATTCCTCGGTTACATCGGATCGTTCCGAAAGAAGCGCGAGTTCAATATTTAGTCTATCATTGTTATTCGCTAAATCTGCTACCAGCTGTGTTGCGCGATCTTTCAATTTTTCGAAGTATTCTTTTACAGTTATACTTGCAGAGGATTCAATCTTGGCTAAAGCTTCTTCTATAATTCCAACTCGTTTACGCAAATCCTTTTCAAGTTCTCTGCCTTCAGCTTCGCGCATCTTGTTCAATTCCGCTATAGCCCTATCTATCGATTCTGTTACCAAGCCAAACTCTTCACTAGCCTGGTCGGAATCATCTTTAAAGAGAATATTCTGAAAGAGTAGAATATCGCTAAGTTTTATTTTATCTGTAATCTTTGCGGATTTCTTAATATCCTTCAACAAACCCACAGCATACTTCACAGATTTAGGATCAATTTCATTAAATCTTTCTTCTAATTCCCCTTTCTTAATTGAAACAGAAAGATAAACTTTACCGCGTTTGATTTTACTTTTTACACGTTCGCGAATTTCAAATTCCTTGTTTTGTAGAAACTTCGGCAAACGAAGGGATAAATCAAGGAATCGGCTGTTAAGACTTTTAATCTCAGCTTCAACAGATAAATCGCCATTCTTTGCAAGACCCTTGCCATAGCCGGTCATGCTGCTAATCATAATATCCTCTGGAAAAGTGAGGGCAAATTTAGTTAAAAATGGACTGCCAAAAAAGAATAAATTGGAGATTAGAAAGCTTCGCCTATTCCGATGTGAATCTGAAGGACTTCTTTATAGAATTTCTTAGTAAACATACTTCGTTTCTTCGCCGGATCGTAAGCTTTTAAGCCAAAATCCAAGCGAAATGGGATAAATTCTGAATAAAAGCGGAAACCAAAACCAACAGCTACAGCAATTTGATCAAATCGGAACTCGTTGTAATTATTCCATGTATTTCCATAATCGACAAAAAAGGTTGCGCCGAGACTTCCTAAAAATTTATGACGGGTTTCAACAGAGCCTTCAAATAGGAACAATCCTCCAGCCGCCGCACCACGAATAATAAGCGCCTCAATATCTTCCTGTGAAAGATTTGTAAAATTTAGAAGTGCATTTTCCGGAACAAGTTCACGCGTTCCCCAGCCGCGAACCGAGTTACTGCCGCCAGCATATAATCTTTGATTTACCGGAATCTCTGCTTTATCACCTCTGTATGTAAAAATCTGCCCCGCTTTAACTTTTAATCCGAATGCATCTGTTCTTGTATTATAAACATTCGGGTACCACGTAAATGTTGCAACACTTTTTATGCTTTGCGGACGGCTGAAATCGGTTCCGAAAACTTTGCTGAAGAGGAATGCAACTGAATTTGCATCTTCAAGAAGAAAAGAAAGAGAATATCCTTTTGTAGGAAAAAGAAAATCGTTTGTTTTATTTGCACCGAAGCTTGCACCAAGAATTGCGCTTGTACTAGCGAACAATCTTGATTTCAAAGTATCCTGTACAAAGAGCATTGCTAACGAATCTGCAATTATTGGCTGGTAGCCATATTTTCTTTGAAACAGAGAACTGGCTAGTTCCGTTAAATATTCTTCTTGATAAGTGTATTCGGAACGCTCAATGTTAAAATAAGTACTTAGTGAGTTTAAGAAGAGTCCTTCTTTTAGCTCAAAATCGAAACTGATTTTTGAACCAAAGAGATTAGAATTATAACCTTCATTTAATCTTCTTTGCTTTGTGTAGTAAGATTCTAGTTTAACTGTAATTGGATAGCTAAAAAAAGTCGGTTGTTCTAAGCTAATACGTGCATCAGCATATCCATAAAATGTTGTGTCCGTGAAGGAGGGGTGTTTAATAAAATCAGAAATATTTTGAACCGCAAGCGACGTTCCTACTGTAAGCTTTCTGGCTCCCCCAAGAAAATTCTTTTTACTGAAATTTAAGCCTGCACCAAGATTAAAGGCATCATCCTCGTTGTTCATAATCATTTCCGGAGAAAGCTCATTCAGCAAACCAATTGTAGCATTAATATTTAACGGCACTGTATTGTCAACTGTATCAGTAGTAACACCTATTACACCTACTTCTTCAAATAGGTTTGTTCGGTATAATCTAACTTGAGCACGCTGTACATCTGAATAGCTGTGCCAATTACCAATTTTCAATCCGGATAATTCTTTTATCAATGAATCAGCTACCAGATCCATTCCCTTACCGGTTCTGGAAGTAAATAAATTGCCAATTTTATATCTATTTCCGGTATTGTAGCGGATTTCTATATCAACAATATTTTTCATCGTATCAATTTTAACATGAGGCTTCTCAACAGTAGCAAGCATAAATCCGTTGTTTCTTAGAAAAGTAAGTGCAAAGTTTTTCTTTTCGTCAACTATAGCATCTTCATAAATGCGGTTAGTATCAACACGAGTGCCTTCCCAAATTATCGCTTGGAACTCCAGTGCAATAAGCTCGCAACCGCGTATAGTCATCGAATGAAAATAGACCGGTTTTCCCTCATCTATTTTGTAAACAAGTTCTGCTTCTTGGCTTTCCGCATCAAGCTCAAAACTAGGACTAATCTTTGTTCTATAAAATCCTCTTGATTCATAATAAGCTTTTAACGCAGCAACATCGGAACTTACCATTAGTGAATCAAAATAAATTGCTTTGCCCCCAATACTTGTAAATTTATTTACAAACTGCGAAATCCAGCCGGGAGATTGTTTGCTGTAAACAACCGTTGCAAGGTTTTCCGAAGAGATGTACTTGTTACCGATAAATTCTAAGGAAGTTAATTCATAATTAATTTGCTGGGAGAAAACTGCAATGGGAAATAACAAGAAAAATATTTTGAGGATGCGCAAGTTCAATAAATTCTCTTTAGTATGTTATAGATACAACAGTGCCGACTTTTAAAACCTTATACAGTTCATCAATATTTTGGTTGCTTACAGCTATTGAACCGTTCGTCCAATTAAAGCTAAATGGAAGATTTCTAAAAATTAAATCGTATGTTCCAATTCCGTGAATACCAATTTCGGAACCAAGATGAGTTTCTTTTGGAGTGCACTCATCTAGCTTATGTGTAAGCATAATTGCATCAAACTCGTCCTTTGTTAAATAACCTCTGGTCAATCCTTCTGCAGCATCATTCTTATTTGGGTAATTCAATCTTAAGAACTTATGATACATAGCCGAAGAGTCAATTTCGCAAATCTTGTACTCACCTATTGGAGTTACTTTATCATCCTTAGCTGTCTTTACCAAACTATTATTCTTGCCGAACACAGCTTTATAAGTCTTAACCAGCATTCCGTTTGAATACAGCTCTATTCTAAAATTTTTTCTATCAACTAATAATTTAGGTTCAAGAATTTGCGTAATCCCCTTTTCTACCATTGCCTCTTCAAGAGTTACTTCTCGAATATTCAGAATAATTCCGTAAGAAATCATTCCGGCAAAAAAGAAGATTACACTGCCCGCTATGTAAAGAATATTCTTTACCAATTTTGCACAAATCTTTTTTTACTTATAAAATATATGAAAAAACCATTTCCCTTTCAGATAAAGAAAAGGGCTTGAAGAATCAAGCCCTCGGTCATTAAGACGCTTATAGATGTAAATAGGTTACAATTTATTTGCTTGCATCCACAACTGCTATAGCACTCATGTTGATAATATCTTGAACTGTATCGCCACGCTGAATAACATGAACCGGTTTTTTCATTCCCATTAAGATTGGACCAATAACTGTAGCATCGGTTAATCTCTGGAAAAGCTTGTAAGCAATGTTGCCGGCTTCCAGCGTCGGGAATATTAAAACGTTGGCCCCCCCTTTTAATGTTGAGAATGGGAATTCGGATTCCATTCTTTCCGGAATAACAGCTGTATCGGCCTGCATTTCGCCATCTACCATTAAATCGGGTCTTAGTTTTTTAACAATAGCAGTTGCTGTGGCAACTTTTTGCGAATGCGGGTGTGGTGTACTTCCAAAATTACTGAATGAAAGCATTGCAATTTTGGGTACTATATCAAATCCTTTAACCGTATCGGCAGTTGCAATTGCTATTTCCGCCAGTTGATCTGCTGTCGGATCGATATTAACTGTTGCATCGGCAAAGAAGAATATTTTTCTTTTAACAATTACGATGTACATACCGCTAACTACTTTTAATCCATCTCTTACACCAATACATTGAAGTGCCGGACGGATAGTTTGGGGATAGTGATAAGTTAAACCGCCGATTAAAGCATCAGCATCTCCACAATCAAGCATCATTGATGCAAAATAATTTGGTTCTTTAATAACTACATGCGCATCGCGATGGGTCATTCCTTTACGCTGTCTTTTCTCGTAAAGTGCATGTGCATAATCATCCGTTTTGGAATATGTTAATGGATCAACAATCTCAAATTTGCTCTGATCGAAACCAAGCTCATCAATTTTTGCTTTAATAATACTTTCACTTCCTACTAGAACCGGAAGAGCAATGTTTTCCATATGAACTGAGTTTGCTGCGCGGATAATCTTCTCTTCTTCACCTTCCGGGTAAACAATTTTCTTTGGATTCTTCTGAGCTTTATGAACCATGACTCGGACTATCTCTGTAGAGAAGCCCATTCGTTCTTGAAGTTCTTCTTTATAGGCTTTCCAATCTTCAATTGGTTTGCGGGCAACTCCAGTTTCCATAGCAGCTTTTGCTACTGCCGGAGCTACATACCACAACACTCTCGGATCGAATGGTTTGGGAATAATATATTCCGGACCAAAAGAAAACTCTTTTCCTCCATAAGCGTTTAGAACAACCTCCGGCACTTTTTCTCTTGCAAGCTGTGCTAAAGCCAAAGTGGCAGCCATTTTCATTTCTTCATTTATCTTGCTTGCACGGACATCCAGAGCGCCTCTAAAGATGAATGGGAAGCCAAGAACATTATTAACTTGATTTGGATAATCGCTTCTTCCGGTCGCCATAATAATATCGGTACGTGCATCAATAGCATCATTGTATGTTATTTCCGGATCGGGATTGGCCATTGCAAATACAACCGGATTAGGCGCCATGCCCTTAACCATTTCCTTAGAAACAATATTTCCCTTAGAAAGACCTACGAATACGTCTGCGCCTTTCATTCCTTCAGTCAAATCCTTATAAGCATGTTCTTGAGCAAAAATTTCTTTATACTTATTTAGGTCTGTTCTTTTTTTATGAACATGACCTTTGGTATCGAACATTGCAATGTTTTCTACTTTTGCACCGGCGGCAACATAAAGCTTACAGCAAGAAATTGCAGCCGCTCCGGCGCCGGAGACAACAATCTTAATTTCGCTTAATTTCTTTCCGGCAATTTCCGTAGCGTTGATTAATGCCGCGCATGAAATAATTGCGGTTCCATGCTGATCATCATGAAATACCGGAATATTCATTGTTTCTTTTAATCTCTCTTCAATCTCGAAACATTCCGGAGCTTTAATATCTTCCAGATTGATTCCTCCGAATGTCGGCTCAAGTAATTCAACTGCGCGTATTACTTCTTTAGGATCGTGAGTTTTTAATTCAATGTCGAACACATCAATATCTGCAAACCTTTTGAACAAAACTCCCTTGCCTTCCATAACCGGTTTGCCAGCATGCGGACCAATATCGCCCAAGCCTAAAACTGCTGTTCCATTAGAAACAACTGCAACAAGATTTCCTTTTGCTGTGTACTTATAGACATCGTCATCATTTTTTTCGATTTCTCTGCACGGTTCTGCAACTCCCGGCGTGTAAGCTAAAGCCAGTTCTCTTGCTGTGTAACAAGGTTTAGAAGGAATCACTTCAATCTTTCCTTTTCTTCCTTCGCTGTGGTACCTCAGTGCTTCTTCTTTGGTTACGCTCATCGTTCCCTCTTTTTAAGAGTTTTTCAAAATTTTTGGAATAGAATATTTCCGGTAACGTCAAAATATGGAGTTAGACTGCAACATAGAAGAACTTTTTTTGATAAAAATGACCCGGGGTGGGATGCTGTAAAAAAGAAGCTGGATACTTGATACTGGATGCATGATAATTGGTAAATGAGCATCCAGTAGAGAAGCCAAGGACAATTAGCTATTCATTCTTAAGCCCAAATTTGTAATACAGAAAGTAAATGGACACTTAAAATGTCTGCCATTTTGACGAAATTATGATTTAGTCTCTGAGGCTGTTTATAGGCTTGGCAGAGGCTTGTTAGATGCCTAGTAGAGGCTGTGTACATTTTGGCAGAGTGCTGAATGATAGCGGCTGGAAACCCGATGCTAGATACTGGTGTTGGATACTAGAAACCCGATACTGGATGCTGGATATTTGATAGTGGAGAAAGACAGCTTAACGAACGAAGTTTATTCCAAAAACGAGTCAACCTTTTTCGATTTACAACCAATTCATAATGGTCAAAAAAAGTAGCAAATAGTATCAAAAGGTTGGATCTACAATTTTATTGAGGGCAACATAGAATTTACCCGCCATTTTTTGGCACGGATTGTCTTCTAACGACAGAGGACACAACAATTGGTTTGTTACATAATATGCTGCTATTTCAATTTCCACAAATCGTCAATGCTATCAAAATAAGGTTCTACATAATTAGCACACGTTTGACCGTCTTTTAAGTAGGTAGCGTAATAAACTTTGCTCATAGGCTTTACTTGATAATTAACGACCGCGCTGTTGATAAGAAAAAATCTTTCATTTGGTAAACCTACCGAGATTTCATCTCCATCTTTAATCAAATAACCAATTTTCATAAAGTCCAATAGCTCAATGTTTTCATCCAACTTGTATTCATGATTTTGGAAGCGCTCTCTGTATTTTGAATGTGTAGATTGTGAGATAATGCTTCTACCTTTTTCGATAAGAAACTTTACCTTCTCTTTGTCATTAACAAATTCATAAATTCGCAGCAGCTCCAAGTTTGTTAATAAATCATTTGGTTCATACTGCAAAGCCTTTAATAGTAAATCTATAGCAACTCGGTATTTCTTAAAACGTATAAACATTTTGAATAGATTCATAATGTTGGGGATATTATCCGGATGTGCTTCATAAATTTCATACAGAAGTTTTTCCCGTTCCGGATACCTTCCCATTTTATAATAGAGAAGCGATAGTTCTACTCTCGAATGTAAATCGTCTTGTTTTAAAGATATTATCTGTTGAAAATATATTTCTGCTTCTTCATATCTACCAGTCCCTTTAGAGTATATTCTTCCCAATTCCATTAATGAGTCTACATCGTCAGGATCAATTTCGAGACATTCTTTAAGAATAGTTTCTGCTTCTTTCCATTTCTTTTGCTGCTGATAGATTTTGCTCAACTCCGTGCGCGGATGTAGTTGTTCATGATCTATTCTTAATGACTCCAACAATATTTCTTCTGCTTCTTTCCATTTCTT
>JBAYTN010000128.1:0-8215 GCA_041675645.1 Melioribacteraceae bacterium
ATTGATGAAGCGCAGTTTTTCTCAAAAGAAATTGTTGATGTAGCCAATAAACTTGCTGATCAAGGTAAGAGAGTAATTGTTGCCGGATTAGACCAAGATTACCGCGGTGTTCCTTTCGAACCAATGCCCCAGCTTTTGGCTGTTGCAGAATACATAACTAAAACTTTAGCCATCTGCGTTAACTGCGGTAATCCGGCAGATAGAACCCAGCGCAAAGTTGTTTCTGCTGAACGGGTACTTGTAGGTGCTGCAGACAGTTACGAAGCCAGATGCAGAAAGTGTCATTACATTCCGGAATAATTTAGGTGAATAATGGATTTTGCAAGTAATCTACTGCGCGGCCTCGTTGGTGTTGCCGTATTAATTGGTATCACATTCCTTTTTTCGAACAATAAAAGAAAAGTAAACTGGAAACTTGTTGTTACAGCAATCGGCATTCAAATATTGTTTGCTGTTTTTATTCTTCATAGTGAAACTCTCCGCTCTTGGTTTTTTATTCTTGGCTGGCCTAAAGATGTTATAAACTGGTTAGGTGCAGCAATAGTGTCGTTATTGAATTTTACTATGCAAGGCGCGCAATTTGTTTTTGGAAAACTTGCTATAAACAGCGGCACAGAAAGCATTGGATTCTTCTTTGCATTCCAAGTTTTACCAACAATCATTTTTGTTTCCGCGCTAACTTCAATACTATATTATCTTGGAGTACTACAACTCATTGTTAAAGGTATGGCTTGGGTGATGTCCAAATTACTTGGCACAAGCGGCGCCGAATCTCTTTCGAACACAGCTAATATTTTTGTTGGACAAACAGAAGCACCTTTACTTATTAAACCGTACATAGAGAAAATGACTAACTCCGAATTGCTCACTATTATGGTTGGCGGAATGGCAACAATTGCCGGCGGAGTTATGGCTAGCTACATTCAAATGCTGGGACAATCATTTGCTGACGCACACCAAATCCCGCTTCAACAAGCTCAAATAAAGTTTGCTATTCAACTGTTGGCCGCTAGTTGTATGGCTGCGCCAGCATCAATAGCAGTTTCAAAAATACTTTATCCAGAATTAGAAGAACCGGTAACTAAAGGAACTGTTAAACTTAAGGTTGAAAAAAACGCATCGAATTTGATCGAAGCCGCGGCTATTGGTGCCGGTGATGGTTTAACTTTAGCATTAAATGTCGCCGGAATGTTGATAGCCTTTATTGCATTAATCGCATTAGTAAATTCAGTATTCACAAGTATTGGCGATCTAATTGGAATCAACACTTATCTAGTTCAAAACTTTGGTCAACCACTTTCACTTCAATTTATTTTTGGATCCGTACTTCAATATCTTGCTTATGCAATAGGTGTTCCGTGGAACGATGCTTTTCATTTTGGAAGTTTGATTGGGACCAAAATCGTGCTTAATGAATTTGTTGCTTACGCCGATTTAACGACGATAATTAAGCAAGGTGTAATGAGTGAAAAAGGAATGATGATGGCAACTTATGCACTTTGCGGCTTCGCAAATTTTTCATCTATAGCGATTCAGATTGGCGGAATTGGACCATTAGCTCCTTCCCGCAAAAAAGATATTGCCTCGCTCGGCCTTAGGGCAGTACTAGGCGGAACA
Organism: Melioribacteraceae bacterium; assembly: GCA_041675645.1. Classification (GTDB taxonomy): domain Bacteria; phylum Bacteroidota; class Ignavibacteria; order Ignavibacteriales; family Melioribacteraceae; genus Stygiobacter. Next base: position 1,618 of record JBAYTN010000128.1, read on the forward strand.
ATTGCTACTTTATTAACCGCAACTCTTGCCGGAATTCTTGTATCATGATTAATATGAATGATCAATACAGAGCTACTTACGAAGCTCTTGCCAAGCAAATTCCTTTTGAACCGGAAATATGTATTGTACTTGGAAGCGGTCTCGGCGATTTTGCCGAAAAAGTTGAAACGGTAAAATCGATTCCAACTTCTTCCCTTCCAAACTATCCCGTATCAACAGTTCAAGGTCATCAAGGTTATTTACACTTTGCGAATCATGCCAACAAAAAATTGTTGATCGTTCAAGGAAGAATCCATTTATACGAAGGTTATAGAATTTCTCAATGTATGGTCCCGGTTTTTCTTGCCTCACGATTAAATTGCAAAAAGATATTGCTTACAAATGCTGCCGGTGGAGTTAATCATCACTTCCAGCCGGGCGATTTAATGCTTAATTCTTCTTTCAACGGAATTAATGTTAAGAAGGAATTGGCCAATTTAATTGGTATAACATCACTCGAAAAGAAAAATGCGTTTATCGATTTTCCCTCGAGCAGTTTCAATAGTGTGATTAAGAAAGCCGCCATTGAAGAAAAGATTGCTTTGCAAGAAGGTATTTATTGGTTCAATAAGGGTCCGGCTTACGAAACTCCGGCAGAAATAAAAATGACTGCCAAACTTGGCGGTGATGCTGTTGGAATGTCTACTGCACACGAAGCAGTTTATGCAGCATTTCTTGGTTTGGAAGTTTCGGCAATCTCTTGCATTACTAATATGGCAGCGGGATTATCATCTCAAAAACTTTCCCATACAGAAGTAATGGAAACTGCTGAGTTAGTTAAGAAAGATTTTGAAAGACTGGTAAAAAGGATTATCGAATTGAGCTAGTTGCAATTATTGAGGCAGCAGTTACAATAGCCGTTTCACTTCTTAAGCGGTTTTCTGTTAATCTAATTTTTGGTTCTTCGTTCATAACTCTTAGTTCTTCGTACGAGAACCCGCCCTCTGGTCCAAAAAAGAAGTAGTGATTAGTTATTGGTGATTGGTGATTTGAAACTAAATAGTTTTGTAAAGTATCAGTAGAATTTTGATCGAAAATAATTTTCTTTCCATCCAATTCATTTATCTCTTTAACAGACTTACAATACTTAACACTTGGAAGCCAAGCACGTAATGATTGTTTCATTGCAGCGAGAACAATCTTTTGCCATCGGTCAATCTTTTCTCCTTTTGCTACTGTACGTTGAGAATCGAAAACAATAAAGTTTGTTAAACCAAGCTCTACACATTTTTCCAAAGCAAAATCAAAGCGGTCGGCACTTTTTAATCTTGGTATACAAAAAGTAATATTCGAAAACTTATTTATGTACTCTGTTGTAGAAGTGATTTTTGCAGAAAGGAACTTCTTATCGATTTGGTCAATTGCGGTTTTGTAAATGGATCCTTTGCCATCTGTAACAAATAGTTCGTCACCAACCTTATGGCGCATAACATCTTTGATGTGATGAAATTCTTCGCCGGAAACTTCAACAGTGTTTCCATTTACATTTTCAGAGAAGTAAAGCTCAACTTCAGAAAGAAACATATATGCTTTCCCTTTTTATATATGCTTTCAGTGACTATTGTAGAATAAAGCATAAACAAATTCGCACCATAATTTTTTGCATTTTTTTTATTTTTTTAAATAGGTGTCTTTTTCTAAATAGAAAAACAGAAACTCACTAGATATTTCGGCTAGATAATAATTTTCGAGCGTTCCGCGGATAGTAAGAAACTACAGCGTCTTTTTATTTCATGTCTGTATTACTATCAAAAATACTTCCGAAAGTATAGTGCATCCTCATGGAATATTCTATACTGAATCAGATTCAACAGCAAGTATCTGATCCCTTTAATGTTTACACTTTTCATGATTGTCTATTCTGAAGATGTTTTCTTTTGGATTGTGAACCATAAATAAAAACTGAAACTAGTCCAACTACTCCGCCACCCCCTATAAAACTCCCAGCAATTTCTCTACCAAGAAACGCGAGGATTCCACCACAAATTATGGCCACCATACCAATAATAAAACCAAAGACAAGGCCTCTTTGAGATAGCTTAACGTCATTGGAAATTACAACTTGCTCTAAGCTTCTTCTGTGGCGAGACTGTTCTTCGAATTGTGTAATAATTCTTTCAGCTGCCCCGGGAACAATATCATCAAATTGTTTAAGAGTTTCCGGCTTTGGGAGAGGACCGACATAAAGTTCAGAGTGATGAGCAGTTACGGTGTAACCACTATTCTTTTGGGGAAGATTCCCGCCTTTGTTTTTCTGACTCAATTGCAGCTCCTAGGTCTTTTCCAATGGCTTCCCAATCGCTACGAAGCGCCTTGATATCGGCTTCTTCTTCACATTGAGAATCATTATAAATGTTTAAGGATCCGCTAAGGTCTAAAACTCTGGCAAAACCATCTAAAAACGAAGGTTTATCAGTTAAAGAAAAATATAATTCAGACATTTTCTGACCTTTCAAAATGTTGATAACTATTCAACATAGTTTTTGATTTCTGGGTTCCAAATATATCCTTTCAGAAATTACAAAACAAACACAAATCTAGCACATAATTATCGGGACTAACCCAGAATATTTTAGACCTTAACGTGTCAATTATTATTTACACCAGAATTTATAAAAGTGCGGTCAATAGTCCTATTACAGATTATGTCCCTTTTACAAAGTCTATATACAAGTGAATGTACACCACAATTCTACCTTTACAGATTGTAAATGTCAATATTTTTAAAACGCTCTTACCCGCATCATGAGTTTTTTATTGCACTTTATATCTAGAAAGAAAAGCCGGTTGCAAAGACAAATTCTCCTTTACCAAGTTCATTAATTGCGTACTCAAATCTAAACGCATTGTAAGGCAAGAGCAAGATTGTTAAACCCGCTCCATATCCAGAGTAAAACCTTTTTAGGATTAATGATTCGCCATTATTAAAAACAGTTCCGGCATCAGCAAAGACATTTATATGAACCCCAATTCTTGCTGATGTTAAACTTTCCGGAATAAGTGGAATTTTCAGACTTACATTCCATTCACTTATTATCGAGTAGCTAAGTTCTAACGAAGAAAGTATTGAATTCTCTCCTTCAATGAAATTAGTGCTATGTCCTCTAATTTTTTCCGAATAACCTAAGTAAGAATAATCATAGAAAGGAACTTTTGCTCCAAAAGTCCGCCGATGAAATACCCTAACTTTGCTTGACAATTCTCCTATAAGCGATTTATAACCTCGCAAATCCATTTCGAATGAATTATAGCTAATATTATCAACACTGAACCCCTTGTGGTAAATTGATAAGAATGAATACAAACCATCTTGCGAAAAGAGCTTCAAATCTCGCGAATCATAAAAATGGTAAATACTCATTATTGGTAAATGATCTATATTCTTTCCGGATGCCGTTATCGCGCCAACAGGATCAATTTTAACTTCCCACTGATCATAACCGAACGAACTGCCGATCACATTGAATTGATTAATTCTTTTCCACAGCCCTAAAGTTCCACGAACTATCTTATAAGTATATTCCGATTTGTTCAGTCTCTCAGCAATTTTATTTCGGTTATTGAAATTGTAATAGCTCGTTGCAACAGAGAAGCCAATATTTTCATCATGTAACAAGGCTGGGTTATCATATTGAATTGAGAAATATTTGTCATAACCAAGACCAATTACAGCACGTAGCGTTTCGTTTCTCCCTCTGAAGTTCTTCCACAAAAGATTGATTCCGTACGTGAGAGTTTTTAAGGCATTTGTTTGCGTATACCAGAATGGAATTGGGTACAAATACCAAGTCTCTGCAACATCAATGATGAGGATGTTTTTATTGTTACTATTTTCAATGAACAATTCAACACGATTGAAAAGAGATAAACTGTAAATCCTCTCTCGATTGAAATGCAACAATTGGCTATCAACTGTATCGCCAATAGAGAATGTTAACTCTCGTAGTATAATGAAGTCTTCGGTAATATCATTCCCGCGAACTGTAATTGAGTCGATAACAACCGGTTCGGTAAGTTTTGTTTGTAGTGAGTCGCTTGTAGTTTGCGAAAAACTGATGAGACTTATCAAACAGAGTACTGTTGCTGTAAGTAATGTTCTCATCAGTTCTAAAAATTAATATGCTTTACACAAATTGTAGTATACGGCAATGCACTTGTCTTGTATTACTTGAATTCCTTTTTCTGCAACCGGTTCAACTGCTTCATCATTTCGAATACCTTGCTGAAGCCAGAGTGCTTTTGGATTTACCGAAAGCACATCAGCAATAATTTCCGGAATAGTTTCCGATCTTCTGAATACGTTTACAATATCAATTTTGAATGGTACATCTTTTAGAGAAGGATAAACATCAATGCTACCGGATTTCTTTATTAACGGATTGACACCAACAACAGTGTAATTCTTGCTAACAAGAAATTCAGCAATGTCATAACTAGTTCTGCCCGGCCTATCGGATAAACCAACAACAGCTATCGTTTTGGAATTCTTTAGTAATTCACAAATTTCTTTCATTACTTAGCATCCTCATATTCAGAAATCGGCACACAGCTGCAAACTAAGTTTCTATCGCCGTAAGCATTGTTTACTCTTGCTACACTTGGCCAAAATTTATTTTCTTTTACTGCTTTAACCGGAAACGCAGCTACTTCTCTTGTATAAGAATGTTTCCAATCAGAGCCGACAACTGCTTCTGCTGTGTGCGGTGAATTCTTCAATACGTTATCATCTTTAGAAGAATTACCCTTTTCAATAGCATCAATTTCAAGACGAATATTTTCCATAGCTTCAATAAATCTATTCAACTCTTTCAAAGATTCACTTTCTGTTGGTTCAACCATCAATGTTCCCGGTACAGGAAATGAAACTGTTGGCGCGTGAAAGCCATAATCCATTAATCTTTTTGCGATGTCTTCAACTTCAACAGCAGTTGTTGATTTAAAATGACGGCAATCCAAAATCATTTCGTGAGCGCAATATCCGTTCGACCCGGTATATAAAACCGGGTAGTTCTTTTCGAGTTTTGTTTTCAAATAATTAGCATTAAGAATTGCAGCTTTAGTAGCAAAAGTTAATCCACTCGCGCCCATCATTTTGATATAAGCATAAGAGATTAAAAGCACGCCCGCGCTTCCCCAAGGTGCAGCAGAAACTGCTGTTATTGCTTTTTCTCCGCCTACCTTAACAACCGGATTACCCGGTAGAAACGGTGCAAGAGTTTTAGTAACTGCAATTGGCCCAACTCCAGGTCCGCCGCCGCCGTGAGGTATTGCAAATGTTTTGTGCAAGTTCAAATGGCAAACATCAGCACCAATATATCCCGGACTTGTTAGACCTAACTGGGCGTTTAAGTTTGCGCCATCCATATAAACCAAGCCGCCGTTATCATGGATGATTTTGCAAATATCGATTATCGCTTCTTCAAAAACGCCGTGGGTTGATGGATATGTAACCATTAGCGAAGAAAGCGAATCTTTGTATTGCTCAGCTTTTGCTTTAAGATCGGCAACATCAATGTTTCCATTCTCATCGCACTTTACAACAACAACTTTTCCGCCTGCCATTACAGCGCTTGCCGGGTTTGTTCCATGCGCAGATGAAGGAATTAATACAATATTTCTATGCTGCTCTCCTCTGCTTTCGTGATAAGCTCGAATAACCATTAAGCCGGTGTATTCTCCTTGCGCGCCGGAATTTGGCTGAAGTGAAATTGCGTCGAAGCCGGTTATGGCAGCCAGATCATTTTCTAATTCTTGAATAAGCTGATGATAACCTTCCGCTTGTTCTTTTGGAGCGAACGGATGCATGTTGGCAAATTCGGGCCAGCTGATTCCAAACATTTCAGAACTTGCATTCAACTTCATTGTGCAAGAACCAAGTGGAATCATTGAAGCTGTTAGTGACAAATCCTTTTTCTCTAAACCTTTGATGTAGCGAAGCATATCAGTTTCGCAATAGTAGGAATTGAAAACCGGATGAGTTAAGAATTCGCTCTTTCTAATATTTATTTCTTGAATAGAACTTCCAAGATTATCAAATGTAACTTTCGCAGATTTTTTGCCCATGACTTCTGCAATTAGTTGAACCAATTCTTCAATGTCGGCAACTGTTGTTGGTTCAGATACAGAAATACCAACAAACTTTTCTTCATAGCGAAGATTAATCTTCTTAGCTTCTGCAAGGACTTTGAGTTTCTTTATCTGATCATTTGATAACTCTACCTTTAGAGTATCATAATAAAATTCGTTCTTCTGATTTACGCCCAAAGATTCTAATGAAATTGCGAGATACTTTGTCAAATCATTTACGCGCTTAGCAATTGCTGCAATTCCATCCTTACCATGATAGACTGCATACATGCCCGCCATAATCGCCAGCAAGACTTGTGATGTACAAATATTGCTTGTTGCTTGTTCTCTCTTAATATGCTGCTCACGTGTCTGAAGAGCCATTCTGAGAGCTCTGTTGCCATTTGCATCGATTGATACACCAATTATTCTACCCGGAATTTGGCGTTTGAAATCTTCCTTTGTTGCAAAGAAGGCAGCATGCGGTCCGCCA
>JBAYTN010000129.1:0-8092 GCA_041675645.1 Melioribacteraceae bacterium
CTTTAACAGCCTACTGGGGAATTTTCTAATATTCCCGGTGAAGATTTCGTTACAATCAAAAATTTAGTAATTAAGAAAGGAAGAGAATGAGAAAAATTGTTTTACTCATGGTTATTGCAATAAATGTTTTTAACTATAAATGTATTGCCAAAAATAAATTTGTTGATGTAGTGTTAGATAATTCTGTGCTGAACTCAAATTTTGACTTTAATATTGGGAAAGCTGATGTTCTTAGCTTTTCATTCATTCAATCTTTGGGAAAATTCACTCCGCTTTCCGGTAATCTATCAGAGATGAAGCACTTCTTTGAGAATCTAAAAAATATTAAGAATAAGTCGGTTAGAATTGCCCATTATGGGGATTCACTAATTCTTGGTGACATAATAACAGATTATCTTAGAGAAAAATTTCAACAGAGATTTGGCGGACAAGGTGTTGGAATGCTGAACATTGTTTCAGATGACCATCCAATGAGGGTTACAACACAACATTCCTATTCTGATGATTGGAAATACATTTCATTCTTGACAAGGAATCCTGATCAGTTACCATTAGGAATATCATGTGCAATCTCTATCCCGAAAGTTGGAAGTTGGGTTAAGTATGAAACAAATTCAATTTATAAATCTTCGTCTAGTTTTAATCTTGTAAAAGTTTATTACAGATCTGCCGAGAGTAATTCGACCATACAGTATTCAATCGATGGCTCGCAAATGTTCAAACAAACATTGGAAGCCGGTAGTGATCTACACGAATTGCAAATCAAAGCTAAAGGAAATTCGAAAAAATTTTATTTGGAGTTTGTTTCGGGTAAAAGTCCGCAAATGTATGGCGTTAGCCTAGAATCAGTAGGAAATGGAGTTTATATTGATAACTTCCCGATGAGAGGAAACAACGGTACTTCATTAGGAGATATTCCAGGTAACCTTCTAGCACAGTACAATGAAAAGCTACACTACGATTTGATAATACTTTCTTTTGGCGCAAATGTATCTTCACCAAATAAAGGTGTGTTTACAGTCTATGAAAACAAAATGGTGAATGTCATAAAGAAATATCAGAAAGCTTTTCCAAATACAAGTTTTTTGCTGGTTAGTTCTTCAGATAGGACGCAAAAAGTAGGTTCTCGATTTGTGACAAATCCAGATGTTTTATTATTGCTAGATGCCCAAAAGAAGATTGTCGAAAAAACCGGTATAGCGTTTTGGAATCTAGCCGAAATGATGGGTGGAAAAGATTCGATGGATGATTGGGTGAATGCATCGCCAGCATTAGCACTAAAAGATTATGCTCATTTTACTCAACTAGGTGGTTCAAAAGTAGCGTCATTTCTTTTTGATGCATTAATGGATGCCTACTCTAAGTTTACAAATTAGGTTTTACTAAATAAGAATAGCTTACAGCTTTTTGTTGTAATCATTCTTTAGATTTTGCACTTAACTTATTAACTTGCAATAATTTAATAATTCGATTATATTCACTTCGAGTTTGTTTCTTTCTGATGCATAATGCCTGAATTGTTTACCGATGGTACAGTTGCTAAATAGTATTGTTTAGATTTTTAAGAAAAAACAAAGGTTTACGCTGGCATTCATTTTGAAATTTTAAATTGTTCAGAGTATAAATTAGAATGAATATGAACAAACAGAAATACCAAATTGCTTTAGATAATAGGGAAGTTAAGCCACCTAAAAGAAATGTTGGTTCTGAGCAAATTAGAACTATAATTATCTCAGGTGTTTTTTCTGTTCTGCTCATTATTACAATTTTCTTAACTCTACCTTTGACCGTTCTAAGTTGGAGCGGACTTTTCGTTTATTCGTCCATAGTCTCACTAGTAATCTTCCTATTCATATTGCTTATAAGATACTTTGCTACTCTTTTCATGGCTTATTTCTATATAACGCGCTATACTGTTGAAGAAAAGCATGGTTATTTCCCATTCGTATCAATAATAGTCCCGGTTTTTAATGAAGGAAAAGTACTTCGAAGCTCAATAGAATCTCTTTTAGAATTAGATTACTCCAACTACGAAATTATTATAGTGAATGATGGCTCTACAGATGATACTTCGGCCGTTGCAGAAACATTAGTTGGATATCAGAAGGGAATTTCTGGCTTAATCAAAGTTTCTCTCATTAATAAGCCTAATGGTGGAAAAGCCAAAGCACTCAATGCCGGAATTCAATATTCGGAAGCTCAGTTTGTTCTTTGTATGGATGGCGATTCTCAATTAAGTGAGAATACTCTTAAAATGGCAGTTAGACATTTTATTGACCCCGCTGTTGGGGCAGTTGCCGGTAATGTTAAAGTTCAGAATAGAAAAAGAGTATTAACAGACCTTCAAGCATTAGAATATCTAGAGGGTCTTAACATGGCTCGCAGCGCTCAAGGTTTTGTTCAGATGGTAAATATTATTCCCGGACCAATTGGAATATTTAGGAAGAGTGCTTTTAAGGATGCTGGATTTTATTCTAGTGATACATTTGCTGAAGATGCAGATGTTACATTGAAAATTTTAGCTGCCGGTTGGAAAATTGTCTATGAACCAAATGCTATTGCCTTTACCGAAGCACCGATAACCATTTATCAATTATTGAAGCAAAGGTATCGTTGGACACGTGGAATTTTACAAGCCATTCGTAAGCATAAAAAATATTTATTTAATCCAACTGTAAATTTTAATAACAGTGTAATTCTCTGGCAAATGTTTTACGAAGCTTTAATCTGGCCGGCAATGAATATCTTCGTTAATCTTTATTTTATAATTATAGCGTTGTTTTACGGACTTTCTAGTTTCATCTTTCTATGGTGGATTGGTATTGCGGTACTGGATTTAATGGCGGCGGTATATTGTATTGCTGCTGAAAAGGAAGAATTTAGATTAGTTCCTTATGCTATAATTTATCGTATGATATTTATTCTTTTAATTGATGTTACAAAAGCAATGGCAACTATCGAAGAATTCCTTGGTGTCAGCATGACATGGGGAAAACTTGAAAGAACAGGCTTTGCGCAAAATGCAAGTAAAGTTTCACCGCAAGGTGCTAAATAAATTATTAGATCTCAGAAGAGGTAAAAAATGGAACTAATTCCAATTCTTTCTTTAATCATTCTTGTAGCAACGATATCTACGTTTATGCTCTCCGTTGGCGCATACATTTTATATAAAATCCGAGAAAGGAAGGGTGTTACTGCAACTGCTGCTCAGCCTTCTGCTATACCGGCTGAACTTGTTGCACCGGCACCATTAGTTACTGAACAAAGAATAGTAACTCCCGGTGAGCGCAAAACGTTTGATATTCCACAACAAGAATATGGTTATGAATCGCAAAGACAGCAATCTTATGTTCCTCAAGATGATTACTCTCGCGGGCCCGAGTTGCGTCCAACATTTGTTGGCAATGCACCTTCAAACTATAATGAAACGCGCTATCAGAGGCCTACAGGCGAGCAACCAAAACAGTATGAGCAAGAGAGAAAAGCTGCCAAAGGAAAATTTATGCGTTATACCAATGAAGGTTATGTAGAGCCTACTAAGCAAGAACGCAAACAAGAGGATAATTTAAGGTGGCGATAAGAGAAGCAGCCAAAGGACTAAGGGTAAATTATCTAATAATTTTTCTTAGTGGACTAGTATTATTAATCACGGGTACACTCGTGTTTCTCTTAATTATTAAGAATATCTATGGTAATTATGAGATTAAAGAAATACTTCCCACAAAAGAAAATCTTAGTTTCTTGAGCACCGATAAAAAGGAAAAAGCTGCAATTCTCTATTCTAAATACACAGAAATTATGTTGGAGCCAGGCAGTACTTGGCTTCAAGAAAATGTAAACAGTTGGAAAGAAAAAATTAAAAATGCCAAGATGAATTATGATATCATCTCGGATCAAACAATCGAACTAGGCCAGCATTATGATTATAAATTAATAGTATTACCCGGTGCAAAATCACTTAGTGATAAAGAGATTATGCATCTAAAACGTTATGTTGAAAATGGTGGAAGTATATTCGCAACCGGCGGACCGGCTACGTTTTCTGATGAGGGTAAATGGAGAGGCTGGGATTTCTTTAAAGAAGTTTTTGGGATGAATTTTAACCGGGAGATTAAACCGGAAGAAACTTATAAAGTTCATACTTTGCGTGGCAATTTACCTCTCACAGCTCAAATTCCAACTGGCTATACCTTAAAAGTTGCAACTTGGGACAGACCAATTTATGCTGAAGTTTTGGAACCCAGAACTACTCAAGTTAGCTTTTGGTATGATTTCAGAAAAGAAGCTGGTTTAGTTAGAGAGGGAATTCAAAAAAGTGCAGGCATTGCATATGGTACATATGGCAAGGGCAGATTTGTTTGGTATGGCTTCGAATTAAACTCCATAATTGGAGTTCAGAAGGACTGGATAAACTTTGAAAGACTATTTAACAATTCTGTAAACTGGCTAATTTATAATCCAACTGCCTTTGTTAAGGATTGGCCATCGCAGTACGAAGCTGCTATGATTATCATACCTACAATAACTGAGCAGCCACAAAACATTTATAATATCTCGAATATTTTCGGTTCATCAAAAACTCCTTTTACTTATTTTATTCAGCCTAATTTAGCATTGTCGAACCCAAAGCTGTTAAAATCACTGGCTAGGCAAGGTGATATCGGAATAGTAGAAGATATTGGATATATAGCTTCTCCAGAAGATACAATTAACAAACTCTTCAGTAAGGATGTTCAAACTGCGAGTCTAAAATTTGCAACCGATTCACTTACCAAAATTTCAGGAAAGAAAGTTTCGGCAATTATGCCATTAAACGGCTATTACGATGATAATACTCTACTTGCAATGTCTTCTGCCGGTTATGAATTTTTAGTTACTGATTCTTTGACAGACCGCTCGGTTCCGGAAGTTAGGTTTAGAAACAATCAGCCTATAATGATTATAACGAAAACCGCGCGTGATGATTATGAGGTCGTTCGAAATTATGGCTTGGTTAGTACAGAATTTCAAAGATATACTTATGAAGAAGATGTAGATAGAGTTCTGTTCGAAGGCGGTTTGTATGTATTCAAAATTCACACAGAATACCAACTTCAGCCTCAATATGCTTCTGTTGTTAAAGACATTATTCGTTACGCTAAGAATAAGAAAATGTGGCTTACTTCATTAAAAGAGTTGCAGGCATGGTGGAATAGAAAAGGGGGAGTTGAAGTTCGATACGAGCCAAGAAGCAAAAGAAGAATTGCAGTTGAGTTAAATAACCCAAAAGATGAGAGAACGGATGCACTAGTTGTACAGGTTAATCTTAACAAACGGGTAAAAAATGTTGAAGTTTCTTCCGACATGATCAACACTGAGATTCCGAAGCACAGTCTAAGTTCTGACGGGCAGACAATTTATTTTTATCTCGACAAAATGGAACCGCACGAAACCCGTTCGCTAATTGTAGATTTTGAAAATGTTGACACTTAACTTGAATTAATAACCAAAAGTTTGTTGATTTTATCTAGTCGAAATATTTCAATCTCAATCCAGCCGAAGAGAGTCCGCCTCAAGCATATTTATGAAAAAGATGTTTTAAAGGATTTTTGACACTATGTAAACTGTAGTTGATTTATTATTTTGAAGTGAAAAAATAAGTATGAAAATAAATTGAAAACGAAAAAGACAATTCAAACATTTCAGAAGCTCCTAGTTCTGATTCTCTCGGGAATTTTGATTTCCTCTTGTGTAGAATCATTATCTGAGACAACAAGTTCTACGTCAGCTACTCCTAGCATCGAGATTACTTATCCATTAACAAATGATACAATTATGGTTGGTAAGAATACGATTTTCTATACTGCTGCTGACGGCTCGGGCGGAGAAGGATTATCTCATTTCGAGTTATTTATTAATGGTATTTATGTTCAGAAAACAACTGTAAATACAGATGGAACAAACCCGGCAATTTATATTCAAGTTGATTCCACAATGATTGGCAAAACGATTAAATATTATTTGATTGTCTATAATAAACAAGGAAAGTTGAAAGTCAGCAAAGTTCAAGAAAACATTTACATAAAAGATAAACCGCCTACGGCTCCATCAAATTTATTTGCCAGTTTTACAAGTGTTTCTACAGTAACTCTAATATGGGATGATAATTCAAGTAACGAAAAAGGATTTGAAATCTGGCGTAAAGATATTGGTTCGACTGGTGTAATTGAGTACAGAAGAATTAAAACTCTTACAGAAAATTCAATAAGCACTACAGATATCGGCCTTTCCAGCTTTTCTGCATATTACTACAAGATTAGAGCTTATAACGGTTCCGGATATTCTGATTTTAGTGAAGAGGTCTCTCCTACAAATTCAGAAGGCGGCCCTTGGAAGTTAAAAGCCGAAGGCATTGGTAGTAGTTTAATTCATCTGACTTGGACAGACTTTGTTCCAAATGAGAGCGGTTTCATTCTAGAAAAGATGGACGCTGCAACTACTACTTTTAAGCAAATTAAAGTACTTGGCGCTAATACAACTTCATATGATGATTCTGATAATATTGTTGCTAATGGAACATATACTTACCGTATTCGCTACTTTACTTCAAACTATAAAAGTCCCTATTCAAATGTAGCGAGTGCATCAACAGCTTACACGGATATTACTCCACCAGTGCTTACTGCGTTAGGAAAGGTAGGCATTACAAGTACTCAGTTTACTTGGGAAGTTACCAGTATAGCAACAAATTATGATATTGAAATTGAATGGAGTCTGGACGGAATTAATTTTGTAAATATCGATACTATTGCAAACGGTACAACAGCTCCGCCTCCGCCATATACACATACTAAAGCTGATGCTAAGGCAATAAACAGATACAGAGCCCGGTTGGTTATTTCATCATCAACAAATACTTATTCAGCATATTCAAATGTCATTGGACCTTTTTAATAGTTGAGAAATATTTAATGCCAGAAGATTTTGAAAATAGCGAAATGCAGTTAGTTGATTACTTGAAGACTATGATTGTAGATAAGTCCGGGCGCATAATTGCATTAAGTAGTTCATTCAAAAGCATACTTCCATCAATTGTTCCTCACACAAATTTTATAGAGCATTTTAATTCAACTGAGGCTGAAGTTTTATCCCGACTGTTTACCGAATCGAAGCGCAATGACGAGACAGTTTCTGATATTCTTGAAGTTGGAACAAGAGATGGGATTAAGAGCTTTGAAGTTGTGTTTTCTCCGATGAAAAGTGAAAACAATGTCTACTACAATATAATTCTTAAAGTGCCTCAAGCAAGTTCTTTAATCAAGTCGGAGATCAGAAAATTTAAGGTTGCTTCATCGGATATTGAAAAACTGGCTACTGATCCGAAAATAGTATCAATTGTTGAAAAAATTAAATCATCTTTTCCATTTTCATTTATTGAAAAAGCGAAAATCCAAAAAGAGATTAATGAAGTAGAGGATTTCTTTTGGCTTAAAGATGTTGAAGGCAAACTTGTAATTGTTAATGAACGTTACGCTTCTGTACTTGGGTATAAAACAAATCAACTTGAGAACAAAAACGAAGTAGATGTTTTACCAAAGTATCTTTGCGATATCTACGAAACACTTGATGCATATATAAAAGCAACAACGAACGCTATTTTGGTTGAAAATATTTCCGGATCTGGTGTGGGTGGTTTGTTTAGCGGAATTTCAATTGTTGAGTTTCCTCTCTCCGATTTGGATAATAACGTAGTTGCAATTATCGGATTCTCCATTGTAGAAAAGGAAGAGAAGACTGTTGTTCGTGAAGTACAATCAAATATTAATCTAAAACACATTCCTCTTCCAATTTGCATTTTGAATGAAGAAAACAAAATTGTTACACATTCTACGGAACTGTTGAAATTTCTTTCTCTTGGTGAACAGATTAATTTAGATGGACACGATGCTTCAAAACTGTTCGAAAAAGACTTTCTCAAGGTCATTGATAATGTAAGAATTGATAGAAGCATAACGGGTGAGACTGGATTTTCGTATGTCTTTAAAGAAAGAAATAATCTAGCATGCGACATTAAACTACTACGAATTAATAATAAGCTTGAAGAACTGATTCA
>JBAYTN010000130.1:0-7907 GCA_041675645.1 Melioribacteraceae bacterium
AGAAGTTCCAACAGATTACTCGATAAGTAACTATCCCAATCCATTTAATCCAACAACAACGATAAATTACGAATTGCCTAAAGATGGAATGGTAACAATAAAAGTATATGATATTATTGGTAAAGAAGTAGCAACATTGGTAAACGAACAAAAGAGTGCCGGATATTACAAAGTAGATTTTAACGCAAGCAAATTGACAAGCGGTGTTTATATAGCAACAATACAAGCAAGTGGATTTAGTAAGTCTATTAAGTTACTGCTTACTAAATAGCTGCAAGGTTCAAGGTACAAGCTTCAAGAAAAGCCGCCCCGATTCATCGGGGCGGCTTTCTATTTTTACATAGTCTTTATCAACACAACTCCATGAGAGGGAATGAGTGTTACAAATTTTTCTTTGAACTCGCCAAGATTTTTCTGCCGCCACAAATCGCGCAGTTTTAATTTTGACGATAAATTTATTTCAGTAAAATTTAACTGGTACTTTTCCGTTTCATCACCAAGATTAAAAATTCCAATTGCTTTAGTTCCATCCTCCAACTCTTTCATCCAAACTTGAATATTATCTTGCTTGATGATTGGAGTTGCTTGCTTGCCAAGGGGATCTTGATTCAGCGCGATTACTTCATCATTAGTTAATAAGTTAAGAGTAAAATCATCAAGCCGGGTTAAGTCGCAGCCAATTAAAAGAGGAGAAGAAAGCAAACACCACAAGCTAATGTGTGTGTATTGCTCATCCGGAGTTAAACGTGTTGGATGCAATCGCGGTCCCCAGCCAACCCAGCCAACTACAAGCATATCCGGATCATTCCAGTTGCTTGGTTTTGCATACTTAGCGTTTTCAATTTGGCTGAAACCAATATCGCTCATGCTTTTCCAAGTGTCCGTAATATCGCCCGTTGTTCGCCATGCATCTCCGCCAACGGGTTCTCCCCATTCCCAAACTTTTCCCATTCCATATTGGCATAAACTATAAACAATGTCGCGGTCAACTTGATTGAGTGCTTTGCGCATAACAAAGTAGGGCTTCATTAATTCTTCACGCGAATTGTCTTTTGCAATTTCTCCATAAGAACACCAATCATATTTCAAATAGTCAATTCCCCAAAAGCCATAAAGCTGAGCATCTTTAAGTTCGTGTTGATAACTGCCGGTATAGTTGCCGCAAGTTACAGTTCCGGGAGAACTGTAAATTCCAAATTTCAATCCAAGTGAATGAAGAGTATCGCCAAGCGCTTTCATATTTGGAAATTTATTATTCACCAAAATTGTACCGGAGGCGTCCCGTTTAGGATCGGGGAGACTTCCTTCAATTTCCCAGCCGTCATCTATATTAATGTAATTCCAGCCATGATTAACCAATCCTTTTTGAATATAAGTTTTTGCCGAAGCAATTACTTTTTGCTGATCTACTGCTAAACCCCAGCAGTTCCAGCTGTTCCAACCCATGGGTGGAGTTAAAGCAATTTCATTTCCAATTTTAATCTTGAGCTCACCGGTTGCTGTTCCAAATTTATTTTTTACCGTAAGCGCTACTTTATATTCTCCCCGCTCGGAAACTTTGCCGGTGATTATTCCGGTTGATTTATCAATTGATAAACCTTGCGGAAGATTTTTTGCTTCATATGTAAGAGGAGCTTTTCCGGTTGCTGCAACTTTGAACAAGAACGGATTGTTTGGTCTCGCGCCGAAAACCTTAGCACCATTTATTCTTGGTTTATCCGATGGTTTTGGAGTTAATATATAAGAAGTCTCTTCGCTGAAAGAAACTTTTTCTTTGCTGTTGTCAAGTTCAAAAGTGTATGTAAGTTTTGTTGATTGATCTTGATTTTTAACTGAAACAGAAAAATCAGAAATGGCTTTGGGGGCCAGCACCAGCTTGCTCTTCTTCGTGAAGTAAATTTTTTGCGAAAGTTTATTAACAGCGGCAATTGTAAATGTGCCTTTCAAAATCAGAGAGGCAGAATTGTTTGTTAGTCTGAATTTTTTTGATTGAGAATTATTTTTAATAGTAAAGGGTATGTCTTTGTAATTAATTGATAGATATTCCAGCGCCGGAGACATTCCTACATAAGCGCCGGTATACATTCCGCCGTCACCACCTTGATCGTAAACGCGTACTGCAATTACGTTTTCTTTATCCCACAAAATTTTTGGATCATCAACACTGAGAGTGTAGCGCCTATCTTTTGCCCACGGCACGGGCTGCTCTTTCGAGAATGAATCATCGCCCGGATTAAATAGATTAGCCTTTCTTCCATTTACACCAATCAATCTACCGTTAAGAAAAGTTTGGTCGTAATCATCAATTCTTCCTAAAAATATCTTCAGAGAATCTTTAAGTAGAGAAGTTTCTTTTAATGAAGATGGGATAACAAATCGGATTCTATACCATGCGAAGCCATCTAATTTATCGTACCCTTGATTGTCCCAAACTTTAGTAATCTCGATTAGTTGCCAATTCGAATCATCGTGTAGCGGGTTTAAGTAATTTAAATCATCGCCCGGTTGGAATTTCCATACTTCATTTAATTTGATTGCATTTTCCGGCTGTGCGTAGGTACTAATTGTTAATAAGAAAACAATAACAAAAGCAAAATACTTTTTCATGTTTAATCCATAGAAAATTGACCGTAGTAAATTATTGTAAATGCAGCAAAAGAGCGAATACTCAAAATTTGTATAAAACCATTGGTCTTTTTTTCCCATTTAGTTGAAGCAAGAACCAGTGAATTGTCTTGTAATAAATTTTTAAACGAAGTAGTTTTCATCCGCATATATATAGATGGAGTTAAAAAATGAAAAAGCTATTCTCAGTTATTCTGCTAACTGTGATTGCGTTATTCATTGCCAAAACTACTCAAGCGCAAGACACAAATACCACTCTTTTCACTTATACTCATTCCGCCGTTATCGAAGTAAACAAAGATTTTGAACACAAGCTCGAAGTTAAACTTCCAACAACAATGATTCCTTTGGAATATGTTCTTCTTACAGGACCGGAAGGAATGAAGATTGATAAGGAAAAAGGAATTGTAACTTGGAAACCAATAACTACAGGAACTTTCATCTCAGAGTTTGCAATTAATTTTCAAGGAAAGAAAGTTGGCTCTGCTATAATCAAGCTTCTCGTTGCAGAATATGTCGGCTCAATTACAGGCAAAATAACAGATGTTGATGGTAAACCGCTTCCCTCAGCATTAGTAACATTGCATACAAAATATTCTGTACCGGAAAAAGAAACATATTTTACACCAACTTTGAGAACCGAATCAAACGCTAATGGTGAATATACTTTTCCAAAAGTTGAAGAAGGTGTTTATGTTGTAAGCGCAGGACTTAAAACAGATAAAGGCAATCCAACAATAACTTATCCAACCGTATGGTACGATAATGTATCCGAAATCAAACTAGCTAAAGAAATTGCGATAACCAAAACAACTCCAAAGTTTGAAATCAATATTGCTCTTAAGAAAACCGTAAAGGTGCCCGATCCGCCGATTATAATTACCTATTCAAATGCGTTTACACTTACACTTGGAGAAGTTTTTAATTATCAAGTAAATGAAAAACTGCGCATACCGGCAATTCAAAATCCCAGCTATTCATTTGGAAAATCTCCCGAAGGAATGACGATTGATGCCGCTACCGGAAAAATTGCATGGACACCAACTAGAGGAGGAGAGTATTTCGCGGAGATTTATGTAAAATCCGGTGAAACTCAAGTTGCGATTGAAATACTGAGTTTCTCGGTTGTTGATTTCTATGGCAGTGTTTCCGGCGTTGTAACAAACGATGAAGGAAAACCGCTTCCGGGCATTGCTGTCACTCTTTATAAGAAAATTACCGTGTCGCAAAAAAATTCTTACTCCTCAAGTTATACCGGTTACACTAAGGCAGATGGTTCTTACACAATAGAAAAAGTTGTTGGCGGCGAGTATTATGCTTGCGCTAGACAAGCTCTGGAAAAATCAAATGTACGGCCAACGGAATTGTATCAAACGGTTTGGTACCTTAATGCGGCTTCAATTGATAAAGCCACTCCAATTAAAGTAGCTGACAAAAACAAGGTTACTGTTGATTTTACAATGAAGAAATATGTTGTTCCAACTTCGGTTGTTGCCACGGTAAGCGGAAAAGTTACAAACAGCGAATTAAAACCAATAGCAAATGCGTATGTAATTGTTACGCTTGCAAATCCTCCGGTTAATGGTTCTGTTGTTGCAAACAGCACTGTTCAATGCGAAAATTATCAATCCTCTGTATTGGGAGTTTTTAACAATGTTGCTTTTAAAACCGTAACTGATAAAGAAGGCAACTATAAAGTATCTCTTCCAATTAATAACAGTTATACTTTCTCAAGTTTTGCTGAGGGTTATAATCTACAGTACTACAAAGAAACAAATAATGTTTTGGAAGCCAAGAAGATAGAACTAAAAACAGAATTAACCGGAATAGATTTCAAATTAACCGCGCTTCCGGTTGCAAAAGGAATGATAGGCGGAAAAGTTGTTAACTCAACCGGAGCAACTGTTCCTTCTAAAGTTGCGTTAATAACGGTTAGAGTTGACGCGCAGAATAATCCTATCGCAATAAGCAGTACCAGAAGCACCAACACAGATAACAATGGCGAATTTGTTTTTGAGAAAGTTACTAACGGAAGCTATTACATACAAGCAATTCCGTTAAAAGAATTTATGCCGGCTTACTATAGCTCTAAAGAATGCGGTGTAAAAGAAGTAAAACTTGCAGAACAAGTTATTGTAAAAAACGAAGAAACCATTAAAGGTCTTCTTGTATGTGTTAAAGACATTCGTGTAAGTGGCGGAGGTAAAATTTCCGGAAAAATTATAGAAGCAAACGGAAATCCGCTGGAAGGTGTTGTAGTATTTGCAGAATCTCAAAACGGCGATGAAAATTCTTACGCCGTAAGCGATGCAAACGGATTGTATGAAATTGCCGATTTGAGCGTTGGCGTTTATAATGTTTCTGCCGATAAACTTGGTTATGTTGCCACATCAACAACAAACGCCGTAATTGATTACGCTAAGAACGCGTTTAACGCTTCTGTCAATTTAACTTTGCCGAAAAATTCTACTACGGATGTAGAAACTCAAAACGAAATTCCAGCCGGATATGCGCTAAACCAAAACTATCCTAATCCGTTTAATCCGGAAACAACCATAAGCTACCAAATTCCTTCGGCCGGATTTGTAACGCTAAAAGTCTACGATGTTTTAGGAAATGAAATAGCTGTATTAGTAAATGATTACAAACAAGCCGGAAGATTTAACATTACTTTTAACACACGTCATCTCGAGCGGAGTCGAGAGATGACGAGCGGACTTTATTTCTACAGATTAACATCCGGCAGCTATTCGGAAGTTAAGAAGATGATGCTGGTTAAATAAAATTACCCGCTAACAAAAATCAAAGGTTGCTGCTCTAAACAAGCAGCAACCTTTTTTATTTACTTCCTTGCATTATTTCCATCTCTAGTAGTTCAAAAAAAATCATAATTTGAAACATTAGAGTATCATTACCAATGTTTTTTGCCAATATTGGCTAAAAATGTGAAAAAAATTGGTAATGATACTAATAGTGCTTATTGCTAATATGAATATATTTCATTTGGTAAAAGAGGTTCCGAAAATGAAAAGAATATTTTTTTTAATTGCAGTAGCGGTCTTAGCATGTTTCTCCTTCTCTTGCAAAGAAAGTATAACCGATAGCCGCCCGCGTATAATTAGAGCGCCGCAAGATATGATTTGGACTGCTGATACCATTAAAGGTATTGGCACAGCAACGCAGTTAATACCCGATAACTTACTTGTCTTTGCGCCAAATGACGCATGGTTAACATGCTGGAGTGATATAGCGCGCGGATTGATATGGCATTTTGACGGAAAGACTTGGAATGAGAGTAATATACAAGCTGATGTTGGGGGTATGAGAATTAATGATATCGCAGGTTACAGCAGCAACGATCTTTGGACTTGTGGTTACACTGGGGATGAGATATTTCTTGCTCACTACAATGGAAGAAATTGGGAAAAGTATAATACAACAGGAATAAAGGGGGAGCTACTTGATATGTGTAAAGATGCAGATGGTAATATTTGGGCGAGTGGTAGAAATGGACTTGTTATGAAGTACGATAAGACGAAGTGGAGATCAAATGTAATTAAAATACCCAACCTTGACCCCGAACAATACTTTAATAAATGTATCCGTTTTGTAAATAATGAAATGTATATATCAATTTCTGTTAAGGGTTATAATAATGGAAATAAATATTACTTTGTAGGAGGGACGATTGATAATTGGAAATTGCTTGATTCAATGGTATTAGTAAATCCAAATAGCATAATTAAATGGGGTTATTATCAGTTTAGTGTTTCCAATAACAAACTTTACTCAATGGGTATTGGCGGGTTATGGAACTATGAGAGTGGGTGGCAAAGAAAATATAATTATTCTTCAGCATTATTCGATGCATGGGAAGCGTCAAAAGACTACATTCTAACTGGAGGTGATGATGATATTGAATTTTTCAACGGTAGCTCTTGGAATAATATTAAAAGTATTTTCAAAATAACTACGCCAAACTATAGATTTAGAAATGTCTGGACTGACGGATATGAATCTATGATAGTAGGCTATGACGTATTTGACCTAAAGCCAAGAATAATAGTTTGGCGAGGCAATTAAACTAAAATAAATAAAGGCGGCGTTGGCGCGCCGCCCAAAAGCAAATAAAATCTCTAAAGCAGTGTAACCCTTGCGGGCATAGCTTTTTTTTATTTGCACTTACAATATAATAAACTAATAAATCTTGGAGGTGTTTGTGAAAAATTCTAAGCTTTTGTTTTTCTTGCTGTTTCTATCTATTGCAAGTATAAGTAATGGTATGATCTGGGAATTTGGAATAAGAGTGCAAAACTCATCAAATGAACTAATAAGCAGAGGTGTTTTTGTTTATGGTTATAATCCCTCGACAAGAGATTATGTGGAATTATATTCGGGTTATTGCCCGGACAGTGCGATTGATCAACAATGGAATGTAATATTTAATGTAAGTGGAATAAGCGGGGATTACAGTGGTGCATTGGCAACCCTACCTCAATATGATATATATGTTTTTAAGATTGGTGATCAATATTCCCGTAATGTAGTTGGATGGGGAGGCGGTTATGTAGATGTGACAATGACTTATACTGAAGGATCGGGCTTTGGCTCACCATCAGCCGGTACAGCAACAACCGGGACGTGGGATTTAAAAACCATCACGTTGAAAAACAATATGGGTAACGACTATGCAACCGGAATTATTTATTTGAATACAGAGTCTATTGTTACCGGAATAACTGGAGTAACCAGAACTAGAGAAGCAAGTACATTTCCGCATACTATTTCCGGCGAGGAACAAACAGTTAGTGATGTATTCAGAAAATGGAGAAAATGGATTGAATTGGACGATGAAAGTATTTCGGTTTCATTGACTTCTGGATCATCTACAAACACAGCAAGATACGCATGCCAATACAGTGCAAGCATAAGCACAAACATTGGCGGCGGAGAGGTTTATATTAATAGCTCCTCTTACGGTTGTCCTACCAGCAGTTCTTATATTTACGATGACACAAATAACAGTATTGCAGCTTACAATCAAATATACGATTACTACAGCTATACTTTCGACCACTGGAATTATAACGGTTCATTTTACAGTAGTCAAAATACAATCTATGTTAACGAACCTTCCTCATCTGTTTCGTATCAAGCAGTCTTTACGAATAAAAAACTAAGTAATGTAGGGGAAGGGCTTACGTTTGGAACAAGTCAGAATGATCCAATAGTTCTTAATTGGACGGACAACCCGCATGCAACTCAATATGCAATTTGGAGAC
>JBAYTN010000131.1:0-7869 GCA_041675645.1 Melioribacteraceae bacterium
CAAGCGCATTTGGCACAATTGCTCACGTTCCTTTTCTTGATGATGAAGTTGTTGAGTTGGCTACCAAAATTCCGGTAGACCAAAAACTATTTAAGAAAACCGAAAAGTGGATTTTACGTTTGGCATTGGTGGATAATCTTCCAACAGAGGTATTGATGAGAACAAAATCAAAATTCTGGGAAGGATCGGGAATTGGGGAACACTTTTATAAATATGCCGAAGGTCTAATCTCAGATTTGGACTTTAAGGAAGAAAGAAAAATTAAATGCGGTTGGGTATTAAACAGTAAAGAAGAATTGATGTATTATAGAATTTTTAAAGAACATTTTGGTGAATTGGAAAATTTGGACTGGATGGGCCGCACAAAAAATGTTATACCGGATAACGCTTAATTATTACTGAATGTTCCTTAAAAAAATGGAGATTAAAAATGAAACAAGAATTATTGAAAGCTATTCTAGTAATTTTAATTAGTCCTTTATATTTATTTGGTCAAGTTGATTATTCAAATCCAGAAAGCGTAGCTCAACAATTTTTGGACTTATATATAGCTGGAGAGGTATTGCAAGCATCTGAAGATTATGCTACTGAAGAATCCATGACTCAAGTTGAAGTTTTGGTAAAGCAGATGGTTATGAATGATAAACCCTTAAAGAACGAAAATTGCAAATATCTTGTTGATAGCTGTAGCGTAAATCAGTTAGAGCAAATTGCAGACTGTTCTTTTAGTAAAATTTACAGCGACGAGAAAAAGAACGGTAAAGGGCATTTGATTTTGAAATTGGTAGAAGAAAAGTGGCTGGTTGAATATATTTATAAGAGAGACAAATACCTTTAATGATAATTTGAAATTGTTTTGGAGAAAATATGAGCGGCAGAATAAAAAGAGGATTATCGAAGTTTAGGAATAAACAGCTTGATTTGTTTAAAGAATTTGTTGAAAGCGAAAAATCATCCGGATATGTACTAATAGTGTTAACTGTTATTTCAATGCTTATTGCTAACAGTTCAACCGGAAGCGAATATATTAAGATGTGGAAGAGCTACATAGACTTATCTTTTTTCGAGGTTCAACTTAAATACAGTCTAGAGCACTGGATAAATGACGGTTTGATGGTAATTTTCTTTTTATTGGTCGGTTTGGAGATCGAAAGAGAAATATATGTTGGGGAATTATCAACACTAAGAAAAGCAAGCTTGCCAATAATTGCGGCTCTTGGTGGAATGATTGTACCGGCTGCAATTCACTTTGGTTTTAACAGTGGAACCAGTACGCAAAGTGGTTTTGGAATACCAATGGCAACCGATATCGCATTTGCTTTAGGTATACTATCTTTGCTTGGCAACAAAGTCCCTCTTGCGTTAAAAATATTTCTAACCGCACTTGCAATAATTGATGATCTTGGAGCAATTATTATCATCGCTCTTTTTTATACGAATGATCTATCTATTATTTATTTATTCTCTTCACTTGCCGTATTTGGAATATTATTAATTATGAATCGTTCCGGAGTTAACAAACTTACGCCATATCTTATACTGGGAGTAGTAATGTGGTATCTGATGCTGAAGTCGGGTGTACATGCAACTATTTCCGGTGTACTTCTAGCTTTCGCAATACCTTTCAGAAAAGAAAATTCTCACAATATTTCATATGTATTGCAAGAAAGACTTCATAAACCGGTGGCGTTTATAATTCTTCCACTTTTTGCTTTAGCAAACACGGCAATAATTTTACCAGATAGTATACTCGGAAGTCTTACAGCAGATAATTCATTGGGTATAATTCTTGGTTTATTTCTTGGTAAGCCGATAGGAATTTTACTCTTTTCAGCTATTGCTGTATTTGTTGGAGTTAGCCAACTGCCAACGGGAATTAATTGGAAACTAATCTATGGCGCTTCCACATTGGCTGGTATCGGATTTACCATGTCAATTTTTATTACAAATCTAGCCTTTGTGGATAACGACATAATTACAAGTAGCAAGATCAGTATCATCGTTGCATCTGCACTTTCTGCTGCCGTTGGACTTATGATTCTAATGTTTATCACAAAAATTAAAGTAAAAGTAAATTTGGACTAAAAGTATGGGCAACTTTCGGACTAGAATAGTTGCCCTTTCCCTTGTAAAAAGCATTCATTAAATAGACTTCTTTAAGACTTGAAACAACGCGGCAATAATTTTTGGTTATAGAGGATTTCAAGCCAGATATTCATAATTTTGCACCACAAAATCCGCAATTAATTATGCGGAATACCTATTAATTAGAATACTATAAATATGCTCGATTCAATAAAAGTACTTAACGCGTTATTGCCCATTTTATACGCGGGAGCGTTTGGTATCTATGTATTTGATTTTTTCAACGAAAAGAAGTCGGCCAACAACTCCAAACGGGTTATTCTATTTGTAACTCTCTTTTTCCATACATTCTATCTTATTGCTAGAATGATAGAATACAATCACCCGCCAATTACAAACAAGTTCGAGATATTTTCGATAATTGCATGCTGTATAGCCTTTTCTTATTTCCTTTTGGAACTGCTTACGGATATAAGGGGAACGGGAGCTTTTATTATTTTCTTTTCTTTGATATTTCAGCTCATTTCTTCAATCAGTATAGAACATACTTATATAGTTCCGGAAGTATTAAGGAACAGATTGCTCGGACTTCATGTAATTAACGCGATGTTTGGCTACTCTGGAATTACAATTTCCGCAGTATATGGTTTACTTTTTATGCTTCTTTACAAAAACCTCAAAGCTAACAAGTTCGGTATAGTTTTCGACAGACTCCCAAGTCTAGAAATTCTTGAAAAGCTCAGTTTCTATTCCATGGTAATTGGATTTATTCTCTTAACAATCGCAATTATAATTGGAATAATCTGGCTTCCGGCCGCTTTCCCGAATTTCAGTTATGCCGATCCAAAACTGATTGGAACATTATTGGTCTGGATTGCATATGGTATTGGAATTACTTTAAAGCTCTTCGGCAACCTTTACGGAAAAAAAGTAATTATGTTTTCATTAATTGGATTTTTATTTGCCATTATGTCTTTGATCATCACGAATTCGCTGGCTAAAACGTTCCATTCGTTCTATTGAAAGTAACAAAATGAATCTAATAGGCATTTCAATTAATCATAAGACTTCGCCACTGGAACTTCGCGAAGCAGTTCACCTTTCTCGTGAAGAGATAGTTGAATTTATTCCTTTGTTAAGAGAATCACTTCTTTCAGATGGAGTTGTAATATCAACTTGCAACCGTACAGAGATATTCGGCTTTCCTCAAGTTCCAAGTCTGGATTCAACACCTATAATTCAATCGCTAATCGATTTCAAACCAAAACTAGGAATAAAACCGGAACACTTTTCAAAGTACTTTTCATGTGGAGCAGTTAAACATATCTTTTCTGTTGCTGCGGGTATCGATTCCTTGATTATCGGCGATAGCCAGATTCTTGGTCAAGTGAAAGATTCATTTGAAATTAGTGACGATTTGGAGTTTACCGGCCCAGTTTTAAGAAGAATATTTGATACTGCGACTAAGGTTGGCAAGCGCTCAATTAAAGAAACAACTATTGGTGAAGGTGCGGTTACTGTCAGCTACGCCGCAGTTCAAGTTGTAGAAAAGATTTTTTCGAGTCTGGATAAAAAATCGGCACTCGTAATTGGGGCCGGAGAAACCGGAGAACTTGCAGCTGTACATCTTCGTGATAAAGGTGTTGGTAAAATTGCAATTTCCAACAGAACAATTGAACGCGCGGAAAAACTTGCCGAAAAAGTTCATGGTGAAATTGTCCCGTTTCAATTCTTAAATGAACAGCTTCACAATTATGATATTATTATCAGCGCTACAAGCTCTGCTGATTATGTAGTAACACTTAAAGATGTGCAGAACGCGATGAAGAAACGTAGAGGATCGCCGATAGTAATGATGGATATTGCCGTCCCTCGCGATATTGATCCCGAAGTAAGAAAGATTGACAACGTTTTCTACCATGACATGGATTCGCTAAAAATTATTGTTGATCAGAATCTGCAGAAACGTAAAGACGAGCTTCCTTCAGTGAATAAAATAATTATGGAAGAGATGGTCGGCTTTTTTGGCTGGTATAATTCGCTAGATGTTGTGCCTACAATAAAAACAATGCGTTCTTTTTTTGAAGAAATTCGCAGTGATGAATTGGAAAAAATTAAGCACAAGCTTAGCGATGATGACTTTGCTAAAGTTGATGATATGACTCGCAGAATGATTGGAAGACTTTTGCATAATCCTACCGTTAAATTGCGAGAGTATGCTGAGACTGGATCGAATATTAAAGAAGTAACAAACAATACAGTAATACTGAAAGAGCTTTTTAACCTTGCTGATAAAAACGGCAATGGTAAAACTTTGAATGGCGAAAAGAAAATTGCAGAGGAAAAAGTTGAAGAAAAATAAATTGGTAATTGGTTCGCGCGGCAGCGAGTTAGCTCTTTGGCAAGCAAAATTCATCAAGAAAGAACTTGAGAAGAAAAACAAAAATCTTTCCGTTGAAATCAAGATTATCAACACGAAAGGAGATAAGATTCTTGATGTCGCTCTTTCCAAGATTGGAGATAAAGGTTTATTTACTAAAGAACTTGAAAACGAACTGCTGAATGGGGCGATTGATATTGCTGTTCACAGCCTAAAAGATTTGCAGACCGAAATTCCAAAAGGATTAAAACTTGCGGCTGTTACAAAACGTCATCCGGTTGAAGACGTTTTGATTGCTAGGAAGAAAGGGACAAAGATTAAAAACTTACGTGAAGGTGCTGTTATTGCAACCGGTTCATTGAGAAGAAGATCGCAGCTGCTTCATCTTCGCCCGGATATAAAAATTGAAGAGTTACGCGGAAATGTACCAACTAGAATTAAAAAGTTTTTGGAATCTAACTGGGACGCAATAATTCTTGCCCGTGCCGGCGTTGAGAGATTAAAACTGAATAAGTATATCTCATCAATAATTGATAAAAATGATTTACTTCCCGCTGTAGGACAAGGCGCATTAGGAATTGAAATCCGTGAAGACAACATTTTTGCGGAGAAGACAATTCAATCTATTCACCATAAGGAAACTTATCTCGCCGTTTTAGCTGAGCGTTCCTTACTTAAAAGTCTTGAAGGCGGATGTCAAGTTCCAATTGGTGCATTCGCAGAAATGAAATCTAACGGATTGTACCTCGAAGCGATTGTTGGTTCTGTTGATGGCTTTGTTACTTTTCGCAAAAAGATGCGCGGAGCTAAGAGTAATCCCGAAAAACTTGGTGTTAAACTTGCCAAGGATTTGTTAAAAGCCGGCGCTTCTGCAATTCTTAAAGAAGTTTATTCAACAGCTAGAAAAACAAAATAGATGTTTGATAAAACTATTCTTGTTACGAAAGGGAAGAAAGAAGCCGAAAAGCATTTTGCCTCTCTTCTTTCAGAAGGTGTCCGGATTTTATTTTTCCCGACAATTAAAATTCAGCCGGTTAAAGATTCTCCCGAATTAAACGAAAGTTTAGCAGAGATAAATAAGTTTGATTGGCTGGTATTCACATCTTCTAATGCAGTAGAAGCATTTCATGAAGCGGCTAAAGATATAAATCTTGATAAAATCAGAGTGGCGTGTGTTGGAACAGAAACAGCTGAACGCTGCGGCGATAAAAATATTAAAGTAGATATAATTCCTAATGAGTTCAGTGCTGCCGGATTAATAAAAGAGTTTTCAAAAATAGATTTGGCTTGCAGAAAAGTTCTAATTCCGGGAAGTTCACTATCGCGCAGAGAACTAAACGCCGGACTTACAGAACTTGGTGCCGAAGTGGTTTCAGTTGCTGTATATGATGTAGCTGAAAATGATTTAGCTGATTTGAAATATGAGTTTGAGCAAATTAAAACTAAACGTCCGGATGTTTTTGTTTTCACAAGTCCATCTTCTTTTAGGAATTATTTAAGTCTGCTCAAAATTGATAATGCAGCCCTATACTTTAGTGGTGCTGTTATTTGCACTATCGGTACAACAACAGAAGCAGCAATTAGAAACTTTGGAATTAATGTAAACATAGTGCCGGAACTCTTTTCTTTACGAGGAGTTGAAAAGGCAATAAATAAATATTTTAGTGTAACAAAAAACATCGCGTAAGCGGAGGAAAATTGACAAAACTTAAAAATGATTTGTTTCTGAGAGCTTGCAAAAAAAAATCTGTTGAGCGCACTCCAATTTGGATAATGCGCCAAGCGGGAAGATACTTGCCAGAATATAGAGCTGTACGTGAGAAATCTGATTTTATAACAATGTGCAAAACTCCGGAACTCGCTTCCGAAGTTACAATACAGCCGGTAGATCTAATTGGTGTTGATGCGGCTATAATTTTTTCAGATATTCTTGTTATTCCCGAAGCGATGGGAATGCATTTGGAAATGATTGAGAGTAAAGGCCCAAAACTTTATGATCCGATTCGTAAAGCCGCCGATGTAGATAAACTGAAAACAATTGACCCAACAAAAGATCTCAAATATGTTCTCGATGCTGTTTCAATGACTAAAAGAGAATTAAATGGGCGTGTTCCTTTAATAGGCTTTGCAGGTTCACCTTGGACACTTATGACTTATATGGTAGAAGGTGGCGGTTCAAAGAATTTTTCTGAAATCAAAAAGTTTATTTATAACCAGCCCGAGGCCGCTCATAAACTGCTCGATAAAATTGCAGATGCGGTTGCTGAGTATCTTTCAGCCAAAATTGAAGCTGGCGCTGATGCGGTCCAAATATTTGATACGTGGGGAGGTATTCTTTCTCCAAATGATTTTGAAGAATATTCTCTACGTTATATGGAGAAAATAATTTCTCAGATTAAACGTAAGGATGAACCGGTCATTCTTTTCGCAAAAGGCGTTCATTATAAACTTAACAAACTTGCCGACTCCGGCGCTGATGTTATTGGTCTTGATTGGACAATGGATATTGGTAAAGTTAGAAGTAAGATTGGCAAAAAAGTAGCTTTGCAAGGTAACTTAGATCCAACTGTATTATACGGAACTGAGGATAAGATTAGAAAAGAAGCTATTAAAGTATTAAAATCTTTCGGTAAACATAAAGGACATATTTTCAATCTAGGTCATGGAATTTTGCCCGATATATCACCGGCAAATGCGAAGTTTTTAGTTGATGTAGTAAAGGAAGAAAGCTTAAAATACCACCGCTAAGGCGCGGAGACGCAAAGATGACTAATGAGCATTTGAATAGGATTAGTTCTGTAATATTAGATTCATCGATAAGTGTTCATAAGGAATTAGGTCATGGATTGTTAGAAAGTGTTTACGAAGTATGTTTATATAAAGAGTTACGTACACGAAATTTGTTTGTTGAAAGACAAGTTGTTTTACCAGTTGTATTCAGAGGTGAAACGCTTGATGCTGATTTCCGCATTGATTTATTGGTTGAACATGAAATAATACTCGAATTAAAAGCTGTTGAAGTATTATTGCCAGTGCATGATGCGCAGTTGTTAACTTACATGAAATTGGCAGAGAAGAAGTTGGGTTTCTTAATAAATTTTAATGTTCCAAAACTTGTAGATGGTTTTAGGCGGAAGGTTTTGAATTTCTAAACTTTGCGTCTTTGCGACTCTGCGGTAGAAAGAGGAAGGTATGTTTGAAATAAATATTGACTTGATCAAAAAATATGATCGGCCGGGACCTCGTTACACGAGCTATCCCACCGCGCCTCATTTTACAGAAGAATTTTCTTCAGAAAAATATCTTGATGAGATTATTCGTACTAACAACCAAGTTAGCGCGCCGGATCTTTCACTTTATTATCATTTGCCGTTTTGCGACACTCTTTGTTACTTCTGCGGATG
>JBAYTN010000132.1:0-7527 GCA_041675645.1 Melioribacteraceae bacterium
AACCTCTACCGGACGAGGATGTGATATTCGTAGTGTGTGAAGAGGAAGAAAAAATTGGAGAATATGTTAATATGTCCTTAAACTCTTGTTGATTGGTGGGTAAAGAGGGGTTCATAGTTGACCGTGTAACGGTCGATATCCTGCTATACGATAATTAAGTTCACGAAAAACAAAAGTTGTGACCACAAACGAAAGGTTTTTTCTTTTTGTGCGCCCAAGCAAGTCCGGGGGGCGACATTGTTTGATTTATCAAACAAGAAGTGCCCTTGTGGTAGCTTGCGTGCAGCCTGCCTTGCCGGCAGGCAGGGAATCGAAGCCCGATTGAGCTTTTTTGTAAGTCCGTTTAGGACGTGACAAAAAACCAATCGGGATACTGGTCATGTAATGACCGATATCCTGCTAAAATGTTATGACCACATTAAAAACTTTTTGACTTTTCATTTTTGCACAGTATAATTGAATTAGTCTTTTTTGCAAGAAAATTCTTTAATCATAAAATAATTTTATGAAACAATATAAATATCTGGGCCTTATCCTTGTCGCATATATAACTTTCCAACTCGTTTCCGATGTAAGCGCGGGCAAGATCATTTCATTTTTTGGGAATCCTGTTTCGGTGACTGTTTTATTTTTTCCATTCACATATATTTTTGCTGACATACTTACCGAAGTGTATGGATATGCCCGTGCTCGAAGTGTTGTTTGGACTGTATTCTTTAGTTCGGTCATAGCGGGTTTGTTATACTCTCTCGTCGTCTATCTGCCACCAGCAACGGGCTTTGACGCAAATGACGCTTATGCCCGCGTGCTTGGTTCTGTGCCACGGATTCTACTTGGCGGCTGGATAGCGGTATGGGTAGGCGGTATGCTAAACGATTTTGTTTTAGCAAAAATGAAAGTGTGGACGAACGGAAAATATCTTTGGACGCGAACGATCGGCTCGACAGTTGTCGGTGAATTTGTAAATACCGTTTTGTTTTACATGATTGCATTGTACGCAGTATTACCAAATAATTTATTGTTCGCATCTATTATTTCCGGCTGGCTCATAAAAGTTGCGGTTGAAGTCGTCCTTACTCCGTGGACTTATTATGTGATTCGTAAATTGAAGAACCTTGAAGACGAAGATTACTACGACCGAGATACCAACTTTAACCCCTTCATTGTTCAACCGCCAAAGTTTTAATCCAGAATACCGCCTAAGAAAAACTTGAAATTGTCAGCGGTACGGCACTGCCACCTTTCCGAATTTTTACGGGGGAATTCCTGGCCACCGCAGGCGGCGAAATGCGTTCGGATTAATTCAAAAATACTACATAAACACAAAACCT
Organism: Melioribacteraceae bacterium; assembly: GCA_041675645.1. GTDB lineage: Bacteria > Bacteroidota > Ignavibacteria > Ignavibacteriales > Melioribacteraceae > Stygiobacter. The sequence goes on from JBAYTN010000132.1 coordinate 1,332, forward strand.
TACTCGATTTATTAACCGAGGTTGGATTTAATATTGTTGATCATTACACTTACACAAGTATTACTTTTTTCTTTTTTACTAAATTTCATTCTAATTTAGGACACGAGTCAGCGTTTATTTGTAAGAAACCCTAGAGCTCTCTATATAAAAAATTTGCCACATCTATTCTTCCATAGGTTAGTCCTATGTCATAGGACTAACCTATGTAAATTCGTTACGTTTGGAAATGAACACCATATAGAAACACAAAACATGCTACAATAAAGCGAGTATTAAAAATTATTTTAAAATATATTATGGATTCTCCAATAAATGAACAACCTCCTCAAGTGTCACTGGAACCACAAAACAAAAGCAAAAAAGTTTTGATTATCATTGTCGTCTTAATTGTTTTGGCACTGGTTGTAACTTTTTTCTCTGTATTTAAACCCGCACAAAAGAAAACAATTAATACATCAAGCTCTAATTCACCAGTTGTGTTTCAGCCTGCTTTATTAGACGTACCATTCGTTAGGCAGGAAATAGATATTGATTCCAAAATCTCGCAAAAATTCTCTCTCTCTGAAATCAAAAACATTCCTGATATGGAGAAGACATATGGTTTTAAATTTACCCCTGACGAACTTGCTAAATTAGAGCAAAATAAATTCATCATAAAAAACCTACTCGACACTAATTTACTTAATGGAGGTCTTCGTGTTGGTGATAATGTTAGAGAATTTACTGCTTTGTATAGAATAATTGCTGGCGACACTGATTACAAAGAAAGAACCCAAGCTAACGCTGTCTTTATTTCGTCCGACTCGATGATGAACCTCTTTTCTATCCTTTCAGCGGATTTACTAAAGGAAACTGAAAACAGATATTTATATGATCAGACTCTATTGATGACTAAAATGATGTACGAACAGTCTTCAGAAAAACTTAAACAAGCTAATTCTGACGACGAACGTAATCAATGGAAAAAAGTACGAAATTATTTTGCTATTCCTTTTGCTTTACTTTCAACATCAGCAAGACCCATCACAGCTAAAGATTATTGGGAATCTGATTATCCTAAACAGGGCGTAAGTGTTGACGCTGTACAGGCCGAATACAAAATGAAAGATAAAGACGCTGATAGTTTTGAGAATATTTCAAGTTTTGTAAAAACTCTTAAGTTAGACAATGAAAGTGAAAACGTAGTTCTTACAGATCTAAAAAAATCATTTGATGCCAGTGAGTCTCGCGGAATTCCAACAATTTTTGAATCAGAATTCAATGCTTTACCTCCAAAAATTCAAGTTAAAATTCCGTTTACACTTTTCAAACCAAGAGGAACATACACAAGCAGTTCTCTTCGAAGGCAATATTTTCGAGCGGTCCAGTGGTATCAACAAATTCCATTTCTTTTAAGTAGTAAAGATTTGACTAACTATGCTGTAGGCATTGGTCAGTTAATACAAGATAATTCAGAAGTTGAAAAACAATTCAAATCATTTTCTTCGTTGATAGCCTTTATTGTGGGGGAGAGTGATGATTTGGATGTAAGTGACTACTCCGCTACCGTTAAAGAATTAGGAAAAGACAGTGTCCGAGATCAAAAAAAATTAGGTGACTTTTTAAACAAAAGGAAACCAGACGCAAAAATTAAAGCAATGCCAGTTAACATAGACCCCACTGCTGGTGTTACTGTCGATGATGAATTACTTGCCTTGAGAGGTATGCGTTTTATGAGCCAAAAGTTCATTCCTGATTCATATTGGACAAGTAAGCTCACACAAGGAGACGAAGCCCCAGAAGTGAATGGATTGAGATTGCCTAGCAGAGCCTCTTCTTTGGAGATAATGTCTATATTAGGATCACCATATGCAACAACACGGCTATCCGATTTACCTTTCTATAATGAAAACAAGAAAGCCATTGATACTAGGCTGGCCGAATTAGAATCAGAAGCCAACGGGTGGAGTGATAATTATTGGAAAAGTAATTTATACACAAGTTCACTATGGACTGTGTCCGGTTTGTTTACTTGGTTAGATGAAAATCGCAATGAATTACCACAATTTATGCAGTCACCACTTTGGGAAGCAAAGACGCTTCTCACTGGTTCTGGTTTCTGGACGGAACTTCGTCACACATCATTACTTTATGCTAAACAATCTTTTGCAGAATTAGGTGCCGGTGGTAGTGACTCTTGCGATCTTAGAAAGGTTCCAGAACCAGCAAAAGGATATGTTGAACCACAGGCAGAAGCCTATGATCGTCTATATTATGCAGCTCAAAGACTTTCAGCTGAATATAAAGCACGAGGATTTGAATTGGAAAACGCACCACAGTTAGAAAAATACATCGAGCTTCTAAATACCGTTCGGGAATACACAAAGATGGAACTAGAAAACAACACAATCGAAGAACTAACTATATCAAAAACCAGATTCTCAAGTGACGATCAAAAAGATTGTGTTGAATATTTTATTTCTCCAGATTCCGCAGTAAAGAGAACTGATACAAAATATCTATACTCAATAGCAAGTAGATGGGAAGAATTACGAACTGCTTTACCTCAGCAGATGATTGATGCTTTACCTGTTCCGACTGAAGGTCCGATTATAGAAATTAAAGACAAGCGAGCAGGTCTGGTTGCAGATATTCACACAGATGCAGACGGTATGATTCTCGAAGAGGGAACTGGAGTACCACGAATAATCTTTGTTGCAGTGAAAGATGCTAATGGCCCTAGACTAACTATTGGACTTACTTATTCTCAATACGAGACAATTAGCGACGTGCGATTAACTGACGAAGTATGGCAAGATAATTTCTATTCAGATTCAGGCAGTAATTATCTAATCACTTACAAGCCAAAGAATGTTTGGCCAGATATTAACAAATGGTTTCAAGACCTTCTAGGAAACAAATAGCTTTTGGTTTTATTGCCATTGCAATAGTTGGAGCAATTAGTCTATTTGCTTACAATAAAAGAGATTTACCAGCTCAAAATACTACATACCTTGCGTCTGGTAGCGCTTTAGATTTGGCAGTGCTTGATGGAATAGTTAATGCCGATAAAGATTACCCCAAAAAAGACGACGGCATTGTAAAGGCGGTTGTCGTTCCGCATCACTTGGTTGCTTCAAAATCAATTGCACTTGGAATAAAGGCAATGGCGTCGTCTTCACTGAATCGGGTAGTTATTATTTCCCCTGACCATTTCTTTCGTTGCCAAAAAATGTTGTGTACCACAGATGGTAATTTTGAGAGTTTCTTTGGAAAAACAACAATATCCAAACAAGACGTCGAAGAACTTAAAAAATCTGAAGATGTTGTAGAAAGTTCAGAATTGTTTAGTAATGAACATGGAATATATACAATCGTTCCTTTTATTAAACATTACATTCCTAATGCCAAAATCGTACCGATTGTAGTTTCTCAAAATGGAACTGGGTCAGAGCAAGACCGGACCAAGATACTAAAACTATTAAAAACTTTACTTTCAAAAAACGGGGTCGGTCTTGTGATAAGTAGCGATTTTTCGCATTACTTACCATTAAAAGAATCCGATCAGATAGATGTAAAAACACAAAATTCATTCTGTTCAGGAAACAGTCAGGAGATTCTGACTCTAAAAAATCCAGAACAAAGCGATTGCCCTTTGTGTTTGTGGATTTTAGAACAGACAGCAAAGGAATTAGGATTTTGGAATCCTAATTTAGTGATACATACAAATTCAGCAAATTTAATGAACGATACTTCTGTTAAAGAAACGACAAGTCATTTTACTTTTACTCTATTGGCGACCGATACGACAAACAGTTGTCCTATTATGAAAAATGATTAGTATTGGGTTTATGAAAACCAGAAAGATAATCCTAATCCTTCACGACATTAGAAGCGTTGAAAATGTTGGTGCTATTTTTCGTACAGCGGATGCGATTGGTGTTTCAAAAATAATTATTTCCGGTTACACTCCAGCCCCCATAGATAGATTCGGAAGGGAGAGGGGAGATTTGAAAAAAACAGCATTAGGAGCAGAGAAAACAATTCCTTGGGAACAAGTAAAAAATATAAATACAAAAATAAAAAACCTAAAGAAAGAAGGTTTCGACATTATAGCTCTGGAGCAGAATCCTAAAAGTTTAGATTATAAAAAATATAAACCAAAAGAAAAGACAGCGGTAATAGTAGGCAGTGAAGTTTTAGGGGTTTCAGAAAAAAATCTTTCACTATGCGATTACATTTTAGAAATACCAATGAATGGAGAAAAAGAATCTCTTAATGTTTCTGTTGCAACCGGCATACTTCTATACAGACTCTTTGATAATTAGTCTTCGTAGGTATCTACAATTTTTCCGTCTTGGTCGAGTAAATCTATTATCTCACGACTGTTTCTCCAGATAGGAGATGGTTTGCCAAGATAAACTCTCCATTCATCTTTATAAAAATCTTTATCGTTTTTGTGAAAATCTACACAAGAAGGGTAGTTCACTTTCAAATTAATATATTCCGTACAAGAACTGCTGAAGTTCGGTAGGCTTTCAGTTTGTGTTCGGCAACTATCCATGTCTTCGATAAAATCTAAACAAGCTTGATTTTCTTGGCTGTATGAATAATTAGGAGCGTCATCGATTGGATCTGGACAAGATCTCGATACATATGGAACAAAATCATAAAATTGAGTATGGTACCCACTGCAAATATTTAATCGAAACGACTCTGTTATTGGGGAAATTGCACTCGCGACGTAGATTTCTTGGTCGGCTCCGATTTCTATATTTCTCACTTGGGATTGTCCATTCGGTAAATATAGATTAGTTCCTGCGGGGACCGTGGCTGTTGTTCCTGTTAGCCTGCTTCGAAGTTTCCAGCCCGTGATATTTATTTTACTTTCAAGATCATAATCTGAACTGAGAGTAATATATTCATCCACCACGTCTCCATTATCGGATGTATCGAGATCAGATATTTCAATTTTTTCAAAATAGGGAGATCTTGTTTTTGCGAGCTCTGCTTCTGCTATTGCTTTGTTTAATTCGGCAACCTTATCTTCTGCATCTTTTATTTTTTCTTCAATTTCTTCTGGAGTTAATTTTGTATCATCACCGTTGCTAATCGAGGTTCCGTTGCCCGTAGTATTTTTTGTTGTATCTAAATCTACACTAAAAAATACCCCAATCATAAGGGCAATCATCAATACAATAAAGAATCCACTGTTATCTTTCATATTTGATGTTTATTGCAATAGTGTGTACTTCTTCCGCCAACGACGATCCTGTTTATTATACCTCCACAATTCTTTTTTGAACACTTTTTGCCTGTCTGGCGATATGCTTTGTGACAATTCTGAAAGCCACCACGTTCGCCGTGTATGTTTCTGTAGTCAGACATCGAATCGCCTCCAACTTCTATAGATTTCTTTAGAATTGCTTTTGTCGCTTTGTGAATTTTCCTCCATTCAATATCTGTGACAGTATTTGTTTTGCGTTCTGGCATTACTCCGGCTTCCCACAATATTTCATCAGAATAAATATTTCCTATACCAGCAATTCTTTCTTGATCGAGCAAATCTGTTTTAATTCCATGAAATGGTTTGCAATTAACTGCAGATTTAATTTTTTGCCAAGTATGCATATCAAATAGAGCATCTTTTCCGAGAGCTTCTATATCAGAAAGTTTTTCATTTTTATCTACTAACCTGATATGAGCAAACTTTCTCATATCAGAAAAAGCTAAATGACTATTGTCATTTAGGGTAATAAGAAAATGCACAAAACGACTAAATGGGTCTTTGAGCGGGGCGGGGGACAGCGCACTCCAGCTGTTTTTCCTTTTGTTGTGTTCGTATTTGCCGTAAAGGAAATGTCCGGTCATTTTCATATGAGCGACAATTGTAGATTCATTTCCGAGCCTTATCAAAATATGTTTGCCTTTACGGTCTATATCTGTAATTTTTTGGCCAATTATTTTTTCCGCAAATTTCGCAAAGTATTTTGGATTCTTAATATTTTCCTTACCTTTATGAAATGGAGAATTATAGTCGGTCCAAACCGCTTTTATTTTTTTACCTTTTACGGTTTTCTTTAGTCCTTCAACTGTTGTATGAACTTCTGGTAATTCCGGCATGTAAAGATATTAACAAAAACGATTGGAATAAGCCATATTTTGAAGATAAATAGGCTTGACAGGTTGGTATAATAAGCGTAGGGTATTTGCAGTA
>JBAYTN010000133.1:0-7504 GCA_041675645.1 Melioribacteraceae bacterium
TCTGGATAATTGGAGGGCTTTTAAGAATGGTGATCCTTCGACAAGCTCAGGATGACCAAGCTATTTTATTAAAGGTGAACCATGAGTGAAAATATAATGCTTTGGATTTTGGGAGGTTTGGTTAGCTTGGTCAACTTTTTATTCTGGTCAAGGATTAAAAGAATTGAGAAAGATTTGGAGGATGAGAAAAAGAAGTCTTCATCTATCGAGAAGAATTACATTTCTAGGTTTGAGGAATTGCATTCGAAGTTGAATGAGGTTGAGAAGAATATTATTCGAGAGATTTACGGAGTAAGGCTATCGGCTGTAAGTGCTTCGGCTTCCTCTTCGTTAAACTCAGAGCAGAGGCTCAGCACAGGCTCACAGCCATCAGCTAAAAGCGAATAAAATCTAATAAAGTGCCTTAGTGCCTAAGTAATTTAGAAGAGGAGGATTTATGGGAGTGTTAGATTTTTTAGGTGGGATTGTAGAACCGATTACTGATTTGATTGATAATCTTTCAACTTCTGATGATGAAAGAGGAAAGCTTAAAAATGAATTGACAAAAATTGAGAATGAGTTTCTTGGTAAAGCTTTAGAATATGAAGCAAAACTTCTTGATTCTCAAGGACGAATTGTTGAGGCTGAAGCGAAAGGACAAAGCTGGCTGCAACGTAATTGGCGGCCGATTACAATGCTTACTTTTTTGATTCTAGTTGTATGTGATTCTTTTGGCTTATTAAAGTTTAGATTGAGTAATGAGGCGTGGCTATTATTACAAATTGGACTTGGCGGCTATATGGTTGGAAGGACTGGAGAGAAGATTGTTGAGAAAATCCGGAAGACGTAAAACGATAAATGGGAAAGGTGCAACAGAAAGAAAAAGTACTGGAAACAATAAGTAAGAACAATACATGTGTATTTAGAAATATGTTTTTAATAGACAAATATGATCTCGATTACTCAATTATTATCTACTGATTTCAGAACATCAACTGCAAATGCTTTATAAAAGGGGTGGGAAAGCATTTTGTCAAATGTATCCATTGCTGTTTCTAATAATTGGCTGTCCTTTTCATATTTCCTAATATTATTATATGCTTGAACAAGTAGTTTGATTGGAGTTGATCTGATAGCATTGTGCTGATTGTCCGGAAATTCCATTAATGAAAAGTTTTGTAATAATTCCAAGCACTCTACCGGGTGCAGAAGTATAACTTTCTCTAAATAATCATAAAGTCGATTTGCTGCTCGCAGAGATACTTTTGAAGATGAAAAAGCTTTTAGCAAAGGGAATACATCTAAGAATATTTCGGGTGTAAATTCATTAAACCCCATTTCATATTCTTGATAAATTTTATCATTCTCACTATTTAGAAATCGAAGATAAATATCATGACTAGTAACCTTTACAAACTCATCTGTATATTTTAAGTGACGGATGGCGCAGTTTACTGCACCGGCTATTGCTAAATCATTTGTGGAAATAAGGTTTTCAAAAACTTCTTTACTTCCTTTTACTTTTTCCATTATAGAAACCAGTAGGATTTGAGCCAGCCCATGCTGAGGATTATAATTTCCATTCTCTAGTTTTGTGTTACTCACTATTTCAATATAGGGTAACATAAGAGGGAAAAATTCTTTCATCAAATACTGAGAACATCTTAGCCCGTTTACAGATACATCTTCATTTCTATCTTTTACCAGTTCTAAAAATAGTTCTAAAACTTTCTTTTTGTCGACTCTTATTAAATAAACTAATTCATGAATCATACAAGCACGAAATGAAACAGAGGGATGGCGAGAGTATTTTAATAATAATGGAAAGACTTTATTAAAATATTTAGGAATTCTCCCGATAAGTGTTAGATTTCTTATTGCTTCGCCTTTAACCGTATTGATACCTACTGAAAAAGCGTCTTTTGATTTCGATTCTGCTTCTTGATCATTTTCGATATAAGCCTCAAGAATCTTAATAATTTGCGAATCCACAACTTCAGCTATCACTAGGGTATCAATCGAAAAAAGTATTGAGCGTCGAAACTCTGTTGCTTTATATTTAAGAGCATATTTTTTCACAATGCGCTTTAGTTTTTTCATATCATACTTAGCTTCCTTTAATCCATAAATACCTTCCGATATATACCGTATTGGTACATTTTCTTTATCGAGCGAATAAAGGAAATCGTAATATTTATCAGGATCATTCTTAACACATTCTCGGAATTCTGAAGCGTGTTGACTTAGACCACCGGAAAGGACATCTTTCTCACGGACCGGTTTTTCATTATATGATTTAAACGAGGAAAGCCATTGCAGAAAAGACATTTTTTCATAAGCTCTTTTTGGAAGAGGAGAGCCAATAAAGCCACCTTTTATTCCACGACGACTCTCGAAAACATTAATTGAAAAGTTGAATCTGCGATTAAGTTCTTGAAACCGTTTCCAGAGGATTGTTCCTTTAATATCTTTCTCATTGAGACATTTCATTAGAGTGAATTGTGAATAACCATAATCGCGTGATTTAAAATAGGCTAAATGTTCTTTGCTAGTTTCCCATGAGGGAAAGTGGTTAAGGATTATTGTATTAATTTTAGTTTGCTCTTTTTTTGAAAGTATAGGATATATTAAATTAATAGCTTTATGTGTATTTATTTCAGACAAAGTTGTTTGTGTATATGAGAGGAAATAACTTTCTCTCATAATTATATTATAAATATCATTCCGAAATATTTTAGGATTTTCATTGTAAATTGTTAAAAACAACCCAATAATTGTAAGGCATTTTGTTTCTAAACAATCTTCGAAAAAAAGATTGAATTTGTTTTTATCACTTGAGAGATAATTGATTCCGTATTCTGTAAGTAAATCAAGTGTTATCCAATCATCTTGTTTATGCATTGAATCATCGTAATACGCCCAGAACGAGCGAGCTGTATAATAACCTTCATGCAATTCTTCTTTGGATTTATCTATTTGTTGGAGAAACAGTTTAAGAAGAAAAGCTGCAGTCTCATTTGGGATGAATTTATATAGTTCTTTTATTAATTCAATATCTTGGTAATGAAGCAGTTTATTATCCAAATACTCAATTTTATCAATCTCTGATATTCTACTAGAAGTTAATTCAGCGTAATGTGAAAGCACCCAAATTGGATTAGTTTTAATAGCATTAGAGAAAATGAAAAGAATTAGATTTTCCCGGTCAATTGAGTAAAAGTGAATTTTTAGTTTGTCAAAAATTTTGAAAGAAAGTGGATTATTCCAATTTTTTAATCCCATAAGTATGTTGGCAATAGTATTTATATGCTCTTTAGAAATACAGAGTTGCCATAAAAACTCAAACAAATCATTATTCTGGTCAATTAGAACCCAGCGGAGTCGCCAAGAAAGTATATTGTATAAAGTGGTATTTTGTTCTGTCAAAATTTCAAGAAAAATATTTTCTTTGATGAGATACTTTACCCAACCTTTAGAAGTAAGCATTTCAATGAAGTTTTCCATATAGATCGCATTACTTCGAATAAGCTTATTGAATAATTTTTCGTCAAGCGTAGTTGGCTGTGAAATTTTGGAAAACCAAAAAAGAATCAGATGTTTAATGTGGTACCGAATATTGTCGGAAGTTAGAAGTTTCTCAATTACTTGTGCATAGCTAGGATAACCTACAGAGCGATAGTATTCCAGAACTTGGATTATACTTGAACGAATAAAAATTCCTTGATGATTGCCGGTGATGTAAGAAAAGAGTTCTTTTTCGTGAGCAACAAAGGAACATGCAAAGACATAATCGAAGAACGTTTGATGGAAGAATTGAATATTATTTCCTTCAAAGACTATTAATCCTTCATGAGCTAAATCGGCTAATTCCGATTTATATAATTTATCAAAATGATATTTGGGAATTGAAAGAACTTGATCTGAGCTCATCTTTTCGGAAATCTTAAACAATAATTCAATTTCACCGTTACTGGAATGAACTGAAAATTTTTGGTTCCACAACTCCTCATACAAATCTTGTAGAGTAGCAAATCTTTCTAAATGAATTTCCGGATTATAGATCTTACAAAAAATATTTAAGTGGAGTGGAATTTTTATTAATTCTTGAAGTTGAATTGGCAGTTTTTCAATACTTAAGTTAAAGAGTGACAAAGTTTGGTTGATTTGTTCCTTATCCAAATCCTTAACCACAATTCTAGGGCAATTTTTCAATTCTGCAAGCGTTGGATCATAATCAAGGTCGAAGGTACGGCAAGAGAGAATAATTTTTAATGATTTGTTCATTTGAAATTGGCGAACCATATTCAAATATACTTTCAAGGAGTTCCGATTAACAGATAAGTATTGTGATAGTGCATCAATTTGATCGATGATTAAAACGGTTTTTTTGCTTAATGAAGCTTTATTCAGAAGATTAGCTAATGTTTCGCTTAAGGAGAGTTCACTTTCAAGTTTTTCTCTAGTATCAACAATAAACTGATCGGATTTGATTCCGATGACATAGTACTCTTCTTTTTGTAATTGGATTAAGACATCTTTCAGAATAGATGATTTTCCGCTACCAGCTCCTCCAACCAACACCATAACGTTATCCCCAATTTCATCGCATTCTGATTTAGTCCAATTGAGGATATCATCCGTTTCCGATCTATGAAGATGTAATTTATTTTTCGTTTGAAAATAGTTTTTGTAAGAAGAAAGAGCAGATGAGGCAGTTAATAGTGTACTCTTAATAGAGATTAATGAATTCTGAGATATAGGGAATATATTTCCTCTATTAAAAACTTCAATTAAATCATTATAAGTTATAGGAGAATTCCGGATGGCTTTTACTTCAACCAATGAATGGATTAATAATGCTGCTTTTAGAGGATCATTTAGTTGGTTATAAAACATTTTCTCAATAGAATTTCGAATTCCCATATGATCGTTAGTCAATTCAGTGGAAATGTATTTCGAAAAATCTAGTAATTGTAAATCATTGAATTGTAAATAATCTTTTAATCTACTCCAATTAGTTAGGTATTGCCCAACTAGTTGTGATGTAAAAGAAGTTTGATCGCTCGCATTTTTTGCTCGGTTAATTAATTCTGTAAATATTCTACATGGATTTTGACTCACAAAAACGAGATCGGGTTTTAATGGGGATTCAAAGGAATTCTTGAATTGTTCTATAATTTTATTTCTGATTAACTCATTTGTTGTCCAATAACCACTGACGTTTGGGGATAAGGTTTTGATATTGTAATGAGTGTATTTTTTACCAATTCTGCATAATAAATCATCGCAATGTACTATTTCATCTTTTTCGTAAACATTGCCATCTTCACCTACGTAAAGACTTTTCTTTGTTTTCGCTTGTGGTGTTACTTCAAGAATAGGATTAAAATAAATATCAGCTACACGCGATGTAGCATACCATAATTCATAAATAACACCAGCATCTGTAGAACTCCCACCACTTCTAGGCATATGCACTCTTTTAAAATTATTTATTTGCTGATTATATGCATTCTCAAAGTTTTGTTTCGTCTAACAACTTTTGTTAAATATCATACAATTACTATTATATGTTAATTTTTATTTAGAGAAATAGCCACCGGTTCTATTGTTGCCTTTATATTCAATGAAGTTGTTTTCTTTCAATAATTTCAACCAACGTTCAATCGTTTTTTTAGGTTTTGCCAAAGCTGTAATAAATTGAGTAGTTCGTGAACCGGGATTCTTTTTAATGAAGATATATAGAGGAACTAGAATAGAGCTTAATTCTTCCGGAATACCCTCACTTACACCCTCAAGAACACCCTCATTTATACCCTCACTTTGTTGAGAGAATAAAGCAACATTGCGTGGAAAGGTTGTAATAAACAGCTCTGCAATTTCTTCGAAGGTTGCTGTTGGTTCTTTACCAAGGATTAAAGAAATTCCTCTTCCTTTGCGTTCAACAAAATGAGCGCGGCTAAGAATATCCGCAATTAGTTCGTTTCTTCTTTTGGAGATGTGGCGTTTAAGAATATCCTTAATTTGCAATCCGCCAAACAGTCCGCCGGGGTTTCTGATTTCTACACGGTTCTTGAATACATTTACTGTAACAAAATCAAGTTCGTGATAATCTCTATGAATAAACGCATTGATAATAGCTTCGCGTAAAGCTTCTTGATTGATTTCCGGAATATCTTTTCTGTAGAGTCCTTCTATTTCCATACCGATGTGAATGTTTTTAAGAATATAGAGTTCGGCTTCTTTTATGAGAGTAAAGATGTCGCCGGAGAATTCTTTCTGATCCAGAATAGAGGAAGTATTATTTGCAGCAAAGACTGCACACATCAAGCGGGCATTGAAATAATACTTAAAAGGATTTTTCGAGAATAGAATAACAGCAGCATTTGTAAGTTTTTTATTTGAGAACAAATTCAGTGATTCGAGAACGTCTTCTAGATTAGTATAATCAATTTCCGCACGGCGGCAGAAATCTTTTACTTTTTTAGTGTCAATATCTTTTAGTGAAGCCGATTGATTGAATGCGGAATCCCATTTGTAGCTTTTACTAGTTAGAACAAGTTTCTTTAACTCGGCAGCAGAGAGTTGTTTGTCTTCATCGGCAACACGGATGAAGTATCTACCCTCAGCAGAGTAAGGAATATGGTTGCCTTCGAATGATACTTTAATTACTTCAATTCCGCTTACAACGGCTGTTTCTATTGTAGGATATATTCTTGGTTCGATTTTGCTGGAAATAGATTGGGAAATATCGCGTAAAGTTTTTTCTGAAATAGAATTCTTAACGGGAACGCCGTCATTCTTAAGACCGAAGTATAATTCACCTTTTTGGTGTTTATTAAGAATGGCAGAAATTGATTTTAAGGAATCATTTAATTCCGCAACGGACTTCTTGAATTCAATGGTCTCAGATTCTTTTAGCTTCAAAGTAAGTATCAAGATTTGTTGCTTCAAAATAGCCTATTACAGATTTAATTTAAAGAATTATTGAAAAGAAAAGGACTGTAAGTAACTGAGTGCGTAGAGCAAAAGTACCTTAGTTCCTATGTGCCTTAGTATCAAGACGGGAAACGTTAAAAGTCAAACGTGAAAGATGTAGGAGAATATTTGTAGTGATTTTTAAAAAGGAAATTATTATATATTAAAAGGATTAGTGAAAACTAATTGATTTGAGGGTGTATATGCGATAGCTTAATAACTGCTGTACCGCAAACGGGAAATCCAATCTTAGGGATGTGTGTATCCAACTAGTGTGAATTAAATAAATATTTCTCTCTCTATTTTGGGGGAAAAATGTCCATTGAAAGGTTTTCAATTATTAGCTTCAAAAAACATTTATCTGAAATTGGGTCAGAAATTGAGAAGATCGAATTCATTTCATCTGAAGTAACAAAATGTATAGATGCAATACAAGATGTAAAATATGAGGCATCGAATTTTGAGACAACTGAGATAAAACTTACCGTAAAGACCACAAGACAAGAAACACCACTCATTGAAGTACTGAACACAGATAGAAGGATAA
>JBAYTN010000134.1:0-7286 GCA_041675645.1 Melioribacteraceae bacterium
TCAAGCTTATAAACATTCTTCCAACCGCCACCGGAATGTGGTTTAAAGAATGCCGGAAAACCGATGTGCTTAAATATTCCATCCCAGTCTAAAGGAAATTCCAAATTGCGAAATGATCTTTCATTTGTATCATCCGGGTGTTGTTTGGAAGGTAGTAAAACAGTCTTTGGAACCGGAACGCCAAGTTTTACTGCAAGTGCGTTATTAAAAAACTTTTCGTCGGCACTCCACCAGAATGGATTATTTAAAACGGCTGTTCCGCTGATTGCTGCATTTTTAAGATACGCTCTATAAAAAGGAACATCTTGCGAGATTCTATCAATTAAAACAGCATAATCGGTCGCTTCCCCTTGAATAACTTTATTAACATTTGCTAACTCAGCAATAATTCCGGATTCTTTTTTTGAATTGACTCTCTCGACAAACGCCGGAGGAAAAGTGTTCTCCTGCCCAAACAAAATTCCAATTTTTTTCATCCATTCCCTTTTGTGATTAATTTATTTTGCAAATGCAATCTTTACCATGATCATATTTTTAATCTTACTCGCTTTTTACAGATACAATTTAGAAGATTAAGATCACGAGCAAGATCAAGAAAATGTTTTTAACCGATCTTACTTAAATATTCCGGAAACATTTCTTTCCACCAATTCCAATCATGCCCCGTATTTGGCCTAACATCAAGCCAATGACTAATTTCTTTTGAAAGAAGGATTTCGCTAAGCCTCTTATTTTCATCTAAACAAATATCAAATTCACCGGTTCCCAAAATAATCCCCATTTTTTTAATATGCTCTAAATACCAAGGATCGTTCAAATTTGGAAGATAGTCTTGCGGGTTATTGAAGTAGCAATCATCATCATAATGACCATAAATGAATTGTTTGATATCGAATGCACCACCCATAGAAAAAAGATATCCTACCTTATCCGGATGACGAAATGCTAAATTTGTTGCATGATAACCACCAAAACTACAACCGGCAACTCCAACTTTCTTATATCCAGTTTCGAACTTAGCAAACTCAATTACGTCATTTATAATTGTCCTTTCATATGCCATGTGTGTTTTAACTCTATCTGCTGGTTCTATGATATAATTATACCAGCTCATTGCGTCAATACTATCGGGACAATAAATTTTAATTTTACCATCATCTAACAGATGAGCGACAGAATCAATCAGTCCGAAATCTTTGTTTTCGTAATACTTCCCTTTTGAAGTTGGAAATAGAATAACCGGATAGCCGGAATGCCCAAACACAAGCATCTCAAAATCGCGACTAAGATATTGCGTGTACCATTTGTGATATTGTTCTTGCATAAGAGTATATTTTTGTCGGAGAATAATTTCTGAAAACAATATAAGGAAGGAAAAATAAAGTTGCTCAGGCTAACCAAGTACGAACTAAACAAAAAAGCCACCAGATTCATTTGAATCTGATGGCTAGAAATTCACTAACAAATGCTAATTCTTACCAGAGCATCTTGTAGCTGCTTAACATCTTCATATAGTTAGCACGTTCAAAAGCGGCTGGTTCTGCAACAGCTTTCTGGCTCATGCTTCCTTTCATCATTTGGATTGAATCATATTCATTTTCAGTCATCCATTGTTCAACACCGGCAAGAATTTCGCTAACTCTCTTAACACCACCGGTTAATATTTCTGAACACATCATTGAAACATCTGCACCGGCCATTGTAGCTTTAATAACATCGGTATGATTATGAATACCGCTTGTTAAAGCCATGTTAGCTTTCAACTGACCGTAAAGGATTGCAATCCAGCGTAAAGGTAATCTCATTTCCCAATTTGTGCTAAGAACTAAATTAGGAACAACTTCTAATTTTTCTAAGTCGAAATCCGGTTGATAAAAGCGATTAAATAATACTAAAGCGTCAGCGCCGGCATCATCCAATCTTTTAGCCATGTTGCTCATAGATGTAAAGAATGGGCTTAACTTAACAGCTACAGGAATCTTAACAGTTTTCTTAATTTCTTTGAGAACATTAACATACATGTCTTCAATTTCTGTTCCGCTTGTTAACGGATTAGCCGGTATATAATAAACATTCAATTCAAGAGCATCTGCGCCAGCTTGCTCGATGTTCTGAGCATATTTAACCCAGCCGCCGGTGCTAACACCATTCAAGCTGCCAATTACTGGTATGCTAACTGCTTTTTTCAAATTGGCGATATGATCCAAATATTGGACTGGTGTTAATTTAAATTCCTCTTGTTCCGGAAAATAATTTAATGCTTCTGCATAACTATCGGCATGATATGATAAGTAATGATCAAGTTCTCCGGATTCGTGATTGATTTGTTCTTCGAACAAAGAATAACAAACAATTGCAGCTGCGCCGGCATCTTCTAAAGCTTTTACAGTATCAACACTTTGAGATAGCGGAGATGCTGATGGAACGATTGGATTCTTCAGCTTCAATCCCATGTATGTTGTTGAGAGATCCATTTTAACTCCTATTTATTTTTCAATTTTTATTCTTGTGTTAAATCTACCGGCTGCATTTTCATACAGCCGGAATTCAAATTAGTTCTTCACTTCTTCATCATTGGATCCAACCTTCATCCCGGCCATCTGCTCATAAAACTTCCATTTCTTAAGAACTTCAGCTTGTCCTAATGCGAGCAACTCTTTCGCTTCCTTCGGATGAGATTTTGTAAGCATATTATAACGTGTCTCTTTATAAATATAATCTTCTAATTTAATCTTAGGAGGTTTTGAATCTAACTTCAACGGATTTTCGCCTTTAGCAAAATTATCCGGATTGTATCTGAATAATGGCCAGTGACCGGAATCAACAGCGGCTTTCTGGTTTTCCATACCTTTACCCATATTGATACCATGAGCAATACAATGACTGTATGCAATGATTAAGGATGGTCCATCGTAAGCTTCAGCTTCAAGAATAGCGCGGAGTGTTTGAACATCGTTTGCACCCATAGCGATTTTAGCTACATAAACATTACCGTAACTCATAGCCATCATAGCTAGATCTTTCTTAGCTGTAGTTTTACCAGCAGCAGCAAATTTTGCAACAGCTCCGTAAGATGTAGATTTAGACATCTGTCCGCCGGTGTTGGAGTAAACTTCGGTATCAAGAACTAAAATGTTTACATTCTTTCCTTGAGCAATGACGTGATCTAATCCGCCATATCCAATATCATATGCCCAACCGTCGCCGCCCATAATCCAAACAGATTTTTTAACCAAATAATCAGCAACTTCAGCTAACTTTTCAGCATCAATTGATTTAACACCTTCAAGTTTCTTCTTTAACTCTGCTACTCTTTCTCTTTGTTCGTAAATGCCAACTTCATCTTTTTGATCTGCATTTAAGATAGCGTTAACTAATCCTTCGCCAATTTGATCTTGTAATTTCACAATCAATTCTTTTGCAAATTGATTTTGTTTATCAACTGATAAACGCATACCAAAACCAAACTCTGCGTTATCTTCGAACAACGAATTTGACCAAGCTGGGCCGCGACCTTCATTATTTTTTGCCCAAGGAGTTGTTGGCAAGTTGCCACCGTAAATTGATGAGCAACCGGTTGCGTTAGCAACGATTAATCTATCACCAAATAATTGAGATACTAATTTTACATAAGGAGTTTCGCCACAGCCAGAGCAAGCGCCGGAGAACTCGAACAATGGCTGTTGCAACTGTTGAGCTTTAATAACGCTAGTGTTGATTAATCTTCTATCCATTTCCGGAATCGACAAGAAGAAGTCCCAATTTGCTCTTTCTTGTTCGCGGATTGGAATTTGCGGAACCATGTTGATCGCTTTGAGACGTGTTTCTTTTTTGTTTTTAGCCGGACATACTTCAACGCAAAGTTCGCAGCCGGTACAATCTTCTACTGCAACTTGAATTGTGTATGCTGAATTTTCCGGAAACTCTTTGCCTTTTGCATCCATGTGTTTAAAAGAAACTGGCGCGCCAGCTACTAAAGATTTATCGTAAGCTTTAATACGAATTGATGCATGAGGACAAACCATAGCGCATTTACCGCATTGAATACAAACTTCCGGATCCCAAGCTGGAACTTCGAGAGCAATATTTCTCTTTTCCCACTGTGTTGTTGCTGAAGGGAATGTTCCGTCGATCGGCATTTCACTAACTTTAACAGTGTCGCCTTTTCCTTCCATCATTTTACTTAAAACGCTCTTTACGTAATCCGGTGCTTTATCAGATACGATAGATGGAATTTCGATAGAACCAACTTTTAAGCTTGAGTAATCAATTTTGTATAAATGTTCCAAGGTTTGATCAACTGCTAAGAAGTTTTTCTTAACAATTTCTTCACCTTTTGAACCGTAAGTTTTCTTAATTGATTTTTTGATCTGTTCAATTGCTTCATCTTTTGGTAAGATACCGGAGATTGCAAAGAAGCATGTCTGCATGATTGTATTAACGCGACCGCCCATTCCGGTTTTTGTAGCAACTGCATAACCATCAATAACATAGAAATTTAATTTTTTATCAATGATTTGCTGCTGAACTCTATTTGGAAGTTTATCCCATGTTTCATCTTTGCTAAATGGCGAGTTAAGTAAGAATGTTCCACCGTTAGCAATGTTGCCAAGAACATCAAATTTCTCTAACAATCCGAAAGTATGACATCCAACAAATTTTGCAGTCTGAACTAAATATGTAGAGTGGATTGGATTTGGTCCAAATCTTAAGTGAGAAATTGTTGTTGAACCGGATTTCTTTGAATCATAAACAAAGTAACCTTGTGCGTAGTTAGGTGTTTCTTCACCAATAATTTTAATTGAGTTTTTATTTGCACCAACCGTACCATCTGCGCCTAAGCCGTAGAATAAGCAGCGAACGACTTCATCACCTTCAACCATAAATGCCGGATCGTAATCTAAGCTTGTAAATGTAACGTCATCGTTAATACCAACTGTAAAGTGATTCTTAGGAGAATCATTTTTCATGTTATCGTAAACTGCTTTAACCATTGCCGGTGTAAATTCTTTAGAGGACAATCCATATCGTCCGCCGACAATCTTCGGCATTTTCTTAAATGGAGCTGTTCCATCAGCAATAGCTTCAGAAATTGCTGTTACCACATCAAGATATAATGGTTCGCCGAGTGAACCCGGTTCTTTTGTTCTATCGAGAACAGAAATCTTTTCTACTGTACTAGGAATTGCTGCAAGTAAATGTTTAACTGAGAATGGTCTATATAATCTAACTTTAAGAACACCAATTTTTTCGCCGGAATTTTTTGTTAAATAATCTACAGTTTCTTGAGCAGCTTCTGCACCGGAACCCATCATAACGATGATGTTTGTAGCATCAGCAGCGCCGTAATAATCAAACAAATGATATTGACGGCCGGTAATTGATGCAAATTTATCCATAGCGCTTTGTACAATTTCCGGACAAGCGTTATAAAATTTATTAACAGTTTCTCTACCTTGGAAATAAACATCCGGATTTTGAGCTGTACCGCGAATGAATGGATTTTCCGGATTTAATGCTCTGCTCTTAAATTCTTTTACTTTCTGATCATCAACCATTGCGCGAATATCATCATCACTCAATTCTTCCATCTTCATAACTTCGGCTGAAGTTCTAAAGCCATCAAAGAAGTGAACAAAAGGAATTCTTGATTCTAATGTAGCGCGGTGAACAATAGCTGCTGTATCCATAACTTCTTGAACTGAATTAGAGCATATTAAACCAAAGCCAGTCTGGCGTGTTGACATAACATCGCTATGATCGCCGAAAATAGAAAGAGCTGCAGCAGCAATAGAGCGTGCGCTTACATGAAAAACTGCTGGTGTTAATTCGCCGGCAATTTTATACATGTTTGGAATCATCAAGAACAAGCCTTGAGAAGCAGTGAATGTAGTTGTTAAAGCGCCGGTTTGTAAAGCACCGTGAACAGCACCGGAAGCTCCGCCTTCACTTTGAAGTTCGGAAACGGTTGGAACTGTTCCCCAAATGTTCTTTAACTGTTTTGCTGCCCATGCATCCGAAAGTTCACCCATTGTTGATGATGGTGTAATTGGATAGATAGCAATAACCTCACTAACGCGATACGCCACGTGTGCGGCGGCTTCGTTGCCATCAATCGTAATTTTTCTTCTTTCCATTTATTCCTCTTAATTTATATTGAATAAGTCTTTTTCTTTACTAAATACACTTTCTCTTTGCAAGAATCTTGCCACTTAAAAGAGTGGGCTGTCTTGTTTTTTAGCGTGTTTTCGGCAGTTAGCTTGGCTACACTTCAAGATTTCTTACAAAAATTGGGATTCAGCGGTGTTCGAATCTTATTTTTAAGAATCAGTTTGTAAAGACGGGCTCAAAAATAGAGATTGGTGGGGATAAAATAAAGACTTCCCTATCTAAATTTTTAACAAAAACCTACTTTAATCGATTTATAGCCATATTTATCACGAATTCTCTTTACTGCATCAAACATTTCTTTTCTAGACTTGGTTGCATTTTCGAATAAATCCGCTTGTTCTACGAAATAAGTGAAGTTAGAAAGGCGAACGCCAAGCAGCCTTACTTCTGCTCTATGTGTATAGCATTTCCTAAAAAGCTTAATAACTGTCTGAAACACCTCTTTATCGTCGTCTGTAGCCAAGATTGTCTTATCTCTAGTAATTGTTTTGAAATTGGTATAGCGTACTTTTATACAAACGGTTGAAGCAAGCCAATTTTTATTTCTTAGTTGCTGACAGACCTCTTCAGTTAATTCAAAAAGAATGCTTTCAAGAACTGAAGTATCCGAACCATCGTGATGAAAGGTGGTTTCGTGAGAAATGCTCTTTCTAAGATGATCAAAATGGAACTCGTCTGAACCTAGACCGTTTGATTTACGCCAAAGGTATTCTCCATACTTTCCGAAAATTCTGATTAACGTTTCCGGTGCTAAATTTGATATTTGCTCAAGTTTGTAGAAGCCGCGTGAGTTCAACATCTTCTTTGCTACTTTTCCAATTCCCGGAATGGTTTCAACTGGCATTGGGGCTAAAAATTCTTTCTCCATACCGTGCATTACATAAGTTACACCGTTAGGTTTGTTAAAATCGGATGCAATTTTGGCTATGGTTTTGTTCGATCCAATACCAATTGAACAAGGTAAACCAAGTTTATCATAAATCTCTTTTTGGATTTTTGAAGCGAACATGAAAAGTGAACCATAGATTCTCTCGCAGCCGGTAAAATCCATAGAAAATTCATCTATAGAAGATTGCTGAATTACCGGAGCGTAATTTTCCAGTATTTCTCTAACA
>JBAYTN010000135.1:0-7076 GCA_041675645.1 Melioribacteraceae bacterium
ATGTTAACACCGAAGGAGATGCACCTACAGAATACTCTTCCGGTTAAAAAATGGAATAAAAAATCCTCTCTGCTACGCAGAGAGGATTACTAAATAACAGTCAACCTTTTTTAGGACGACTCAGAGTGATTTGGAGAATTCATTGAACTGTTTACGAACATTTTACTATATCTTTTAATAATTTAGTTACACTAAACAAAAAAAGGATTGGCAATGAACCGTAAACTCACCTCAATTTTCTTTTTATTTATTTTTTCATTTGGAATTATCTCCGCACAAGAAACAAAGCCATTAGCTGCAGATGAAATTATGAAAGCCTCTTACGCTAAATCCGGCGAAACAAATAAAAATGTATTTCTGATATTTCATGCATCATGGTGCAGCTGGTGCAAACGTTTAGATAAAGCAATGAATTCAGATGAATTGAAGAAACTATTCGAAGATAATTACATTATTACACATCTGGACGTTCTTGAACGAAATGAAAAGATAGAATTATTGGAAAATCCGGGCGGCAAAGAATTGATGGCAAAGCTTGGCGGAGAGAAATCGGGTTTGCCTTTCTACGCATTCTTAGATAATAAAGGCAATATGATTGCAAATTCAAATGTTATGGATAAGGAATCGAATATAGGACATCCCGGCAGTGAAGAAGAAATTGCGGCGTTTGTCAAGTTGTTAAAGTTATCGTCAAAATTGAACGATGAGCAGCTATCAAAAATCACGGAATATTTAAAAGCTAACGCACCAAAACCGAGAAGCTGATTTAATACTTTAGAAAATTTTTCTTTCTAGCCCTGTCTTGTGCGGGGCTTTTTATTTTTTAAAAATCTTAACTTTACGCATCACTTTTCCGAAAGCCATTTTTGACTATAAAAGATCATATAAAAGAAACGCTTAAGCTGGCGCTTCCTATTTCATTCGGTCAACTAGGACATGTAATGATGGGAGTGGTTGATAGCATGATGGTTGGCAAAATTGGAACCGTTCCACTTGCTGCGGCAGCTCTAGTCAACGGTTTATTCTTTCTTGTTCTTGTTATCGGCATTGGTGTTTCAATGGCTGCTACTCCGCTTATTTCTATGGCAAAAGGAGCACGGAATAATCATGAATGCGGCAGAACACTTAATCATTCTATTGTAGTCAACTTTTCATTTTCAATTATTATTACAATACTAACGTTTGGTGTCTCTTATCTTATACCTTTTTTGAATCAGCCGAAAGAAGTAGTTGCTGAAGCAATTCCATACATGCAAGTTCTTTCATTCTCAATAATTGCTTTTATGCTGTTTCAGACTTACAGACAATTTTTAGAGGGACTTTCAATTCCAAATCCCCCAATGGTTATAGCATTGCTTGCGAATTTATTAAATGCCTTTCTTAACTGGATATTCATCTTCGGGAAATTTGGAATTCCATCAATGGGTTTATTCGGTGCCGGAATTGCGACCACATCAACAAGATGGATAATGGCAGCGGCATTAATATTATTTGTGATGAATTATAAAAAAGTGAAGCAGTATAATCCGAAACTGAACCTTTCCAACTTAGACAGAGCTTTAATAAAAAAAATTATCGGTATCGGACTGCCCAGCGGCTTCCAATATTTTCTCGAAGTAGCGGCATTCTCTTTTGCAGCAATTATGATTGGCTGGATTGGAAGCAAACACCTAGCGGCTCATCAAATTGCAATTAATATGGCTTCAGTTACATACATGATTATACTTGGAATTTCCGCAGCCGGAACAATTCGTGTTGGCGGTTTTGTCGGTATGAATGACTGGAAGAAAGTCCGCTATGCCGGTTTCACCGCACTTGGCATTGCAGTTTCCATAATGTTCTGCTTCGGGATTGTATTTATAATTTTTAATTCATCATTACCATATTACTATGTAAACGATTCCGAAGTAGTAAAAATTGCTTCACAATTATTAATAATTGCCGCGTTGTTTCAGATATTCGATGGTATGCAAGCAAGCGGAGTTGGGATTTTACGCGGACTTACGGATGTAAAGGTTCCTCTCTTAATTTCGTTGTTAGCTTATTGGATAATTGGAATTCCAATTGGAGCTTTTCTTGGATTTTATTTTGAGCTTGGAGCTGTAGGAGTATGGATTGGATTACTTTTCGGCTTAGCGTTTGTTGGATTAACAATGCTGTTCCGCTTTCATTTGAAAACAAAACATCATTCATAATAATCAACATCTAAAATTATTCATATCTTTGTGCGCAAAAAAATGGAAAGAAAGTTTTAATGAAACGAATTGCTGCTCTTCTAGTGATTTTCGCTGCGTCTTTGTGGGGAATTGATGGTATTATTTTACGTCCGACACTTTACAGTCTACCGGTTCCATTAGTAGTTTTGATTGAAAGCGGAATTGTTGCCTTACTTCTTTCACCAATCTTTTATAGGCAATTCGGGGCAATAAAAAATTTGAGTAAAAAGGATTGGATTTCATTTATAGGTGTAGGTTTGCTCGGCGGCGCAATTGGAACGATGGCAATTACAAAAGCACTCTTCTATGTAAATTATGTTCATCTATCAGTTGTAATTCTCATCCAGAAACTTCAGCCGGTTTTTGCTCTTGGACTTGCGGCAATAATTCTAAAAGAGAGGCTTCCAAAAATATTTTTCTTGTGGGCAGCATTAGCTATATCCGGTGCATACTTAATGACATTTGGCTACAGTTTACCAAACTTAACAACCGGAGACAAAACCTTAGTTGCTGCCGCGTTATCATTAGTGGCTGCAATCAGTTTTGGGTCATCAACAGTGTTAAGCAAATTAGCTTTGAAAAATGTTGGATTCGAACTGGGCACTTATTTAAGGTTCTTGCTTTCCGCATTGATAATGTTGGTAATTGCAGCCAGCTATGGAGACATCTCAAAGATTAATCAAGTTTCGCAGACTCAGTGGGGAGTGTTTTTTCTGATTGCGTTTACTACCGGCGGCGCGGCTATATTTTTATATTACTACGGATTGAAAAAAATATCAGCTTCGGTCGCAACAATTTGCGAGCTCGCTTTTCCTTTAACCGCAGTAATTCTAGATTATTTAGTTAGAGGAACAGTATTAAGCGTTATTCAGTGGATTGGAGTTGCTCTTTTAGTATACAGCATAATTAGAGTCAGCGGAATAACTTTTTCATCGGATCAAGAAAAGAGCAGCTAATTACTCTTTAGGTTTTTCATTCCAAACTTCAATCATGATTTTCCAATCATCGTTCTGCTTTTGCCATACACGCAAGTAATAATTTTCTTTTTCGGCTTTAGATGAAGTGTCATTAATTTTAACAGTTCCGTATGCATACATAAAATCATTTGCAGATGAAATGTCGCCATCAATCATACTATATAAAGCATAGTCGGTAACATTCTTTGCCAAAAATGATTTTATACTTTCATCTCCGTCAATCGGCTGGAATCCTTCAACCAGCAATCTAGAATCGACAAAATAATTTTTAATTCTCTCTTCTTGTTGAGAACGATCAAACATACCTTCGAACTGTTTTACAAATATTTTATTTCCAAGCGGAGTAACCGGAAATGAAGAACTGTTTATGTTAGTATCAACTTGCAATGATTTTTTTGTTATAACCGGCTTTTCATTTGAGATTCCAAAGTCGATAAGGAATTTCCATGAATTATCTTTTTGTTTTCTCCATACTGTGCAGAAATTACCAAACCAAATATCAACCGAATCACCTTTCTCTTTTCTGAAACTTGCCGGACCGGTTGTATAACCTATATCTCCGCTGGAGGATATTCCGGCTCGTTCCGGATACCAAATGAGCCAGCCATTGTTTGGTTTAGATTTCTCTAAAAATGTTTTTCCATTAACCGGATGTGGGCGGAATATTATTCCTTCATTATCAAGAAATGATAAGAATGCATCTTTAGTTGTTCCAATTTTAGCAAGTTCGGCAAATGCATATTCATGCTTAACCATATTATTCAAATCATATGACTGAGCAAGAATTAAATTGGCAAAGAGAAAAATCAAGAACAATATCTTTTTCATGAGTACTCCAATATTCACACAAAACTATTTACAATTTTGGTATGATCAAATACCAAAATTTCACTTACTCTTTTTCTCAAATTTGATTGATACCGAATTGATACAGTATCGCTGCCCGGTAGGCTTAGGTCCGTCATCAAAAATGTGACCTAAATGTCCGCCGCAATTCGCGCACATAACCTCAACTCGATTCATTCCATAACTAAAGTCTTCTTTAGTAATCACATTTTTATTATTAATTACATCGCTAAAGCTGGGCCACCCGCAGCCCGCATCAAATTTAGTATTTGAATCGAATAGGACTTGACCACATGCAGCGCATTTATAAACACCCTCATCAAACTTATCCCAATATTTTCCGGTAAAAGGCCGCTCGGTTCCCTTTTCTCTTAATACTTTATATTCTTCCGGAGCTAAAATTTCTTTCCACTCCTTATCAGTCTTTTCTTGTTTAGGATTCATCTGTTTTCCTTTCTCGGCAGAATTGCCTTTTTTATCTTGAGCAGTGACAAATACGATTGTAAATAGGGAAAGAATTCCCAATACGAAAAACGCTTTTGGAATTTTACTAGACATGACTTCCTTTCTTAACTACTGGTTACTAATACGATACAAAATAAATATCATTTTAGTTTCTTTTGATATGCCTCGGTCTCTTCAATACTATTGAAATAACCTATTCTTACACGGTACCAAGTTCCCTTTCGTTCGGAAACATAAGCTTCGGAGATGAATGCGTTATGACCTTGAGCTTTTAATTTGGCCGCTTCACTTTCTGCTTTAGCTTTGTTTTTCCATGATGAAACTTGGAAAGAGTACTTATTACCGTCGGAGAAAATTGTGTTCTTAGGATTGGTTTCAGCAACGCTTTGCCTTGCCTCATTTCTTTTAGAGGCTAAGGTCTTAATTGCTTCTTCTTTTTTCTTTGTAGATTGATCTACTACTTTAACGCTTGTGTCTTTTTCAACTGGTTTTGTAACTGGGGTCTTTATAACCGGTTCATTTTTTACAATTTCGGTTTTTTGAATCGGCTTTTCTTCTTTTTTACTTTCGCTATTATTATCGGAAGGTTTTGGTAAAGTATCCTTTCCAATTTGCTTATCTATAATAGTTCTTGTGCGATCCCCTTGCTTACTAAAATCTTTTTCAGAAATTGTTTTTTCGCCGCGATTAATAAACTTCAGACAATAATCGTAAATGTTAGCTGCTACTTGATTACTATCTATTGGAATTGCGTAGGTTTCACCGCTACCGGAAAGCCCCGGTAAAGAAGATTCACCTAGAATCTTAAGTTTATCATCATAATACAATGTGCCAACTGTTGAATATTTCTGTAAACTAAGATTAAATAGAATTTGCGATTTGACACTCGTGGCAAGTTTGTTAAGAAATTCCACCATCTGCGGGGTTTTGAAATAAGTAATACTCAATACGGAAATTTGATTCTGAAATTGTTTGATAGTTGATGTATCAACAAAAACCTTCTGATCTTCAATATCCAAGATATTTACCCATTTGGCACCCGGAGTTTGAGCAAATAATGATGCCCCACCAAGCACAAATAATAATAAGATTACTTTTTTCATTTTGTAAATAATTGTTGACCAAAATTTAAGGAAATTTACTTTAATATGATCTTCAGCCGGAAGAACTTCTATAAGATAAGAAGAGAGAATATCTTGACAAAAATACTTGGATGTGCTATTTTGCCCGCAACTTTTTTGAAGATATATGCTTACTGAATTCGGGAAAATTTTCATATTCATCATTCTTGCAATAATCTTCGTAATTATTACTCTAACCATTAACAAGCTGCTTAGACCTAACAGACCTTCTCGTGAGAAGCAAAAAACTTACGAGTGCGGTGAAGAACCGGAAGGTTCACCTTGGGTTAAGTTCAACATACGCTTCTATGTGGTGGCGTTAATCTTCCTCATTTTTGATGTCGAGGTTGTATTGCTCTTCCCTTGGGCGCTTACTTACAAAGATTTTGGTTTCTACGGCTTCGCTGTCGGTATCATTTTCTTGCTTGTTCTGTTCTTAGGAATGGCTTACGAATGGAGAAAGGGAGATTTGGAATGGGCTCGTCCTACACCAAAAGCTCCAAATTTGAGTGAATTAATGAAGAAAGAAGCTGAAATCAAGTAATTTTCGGCATTTTTGCTAACAAAATTGATGATTGAAAAATGGGTTTATTAGATAAAGAATTTTCCGATGGCAATATTGTCATCGCTCCGGTTGAAGACGTATTAAATTGGGCTAGGCTTTCCTCGATTTGGCAGTTAGGCTTCGGTTTAGCTTGTTGCGCTATCGAAATGATGGCTACTTCTGCTTCCCATTATGATTTTGACCGTTTTGGAGTTATTCCACGTAATACTCCTCGTCAAGCCGACGCAATTATTATCTCCGGTACAGTTACACTTAAAATGGCTACCCGTATAAAAAGATTATACGAACAGATTCCGGATCCTAAATACATCATTTCCATGGGAAGCTGCGCAAATTGCGGCGGTCCTTACTGGGAACATGGCTATCATGTTCTAAAGGGAATTGATAGAGTTATTCCGGTTGATGTTTACGTACCGGGCTGCCCCCCACGTCCGGAAGCATTATTGGAAGGCTTACTTAAATTACGCGATAAAATTCGTCACGAAACTTTGAGAAAAAAATCAGTATGAAAAACGCAGAAGAAATTTTTGAAATACTAAAGCAGCAATTCGGAGAAGCAATAATTGGTTTAGATAAAGATACTCCTACAGAACCAATTATTTCTGCAGATCCGCTTCAAATTCATAAAATTGCAGCTTTTTTGCGCGAGACCGAAGAATTGAAATTTGACAGCTTAATGTGCCTTTCCGGTGTAGATGACGCAAATGGAACAAAAGTTAAAGATGCCGATGGATTTGATGTTATACAAGGGGGAACACTCAGCGTTTATTATCATTTGGATTCTGTTGAATTGAAGCAGAAAATAACTTTAAAAGTCTCAACAGATAGAGAGGATCCTAAAGTTGAATCTGTTGAAAACATTTGGAAAAGCGCTGACTGGCATGAA
>JBAYTN010000136.1:0-6969 GCA_041675645.1 Melioribacteraceae bacterium
AACACATTATCCCGTGGCGATGCTTCCGATATTTGAAGAGCGTATGCATCAAAAGTGGGAACCGGAATTATTCCGAGCGAACTTCCAAATGCCAAACCTTTTACAGCCGCCAGTCCAATTCTTAAACCAGTAAACGAACCTGGACCCATAGAAACAGCGATTGCTTTTATATTCTCAAGTTTAACATCCGCTTGAGATAGGACGCTATCCACCATGTTAATAAGCTTCTGAGAATGTATATGCTTTTCAAGATAGTTAAGCTCAATGAAATTCTTCTGGTCAAGATGAATTGCTACACTGCACATCTCACCAGTTGTTTCTACAGCAAGTATTGGGAATAGATTATTCATGCCAATCAATTTTTATTTTGCGCGCCGATTCATTAAGCTGACTAATTTCAACTGCATAATACTTTTTAGGGAGAACTTCTTCAAACATATTTGCCCATTCAATGAAAACGATGGATTCCATAGAAGCAAGGTATTCTCCAAAGCCAATATCATGCAGTTCTTCAATGCTTTTAATTCGATAAAAATCCACATGAATAATTTTTGTATTGCCGAAGTATTCATTTACAATTGCAAAACTTGGGCTTGAAGTCGTTTCGATAGCAAACTCTTTGCATATGTTTTTCACAAAAAAGGTTTTGCCGCTGCCAAGATTTCCATTAAGACAAACTAAATCTCCAGTATTTAGCAACTTAGAAAATTCTGCGGCAACCGCTGAAGTCTCTATTTCGGAATTCACAATTTTTTCAAATGGTAGTTGCACTTACGCCTTACTCTCCATCGTTACAACTGGAAGAATCATCTCTTCCATTGAAATTCCACCATGCTGAAAACTGTCTTTGTAATAGCTTAAATATTTATGGTATTCAGTTGGATAAACAAAATAAAAATCTTCTTTTGAAATTATGTAGCTAATAGTAACTCCTCGTTTGGGCAACTTATAATCACTCGGGTTCTTTATATAGATCGCATGCTTATCATCAACTTTTAGATTTCTACCAAATTTAAAACGAAGATTAGCAGATGCTTCTTTATCGCCCAATACTTTAGCGCCGCGTTGAGTACGAATACTTCCGTGATCTGTAGTTAAAACTATTCTTGCTTTGGGAATGCTAGCAATAGCTCTAAAAGTATTTAACAATGAAGAGTGCTGGAACCATGTATTAGTTAAAGATCTATACGCAGCTTCATCGGGAGCGATTTCTTTTAGAATTTCTGAATCGGAACGACCGTGTGCTATCATATCAAGAAAGTTTACCACCACAGCCATAAAGTTTGTTTTTTTATGAGATAAAACATTCTGCTCGAAGGCTCTTCCAACATCGGGATCAATAATCTTCATGTATTTCAAATCGTTCTTTAGCGTTACTTTTCTTCTATTAAGCAACAGTTGAAGCAAGTCCTTTTCATACTTGTTCATGCTGTTCTCATCATCACTCATTGTTGTCCACAAATCCGGATAATGTTTTTCTATCTCCGATGGATACAAACCGGCAAATAAAGCATTTCTAGCATAAGGAGTAGCTGTTGGTAAAATCGAATAGTAATAGTCTTTCTTAATGTTGAATAAGTCTGTAAGATGTTTCTCCATTACAAGCCACTGATCTAAACGCAAACAATCAATTACGAAAAAGAAAAGCGGACCGTCAAAATTTTTCAGTTGTGGAAGTACGTATTCATCAACTATTTGTGGAGATAGAATTGGGGCTTCATCCTTATCAGTTGAATCGATCCATTTCTTATAATTTTTCTCAACAAATTTTGCAAATGCTTGGTTACATTCTTTCTTTTGCTCAACAAACATTTGGCGCAAATCAATTTCGGGATGTTCATCAAGTTCCATATCCCAGTTTACTAGCTTCAAATAAATTTCCATCCAATCAGTAAAATTCGGGTCAAGAGTCAGCAAGCGGTTAATCTCATTGAAAGCGTTGAGATAATCTTTCTGAACATATTCGCCGGAAATTTTTTTGCTTTCAAGAAATTTTTTGCAGACAAGTAATACTTGTGAAGGAAGAACCAGTTTAATCAGATAATCGCTTATCTTGCTTCCAATTGCATCGTGCATTAAGCTTTCTTCTTCACTCTTTGTTACCATCACAACCGGAATGCTGGAGTTAAATTCTTTAATCTGTTGGAGTGTTTCTAACCCGCCAAGACCAGCCATCATCTCATCTAGAAAAATCAAATCATACTGCTTGTTCTTAACTTCAGCTATTGCATCTTCCCCATTTGTTGCCGTATCAACTTCATACCCCTTTTCGTTAAGAAAGATTATGTGAGACCTAAGCAATTCTATTTCATCATCTACCCAAAGAATTTTATTCTTTTTCATACTTACTCTATTTAAGGTTTCAATCTAGCGGGCTAAAGCCCATCTCGACTGGGATTTTTAATAACCCCACACTTAAGTGTGGGGTTAAGAAATGAACTTATTTATTTCGGACTTTAGTCCAAGAACTATTGAATTGAAATTCTAACATCAACACCGGCTTCGTTAGTTGTAGTTGGCGGAATACGTGAAGCACCTTCCGGTTCGATGCTTGTTCTTCTGTAAAAGATTGAAAGTGTTACTCTGGAACTCATAACATAACGAATCTTAGGCTCTATAGTTGTGTTTGTTTTGCCTTCTTGCGGTTTGCCTTCTTCCTTAAATGCATCCATTTCGTAAATTATGCTGGAAGTTTTTCCCCTTGTATATGCAATCGAAATTTCTATATCGTTTTTCAAATCGATACCGAATAATGGAAGCGAGAACCCGGACTTACTGTAACTAGCAGAAACGTTTATATCTTGAGAAAATGCTTGAGTAATATTTCTTGTTGTTACACCTAAACTATAGCCGGTCTTTGTAGAATACCGAACAGAACTTTGGAAGTTCCCTCCAAACAGTTCATCAAAGTTGAAAGTTAAGCCGACAAGAGGATTGAAAGCATAATCAACTTTCTGTGTTTGGACTTCTTGATTACCATCCGGATTAATTTTCCATCCTTCGCTGTAATTAGAATCATAACTATGATTCAGCGAAACACGTTTTGCAAATTTGAAGATGGAAAGTTGTTCAAGTCCATTCCATGTAAACGACCAGTTCGGTCTTGGAATATAATTCATCACTTTTTGCAAGAAAGGAACTTTTGAAAGAAGCGACAAAGTTTCAAATCCTTCCACGAAAGCAGTTGATAAACTCTTGCTAGGATCAACAGCACCGGCATCATATAGTTCGTGAACCCGCTTAATTCCATTTTTTAAGAATGAAAACATTAGTACCGGAGGCAAAGACAAAAATGTTCTATCAACTGTTCCGCTTGAAACTTGGTTAGAGATTGTTGGAATACCATTTTCATCAGTCTGAATAGTTACAGTCTTATTAATTCCCCAGCCAACTCTCCAACGTAAATCAACTTGAGCTCCTTCCCACAACGGTTTAGAAGTCTTGAGATCAATATCATTCTTATGCGAATAACTATCTTGCAAATTGCCAAGCGGAGCGCGTGGACCTACATCGTTAGAGAAGCCAAGCATAAACATTCTGCTCGGACCTTTATCCCAATCGTATTTTGCACCAAAGAAATTATTAAAGCCGGTTCCGTTTCCTAAAAGTCCGCCGCCGGAATATGTGCTGCTCTGAGAAAAGTTTACACTAATCTGATCGTAATCGAACAAAATAAACTTTACACCAAATTTTAGGTATTCCAACGATCTGGTTATTGGGTTAATTCCCGGGGGTATTGTATCTCTATCCATCATTAATGTTGAATCAACTGTGGCAAGAGCTAGGGAATCCTTTCCAATATTTAGTGAATCGCCGGCAATTGGATTTATTAATGAATCTGATTTAACTATTTGAGAAGGCTGCTGAGTAGTTCTTTCGGCACCTCTTCCACTTCTTCTTCCGCCAGTTCTACCGCCAGTTTCGGGCTGCATAATAACCGGAGCTGTTTTTACCTCTTCCTTAGTTTCAAACAATGGCGCAAAAATAGACTTTAAGCGGATTGTCATTCCGGCAGATATACGATTAGAATAGCCGGCGCTTCTTCCCAGCTCTTTCTGCTGAAAATTATTTTGCCATGAATAACTTGCCGAATAAGATGCGTTTAGATTTAAGAAATTGTTCAACCCAAACCATGTAGGCACTTTTGGATTAGAACGTAAATCGAATGACTGTTTGTAATTAAAATCTTTTCCAAAGAATGCGCCGGAGAAAATTTCTTTCCAAATCTGGCTTTCTTGTTTTTCTAAACCTTCATCAACAAGCAAATATGCTAATGTAGATTGAACATCAAAATTGTAAGCAAGACCTAAGTTTAAGAATCCACCCTCAGTAAAAGTCCAGTTAATACCGGCCCCTCTATTTGCAGAGAAATCTCTTTGTATATCTGGCTTATTTATATTAGTACGAGACTGAGAATAACTTCTTTTCCTCATCAAAGTAAATGAAGTAGTAAAAGATTGAGGAGTGAAGTAAAATTTCATGTCTTTGTAGTCGCTGAATACATCGAAGAAGTAGCCAACAATCGGAATATCAGCCGGCTTAAAGAAAAGATCGCGGCTAAAGTTAACAGAATAATTTGCGCCGGCATTCCAAACCCATGCTTCACTATGTTTAGTAATTGGACTTCTATTAAATGTTTTATTGTAATTAAAGTTTAGGCTGATGTTGTTAAAAATATCTCTTATATACCAAGCATCTGTAGGAATCTTAAATCTAATGTTGGAAACATTCCAAGTCTCGGATACACCAACAGTTTGGGTTACATTCTTAATCGAATCAACTTTGGATTCAATTTCTAATTGGCTCAAACCTAAATCTGCAAGTTTTTTCCTTTCAGCGTTTTGTGCTTCGGAAACTTTAATATCTGTTCCGGGTAAATACAATGGATTAGATGCGTTCTCATTTCTGGAATAATTCACACGTAAATTACTTCCGGTTAGATTCACCGGAATAAGTTTCAAGACATCAAAATCTACAGACATACCCCAGTTAAGAACATCTTCTCTTGAACCAAACCGATCCGAAATTTTATGGAAGAATGGATTTGTTTGACTAGCATTAACACTGATTCGCATCAAATCTGCTAATTGCAAAGAAGCATTTGTTGCATAAGCCCAGCCCGGTGTTTGTTCTGCTTCAAGCACGCGAAGCTCATTAACCCAAACACTACCGCTCACTGCTTGTCCCCTAGAACCTTTATTCTCCGGATTAATAATACCGATCGTAAAGAAAGATACCTTTGTAAGGGAAGGATTTCCCTTTATTCCATAATAGTGCCCCGGTAAATTTTCTATTGGAACAAGATATGCTTTATTGAGTGAGTCCGTCCTAGTTTGCTTAATGGAAGTTAAATCGGAAAACTTAAGACTAACTTCATTCCAGTCAGCTTGAACCGGTTGTCTGTATTCGTAGTAGTTAAGTGTGTCCGATCCAAATCTTAGATAAATTTCAGAAGCATAATTTGTATTATCAACATAATGTGAAACAGAACCGTCGGAATTTTTCAAATCACCATGCAAAAACAACTTCAATTCTTTGTAGTTGAATACGTCGAGAGGACGTGCTAAATAGCGAACTACTTCTCTTTTATCTCCATCTTTCAAGTTAGAAAGTAGAAGGTTCAAAGACTGTTCATTCTTTTGAATATTATACTCCGGCTGAGTTCTATCTCTTTCGCGTTCGACACCCGGAGGAGAATAGTAGTCAAGATTGTCTTCTACGTTTACAGTAGAGATTGTTAACACAGTATCATCAACGGTAACAGTTGGAGGAGTTAAAACTTTTTGCCACTGGCTTCCAACCAGATTCATTTCTGCAAAACGGAGATGAACGCGCTCATTGATTCCACTAACCCAAATTCTAAATGTTTCAACAACAGAAAAACTAGGATCGCCTACTTTTTCTACCCAGTCCTTCAACGGAATCTTGAACAAGAACCAACCCTTATTACTTCCTCCACCTTGAACGAATGGATTAGCTTTGGTTGTATCAAGTGGAACTTCATAACGGAAATAACTATTTGTTCTATCCAAAGTTTTGTTGCGGTTCAAATCTTCCGTATCCGGGACCCTGCCTAACTCTAAAGAAGAAGCATTTCCTTCCGTACCATTTTGATTAGCATAATCATCAGCTACCATTCCATTGTTCTTGTATACAAAATAGTAATTATCATTTTCGGGATCGGGGTTACTTGTTGAATTGTAATCGGGTTCACCAAAGTCTTTAATTCCATCCATACCGATATCTTCGCCATCATCTACCAAGTCATTGTCATTTTTATCTTCTGTATCAAAATTTCTATTTGGGATTACATCTTCACTTATCTGTCCCAAATCGATATGCATTTTCGCGCCGGCCGGTGGTGCATCAACAACATTGATCCAAAACTCAATGAATTCAATGTTCTCTTCAATAAGATTGTTTGCTGTTGACGAAAGCGACTTCATTATACCGCCCCAGTTCTTACTTTTGTCGCTTAAACTAGGCCTATGATTATAGAAGCCTCTTTTATCCGGCTGATAAACGAAATCCAAAGTTGTTATTTGCTGACCTTCCGGTGCGGCTTGTTTACGATCTCCATAAATATCCTTTATATTCACATCAGACGGTCTGACATTGAACCAAAAAGTTTTTGCTTTGTACCCCATTTGTTCATCTTCAGTTAATGAACTGATAAAGGGAAGATTATTCGGAATACTTAAGTCCTTCCAACTAACATCAGCTTCCACTAACGGAATTGTTCTTTTCGCGCCTTCAAAATCATCAACGTACGCAATACTTCTGCCACCGTCACTGGCAATAGTACTTTTCTTTGTATTCGGATCGGGATCGATGTAAGCCATTTCGGCATTAAGTGTTAAATTGGATGGCGCGCTAGTCGAGATTAACTTATCTAATGCTTTTGTTATAAAAGGCAAGTTTACGTTAGTCTTAAAATCTACACCGAGTATCGAGTTGTTTAAAGGTTCT
>JBAYTN010000137.1:0-6624 GCA_041675645.1 Melioribacteraceae bacterium
AGTCAACAATCAATTTTTAACCGGCAACACCACTGTAAAAACCGAACCGTGACCTTCACCCTCAGAATAAGCTGTGACTGTTCCACCATGAATCTTGATAATATTTTTCACAATATATAAACCGTAACCAGTACTATCAACATTCACTTTCAAGGAATCTTTACCTCTTCCACCTTCACTAAATAATTTAGGCATATCCTCGTCATGAATTCCCACGCCAGTATCAGCCACTTTGATAACTGCCTGTTTTTTATCCGCGCTAACTTCAAGAGAAATATCGATCTTACCGCTTGGAGTATATTTAATTGAATTGTCTATCAAGTTCTTGATGGCTTGTTGTAATTGAACGGTATCAGCCTTTAAAATAAAACTTTGAACAGCAGGGTTAAAATTAATTGCCACTTGTTTTTTATCAGCTGCAGGTTTTAAAAGCAAAATAACATCCTTGATTAAATTAACCAGATTAGTTTCCACCATTAAATAAGTGACATTTCCGGTTTTGATATTGGCGGCATTTAGAATTTCCTGAACAGTTTGCACCCCTCGATTATCTGAATCAAAACCTTCTTGAATAACGTGGCGCGCGGTTTCAGGCAATGTTCCATAATCACCTTCTAAAAGACCCGAGAAAGCGTTGCGAGACTTAGTGAAAAAACCTTTGACTTGGTGGCTAATGAAGTGAAGGAGGTTGGTTTGTTGTCTATTGGCGAGGTCTAGGGCTTCACGTTGTTCGTCGACTTTTTTGACGGCACGAACCAAAAAATATCCTAAAATTATGGTAAAAATAAATCCGACCCCATTTAAAATAAAATTGATTTGTGTTTTTATAAAGAAGAATTGAGAACCTATCAGTGCAATGAGTCCCCAAATTAGGGCTTGAGCAGCTACAAGCTTGATGTTGAAGGTATGAAAACGAACAATAACAATAATGATATAGACCATAAAAATGGTCATCCCAAACATACCATATAATTCAAGTCCTGAATCTGGTAAAATACCTATTCGTGTAAAATAAGTCGCTACAAATTCCATCCCCAAAAAAGAAAAGAGAAACAATTCAATACCTGCACCAAGAAGTGTTATCTGTTTACGAAAGTCAGTTTTATCTGATCGGTGCCGGTGAATAAGTAAAAAAAGAATCCAAATCATTGATATTACACCAACGATACTAGAATAAATTTTTAGAGGGAGCCATTCAAAATCAAAAGCATCACAATTTGTTATATTAAAACCGCCTATATTTAAGTTTGTGGTTGCTAAAATTAAAATAGGAGCAAGCAATGCTAAAAAAATAAGTTTTAAACCTGATCCCACATCTTTTTTTGTAAGAAAAACATAAATAAAATAAACACAAAATACAGC
Source organism: Melioribacteraceae bacterium (assembly GCA_041675645.1). Lineage (GTDB taxonomy): Bacteria > Bacteroidota > Ignavibacteria > Ignavibacteriales > Melioribacteraceae > Stygiobacter. The sequence goes on from JBAYTN010000137.1 coordinate 1,363, forward strand.
AATAAAACCAAGAATCAAATTATAAAATGGCCATATAAATACCATTAAACCCCCATCATTACCAGCCCAAACAATAAGTGTTGTAATAGTCCAAATTGAAAAAAGAACAGCAATTAAAAAGAGAAGACGTCCCAATAAAGACTTTTTATTATTCCAAAAAATATAAAAGCTCAACAAAAGAGCTATTATAGTTGCTGGAATTTGAGCGTAGTATAATAATACTGGCACATCATGAGAGAACAGAAGAAATATTGGTTTAGGATATAAGTAGCAAATCATATATTATTATCTAAATTATCTTGTAAAGACTCTTCTGAAGAATCTGTGCTACCTATATCACTTTGAATATATGAATCTTTTACGCCAGAAACACAAATTTCATCCTCAGTTTTTGTTTTTTCATCACAATATATCTTTGAACACTCGCGATCTCCTGATAGACATGCATCTGCATATTCACAATTTGTAATATCTAGGCCGCATTCAGCATATAAATCAGGTTGATATTTTTGCATTTTTGTGTAGTAATATTCCACAGTACACTCATCATCTTCACATCCAACGAAACAACTCTCTGTAGCCTTATCACAATTTCCCTCATACCCAACTACATAATCATGACGTACAATAAAACGATCATAAGAAAGAAAAATAACGACAACGGTTGCAAACGAAAGGATTAGTGAAAAAAAATTATTTTTTAAAAAATTTTTGTAATTTATTCTCATTATTTTATATCAAAATTATAACAGACTTAGTAAATATAGAACAATGATTTATGCAATAAACAACAAATATGTTCCTATTCCTGTGACGGCTATAGCAAAAATTTTCTGCCACAAATGTTTTGCTTGTATTTTTTCAACTGTTATTTTTTTGAAAAAGATTGTTAGAAATATTCCTATAGCTAGTACAAAAATTGGCTGAAAGGAGTCTGTCAACAAGACAAGGGATACTGGAGCCATTATATATACAAAGGAAAAGATAATATTTCCAGACATGTATAAAACCTCATTCAAAAGATTAACTGATAAAATTGTTTTTGAACTATTTTTAACCGCCAACAAAAAGTTTTCTCTATACGAACGGATAAATATAAATACCGCTATTCCAGCCACAGCCAATGTTAAATGTTCCCAGAAAAGCGATCTTACAACATTCTCTTCAAGCGCAACCATTTTAAACACAGTTCCACCAGCGGCCCAAAAAAAAGTAGCAGCAAGCATGGGTAGAATCACTTTTTTACGAAGTTTAAACTTATTATCTGTATCTATCTCAAAAGAAATTATAGTAGTTCCAAGAATGATTAAAGCCATGGCCATTAATTGAAATTTAGTCAATGTTTCTCCTAAAATGAAATATCCTAATATATAGGCAAACACAGGGACTAGTTGATAAAACACAATTACGATGGATGTCTCATCGTATTTTAGAGCTATTAAATAAAACAACAACACCAATAAATGAAATATGCCCACTGCAACCAAAACCAATATATTAACTAAACCAACATCGAATACCGATGAATCAATTAAAAATAGAAACGGCAACGGTAAAACAGAGAGGATAGCGGAACATATGAAGAGTGCGCCAATCCCTCCTTTAAAGTATTTTTCTAGAAGTATTTTGTCTAGATGATTCGTACAAGCATATAAAAATGTTCCAATTAGGGCAATAAAAAACCAAGTCATAGCTATAATATTATAACATATTATTTAATAAGTAAGTGAGACTTCATACTTTTTAAAGAAATTTACTGGGCAATAACTCATTTTTGATTTTCTTAGATTCTCAATACCCAAATCCTGCTCCCAATTACAAAATTCTATACCTATATTATTTAGATATTGGGACAGTTTCATATTCAAGAAATCATTAACACCACTATATAGAGTATTCACTTTAGAGAAATGAGCTATAGCATATTTATGTTGTAGTATTTCATCAATCTCAAAACCTATAAGGTTATCACCTAGGAAGCAGGTAAAAATTAATAAGTTTTTATTTTCCATTTGCAATATTTTTAGAAGAGCCTTTTTTTCATTTTCAAAATCAAGATCTTCTATTTTCTGATTTGATTCTTTTTTTACAGTCCATTTTTGTAACAAATCAATAATATGCTTACGCAACACAAAGTTGATTGACTTTTCATATTTAAAAACCACATTTGGATACAAAATCGAAAACTTATTTACCATACGTCTTTTTGCTTTATATTTCACACCCCTAAAAACAGATAGTTGTGAGGTTGAGAAAATATAATCAAAATTATTCTGATCCTCTACAACACTAAATAAATCCGATTTTTTTAAATCACTAACTACTTCTTCTGGAATTAGACGTAATGTTGTTTGTATATTATTTTTCTTGGCAAAAATAATGAGTTCCTGTGCCGTTTCCACAACTTTATTAGAACCAAAAAATGAAAGGAAGGGCTCACCTGAAACATAATCGGTAAAATAAATGACTAGGTTATTATTCAACTCTGAAAATCTCCTCTCATTATCTGTATCCCATACCCAAAGACTCGTAAAATTAAAATCAGAATACGGCTTCTGGTTAGCTACAAATTGATCTATATATTTTTTGTCGTTTATCTCTATTTTTTTGAAATTTGGGAATTTAGGAATCATAATTTAGTATTCATTCAGAGTACCTAACCGCAACAAATTAATAAATATCTTTTTCTGGATAACGGGTTCCGCGTTTTAAAAAATTCACCTCTATATCCTTCAAATCAAAAGATCCAATAAAATAATCTTCGACTATATTAGTATTGAGATCATTTTGACATGTATAAACATCAATACTTACAAAACCCCTGTGTGGAAATGTATGAACACTTATATGACTTTCTGCTATGACTAAAAAGCCGCTCCACCCACCCGGATCTTTCTTATCATTAGATGGAGCATACAAAACCACAGGCTTTGACAATTTTTTCATACCCAATATATTAGATAACTCATTCAATGCCGAATAAACTATTTGCTCACTATTGAGCTTATTATATGAACCACCGTAACCATCTATTGTGAGGTGTTCTCCAAAATGCATATTATTCAATATATTACAGTAGTTTAAGATAAGCATCAATACTACACAACCTTCCTTAAATGACTCAAGAAAAATTCTATCTATGAGATTAATTAAGACATACGAAAATTGACTAATCAGTGCAGCAAAAAATCATTACAACATTTAATCATGATGTAAATAAAAAATGTTTTATCGTAATGATATTGGTCTAAAATTTGAGAATGAAGATTTTCAAAAATTGAAAGATTGGGGTATTATATAACTATGTCCGAAAACGTCGTCTTCAACGAAGACGAGCAAGAATTCCACATTAAATCTCGTAAAATATTAGGGGAACCAGAAACTCCCACTATGATTCGTCTCCTTCTAAAAAGTGGTGCCGCCAAAAATGAGAAGCAAGCCCTGATAATTTTGTTAGTGGCTGTTTTATTTATGGTTGTGGCCACCATTCTAATTATCTGGCACCCTAATCCTAATGCCGACATTGTTACCGCTCCTGACGGCACCAAATACAGTGCCAAAGAATATTTCCGTCTCGTAGACTCTGGACATGACCCGCTAAACCAACCCAGAAGTCCTAAAGAATAATAGTTAATAAAACAAAATGGCAAAGAAAACTATTATAAAAAATGACCCCCGAAATCAACCAATAGACAAGAAATTGCCTTTTAAAAAAACCGTCGACCAAGGATTTACCTTAATAGAATTATTAGTAGTTATTGCCATCATAGGTCTGCTTTCGGCTATAGTTATGGCTGCCTTAAATAGTGCCCGCGACAAAGCAAAAAATAGTAGTAAAAATCAATTGGTGGTTCAGTATATGAATGCTGCGGAGTTGTATAGGGATAAGTATGGAGGATACCCGAATCCCGGAGATGACACAACCATTGTTTGTTTGGGTCCAAGTGGTAGTGTTTGTTACGGTGCTTTTGATATTCAATATAATCAAACTGTTTCTGATCAATTTAAAGAATTTATTCCTGGACCTCCAGAAAATAATACTTCTATCATGTTAAGCAACGGAGATAATTTTAAAGGTATTATTTATCAGTGTATGCAATATACAAATAATTGCGATAAATATTCTTTTAAGTGGGTTATACTAGGTAACAGTGATAATTGCGGTAAGGGAATTTACACGGGTTGGAATTTTGGAGGTAATAAAGAATGTGTCATACAAAATTAAAATCCTCTCACCCCGCAAGCGAGTAAGAGGATTGTTTGTAACGCCACAGCATCGCAATTATGAGTATAGAGACTACAAGCAGGCCAGTAGTTGAAGGCTCTGGCACAATACCTGTATTATAAAATCCGACAGTGGTATAAGTCCAATTTTCGAGAGAAGTACCCCCATAATACATCTGTGGATTCAAATCCAAACTCATAGTGAACGCCCCAATGTTAGAGAGACGATCGTCAAAGTAGAATTTGAAACCTGTAAACACAGGATGACCGTTAGTCGAACCTGTGACAGATAGACTTGGTAATGAAGCGGGCCCGTTGACTGTCTGGTTGCTCACCGAAACAATATCCGATGTCAAACCAGTTGCTATACGAAGCCCGATCCAAATCTCATTAAACGGCTGACCAATCGGGACCTGATAACCATCTCCAGCTGTGACGCCGTTGATTGTCATCTTCAGGTAATTCGCTGAATCGACCTGGATAACGATGTGGTTAGCCGAACCGTTTGTCCACGATGTTTCGATGAAATCAGTAGGATTTCCTGTACCTCCAACCTCACCTTCATAAGTGGAACCTCCGGGTTGAGCCTGGGTATACCAGACTGCTCCCGAACCATTGACGGTCTTCGAATCCTGGCGCGAAAAAATCGTGCTGAATTCGGTTTCATTGATGTTCGTCACGACCACCGCCGCCTGTGCAGGCAAAGCGACGATCGCAATAATTGCAATTATGTAAAGAGCTGCGATTTTGTTTTTCATGTTGTGTTTCTTTCGTAACCGAGTTTCTGTTTTTCTGAATTGTGATTTCAAGTGAATTCGCCTAACCATCTGGTCAAACAAGCTCCCTCTTAATCTGTTTTAAAGCCTCTATAATTATATAATACATTTTGGGCAAAAGTCAAGGTCAACTTTTCAGCCTTAATTTAAGCAGTTAAAATAACAAATCTGGTAAATCTCTAAAATTATCAGTGGAAACAAACCTTGGATGCTTTTCCTTAGAAAAGAATATGCATTTTCCAAAACCCGCCTTTTCAGCTAT
>JBAYTN010000138.1:0-6575 GCA_041675645.1 Melioribacteraceae bacterium
GTGTAAATTTCATTAACCGCTAGTTCTTCAAGAGCAATTATTTCGCTTAAGTTATCTTTAACCGGAAATTTGATTTTGGGATTTACAATTCTCGGCCAGTTAAATTTGGGGTAGTGAGCGATCTTAACCGGATCGGTATTTGTTAATGACATTGTATAACCGCTTCTTCCGTGGAAAGCTTCGCGGAAGTGAATTACTTGATGACCTCGTTCTTCCTTGTAACCGCGAATGAAATTTTTGCGGACTTTCCAATCGAAAGCAATCTTCAAACCGTTCTCTACTGCTAAAGTACCGCCATCTACAAAAAACAAATGCTTCATGAAATCGGGAACAGCAACACGAGAAAAAGTCTCTACAAAGTTTGCCATTTGAGTTGTGTAAATATCCGAGTTGGACGGCTTATTCATCGAAGCAATCGCAAGTTCTTCATGGAATTCGGGTGTGTCTAATTGAGGATGATTCATTCCTAATGGAGAAGATGCAAAGAATGAAAAAAAATCTAAGTATTCATCGCCCGTTTTTTCATCGACCAAAGTTAACCCGTGGCTTCGTTTTATATCTAAAATCAAATCGAAACCATCGACCAGCATTTTTTTAGCTAATGTAGAATGAACTTCGTTAGCCGAAATGTTTGTTTTTTCTAATGTATTTTCTAGTGCGGATGTACCCATCATAATAACCTCAAGGATTAATTGTTTCTAATTAATTATCGTTTAAAAAAGTGATGGGTTGAACTTAGAAGACTTGTTCGAAGCGGGAAGAGAGAAAATTTTTCAAATTTTTTCTTCCGGTTATCTTTTGAAAGTTTATTAAAATGTTCATATTTCTATCCGTTTCTACTCAAAGATAATTATATTTGATTGTAGTAACAATTGTAAAATTATGAAGCTCCTCAAACTAAGACATATGATCCTTCTTGCTGCGCTTGGCCTGTTTAGTCATTGCGGCGATAAAAATAAATCTGATGATAACACTGAGCTCTACACAACTGATAAATCCCAAATCGGAATTGAGATTAGTGATGAAGAACTTGGAGTAAAATTTAATCCGCCAAAAGATTGGGAACTTACACCTTCTTCGCTTTCTAAGAAAATTGAAAATAGAAATAATCCCGGCGATGGTTTTATTTATGAACCGGTTTATGTTTTCTTTGATAAAGTGAATGGCTCGGTTTTAAGTGGCGGTAAAGTGAATTCAACTGACTCTTTGGTTTCAAAAAGCAGCGAGATAAATTTTTACAAAGGATTGCTTTCAGCAAAATATAAAAATTCGAAAATGTCCTTGCACAACTTTGTTCAATCGGGAATATCATTTACTCTTGTTCGTTTTAGTAAAGAGAATTTGACAGCTCATAAATTGTTTTTTCAAAACAGTAAACAACAAATTGTTCAGCTTGAATATTCGTTTAGAAAAGATTTTGCTGATTCGGTGCTTCCGGCTATTAAAGCATCAATCGGTTCTGTTAGATTGATAAACTAGTGTGCTTTGCGCCTCTGCGTCTTAGCATTTAAAAACAGATATAGGAATATACCGCAAAGACACTAAGGCGCTAAGTAGGACAAAATTAATTTCAAATGTTTTTATATTTCAGTAAGAAAAAGAAAGAGGGAATGATGAGATTTTGCATAAATGTTGATCACATTGCAACATTAAGAAACGCACGTGGTGAAGTACAACCCGATCCGGTAACTTTCGCTCTACTAGCAGAGCAGTTTGGTGTTGATGGAATTGTCGTTCATCTTAGAGAAGATAGACGCCATATCAATGAACGCGATGTTAGATTATTGCGAGAATTAATAACTACCAAACTCGATCTTGAAATGGCTGCAGTTGATGAGATTATTGATATCGCTTGCGACATACAGCCAGAACTTGCTACTATTGTTCCGGAACGCCGGCAAGAATTAACTACTGAAGGTGGAGTTAATGTAATTGATAACATCCGTCAAATAAAAGACGCTATTGATCGCTTGCATCAAGCAGAAATTGCTGTTTCCCTTTTTATTGAACCGGACATAAACCAAATTGATGCAGCCGCACAAATCAACGCTGACTTTATAGAAATACATACCGGACATTATGCTAATGCGAGCGGAGAAGAAGAACTTTTTGATGAACTTGAGCGCGTTCGTGTAGCGGCAAAGCATGCTAAAAAACTAGGACTCGGTGTAAATGCCGGACACGGATTAAACTACATCAATATGAAAGATTTTGTTGCAATATCTGAAATTGATGAAGTTAGTATCGGTCATGCAGTAATAGCCCGCGCAGTTTTTGTAGGACTAGAGAAGGCAATTCAAGAAATGAGAGCGTTAACGAAGCAGCAGTAGAAGTTAGAAGCACAATTGTGAAGTACGATTTAAGAAGTACGAAGTCGGAAGTTAAAATCTAGCATAGCTTCTTGATCTTAATCATGATCTTGTTCTTGATCTGATTAAACAAAAATCTAAAAGAAGATCAAGATTAAGGTCAAGTTCAAGATCATGAAATAAATATCAGCATTAGTTTGTAATCGTTTCAAAATTTCTTTGTGAGGGAGTAAATGAACCATCTTTATCTTGGCGATTGTCTTAACGTTCTGCATGATAACATTAAAGACGAATCTGTTGACCTTGTTTATATTGACCCGCCTTTTAACAGCAAACGAGATTAAATATTTTCTTTTAAATTATTTTACCCCGAAACTTCCTTTCTCATCTAACGTCTATATGTTATCTCATTTAGAAAGGATATGTAATATGAAAAATATACTTTGGTTATTGCTCTTGGTTTTTCAAATAAACGAAACATCAGCACAATGGAAAAAAGTTGAAGGTTACCAAGATTTAACAATAGCACCTTCGCTATGTATTGAAAATAATAGCATATATGTTGGTGCTGATAGTGCTGTGTTTATTAGCCGCAATTCCGGGCAAAGCTGGACTAAAACCGCAAAAATTTCGGAGGATGTGGATTTCGTCAGCGCAATTCTGAAGCATGAAAATAAACTGTATGTAGGAACATATAACTTTGGTGTATTTGTAAGCAGTGATGAAGGCGCAAGCTGGAAACCATTGAATGAAAATCTTGTTGGTTTAGGTGCTGAAACCATTAGCAAATTAATTGTCTATCAAGATTATCTTTATGCAGGTACAATGGGCGCTGGAGTATTCCGACTGAATTTAAAAAATCCACAAGGCTGGGCTCAATTTAACGTAGGGCTTTCTTTCGAAACTTCATATTCAATTTACTCTCTGGTAATTCTAAACGGTGTTTTGTATACCGGAGCGGGTGCTAACGGCTACTTCTATACATACGACGGCGTATCAAACGGTTGGAAGGAAATGCAATTTGGTATAATTACCGGCGAGCCGTTGATATTCTATGATATTATTCAACTTGGGCCTACAATTTTAATAAGTACATCATATGGTCTTTTTAAGAGTGAAGATGGTGGGAAGAACTTCTGGCAATATTCATTTATAAGTTATTTTATTGCTAATTCAAATTTCTCCGTTCACGGTAACAAAACATTTGTTCACTTATCAGATGGGGTTGGTAGAACTTTTTGGTTATCTTCATCCGATGCCGGGAAAAAATGGAATTTTGTAGAAGATCAACTTGGCGTTGTAGTCCTTAATACTGTAGTTGTGGATGATAAACTTTACGCTGGAAGATTAGATGGATTGTGGTCACAAACTCTAAAAACAACTGATGTTAAAGAGGAAATTGTTAGCACGAATTTTAAATTAAACCAAAATTACCCGAATCCATTTAATCCGGTTACAAAAATTAAGTACTCTATTCCATCTGATGGCTTTGTAACTTTGAATGTTTATGATGTGTTAGGAAGAGAGGTGGCCTCATTAATTAACAATGAAAGTAAGGCGGGCGTTTACGAAGTTGAGTTTAACGGTGCAAACCTTTCGAGCGGTGTATATTTTTATCAACTTAAATCGGGTAGCTTTTCAGAAGTTAAGAAACTAATTTTAGCAAAGTAGAATATAGTTCGTATCTGTTTAAGGCAGTTTTGTTAAAAATGCGTTAGGTGCTAGCGCTAAACTCTGTAAAGCAATTATTAGCCAATCTATAAGGTTGAATAAGTTGCATTTTATAATCGGAATTGAAAGGGAATTAATGACGATTATTTTTTGCAGCTTATAGATCTTTGCTTAATTTAAGAAAGTAAGAGCTAGCAACACTTCTGCATGCAGCCTACAAAGTGATTGGTTTGTTAAGTATCTGTGCAGCAGCTTCTATAACTGATTTGCAATTAGCAAAAGTAACATTCGATGCCGAATCATGCAGACTAACAAATGGCAATATATTTACAGATTACGGACTGGCAAAAGTGAAGCGGTTAGTAAAATGATTTACATTAAATAGTGTTAAGATTGAAATCGGTCAAATCTAAAATAGGACTGAAAGAGAAATTAGATTTTTATTATCACTATTTTGACCGAACAAAAATTTCTCCCGATCCATTAGAATTCCCACATAGATTTTCTAATCCGCTTGATATAGAAATCAGCGCTTATATTTCTTCGGTTTTCGCTTATGGAAATGTGAGACAGATAATCAATACTCTCAATAGAATTCATGCTCTAATGGGCAAATCCCCGTACCAATTTGTAATTACTTACCATACAAGATTAAACATAAATCCTTTCGAAAACATCAAACACAGATTCTATTCCAGTCAAGACATTCACAAACTATTTATTGGTTTGAACAAAGTTTATAAAAAGCATGGAAGCCTTAAAAACCTTTTTCTTGAGGAAGTTGAATACGACTTTGTGTTGAGTTCATTAATTTCCAATTTCTCAAAGAAGATGATTAAGCTATGCAACGGTAATTCACCAGCAGCAAGAGGACTGATTTTCATGTTTCCAGATCCCGAAAAGGGAAGTGCTTGCAAAAGGATGAATCTTTTTTTACGCTGGATGGTTCGTAAAGATGAACTGGATTTCGGTTTATGGAATGAAATCCCGGCATCAAAACTTATTATTCCCGTCGATGTTCACGTTGCAAGAGTTTGCACAAAACTAAAACTCACATCACGAAAAAATGTTTCTTGGAAGATGGCAGAAGAAATTACCGAAAAATTAAGAAAGTTCGATCCGGATGATCCGGTTAAATACGATTTTGCTATTTGCCATATTGGGATGAGAAAGCTAATATTCTAGTGGAGAATTAAACTAATAGTAATTCTCAATTGTCCATTCTCCATTCGCAATTATTAATTATGTGGTTGCTCGGTTTTACAATCATCTTTATATTAGTCACACAAATAATAGAAGCGTATTCTCAAGCTTCATCTTAATTCACACCAAATAGGAGAAATCATGGCGGAACAGAAGAAACATGTACCATTTGTTTCCTCAGAAACCAACATGGCGGAATTTACCGTTCGTGCATTAGTTATCGGTTTACTTATGTCAGTAATTCTTGGTGCGGCAAACGCATATCTTGGACTAAAAGCCGGTATGACAATAGCTGCAACTTATCCAGCTGCGGTAATAGGTATGGCTCTTTTGAAGTTATTTAAGGGAAGTATCTTAGAAGAAAACTTTACACGTACTGTCGGTTCAATTGGAGAATCTATTGCGGCGGGTGCAATCTTTACACTTCCGGCTTTTTACATTGCCGGCATTTGGGAAAACTTTGACACTGTTGCTAATTACTTAACTGCTTCGGCAATTATGTTTGTTGGCGGTTTATTGGGAATTATGTTTGTTGCATTGCTTAGAAGAGTAATGGTTGAAGATGCTGATCTACCATTTCCGGAATCTGTAGCAGCTGCCGAAATTCACAAAGCTGGACGTGCTGGCGGTTCCGGTGCAAAATTCTTGTTCACAGCAATGGCAGTTGGTGCAATTATTCAAGTGCTTGGACAATTAAAGTTTTTTGCTACTGCTTGGGAAAAATTCATTACATTTTCAAAATCGATTATTAATCTTAGAGCCGCCGGTTCAGCAACAGCTGAAGGTGGAGTTCTATTAAGTGCGCCGGGTGTTTCACCGGCCTATATCGGTGTTGGTTACATCATTGGACCAAAATTGGCATCGTTAAACTTTAGCGGTGGCTTGCTAGCTTGGGGATTGTTTGTTCCTATTATTCTTTACTTTTTGTCTCCATCATTACTACAGCAATTCCAAACTTCAAATCCGGGAATGACACCAACAGAAGGCGATTGGACACTCTGGGCACAAAGCATTTGGAAATTCATCGTTCGTCCTATTGCTATTGGCGGTATGCTGATGGGTGCCGGCTTTACATTATTTAAAATGAGAAAGAGTTTAGCAACCGGTATTATGAGATCAATTGGAGATGTTAAGAAAGCTGCATCCGGTGAAGCTGCTGCAGATAGAATTGATCAAGATCTTAGCTTCAAATGGATTATGATTGGTATTGCTGTTGCTTCTATCCTCACACTTTTGATTTACAACTTCTTTACACAAGATTTACTTGCAGCTTTTGTAGCAACGGTAGTTATGATTATTGCCGGATTTTTCTTTGCCGCCGTTTCCGGTTATCTTGTTGGAATTATTGGTTCATCTAATAATCCGATTTCCGGTTTAACATTATCTACATTA
>JBAYTN010000139.1:0-6215 GCA_041675645.1 Melioribacteraceae bacterium
AATATTTGCAGTATGTCTTTGAGTAGTTTTATGAAGATGAGTATTAACTAAATAACATAAAAAGTAAATCGTGTTATTGGCGGCGTAAACTGTTCGGCAGCCGCTTAAACACAACGCTGTTAGTTTTCAGGGTAGAAAAAGTTTTGTGTAAGAGTTTTCAACCAAGTTGGTTTGCTGTTTGGGTTTTGTTCTTCGTTTCATGTTGGTAAAGTTATTCGGGTTTATCTGCAAATGTTGGTATGTTCTTTTCGTGGTTGGTTGTAAAAGTCGGCTCAATAAGTTGTAATAAAAATTGGGTGGAGGCTTTCAAGATTAGTTAGTATACTGAGGTGGGAAAATGCGGGGTTCATTTCGTATTTCACCTTTACAAAGAATAAATAGTTCTGTTTTATATAAATGTATTGCAGCTTTTTATTGTTGGTTAAGGTTGGCTTTTCAAACATACTTTTTAAGTAAAAATAGGTTAGCAACAATTCTACATGAGCTTGTTGCTTGTCGTGGAGTAGTTCGGTAATTGTTTTGCAAAGTTGGTTTGCAAAAAGATTTTTATGTTCATCACAGCATCCATAAAATCAAAGCAAAAACTAACTAGCAACTCAAAACCGACCGCGTCTTCGACTCGGTCGTAGGGAAGTAGTTCTGGTTTAGCTTTCCAGAATAAGTTGCTTGTAAAAATGTGATTTACTAAACGGAGTTATTTGAAAATTATTGGCGTTGTCTTTACAAATCGTCATTGCTATTCTTGGCGGCGGTTTAGTTGCAACGCCGTTATAACGTTAAATATGAAAAATGATTTTATAATTAAAATTGGGTCAAGTCCCGAACCATTAGTAAGTGATATAAAAAGTCATATAAAGCATGATTTGGATTTAATCAAATCTTGTTTATTATATGCGGATAAAATATCAGTTTGCAGTCCGCTTGGTAATTTATTCACCTCATTGAATACAATTAGAGAACATGCTACAAATTCAACGTTCGAAGAAAAAATAAAAGTGTTTGATAACATATTAAAGAATAATCTTGCAAGACCAGAAATAGCTATATTTTTAGAAAGTATAAATCAGCTCAAAAAAGTTAAATACAAAACAAAAGAATTGATAATTGCTAAAAAGAAGCTAGAAAAAGAAATTGAAAGAGTCTGGAATGAATTTAGAAAAAAGGATTTTGAGTTTAGTGAAGGAGATAATATAAATCTGATTTTATCATTATTTGAAAAAAAGATTTTAGACTACTATTTTTTTGAAATAAGTGATAATGAAAATACTAGAATAGATTTAGCTTTTCAATTTGAACGTTATTTAACTCAATCAATTTCAGATCCATATTCTCATGTATTGCTTGATGATTATTCAGGTAAATTTATTTCGGAGTTACATTCTTCAGGAAAACATTCCGTTAGTGAAATAGATAAAAAAAGAGCAAATGAAGTCGCTCTTGCTTCAAATTTATTTGAAAGACTTCCTTCCTTTGATTTAGCTACAATAGATGAATTATTAGATATAAAAAAAGAGTTGAAGAAGTATTTGGTTGACTTCAGAAGTGGAATTATCAAATTAAATGAAAATATAAATTCTTCACATTGGGATAATAACTTTATAAAAGAAGTGGAATATTTATTTAGAAAAGAAATTGAGCCATCAATATTAGGAATTGAAGAGGAAGTAAAATCGAATAATTATCTCAGTAAATTAATAACAAGAATTGCTGATAAACCGTTTGAATTAACTGTACCTTTATTTGGTTTTGGAGTTGCTGGTCAAGTAGCAAATATTGATTTGTTGTCATACATATTTGATACAGTTTTACTAGGAGCAAACTTTTATAAAGTTTACGAAGATTATAAAGAAGAAAAAAGAGACACTGAACACAATCAATTCTTCTTCTATTTTAAAGCTGGAAAAATGTTGCGCAAATGACGTTATAACAAGCAAATCAACCCGCCCGCGATATTCAAACGGGTTGAGTGCAGTTCTTAAGTTTTGTGTTTTATAAAAGTTGCTCTTTAAATTTATTTATGTTGTAAAGTTAGTTCCGCCTTGCTTGTTGCGAAAGTTAAGCAAGGCTACAATCCTAAACATTTTTAATAATAAAAAAATATTGTATTTCTGGGCGGCGGGTTATTTGCAACGCCGTTAGGGCGATAAGATTGATGAATAATTCGGCTATCTTAAATAGTAGACTTTATCCAAGGATTGGTTTAGATAATGCTTTCAAAGTAAATAAAGCCTTTGAGTCCAATAATCAATTTAAGGGTAATTTAGCCGAACAACTGTTGTTATATGATAAGATAGTATTTCCTACGAATGATTTTGGTATTGTTTCGATACTAAATAATTGGCTGGGCTTTCATGTATTAGTCGAAGCACTTGAAGAAGATATTTTTTCATTTATTCGTTCAAAAGGAATAATGATATACTTTAATCAAGGAAATGGAATAAATTTTATAATTGCTAAGGAAAGTCAGCAAAAGAAATTCTTGTGGTGGCAGCATTCAATGTTCGATGATTTTGAAAAATCTATTTATTTACAACTCTCTAATTCTACTAATCTTAATGCAGATGAAATAAAACAAATACTTCCGCTTATAATTTCAAAAAGTAAAGAACTTACCTTTGATACAGAGTATTATAAAAAAGATTTTGCTAAAGAAACATATAAGGATATACAAGAAACACCTTCCTTTATTAAATATTTCTTTGATTACTACAAAGTGAAAGATGAAAAGTTGGATTTACTTAATCTTTCTGGTCTAAAAGCTAATGAAGGTAGAGTTTCTGCTATAGCTCCAATTAAGGATCCAATAGATTTGTTATTAAAACTTGCTGAAATAAATCTTGAAATTGCAATGTCATCTTTTGCGGGTGGCATTGATATTTTTACGTCCGAAGGTGCGAATCAATTATTAGCAACAAAATTCAAGCGTCTAGGCTACTCGAGTAATCAAATAGATGGATTTCTAAAACTCCTCGATTTGAACAACATCCCAGATATTGAAACAGCGGTTGCCAATAATGCACTATCATTTGAAGATATTTGGGAATTTAGAAACAATAATGAATCCAAACAATTTCGTAATTGGTTGAGAAAGATTAATCTTGAGGATTTGAGAGAATTAGAAAGATTGTATGTTGCTAGTATTACGAAAAAAAGCATCGTAGAAAAAATTCCATCAAAAATATTTAGGTTTTGTGTTACTACAGCAATTGGATTTGTTAATCCAATTTTAGGAATTATTACAAGTGTCGCGGATAGTTTTGGTGTTGATAAAATAAAAACAGAATATAACCCCAAATTATTTTTTGATAAGCTTAGTAAATTAAATACGCCCTAACCCGCAACTCAAAGCGACCGCGTCTTCGACTTGGTCTTTTGATATGGTTATTGGGTTTAGTTTTTCAGAGTAAGTTTAGTTGTTCAAGGTTGATTTATAGAACAAAACTGATTTATAAATAAAAGTCGTTGGCAAAAGTGTCATTGTTGTTATGGGCGGCGCTTTAGTTGCAACGCCGTTATGTGCTAAGTAATTCTGTTCAACTAAAAGGTAAAATTGTGAGTAGTATTTTCAAAAAGCTTGTTGATAATTCTATACACGCATCTCTCTCGTCAATCGAAATATACAATAAACCTGATTTTAGATATCGAGAACAGATATTCACTATTCTAAATGTGAATTCTTGGGAGTTATTATTAAAAGCCAAAATCCTCAAGGATAATTCAGATAATTTAGAATCTATATACATTAAAAAAAGTGATGGTTCGTTTAAAATCAATCGGATTGGTAATCCAATGACAATGGACATCCTAGGAGCAATGAATATTCTTTCGCTTGACTCAGCCGTATCAAAAAATCTTGAAAAGTTCATCGAGATTCGAGATACTACAATTCACTTTTATAATGATGAATCTATCTCTTATTTAGTCTATACTTTAGGCGTTGCGTCATTAAGGAATTATCAAAAATTAATTAATGATTGGTTTGGTAAAAGTCTTCTTGCTTATAACTTTTATATTTTACCTCTTGGTTTTGCCTATAATTTTAAAACCTTATCACTCATTGAGTTAGAAGATAAACCAACTACTATTTCCAACTTAATAAAATCAGTTTCCGATACTCAATCTGCACTAGATAAATCTGATTTCCATTTCATTTGTGAAGTAACAACAAAAATAGTATCCGCTAAAAAATTTACTCAAGAACCAGATTTAGTAACTACTATTGACAAGGATTCTGATACTAGTGCAATAATCGTAGAACGTCTTCAAAGGTTGACAGATTTATATCCTTTATCATATCATCAAGTTCTTGATAAAGTTAAGAAAGCAAAACCAAACGTAAAACAAAACCAAATAGACAAAGTTATACGTGAGAATAAATTAAAAGACAATAACAAATATTGTGGATACAATTTTCGAACAAAATTACAAGAAGATAATTATCAAAAGACTAGTCAATTACCAAAAGGTATTACTTGTATTTACAATGAGGATGCAATAAGATTTATCATAGAACAAATTAATTAAAGGCGCACATAACCCGCCGCTCAACACGGACAGCGTTTTCATTGCGGCATTTGTGCAATTGTAGAGTTTAGTTTACAAAACCAAGTTACTCTTTAAGGTAGGTTGTTCTAAGAAACATTTTTATAAATAAAAGTTGTTGCGGTTAATAGGCTTTGCTGTTATGGGCTGCCGGTTAGCGGCAACGTCGTTAGGTGCTAAATTATTATGAAAAATCTTATCAATAAACCGCGTGTATTTTTATCACATGCAAAGAAAGATATTGAATTTATGAATAAAGTTTATAATGATTTAATCAAATGTCAGATTGATCCTTGGATAGACAGCAATGATATTAGGCATGGTGAACCATGGTTAGATGCAATTTTTGAAAATGGTATTCCTACGTGCGATTCATTTATCGTTTATTTGACTGAATATTCGGTAGAATCAAAAATGGTAAAGAAAGAAATAGATGCTAGTATTATTCAAAAATTGAATGATAATGGAATTTCGTTTTTGCCGTATGTTGAAAATGGAGAGATAAGAAATAAACTGCGAGTAGACTTACAAGCTATTCAAACACCTATCTGGAATTCCGAAAATTATGATGAATTATTACCACGCGTTATTTCTGAAATATGGCGTAGCTATATGGAACGTAAAATAAGCAATGCTATTAATAGTGAAAAAGTTAAAAGCTTAGAATACCAACTTGAGTTAGAAAGAATTAGAAATCAATCCACCAGTGTTTTTAGTTCTTCAGAAGATAAAGATTTCCAATATATTTTCAATCATTTCAATGTTGAGAAAGAAATTACAATTGATGTATATGAGGATGTAACGAATTCTGAAACAAAAAAGGTTGAAAAAAATACATTATACCATAAAACATTTAATGCACTAATAGTGTCATTAATTCCATTCCTTTCTAGTTCAAGTTCATATACATTTCATGATAATTTATCAGAGGGTGTTATTTCTAGTTATTTCAGAAAAAATAACTTTTTCTCAGAATACAATAACACTAAACATAAAATTACTGTTATTGATTATCCAAAATTTTCAAATAAGTTTTTAACGTTTGGTTTGATAGAACGAGTTCCTAGAACTCCAAGTGCACATGAAAATTCTGCATTTGCAAGATTTCAATCGAATTTTAGTCTTGTATTTACTGACAAGATGGAACGCTTCAAATATTGGCTAAATTATAATAATGCTTTACCAAATGGAATTGAATTAAAATAATTATGTTGACGCACCTAACCCGCTTTTCCACCCGACCGCATTTTCAATGCGGCATTATTCAAGTTTCCGGGTTTGGTTCATGAGTGAAGCATTGCAAGTTAGATTGTTCTATTAAATAAATTTGTTAAAAATATTTGGCAGTAGCTTTTCAGTTCGGCATTGTTGTTTGGGGCGGACGGGTGAAAAGCAACGCCGTTATACGCTAAATTATAAATGAAATGAATTCAAGAATATTTATTAGTTATGCCAAAGAAGATCGTTTATTAGCAAAAAGGCTAAGTGACGAATTAAAAATTAATGGTCGAAATGTTTGGTTTGATGAAGAATCATTAGTTGGTGGTCAAAAATGGCTTATACAAATTACGGAAGCAATTAAGAACAGCAAATATTTTATCGCATTACTTTCAAATTCAGCAGTTAGTAAACGGGGTATTGTCCAAAAAGAGATTAAGGAAGCAATAAAAATT
>JBAYTN010000140.1:0-5880 GCA_041675645.1 Melioribacteraceae bacterium
AAATGCCAAGAATCAACTGACGGAGTTTGCAAAGGTCGTTAATATTACTGGATTGATAATAACAAAACTAGATGGTACGGCTCGAGGTGGCTCAGTATTACAATTGAGTCTAACGAAGAATGTTCCTATAAAATTCTTAGGGGTCGGGGAAGGAATAGAAGATTTCGTTGAATTTGATCCGGAAAACTATATTAATTCAATTTTTGAATAGAATAAATAGTTTACATAATATACATTATGTGGAGTATTTGTAAAAACCAATTCCAGTCTTTCTTCCAAGATTACCAGAAGCAACCATCTTTTTCAATAATGGGCATGGTCTATATTTCGAATCGTTAAATCCATTGTACATCACTTCCATTATGTTTAAGCAAACGTCTAATCCTATAAAATCTGCTAATGCTAATGGACCCATAGGATGATTCATTCCTAATTTCATGACACTATCGATATCTTCTGCAGAGGCAACGTTTTCATATAAAGAAAATATAGCTTCGTTTATCATCGGCATTAATATTCTGTTTGCAATAAATCCCGGATAATCATTTACAGCAACTGGCTTTTTACCGAGAGCTTTTGTTAATTCAATAATTTGATTCAAAGTGCTTTCGGAAGTTAAATGTCCCTTAATGATTTCAACTAACTCCATCATTGGAACCGGATTCATAAAGTGCATACCAATAAAGCGGTCAGCAATTTGTTTTGGTGCCAGTTCAGTAATCGATATTGATGAAGTATTGCTCGCAATTATCGTATTTTCAGAAACTTGTGATAAAACATCGGTATAAAGCGAAGTCTTTGCAGATTTCGATTCAACAATAGCTTCAACAACCAAATCTGTATCTTTATCAATATTGGAAATAAGAGTTTCAGTCTTTATATTGTTTAGTGTGATTACTTTTTGTTCTTCACTAATAATGTTCTTTTTAACTTGCCGATCAAGATTTTTTGAAATAACAATAATAGCTCGATCAAGTATCTCGCTGGACTTATCAAACAATTGGACCTGATAACCATTCATTGCGAATACGTGCGCAATTCCATTCCCCATGGTTCCGGATCCAAAGACTGCTATCTTTTTCATTTTACACCTTATTCATATTTTTTTATAATAACAGCACTTGCTTCCCCACCACCAATGCACAAGGAAGCTAAACCATATTTCGAATTTCTTTCCAACATTTCGTAAACCAAAGTAGTAAGAATTCTAGCGCCACTCGCGCCAATTGGATGACCTAATGCAATTGCACCGCCATTTACGTTAATCTTGCTTTCATCTAATTTTAAGATTCTGTTTACTGCGATTGATACAACTGCAAAAGCTTCATTAATTTCAAATAAGTCGATATCGCTTACTGTTAAGTTAGCTTTAGCTAAAACTTTGGTAATCGCATCAGCTGGAGCAGTTGTAAAATAAACTGGTGCTTTTGCATACGAAGCTTGAGATACAATTTCAAATAGTGGCTTATAACCCAATTCTATAGCTTTATCTTCACTCATTAACAGTATAGCAGAAGCACCGTCATTTAGTTTTGATGCATTAGCTGCTGTAACAACACCATCTTTTTCAAAGGCTGGTCTAAGTTCTGGAATTTTCTCAAAATTTACTTTACCAGGCTCTTCATCAATTGCAACAGTAGTACTTCCCTTTTTGCTTTGAATTGTAATTGGGACAATTTCATTTTGGAATTTTTTATTTTCAATTGCGTTTAACGCGTTCTTGTAGGAGTTTATGGCAAAATCATCAACTTCCTTGCGAGACATTGAAAAGTCTTTAGCACATACTTCTGCACAACTTCCCATATGAATATTGTTATAAACGTCCCACAAACCATCTTTGATTAATGAGTCTATGATGGTTCCATTGCCTAGTCTGTAACCGTTACGGGCATTAGGAAGGATATAAGGAGCGTTAGACATGCTTTCCATACCACCGGCTACTATAATTTCAGCATCGCCACAAGTAATTGCTTGATTAGCAAGCATAACTGCCTTCAATCCACTTCCACACATTTTATTAATTGTTAGGCATTCGGTTTTTTCCGGGAGACCGCCTAAAATTGCAGCTTGACGAGCCGGCGCTTGACCTAGTCCAGTTGAGATGACGTTTCCCATAATAACTTCATCAACTAAATTAGGATCTAACTGAGTGGTCTCAATTAAATTTTTAATTACCTTGGCACCAAGTTCAACAGCAGAAATATTTGCAAGTACACCTTGAAATGAACCGATCGGACTTCTTTTAGCTGCGACAATTACAGTCTTTTTCATAATTTTCTCAGTAATATTTTAATGATGAGGATTTATTCTATCTCAAAGGACAAGCAACACTTAAGCTTATTACACGGACCGCTTAACTTACCCATATTAGAAAGTAAGTTTTGATCGTTAGCTAACTGTGTTGTGATTCTTTTAAAATTGTTCAGAAACGAGTGACAGCAAAATTGTCTTCCGCAAGAACCCATTCCGCCAACTTTTTTAGCTTCGTCTCGCACTCCAATCTGTCTCAACTCAATTCGAGTTTTGAATTCCGAAGCCAGTTCTTTTGCAAGTTCTCTAAAATCAACTCTGCCATCTGCTGTATAGAAGAAAAATAATTTCTTTCGATCAAACTGATAATGAATACTAACTAGTTTCATTTCCAGATTAAACTTTTGGACTGAGAGGCGAAATTTTTGAATAGCCTTTTGTTCATCACCAATGTTCTTTCTGACACGTTCCAAATCTTCCATTGTGGTTTTTCTTAAAATGCTCGGAAGGTCTTCGTTGAAAAGTCCAATGTACTGACGTTTTATCTTTACTAATTCCCCAACGCTTTTAACTTGTGCAATTTCAACAGAATCTTCGCTAGAAATAACAACAAAATCTTCTGGAAAGATGTGATTAACAAGTTCATTGGGTATTAATACAAAGTTTGACGGGAGAAGACCACAACAAGAAATTTCTATTATATTTCTCTCATCTAGGGGAGGTTTTTCCAAGCTACTGCTATTTGAAGTCATACAATGGCTTATATTAGCGCATTTCTCGTTAATATGCCTAAGGATGATTTTTTCATAAAATGAATTACAACTTGGGAAAATATTATTAGACAAAGCTTCTTCAATTTGAAGTTCTGTTTGCGGAGCTGGGAAATCTATATGGGTCACTTTAATTCCTCTTAACAACAGATGCTATTTCAAATATAACGTTCAGAAATAAGACATTCAAGTTTATATTTTTATCGTAAATGCTTTCTAAATAATCTAGATTTCTGAAAAGAGAATCTAGCTCTACTTTAGAATATCTAGCATTAAATTTCTCTATTGTTTCGGAAGCTTCTTCAAAAGCAAATCCGCTTAGTGATTTTCTGTTTTTAATAACATCATTTAGCCAAATCTTAATCATCCTAATAAGGAATAGTAACGATTCTTCGGAGTGGTTTTTGGAAAACTCTGTCAGCTCGCTCAGCGCCATTTGATATTTTTTAGCAAAGGAATATCTAAGAATACTAATGGTTTTTTGCTGAATGCTATCGAAATCGTATCTAATTAATTGTACCGCTTGCGTAACTGATCCGTTAGAAAAATATGACACCTTTTTAGCTAAAGACTTCTCAATACCACATTTCGAAAAAAGAATCTCTTCAACAGAATTTCTTGGTAATGGTTCAAAAACAATTTCTCTACATCTGGAAACAATTGTTGGTAGTAGATTTTCTTTTTGAGATGTGATAAGAATAAAAATAATACCGGGCGGAGGTTCTTCAAGACTTTTTAATAACGCATTCTGAGCTTGATCATTCATGTATTCAGCATCCAGAATAATTACAAACTTGTAAATATTTTCATCTGATGTAAATGAAATGAATTTTTTGATCTCTCTAATGCTGCTGATTTTAATTGTGTTTGCATTTTCAATAGAGATTTTATGGAATGGATTTTTAATCTTCGAATCTAATTCAGATTTAATCTCTTCCATTACTTCTTTAGAAAGCTTATCTGTACCAGAATCCTCAGCAGTTTCGTTTTTCCCTCTTGGTAAGGGCATTATGAGCTTTATATATGGTTCTTGAAGTTCATCTATCCGATGAATAATTGTTTCATCGAGGCTTGGAATGCTTTTCGTATTAATGGACTTAGCGAACTGAATAGCTGTGTTGAATTTGCCGATCCCCTCTATACCGGTAAAAATAAAGGCGTGTGGTACACGCCTTGAGTTAATAATTTTTTGTAATTGATCTTTTACTTTATATTGTTCAGTAACTTGATCCAAAAAATCCATCATTATTACTACGATTTAAATTCATCATCATCATTATAGAAGAAGTCTTCATCACTTGGGTAATCTGGCCAAATGTCTTCTATAGATTCATATGGTTCATCCGAATCTTCCAATTCTTGAAGATTCTCAACAACTTCTAATGGAGCGCCAATTCTTTCTGCATAATCCATTAATTCTTCTTTTGTTGCTGGCCAAGGAGCGTCATCAAGATAAGATGCTAATTCGACGGTCCAAATCATAAGAGGAACTCCTTTTTGTTATATTATTTTTTTACGATCTCAAAGAGTTTAACGTCATCATAGATGAAATTAATCGGATCGAGATTTACACCATTGTGCTGAACTTCATAATGTAAATGTGGGCCGGAAGATAATCGTCCGGAGTTGCCGCTATGAGCCATTAAATCTCCACGAACTAACTTCTGTCCTTGCTTTACATTTACATTTTCCAAATGAGCATACAAAGTTTTGTAGCCAAAGCCGTGGGATATTTCCAAAGTTAAACCATAACCACCCTTCCACCCTACAAATTCAACTACGCCGGCGCCGGGCGCATAAACTTTTGTTCCAACATCTGTAACTATATCAATGCCATTATGCATTCTACTTATATGAAGTATTGGATGGAATCTCATACCAAAATCGTCTGCTATCCTTCCATCGCATGGTCTAATGGCTGGAATCACTTCAAATAATGATTCATTTTGCTTTAAAGCTGAGGTTATTTCTGAATAGTTGTTTTTTTCTAGTTTGACTTTAAGTGAGACTTGATCTACATAATTATCTACATCTTTTAGGAATGAATTGATTTTTCCGGCACTGAAGGACTCTATTGGCTCGAAAACACTGCCACCTATACCAATAGTTAAATCTTGCTCTTTTGGCTCAAGATTAGCCTTTAATCTAAGATCCTTACTCTGTGTATTTAATTGAGTAACTCTATCATCAAGTTGCTGATATCTTTCTACTAATTCTTCAAATTTCTGTTTTAACAATTTATTGCTCGATTTCAACGATTTTACCTCGGAATCGGGGTTTATAAATTCGTTGAAAACCAGAAAACTGCCAAACACGAAGAATGAAACGAGTACCGCAAAAAACGTTACAAGAAAAACAAATTTCTTATAGAAATTGCGAATTTCGACAAACTTCAGTTTCGATTTAGAAAAATAATAGAATTTTTTCATAGCTTTTAGAGGTGCGAAGATAATAAATCAGCATAGTGGTGTCAAGGATTTATTAGCTTATTTCCTCATTCAAAATCATGCTCAAAATAGTTAACAGATCTGCTTAAACTATTGGTTTTTTGTTGAATTTTGTTACTAATGCGCTCTTGTAATACTTTTGCTGCATCATAGCCATAATGTTTCAATAGGTAATTTAGAGCAATTATTTCGGAAACAACTGTAATGTTCTTACCGGGTAGAATAGGAAGTTTCACATAAGGCATTTCTATATCCATTACATTAATAGTACTGGAATCAAGACCAGTGCGGGTGTAATCTGAGTCGGCGTTCCAAAATTCAAGTTCAATAATAATTTCTAATCTTTTCTGGTAACGAATCGCACGCACACCAAACATGCTTCTGATGTCAATAATTCCTATGCCTCTAATTTC
>JBAYTN010000141.1:0-5766 GCA_041675645.1 Melioribacteraceae bacterium
AAAAAACCCCGATTTCTTTCGATTTCGGGGTTAAGTGAGCTGGCGATGGGACTCGAACCCGTCCCGATAAATCGGGACTGATTACAAGTAAATGGTTTATCAAAGTGAATTATGCTGGGGATATTTTGAAGAAAAAAGGGCATAAAAAACCCCGATTTCTTTCGATTTCGGGGTTAAGTGAGCTGGCGATGGGACTCGAACCCGCAACCTGCTGATTACAAGACATCAGATATTCCGCATTTTTCGCTCAGAAACAAAGCTTTTTAGGCTCTCCATACACACTCCATACAATCAAAGTATTGGAGTTCATAATGTTCATCACTAAGAACAACAAATCGCCTTTTTTTCAATTAGTATATTTTGTTAACGGAAAGAGAACAACAGCTTCAACTAAAACAACGATTGAAAGTGAAGCTTTAGTATTCATGGAATCTTTTCAGACTAAGCCAATAGTAAAAGAAGAAAAAAGTTTTACACCAATCAAGTTGTCCAAATTTCAAAAGGAATATTTAGAGTATGTAAAAACATCAAAATCTAAACACTATGTTCGATCAATTGATTTAGCTTTCCGAATGCTTATTAAATTTTATGGTGATGGTTTTATTCATGAATTAAGATTACGCGACGCAGATAAATTTATCTCTTCTACTTTTTCTAAAACAGAAAGAGCAGCGGCTCTTTATTACCGCACACTGAAAGCAGCATTTAGTAAAGCTGAACTTTGGGAGTACATAGAAAAGAATCCTTTCAAATCTTTTAAATTGCCAAAGATGAAAAAGACGCTACCTTTATTTATTAATCAAGAGGAATTTTCTAAAATACTAGAAAACACAGAATCCAATATTCTAAAGTGCATATTCAAAACTGCATTCTTAACCGGATTTCGTCTGGGCGAATTGGTTAACATGAGGTGGGATTGGGTTGACTTTTCACAATCGCAAATAACAACAAAATGTTCGGATGATTTTCAAACAAAAAGTAAATCTGAAAGAACCGTTCCAATAAATGATGATCTTAAGAATTTACTGATAGAAATTTATCCGAAAATCTTTAGTATTAAAAAGAGTAATTATGTTTTCTGTATTAAAAAAGGAATAAGATTAAACGAAGACTTTGTAAGCAAAAAATTTAAGAAAGCAGTGCTTGATGCAGAACTTGATAAGGAAATTCATTTCCACACATTGCGTCATTCTTACGCATCTAGGTTGGTTCAAAAGGGAGCTTCCCTCAAAGTTGTTCAAGAATTACTTGGCCACGAACAAATAAGTACAACGGAAATTTATTCCCATTTGCAACAACAGAATTTGAGAGATGCGGTGAATCTTCTATAACCACGTAGAGCATACTTACATTCAATCCGTGGGTATGCTTTATTTTCCTTTTCCTTAAAATTTCTGGTCTTTCAATATTCAATTCCAACAAAAACAACCTATACCGATACATATCTATCAACTTTTTCAAAACTAGTTGTTGAAGCGGCATTTTTCGGAATTGTGCTTCCTTTCCGGTTTGGATTCTTTCCTTGCCTATATTCATAAAGCACACAATCCTTTATCACACATTCCCGCACTTGCTTCTTTTCATATCCGGAACATTCCAGACAATGTTTCTTAATCGCTCTCAACGGTGTTTGTTTCATTTCATTCCTCCACGATTTATTTACAAAAATTTGGACAACTTCATTTCCTCAACTTGTCCAAATGGACAACTTTTTGAGCCCGACTCGTCCAAAATTCATTCTTTTCATCAATTTGCGTCCAACTTGTCCACTAAGTTGTCCAACCATTTCTTTGTTTTTACTCTATATTCTGATAATTCACTGATTTGGACAACTTGGACAACTTTATTTTCATTTTCTCTCTCTAATCGAAAAAAGACTCGTCCAAGTTGTCCAACTTTTTAAGCTCACCTAAACAAATGAATCTTTCAGTCCCGGATTTCCTCTCAGTCAGCTTGATTCCCTTTATTTTGGAAGCCTCTTTCAACCATCTCGAAAACCTCACCGGTTGGATTTCTGCAAATTCTTCATATTCTCGCTTGAAGCTTTCGAGCAATTCTTTCTTCTGATATTCTTTTCCAACTTCAATCGATTCAAAATATTCCACAAATTCCTCGCAAGTCGAATCAATCATCTTTTTCTTTTCCAAGTTCACATGATTACACTGAATCAATCCTTTACTCAAATACAACTGAAGACATCCAATCATATAATTGAGAAAGCAATTCCATTCCTCATTACTCCACTCATCATAAAAGCGGTGCCCGAACTCATCTATCGGTCTGTGTGTTTTATTGTAGTGGTCCGAAAACTCAATAACGAATTGTCTATCCAAAGTTGAATCGTCAGATCCTTCAATAGTGTAGTTTGTGGAGATTATAATTTTTGGTGATTGATGAAACGGGATAATTATTTCATTCTGGTTTTTCTTTTCGACGGTTATGTCATCAGTGATGATAGAAAAGAGCTTATCGAAATTGAATTTCTTTGTTACATCATTAAATTCTATTATCGCTGTATCAAGCGTTACCGATTGAAAACTAAAACTCTTCGAGAAATTGAAATTCCTTCCATCTAAGCGGATTGTTTTTCTAAGCTTTCCAATTGCCTGTGCAACTAATCCCTTTCCGCTTCTACCATAAGCACCGTCACTCAATTTCTCATCAAGAAAGATTACAGCCTTAGCATTTGTAGAATCTTTGTAGTTGTGAAGTAAATAACCAATCCCACTTCGCAAAGAAAGAATTCTTTGCTCATCATTCTTACAAATGTTTTTAACGAATCTTTCAAACTCAGCCTCTCGCATCTCAAGTTTTAATCGTTTGTTGATTACTTGTCTGTCCCAAATAAACCCTTCTAATTCTTCATACCTCTTACTCTTAATCGTACTCTCTGAAATCTCAACAAAACAATTTGAGAAAAAGAGAAATCCTTTCTCTTTTGTATCTCGTAAGAATTCTAAATCTCTCGTTTCTAAGAACTCAAGAAATGTCTGAACAAAATGTTGCGGCGCACCTTTTATAACTGCATCAATTATTTTTATTCTATGCACTTCTTCAAAATGTGTGTCATCTAATCGTTTTAGATAATCAATCACAAAATCCTTGATGTTAAAAATCTCCACCTCACGGACAATATTCTTACTTACCTTCAGCAGTATATAGCCGCGTTCCAATGGCAGCTTACAAAATCCATTCTCTTCAAGAAATCTCTTGAAGTTCTGTTTAGATATTTTAGTCTTATCGTTTTCAATGTACCAGAACTTTACAAATGGCTTTTGCCAGCCAAACTTTTCAGCTATATGATAAACTGTTCCAAGTGTAATTCTCCCATCAGACTTCTTCATCAGTTCATCAAACTTCTTATTTATCGCAAACTCAGAGTCATGGTAATGCTGATTACCTAAACTCATCTTCAGAAAATACTTTCTTCCTTCCTCGCCAATCGTTACCAAACCAAAACCGATTCTATACCAATCTTCGTAACAGTTTACCGGTATATTGTTTTCCAAAAATTCTATTGCACTTTCCAATTTCTCTCTGTCAAATCCAGCCGGTTCAAATGTTCTCTTACCAACATCAAGAACATCTTTTTCTTTTTGTAAATCACAAAACTCTTCAATGCATTCAAGCAAAACATCAGCGTCAATCTCAGTTGGTGGCTCTTTTGGTTCATCATAAAGAAATGTATATCTGTTCCCGCTTTCATGTTTGGAGTAGGGAAGAACGGTTTGAGAATTATTCCATCTTAATTCAATATGATCGCACAATCCCTCATCTTTCAGATACAAACGGTAAACGCTTTTGGGACCGTTCAATCTCTCTTTCAATCTTTCGCTTTCTCTAACCTTAATCCAAATATGAAAACCAACACCGCTTCCGCTTTTTACAGTCCATAAATATTTACCACCAAGACCAAGCCGCTTACAAATCATTTCAACTATTTCCGGTTCACTAACTTTGTCGAAATCAATATTCCGTAAATCATTTATTCCGCAGATGCCACCGATACCGGTTACATTTGCATTCCAGCCAAGTTCATTTACATCAAGTTCAGTCTGTTCAATCAATTGCCAATTCTCCCAAGGTATTGTTGGTCGCTTTCCTTGTATTGGAAGAACATTAAATCCAAATACAGTTTTGAAAATCTTAGCTGTTTCTAAAAGATTCATCGCTCAATTCTCCACTTTGTAGCTTATAAATCTTTAATCCATCTGTTTTGTATTCAGATATCTTGGAATTTGCTTCCTTGAGATTTTTTAAGCTATTGGCTTGTCCAAAACATTCGGTGTCGTTTACATTATCAAATTTCTTAATTGCTTCCTCTAAAGTTGTAACATTAAGATGACTGTAAATCTCTGTAGTTGTAATAGAAGTATGACCTAACAAATCTTTTATTGTTGGTAGTGAAACACCTTGTTGAACTAAGTATGATGCAAATGAATGTCTTAACGAATGGAAGTGAATTGATTTGTTTATACTGGCTTTTTTACATGCCTCTTTGAACATCTTTGAAACATAGTCTTTACTGTATTTAAAACCATTCTCCTTGCAAAACACAAAATCCCGGCTAGTGTTGTTGTATAATTCGCCGCTCTTTTTATTTGGTTTAGTAAGTGTAAATATCAACTGGGAGTTACCGGGATTTTTCACGTTTGACGGTTCCCGTTTTTTTAATAATTCATATACTTCTATACACATCGGAATAAACCGTTGCTTTTTCCCCTTGGTTACAAACTCATTATCGCCAACTGTTATAATCTTTTTTTCATAGTCTATACCAGACCATTTTACATTCATTACTTCATCAAGCCGTAGCCCTGTATAAAACGCAAACACTACACCATCTTTTACTGTCTGATTATTAATATAATTGCCGATAGCAGATAACTGTTCGTTATTGATAAATGCGGGTACAAGCACCTGTGCCTTTGGTAACCTAAAACTCTTAAAGTAGTTAACGGATATGTATTCCCACTCATGAGCTTTTGCAAATGCTGCTTTCAAATTCCGGTAATAAACCCGATAACCTTTAGGCACATTTACCTTTAAATTACTAATGAACTGTTCAATCTCTTTTTGTTTAAAAGAGGGCATTGGTTTTTGCGGCTTGAAATAAGAATGCAGATGATCGAATGATATTCTTACCGATCTGTAATAAGAACTGGAATAATTCTTTTTCACTAAATCAAGATACTCGTTCTCAAATACCCGCAGCGAAACATTTGTATTAACATCGCTGTTGGATGTGTTATTTAAGATTTCCGGCAGTTTCTCCAAAAATCGTTCAATCAGCTTTTCTCTTTCACTAATGGACTCTATACTTTTAATTTCTTCCATTTCATTCTCTTGATCCGCGTTTTTTGCGTCCCGCGTTCTTTGCGGGATTGCTCTTAATCTTGATCATTTCTTTTGGCTTATAGCTTGCACCTTACAGCTTATAGCTATTTCTTCCTCCGGCTCTTCAACGGAAACTCAATCACAACCTCCGCTTCTTATGTCATTCCGGGCGAACCTGTGGAGAGCGGAGTCGAACCAGTCGAGGAATCTTTCTCTGAGCTTGCACTGAGCGAAGTCGAAGTGTCTTCCATCTTTCGTTTTTCGTCTTCCGATTTTAATTCCATTTCAATCTGATTCGGATCCTTCTCTGTTTTCTTTTCATCTTTTAACTCATCACTCATAACTCTTCGCTCAACACTGCTTTTATAAATCCATTGGTCCACTTCATTCTTCGAAAAGAAAATCATCTTGCCGGTTGGTTTATAATGG
>JBAYTN010000142.1:0-5454 GCA_041675645.1 Melioribacteraceae bacterium
CATTGTAAACAGATCATCAGATGTTTGTGGGATAAATCTAAGATTACCCCATCATTTTTACACAGGTGTTCAATAATATGCGCTCTCGAAAAGTCCGGTATATCGAATCCCGCTGAATTGTATATGATCACAAAACGCCATCAGAAATAAAATGAATGGTGCTTCGTTTAACCAATATCAATTGCAGTACAGGTTCGCTACTAAACAACCAATCTGCTTTCAATCATGGAGTTAAACCAAATGTTGCTTTTGAAATTTCTGATTAGAATAGCATATTCAATTTGTTCTTTTACTCCTCTGTTTTTCCATTCCACTGTTAATTCTTCACGAATGGCAATACCTCGCATCCGTTTTTCAATCCAACCATCTGAATAGCCTTTAGCTTTATACAGTTCACGTGTCCGCTGTGTTGCTAATTCAGGATTTTCAATCTCATCCAATCTGTCTGAACCAACTTGTGCCAACCATTGTTTAAATGGTTCTGCTTTTGGTGAAGGAATTGATTGAATTATTCTTAATAGACTCTTTGCATTTGCACAACCCATTCCTTGCTTACCCCCAGCGGTCTCCACCAAAAGGGTAGGTACAATTTGTACCCATCCTTTGGCAAGTTCATTGTCGCGCTGACGCATACGTTTTACGTATTGCTTTGGGTCTTTACTGTCAGTTAAAACCAAAACAACATCTTCTACAACGAAATACCATTTTTCATCAGGCTCATTCCAAACTGTCCTTATTTGTTTGCTTTCAAATAGTTTGATATTGCTCATAAAACTCTATTTTAATGCAATTAATTTAACTTTGAAAAAAATTGTACAGACAGGACAGACCACCTCAGCATTTCTCATTTCACCATTTCTAAAATTCAAAAGTACTCATTTCTTATGTCAATTCCTTTGGGTGGTGTGGGTTTTCAAGCATGGAGCTCCTAGGGCAGCAAATGCATTTTGACCGACTTTGAAAGTAAATTCTTACTGTCCACGACGATTTATATTTCATGCCTGCGGCAGACAAGTGGAATTTAAATGTTCGATTTCAAATCGTAACCCGCCATAAAGTATATGAATTGCTATGTGTAGGCGTTTAATTATATTATTCTTGAATTAATTTTTATCATACCTTTTTCTTCATATTGTTTTGAGATAAAATTATTTTTCACAAGATATTCAGCCAGTAATTTATTGGCTTTATTTAAAATAAACAATCTACGATGTCCTCTTTGTAAAGAAATTGCAGCGTAATCACCACCTAATAATTTGAGACCAGATTTCACAAAATCTTTTTTATATTCAGTTTCTATACATTCTCTGACAAATAGATTAAGTTTTTCAATCTGATTATTTCCATTTCGTAATAGTTCTAAAACAAATGCCTTATTATACAATGGTTTTTTTACTGAATTTAAAATACTGCATATCTCGTTTGATAGAATTTTATCTTGGTCTAAAATTGCTTCAGATAGAGACTCAATAATTCTAATCTTTTCATTTTTCATTAAGTGGTCACTATTTATTAATAAATAAGCGGATGTTGGATTTAAAGAGTATGATTCAATTTTATTAAAAAAATCTTTTTTATTTTTTATTATGAATTTATGAGTGAGTATCGTAAAATGTGTACTAATAAGACGATAATTATACTCATTGAATTTAATTGTATTGGTTTCAATTAAATATTCGATTCTTTCTTTTTGTAGAGTCGAAAAATCGAAACTAATGAAGATCAGATTGAAAGAATTACGTATTTGCATATAAGATTCGATAGGTAAAATATTATCTCCAATTAGTTTTAAGAAAATATTTAATACCATTGGATCTGGAACATAGCTGCTAATTCTTTGCTGACCTAATTCATAACTGTACTTAGTTATAAAGTCGAGTATTATTGAATTGAATTCCACTTCCTGTTCAATTGAAATGTATTTAGCTATGTTCTGCCAATTTGGTCGTATAATATCAACATTTAAAGCATCATCATAATGTTCTTCATCAATATCAGATAGATCTATTTTATTATTTTGAATCGTTAAATATTTTATTTTTGTTTTATTGTCAATATTAGTGTTGCTGATAATCAATTTAAGAGCTTCTTCATTTTCCTCTGTACTCGTATCAATGAAAACATTAGAAATACAATCTTCAATATTCTTCTCAACATATTTAATAATGTTTGTGTTGCCCAAATCTAAAATTGTTGAATAGCTTGCTAATTTATATTTTCTAAAAGACTCTTGATTTATTGTCTTAACAATATATTGAATGTTTAGTTTGTTCAACAAATAGCAATTTCCATTAATTATAAATTCCCATAATTCTTTTGAATAAAATGTTTCGACATTTAGATCATTATATTTTAAACCTAAATGTTTTGTAAGGAACATTATCTTTTCAGTAGGTATAACATCATGTTTTTGATTAATAAAATCTAATCTATCTGATATATAATTAATAAACTTCGAATTGTTATAATCTTTAATCTTTGACTCTGGAAAGTACTTAAGCAATATTTCAAAATTAGTATCAGCCTTTTCAATAGATTTTGCTTGTAAAATATTCTTTGTAAAAAATTGACTCCAAATCGGAAGAATATCATTAAAAAAAAGTTCTATATGTTTTCCGCTTTTGTAATAACTCTCAACAAATCCAGATGTATTATGCTTTTTAATGTTATTCTTTAATAATATATATTGAGTAGAATAATCAGCTTTATTCTCAATGAGAAAATCCAGCAGATTTATATTAAGTATCTCAATTCTTGAGAAAAGAGATTCGTGCAAATCACTTATTACGGCTTTAGGTTTGTAAATAATATAGTTATAATCCTTTTTTATACCAATCTTCAGATCGAGAATAAATTCTCTATCATTTGGAGTTAAGACTCCTGGATAAAAATAAGAAATATAATCATAATAGTTTTCGTCAATATATCCAGCTTTGATTAGATAAGTTATGAGTTTATTTTCTTTGCAATCTCTATAGAAGTCATCAGCAGAATATTTATTTATAATTTGTGATAAAGGAAGAGTTCGCAATTCATTTATCTCAACCGATAGCTTTTCAATTTTGCTTAGTATCTCATTAACTCTTTTAGGACGAAAATTGAATCTTTCAATATAAGTTAAATTTGGATCAACTTCATCTTGAACTTCTTCAAATTTAATATTCAAGTTTGCTATTGTACCCGTATTTGGATTATAATATTTTGCAAACTCGTTATTCATTAATTTTTGAAATAATACATCATCAGCAATTATTTGAGTAGGAGTGTAGAATGTAGTCCCTTCTCTGAAGTTCAGAATATTAGGATTTTTTTCAATGTATTTCATTACATATAGAGTACGAAGCTCTTTCCCTTTCTGATTGAAATAGTAATCATTGATCTGCATTAGATCCTTTTTGTGCTTTTCAATTTCTTCATTTTTCTCCCTAACATTACTGTTGTGATATTTTACTCTATTGGTAATTATATTATAAACGATTCCTTGTTGATTATGCAGCATTGAAAAATCATCTGGATGATAATTTTTATATAAGATTATCCCCAAAAGTTTTTTAGGAGACAGGTTCTCTTGAAGTTTTTGACGATATTGTATAAATTCATTGACAGTGTTTTTTAAGATACGCATGTCATCGATGAAGATGCCTAAATCCATGCAAACGTCATCTGATATTTCTTGAATTCCATGTTCTCTGAAAGCATTCAACAGTTTGTCCCGTGAGTTTGACGGATTTATAACCGGAATTACAGTTGATATGAAATCAAAGAATTTTGTTCGAGAAGTATCTTTGAACATATCATCTCTAATCGCATATATAAAAACTATTTTACCGGCGCTCCTTTTAATTGATTTTGAGTTGTTTAACAGGCAGTTTAACTCCCGTAATTTTAAGAAAATTGCGGGAGTATCAAACCTATCCAAATCTTCAATTATTACAATATCATATTTCGTAACCTCGAAAAAATAAATAATTTCATCTAAATGTTTATTAAAAATTGATGCACTCTCTCCAATCCCAATTTCGCCATCTTTAAAATTTAGTTTATTAATTCGATTATTATAAGTCTTTATCATAAGCTTACTTATAAAATATACTGATGAAAAGATAATGTAACCAGATAATAATAAATCCCAAAATATTTTCCATTTTGGACTACAACTGAAAAAAAGATATAAACTCGGAATGTGTAAAATTTTTGGTTCAAATAAAATGGAAACGGAAAGAAAAAAAAGAATAAACCCAATGGCAAACAAATAACTGTTTCTAATGCTTATATGTCTTATTCTTTTAAATCTTGATTGTGGAATATCGTCTGCCTTTTCTTTATAAATGATTTGTTGTAGAATACTGTATTCAATCTTTCTATTTAATACTTCTTCTTCATGATTCAAAGGTTCACTAACATTATTATGGGTGTCTGTATTTAATGAATTATTATGAGTCTCGGAATTTTTTGAATTTTCATTAGTGTCACTTTCTACCTTTAAACTTTCAAGTGTTGCTAGTGAAATTGGTAAATATTGGTATTGTGGAAAATCTTTTTGCAATGTTAATAAAATGGAACTTTTGCCTGAACCAAAAGGTCCAGTTAAGGCAATATTTCTTACTTCTTTGTCATTAAGCTTGCTAACAATATCTATTATTGATTGGTAAGTTGGGTTTTCGATAGTTTTTTCTACCCCATCTTCCATTATCACGATTTGTTTTTCTAAAGTTGTAGGAGTTAATGAATATTGAGATTTTTTCAAATCATTCGGTTGAGTTACAATATTCCCTATCATTTCTTTTTCAAATAAGTTAGATATCCATTTCAGTTTCATATTATCCTGATTTTAAAAGAAAATATTGTTTCGAGTAATTTTTCCACTTACACCTAACAACCGCCCAACCACAACCTACCAGATAAATCCTGATGACTGTTTTCTCTATCATTTGCCAAAGTATTTAACACTCAAAACAAAACCCAATATTAAGCAATTGCAATCGATTAAAAGCGCGGGTGTTAACAAAAAAAAAGGGTTCATCCGGGTTTTCATTGGAGTAAAGATAAAAATTAATCCGGAATCAATAGAAAGGAAGGAATTTATTTTAAAATAACGCAGGAGATGAAAGCCCGGGGGCGCTTCACTTTGATCTGAGGCGGCAGATTTACCTACCGATTTATCTGCAGGTTCACCTGCCGAAGGCATGGAGGCATGAAGGCAGGCAGGCTCGTTACCGCTACGCTCAAACCAGGGCGAGTGCGGGGGGCAACGAAGTATCAATTATGTTTCTAACCCCGCCTTTTGTTATAGCTTAGCGGTTCGTGCTTATTAATAAAATAGTTGTATTAGCTTAATTTACAGTTGAAATGAATACCAAGTTCTTCAATAAACTCAAAATCATTAATCCATCTTACACTCATGTTGTCGCAGACGTTTGGTATTTTTATTCTGCTGGAATTTATTGCCGTAAC
>JBAYTN010000143.1:0-5046 GCA_041675645.1 Melioribacteraceae bacterium
GTCCAGAGGATTAAGATACCGAGGAACATTCCGATATCGCCAATTCTATTTACAATGAATGCTTTTTTACCAGCATCGGAAGCGGATTTCTTTTCGAACCAGAATCCAATCAACAAGTAGGAGGAAACGCCAACTAATTCCCAGAAAATGTACATCATTAAAATGTTATGAGTTAGTACAATTCCTAGCATAGAAAAGGTGAACAAGCCTAGATAGGAGAAGTAACGTGTGTATCTCTTATCGCCATGCATATATTCTATTGAGAAGAAGTGAACAAGCATACTGATAAGATTAACAACAAACAGCATTATTACTGTTATGTTATCAATTTTAATCCCAAGATCGATGTTGAAAGATCCAGCGAATGGTGCGCTACCCATCGTAATCCAAGTGAACTGCGCAATAATATCTTTAGGGAAGTATGAAAGCTTGCCGAACATCACAACAAGAGTGAGGATGAAGGCGATGGAAACTATTCCTACTTCGAATAAATAAAGCTTGGGAAATCTCTTTCCAAGTAAAACAACTACTGTGAATCCCAATAAGGGGAGAAAGAGAATGGCTACGGATAAATTAATAAGTAAACTTTCGCTCATGACTTAGTCTTTTAAGTGATCTATTTCGTCAACGTTAACGTTTGAGAATGTCTTATAAATATTTAAAACGATTGCAAGTGCAATTGCTGCTTCTGCGGCGGCAAGAACAATTACAAAAAGTGCATTTATCTGTCCGCTGTAACCAAAGTTGCCAAAACGGGCAAAAGCAATAAAGTTAATGTTAGCCGAATTAAGAATTAATTCGATTCCCATTAAAACCATTACGGCATTTTTCCGAGTGACAATTCCGTAAACACCAAGAGAGAATAAAACTGCACTAACAACCAAAAAGTGAGTTAAACCAACTTGTAACAATTTTGAATCTCCTTTTAAATTCTGAGTCCCGCTTTGCGGGAAGAAGAATCTCTTGTGATTAATTTTTGAGACCCTTCACTTCGTTCAGGGTTTAAAACCTATTCTTTTTCTCTTCTTGCTATAGAAGCCGCGCCTATTAAGGCAACAAGAAGAAGCAATCCTAATAATTCAAAAACCAAAACATAATCTGTAAGAAGAAGAGTACCCAAAGCTTTTAAAGTTGTATCCGGTGCTTCAGTCGGCTGAATTTTCCATTCAGTAAACACCATAACAGAAACAACTGCGCCCATCAAAATTCCGGTAGCAATAGAAGCCGGAAGAAGATGAGTAGCGCCGGTTCTGATATCAACATTTGTCATTTTGTTTGTAAGCATAACTCCAAACAAAAGTAAAATTAGAATTCCGCCAACGTAAACCATTATTTGAACCACAGCAATAAAATCTGCAGCAAGTAAAACGTAAATACCGGCAACGCCAAAGAAAGTGAACAAAAGGAAGAACGCAGAGTAAATTACGTTTCTTGTGGTTACAACAAACCAAGCAGAAACTAAAGTAATTAATGCAAAGAGATAAAAAATAATGTCGTAGTAATTCATTTTATTATTCGGTTACTTTTCAGTTAGCAGATGGCTGAGCCGGTGCTTCCGGTTTCGGCTTAGCGGTCCCGACTTGTCGGGATGCTTCTTTCTCAGCTTGGAATTTTTCGTAATTAACTTTTTTCTGTGCTGCTTCTTCTCCGTTTAATGCGGAAAACTTATATAACAAGTTTGCTCTTTCAAATTCTGCAAACTCATAAATGTCTGTCATGTAAATACATTCAGTTGGACAAGGAAAAACGCATAGCTGGCAGTAACAGCATTTAGCTATATCAATATTAAACTTAGTTACCCAGAGAGCTTTTTTCTTTCCGTTAGATGTTGTTCCTAAATCTTCACCCGGAATGCTCTTCACGGTATCAATTTCGATACAGTTAACGGGACAAGCACGAGCGCATTGATCGCAGCCGATACAGTCATCAATATTTACATACAATCTGTTTCTAACACGATCCGGCAATTTAACTTTTACTTCCGGATACTGAATAGTTACAGCCGGTGTAAATAAATGTTTGAAAGTGATCCGCATTCCAACCAGAACGGTGTAAAGACCGTCCCACGTATTTTTAAAGTATTCTCTCATAAACTCAATTCCGTCTTTTTGCAATACTGCAAAGAGACTTCCGATTTATTACAATAAAGAAATTATTCCAATGATTACTAAGTTAACAACAGCAAAAGGAATCAAATATTTCCAGCAAAGTGTCATAAGCTGATCAACACGCAAGCGGGGAAGTGTCCATCTTAACCACATCTGTACGAAAATGAAAAACCATCCTTTAGCGAAGAACCAGCCGAACTGTTCAAGTGAAACGAGCCATTTAATACCGAATACGTTTCCGAGATAACCGAATGGTGATTGATATCCGCCGAAGAATAAAATTGAAATAAGAAGAGAAACAGCAAACATATTTCCATACTCAGCAAGCATGAACATTCCATACTTCATACCGCAATACTCTGTAAAATATCCGGCAACTAGTTCAGATTCAGCTTCCGGAATATCGAATGGAGTTCTGTTAACTTCTGCAAGTGTACTGATGAAGAGGATAATAAAGCCGACAATCATAAAAGGAATTAATAAAAACTTTGAAAGAGCCCAACCCGGTCCGCCAAAAATGTTCCAATGCCAAAAATAACCGGTCTGAAGTTCGCTGATTTGTGTTAAGCTAAGAGTTCCGGTTAACATAACCATTGATAGAACAACAAGTGCAGTTGGAATTTCGTAACTGATAATCTGAGCAACGGAACGCATTGATCCAAGTAAAGAATACTTATTGTTGGATGACCAGCCGCCCATAAGAATACCGGCAACAACAAAGCTAGAAACTGCCAGCATGTAGAACAAACCAACTTGGATATCACTGCCTACAATTGTTGCCGCAAATGGAATTACGGCAAATGCTGCAAAACTGCCGGCAAATACTAGTACCGGGGCAATGTTATAGAGAACGCCATCAATATTGGAAGAAACAGCATCTTCTTTTTGAAGCATCTTAATAAAGTCGGCAACTGTTTGGAAAATTCCATAAGGTCCGATGCGGTTTGGTCCAACACGGTCTTGCATCCATGCCGAAACTTTTCTTTCGAGCCAAACGCCGAAAAGAGTAACGAGCAAAACGCAAATAAGTGGAACAAGTGCTACTGCTAATGTCGAGATTATGACATTTCCGGTTAATTCAAAAAAGAATTGATACATTATCTATCCACTTCTCCTAGAACAATATCTATACTTCCGAGAATCGCAATAACGTCGGCAACTAAATGACCTTTACACAATTCTCCAAAAACTTCTAAGTTAACAAAAGAGGGCGCACGAACCTTTAAGCGGAAAGGATTAGTGTTGCCGTCGCTGATTAAAAAGTATCCAAGTTCACCGCGGGGATTTTCAACTCTTGCGTATGAAGTACCTTTCGGCGGTTTAATTCTTTTTGGTATTGCAGATTGAACATCGCCTTCGGGTATGTTATCAATGGCTTGTTCAATAATTCTTAAACTTTGTTCCATCTCTCTCATTCTTACATAGTATCTGTCCCAGCAATCGCCTACAGTTCCTTGTAAGCCTAATCCGACCGGAACTTCGAAATCAAATTTATTATAGATGGAATAAGGATCATCTTTTCTTAAGTCGAATTTAACTCCGCTTCCACGCAAAACTGGTCCGGTTGCACCAAAATTGATTGCGACATCTGCCGGAAGCACGCCAATATTAGCTGTTCTTTCGATAAAAATTTTATTGTAACTGAGGAGATTATCAACTTCTACAATTGTACTCTTGAAGTAATTAACAAATTCCTTTGTTTTTCTTACAAAGTCGGGATGGATATCGTGTGAAAGACCGCCAACCCACATGTAATTGTAGAGCATTCTTGCACCGCAAGTCTCTTCAAAAATTGTAAGAATATGTTCACGGTCGCGGAATAAATAGAGGAAGGGAGTCAACGCGCCGATATCCGCACCATTAGTAGCGATCGCGACTGTATGTGATGCAATTCTTTGAAGCTCAGCCATAATTACACGGATATATTCAACACGTTCCGGAACTTGAATTCCAAGAAGTTTTTCTACAGTTAGAACGTATCCAAAGTTATTACCCATAGCTGCCAGATAATCCAATCTGTCTGTATAAGGAACAACTTGATTATACTGCATAGCTTCGGCGTGTTTTTCGAAGCAGCGGTGTAAATAACCAAGATGCGGAATAACTTTTTTAATTACTTCGCCTTCAATTTCAACTTCGAGTCTAAGCACACCGTGAGTAGAAGGGTGCTGAGGACCCATGTTCAATACCATTGTTTCAGTTTTGAGGGACATCTTAACTCAGTATTTTTCTTTAGTATTTAGTCTTGAGTAGTGAGTATTTAGACTAAATCAATTATTTAATGAATTCATTAGACCGGATAACATTTTTTGAATTTCCGTAATTCTATTCGATGCTTCCGTCAATTTTAATTCGTCAATAAATCCTATGTCGCTTGCTAATATTACTTGTGTTTCTAATTCGCATGCAGATGAATAAGAAATTTCCAAAAATCTATTGAAATGCTTATTTGTTCCATAACCAGAGCCTTCGGCAATGTTGGATGAGATTGAAATAACAGCTCTTCTCATTTGAGAAGTGAGTCCATAAATCTCTTCTTTAGGAAATTCCGAAGTCAAAATGTATATGAACTTAACTAACTCTCTAGCTTTTTGCCAAACTTTCAATTCTTTGTAATTGTGCATCTATAATCTTTGTCTAACTACTAATTGCTGACTACTCAATACTAATAGGGAACCTTCATTCCTTGGTAAAATTCCGGGTTTTTGTAATCTTTTCTCAATGGGTAGCCGGCTTCCCAATCATACGGCATAAGTATTCTTCTTAAATCGGGATGATTTAAGAAAACAATTCCATACAAATCAAAAGCTTCACGTTCATGCCAGTCAGCGCTTTTCCAAATGTTTTCAACAGATTCAACTTTAGGATCCTCTCTATCTGTTGAGACTTTTAAAGTTATTTTCTGCTTCAATTCAACAGAATCCAAATGATAATAAAC
>JBAYTN010000144.1:0-4910 GCA_041675645.1 Melioribacteraceae bacterium
CGGCCATTTCAGGATTATTCAAGAATTGA
This sequence comes from Melioribacteraceae bacterium, assembly GCA_041675645.1. GTDB lineage: Bacteria > Bacteroidota > Ignavibacteria > Ignavibacteriales > Melioribacteraceae > Stygiobacter. The sequence goes on from JBAYTN010000144.1 coordinate 30, forward strand.
CCAAAAGAGTAATTTAAAGTGTTTCCTCGCTCAGTCCCGGAAACATAATTGATTTTTTTTACAAATTCAATAATTTTTTTGGATAGGGGTGCATTGTTACTGGCGAGAATTGACAAAAACAACACTCTTTCCGAGGTTTGCTTTTTTAACACTGCTGTCGCTTCTTGAAAATAATTTTTGTTGCTTTCAATCTCCTGATTAGTCCGTGAAAATAATATCTTTTTCCCTTTTTCCTGTTTTAGCCATTCGGATGCGACTTGTTGCTTAGAAATTTCAAATCCATAGCTATAGACTTCTTTATCAATTAAAAAAGTCATTTCAAAAAAAGACGGTTTATTTTCATTATTCGGGCTTAATTTAAAAAATTCATTAGGCAGTTCTGCCGAGATGTTACTGCGCAAAAGAGACTCCAAAATCATTGTCCGAAATATAAAAAAGGCTTTCAGTATATTGCTTTTTCCGGAAGCATTCGCACCGTAAATAGCCGCTGATTTCAAGAGTGAAATATTCCCCGCCTCAAAGGTTGCGCTATCGCGCAGAGTTTTATCGCTGGTTGCCTGCAGGTCGAGGGTAATCTCATTATTTATTGAACGATAATTTTTAACCTTGAAATTTAATAACATATTTTTATGGTTATATTAATAAATGTATATAACCAGATAATAACAAACAACTTTCCAAAAGTCAAGTTATTTTGCAAATTATTTACAAAAATAGTCTATTTTTGGATAATTTATGCTAAAATATAGCTTTTTTATTATTAATTTATTCCTTTTAAATTGAAAACTCGCGCATTTCAAGCGCTCTTTTGTTCTTTAATAAATTTTGCCTAATGAATAATTCCAAAACCCCTCTTCCCTTGTCTTTTATCACTAGCCTTGGTTTAGAGCCGTATTTGCCGACAATCACTTTAGTAATGACAATGCTGTAGCTGTAGTGAGATGATTTTGTAAGTCTTATTATTGTTTGACTATAAACACATCGTAACACATTCTTTTTTCTTCCATCTTTCTCAAAATCTCCTCCACCTGCTCATCAGAAATCTTCCGTCCGGAAAGCCGAAGCGAAGCGCCGGTGCTTTCTATTAGGCACTTTCTCCGAAGCACATCTAAATATGCAGGATTTAATCCGTTGTTGGTGCTTTTATTTTTTGCGTTCTTCTTCTTCATATTATTGTTTAGACTCCAAAACATAAGCACTCGCCGGGCCCTTGCCGACCTGTTTGATCATCTTCATCTTTTTTAATTTCTGGAGATGCAATTGAGCTGTTCTTTTGGGGCATTTCAGGATATCCTCCACGTCCTTAGTCATAATCCTTCCCACTTGGTCTAAAAAATCCAGAATCTTCAATTGATCCGGATTCAGAAATACTTGTTCATTGATATTGCCACCGACTATTTTGCGAGATAATGATTTAATTTTGGCTTTGACGTTTTCAATCTCTTCTCTAAATCCTTCGACAAAATATTCCAGCCAAGGAGTAAAATCAACTTTCCTGTCTTCGTAATTCTTGCCAATATTTATCGCTGCATAATAATCCTGCCGTTCACGGTTATAATAATCCTCCAAAGCGAACAGCCGCCTAAAATCATAACCTCGCTGATAGAGAATTAGCGTGGCTAAGGCGCGGGCGGTTCTTCCGTTGCCATCAGAAAAAGGATGGATGGCCGCCAGTTCTTGATGGATGATGCCGGCAACGATTACTGGATTGATTTTTTCTTGTTCACTTTTTAGAGTCCATTCAACCAAATCAGCGCAAAGTGGCTGAACCTTTTTTACATCTGGTCCCGTATAGATAATTTCCTCAACCTGGCCGAACACTGATTTTACCACATACACCAGCCCCTTACGATAAAAGCCGCTTTTTTCTTTGGCTAATGTTTTATCCGTAACTAATTTATGGATATGCAAAATTACTTTTTCAGAAATCGGCTGTTTTTTCTTTACCACCTCGTCAATATATTTCAAGGCTTTCAAGTAATTTTCAACTTCATAAACATCTCTCTTTGGGGCATCGATCTTCTGGTTCGCATACAAGGCCTCAACTTGGGCGATATTCAAAATATTGCCCTCAATCGCGGTTGAACTCTGCGTCATCCTGATTATGGCAAGGCGCCTCAACTTCAACTCTTGTTGCGGCAAAATTTTGGCGTTTTCAATAACCGCTTTAGCTTCGGCAATTTCCGTAAGCCTTCTGACCAATGAATCAGTTAAATTGTATTTAGGTTTAAACATATTTACATCTTATCATATTTTAAATAATCGCGCAATAATCGCGCAATAATCGCGCACAATATACACAAAAACGAGGCATTTTAACCTCGTTTTTGCTATAAAAATATCTATATTTTCGCTAATTTTGCTTATTTTATTGTTAATCTAATCTTACCTTACCATAACGGTGGGGTAATGCAAGGCATTCTCACACTTTATTAATCATAATAAAAAATTTATTACTGATAATCCAGTGTTTTTTCTGCCGGAGACAAGCCACCGAGTTTTTTATGTGGCCAATAATTCCAGGCGCTGGAAACGATTTGCCAATCTTTATTCATCTGTGCAATGTCCTGATCTTTGGCAAAATTTGCAATCAGCTTGCGCATACAATCCCGTCCGTCCTCATTATAAATCATATCTTTTATTTCATCGAAAGTCAGAGCGCTATCAGTCCGTTTGATAAGTTCGATTAAATTCTCTTCCATTTCCCACCGCCTTTCCAATATTTCTGTATTAGTTAACTTGGGTGGTTCAAGTTTTTTTCGTTTGGCACGCAAGCCGTTCAGATAATCCTGATATACACTTTTGTAATAATCGCTCCTAAATAACACACTAGTAATCAGCATATTCAAACTTTTATAAACGCCGGCAGGCAAACTACTGACATATTTATAGCGCCGAAACTTCGGCTCTTGATACCGTTCAATTAAGTCTTCCACCTCCATCACAAAATGTCCAAACCGCGCTATATTTTTTTCAACGATTTTCTCAAATTCTTCGCGCTCCATACCATGGCTACGAATAATTTCAAAGTCACGCTTCTTATCCAATCTTAGATCATGAATCAGATATTCAGTGGCACGAGTCACGGCTTGCCGGATTTTCCCGGATGGATTTTGAATATTGGTCAAAAAAAATTCAGCCCAGACTTCAAAATACTTTTCACCCACCCCGCCCCAGAGTGGCCACTTCAAAGTATTGATAAAATAGGCTTGATGGTCGATATCCTTAATCTGCTCGAAGTTCTTTATCTCGTCCAGAAAAACACCAAAAGCCAAACGTCCCTCCTCACGGTTTGGAATATAAAAATCATGCCAAAACTTTTCTACCTGCTTTTGCGCAACTTTAACCTCAGCCGGCGTTCCAGCAGTTATTGTTTGAATTAGATTTTTTATATAGAATTTCATTTTTTGCAACAATTATTTCAAATACTCAAATAATTTTTCCATCATAACAAATAAATTAGCTACCCGTCAATATTTTGAAATATTTTTTCCACGATTTTATACCGAGTACTTTTCTAAATTCTATTTTTAAATTATTTTTTATTTCCTTTAAGTCTTTGTCGGCTTCTTTGAAACTCTTATCCCAGTTATCAAATGATAGCTGATAGTCGCCTTGCTGATGTTGAATATTTGAAACAGTTAATTTTGAAGTAATTTGAATATATTTTGATAAAAATTCGTCAACATTTTTTACTGTGTTATCATCCAAAATTATTTCCTCTTTCCAATATTTATGTTGAAATTCTTGAAAGTCGTTTTCAACCGAATTTAGCGCTTCAATTCTTTTATTAATTGATTCTTTAGACATATTAGCACCCTCGAAATGCAAATATTTTTTTAAAGCAAATTCAAGCTCGACAATTTTTTTATACAGTTCTTTTAAACAAATCAATCTCTCGTTATATATTTTTTCAAATGCGTATTTTCGGGTAGCAATAAAATAACCCAATAATGTACCTATGATTGCAAAAAATCCGTTTATAAAAATATTATCCATAAAATTCTTAATTTATTTCTCAACCAACTCAAAATCACTCTTCTCTCCAATAACCCGAACATAAAATTCATTCCCATCCACGCCCAATTTTCCGCACTCGCAATAAACCAATTTGCTATTGGTATCAATCGCTATTTCCTGACCGCATTTTTTGCATTTGTAGAATGATTGAATCTTTGTCATTTCTTTAAGTTAGGTAATTTTATATCTCGTACTTCTTCCAAGCCCAATTCTCTCTATCTTTTTAAATTTTAACAAAACCTCAAGCGATTGTTTGACAGTGGGACGAAGAATGCCTGTACGACTAACAATCTCGCCAATGGTCGTCTCCTTAGACTTATTTATATAATTTAAAATCGCAAGCTGATTCTCTGACAAGAGCTTTTCTATATTTGCTTCTGACAACAAATCAATTGCGAGTCGTGACTGTTTTAAAAAAATATTCAAAAAGAAATCAAGCCATGGCGAAATATCTTCCTTTCTCAAACCAAGAGTTTTTTGCCCTCGTCTTAAGGCAATGTAATAATCCGACTTATTATCTTCAACTATTTTTTCATGCGAAATATACGGCATATATAAATATCCACTTTTTAAAAGCAACAAATTAGTCAAAACGCGGGAGAGTCTGCCGTTACCATCCTGAAAAGGATGAATTTTTAAAAACTCTACTAAGAAGTTTGCGATTACGAGTAAGGGGTGGTATTTTTTTTCTTTCAACAAATAATTTGTTGATTCTACCAGCTCCATCATTTCCTTTGGAGTCAAATGTGGTGAAGTCGGATTAAATACTACGCCAATCACTTTGCCATCATTGTCGTATGCCACAACCTTATTTTCTCCGAATTTATAATTACCAAAATGACCCTGGTCTTTATCGGAATA
>JBAYTN010000145.1:0-4538 GCA_041675645.1 Melioribacteraceae bacterium
AAACTGTCGATCACTAAAGAATAGATTTTGTATTCATCATTAGTGAAGGGAACGTTTCCATTATTCTTTGTCCCGCAAGAGACAAAGAGCATAACAATTACCAATGTGAATATTAATCGCATAGTGTATAGCCTACATTTTTCCATTTGTAATACTATCTTCTTTTTTCCAAAACTTAAAAACTCTCGGGAATATTTGTGTTTCTATTGCACAAGCCGATGCCGCTCCTATACCATACATTAAATAATCAAGCGGATCGAAAGTTGAGCCCAATAATGGAATGCCGAATGCTTGACATGTTTCCGCAAAAGAAGGAAGCAAAAATGAAACCGCCAATTTCACTTTCCAGCTTTTCATTTGGGGCATATTAAATTCCGCGGCACAGAGCAAGAAGTAAAATGCAAAGGGAATGAATATATCCGAGAAGTAGCTTCGGTAAACTTTATAAATATCATCCGGCAGATAGCGCCCTGCTCTAATCAAATGAAGCGCGCCGATAAATAACGCGATACTTACAATTACTATTCTTCTCTTTACAAAAGCATTTTGATTGAGTGCCATTTATTCACCACAGCTATTAATATGCTTCCACTTAAACAGTACCGGCTGGATAAAAATAATCGTTAATATTTGTTTAATGGTCTATATGAAAGACCGACGAATATTCCATTACTATCATGTGACGGATTTCTCTCAACTCCTTTAGTATTGCCGTTTGATACATGAACATGACGAATACCAAAAAGAAATGAAATTGATTTGCTGAAATTGATCTCGCCCCCTAAACCGTAGCGGGTAGTTCCATTCCAATTTGTGCCAAGACGCGGGTCTTGATCTGTAGGCTTTGGAAACTGCTCTTGGAAATAGATAAATCCACCGCCCGATTCAAAATATAATCTCCAGCTATCGTTGTTGACTGGATAGAACCTAAAAAATGGTCTGATAGATATTCCAGTTGTGCTGTTAAATGAATCATCGGGAAAATAGAATCCTAGATCTACACCAGCCGCCATCCATTTTCTTAGAAAAAATTGCACACCTGTATTATTCTGGAATAATGAAGTGTATGGATATTTGTAGCCCCAAGAAAATCCACTCTCGTTGTAAAATTCAATTCTATCTACCAGCTGACTATCCGCTTCCGTTGCTAAAAGACAAATTCCTACAGCTATAGCCGGAATCAAAAAGCCATTTTTTGTATGAAGATTTACCGGATCAAATCCAAGCGGATTAGTATACCAGTGATCGCCATAAGCAAAAGATTGACCGTAAATAAACTGACTGCTAAAACAAATTAAGAATGTAAGAAGGAATAGTTTTTTCATATAGATTTTTATTGATTGATATTAGAGTCTAACAATTATTTTAAAATGGAACATCCCGTTTTATCCAAGTTTACCCGAGTTGACCCAAGTTTACCCCGCTCTTTTTGCGGGGCGCTCTTTACGGGGCGCTCTTTGCGGGGCTCCTCATTCGGTGATACTCCTTTTACGCAGTTTTATTTTAGCCGCTCCAGCTTCCCTTTCCGTTTAACTACATTTTTATAATCCCATTGAATTATTTCCCCTTTGGCAAGCCACCGTTTTAAGTCTTTGATATTAATCTGTTCAGCGGAAGTATAAAGAATTGAAGCATCTTTAAATTTTCCGCTTCCGGGCTCCAGTTTTTCTTCTTCAAAACTTGCACCGCTCCAAAACATTAAGCGGATACCGGCTTTAAGTTTACTATATCCTACAATAGGATTGCCATCCAAAAACCAGACCGGGTGCGCGTGCCATATTTTACTTTCTGCTTTCGGCATCATCCGGTTTATTGTTTCTAATAGTTTATCGCAGATTTCTCTTTCTAAATCTGACTGCGATTTGTTGTATTCTGAAATCGTTTTATTCATTTCTTCCTTTCCGGCGTTGCTTAATAACTGCTCTCAATATTCGCTAATATTTCCTTCAAATATATTTTTCTTCGGATTTATTATTGTAAGTAAAATAAGATATTGAGAAGTAGGAATAAATAGAGTGCGTAATAGGAACGTCGCAGCTTGAGTACTACCAAATAGTTTACCCCGATGCCTTTGATAGGGCACCTATCCGGTATTACCGGAGGTTGATATTATTAATTAAATCAATCCAAAACAAATTGCAATGAAACTGGGACCATTTAAACCGCCATGAAGAATCACTCCATTCCATGAATTTTTTGTCTTTTGAACAATATAGGATTGTATGAAAATTAATGGAATCAATGTTATTGATAATTGCCAGCCAAATGCGATATGAAATAGTCCCCAGCCAAATCCATGTATTAACCATGTATACTTTCCAAATGCAATTTCTTGTCGCGGTAACATTACACCTCTCCAGAGAAACTCTTCTCCAAGTATATTTAATATCCAATAAGGAAACCAAACCAGCAGAAGCCAGTATCTTCCCTTTGTAAGAGGTTCAAACGACATAAAAGAGGGGGAATGATCGAACTTGCCGGCAACTAATTCCAATACTTTCAATATAAGACCGCTTAGAACACCAACGAGAATTAATCCGACAATATTCCAAACCAAATCTCTAATTGTAATTTTTCTAAATCGCAGCCGCCCGCTCCATGTAGCCTTAGTGATTTTATATCCTTCCGAATATAAAATTACTATTCCGGTAATTATAAGAGGAAGGAATATTCCCAAACCCGCTACTATAAACCAAAACAATATTGTTTCCTGTCCCGTTACTTTACTTAGATATGGTATTAGATATTTCGTTAGAGTATACATTAGAGCTGCAGCCGGGATATAGATAGCAAAAGAATAAATAAATCCAAGTTTCTTTAATTCTCTTTGAGTTTCCATATTGACCATATCTTTATGCAAATGTTATTCCCCTTTTTTGTTTAACAATCACTTATGTACATAACGAGTTTGCTTTGACTAACATAAAATAAATAGAGATTTCTATAAAAAGAATCATCTTTTAGGTTTTGTTTGTGACCAGTGAGAACTTATTAGTTTCCAGTCACCCGCATACAGTTTGTATACTTCAGTCGTATTAAAATATTCTTTGCTTCCATCCTTCATAACTCCGATAAAATTGAAAGTAAGAATACCAACATCCCCATGCATTTGAACTTGCGGATCAAGCAGTTCATAAGAGGGAAAGCTGAATGTCCCGTTAAATGGGGCGATCCAGTCATGAAAACTTTTTTTACCTGTACAGCGTTTTTCCAGACCGGGATCAAAATAGGTTATTTCTTCAGCGGCAGCTTCTATGAATCCGAATGTATCGCCGGTTATCCATCGGTCCAGTATTGCTTTTTCTTTTGCAATTATTATTTCTTGGGGTGTCATTTGTGTTGAATCTCCTTTGGAATAATTGAAATCGGAATTATTTGCAGTAAGTATTGTAGAAGAGATTTCGACTATAAAAATTATTAGATACAACTTCTTAATAAACATAACTCTCTCGCTGTTTTTATAGGAATATGTATTGACTCTCTTTATCTGCAAATTTTATATCATTCCTTTTCATTTCTTTACAGTGTAACAGCACTACATAAAACATGTCCAAGTTTACCCGAGTTTACCCCGTGCTCTTTACGGGGCGCCTTTTGCGGGATTGCGGGGCGCTCTTTACGCTCGTTAGCCTTCCATATATATTTTGTAGTTGATAGTATGTCATATCTGACATATATTTATACCAATGAAACCGCAAGATAAACCACTTGTTTGGTTGCACGGAGAAATTAAAACTCCACCATTTTCTTCTGCTGCAAGAATTGAAGCAGGCTTTCTTTTTAGACTCCTTCAAAGGGGAGAAAAATTGAGAATGCCACATTCGAGACCAATGCCGGGTATAGGTTCTAATTGCCATGAAATAAGAATAAATGATAAAAGTATTATTTGGCGAATAATTTATAGAATTGACGATGATGCAATAATAATTCTTGAAGTGTTTAATAAGAAAACTCAACAAACGCCTAAACAAGTAATAGATATCTGTAAAAAAAGAATAAAGGAATTTGACAATGAATAAACAAAAAAGAAAAAGCTTAGAGAAAAAGGGTTGGAAATTTGGTTCGACGGAAGAATTTTTAGGCCTATCGGATGAAGAATCTGCATATATTGAATTAAAGATGAAACTAAGTGCTAATTTGAAAAAGTTACGCTCTGAACAAAATCTTACACAAGTTGAACTTGCAAAAGTCATTAAGTCCAGCCAATCGCGTGTGGCAAAACTTGAAACCGGCGATCCATCAGTCTCGATTGATCTTATAATTAGATCCCTATTAGCTCTTGGAACTTCTAATAAAGATATTGCTCGTGCCATATCTTCTTAATATTTTATTCTAAAGTATAACAACTTTGCCGCTAACTAGTTTACCCAAGTTTACCCCGCTCTCATTGCGGAGCTGTCCAGCCTGCCCCGTGCTTTTTACGGGGTGTTGAGCGGCTGGATATTTCCAAAAAGGATTTAGATTATTTTCAACATTCTTTTTGGAGGCACCATGTATTACTCAGGTATCGACCAACACAAACTGTTCTCTTACATCAC
>JBAYTN010000146.1:0-4378 GCA_041675645.1 Melioribacteraceae bacterium
AGGTCTGGACGTGGGTGAAATAAAAGCCGGTTTCATGATAGCAAAAGCTGCGTTAGATTATACAAAAGCAAATTATGAAAGGCAGAAGAAATTGTTTGATGAAAAAATAGGATCACAAAAATCGTTGTTAGAAAGCCAAGCAGAATATGAAAAAGCATTAGCTGAATATAAAGCGGAAGATAAAAAAATACACTCTGTTGGTTTGAGTGATGAAAATGTAACAGATGGAAAGATAGGAGAAGAACATACATCGGGCACTCTGTCAATAAAATCGTCAATCAACGGAATTGTAGTTGAAAGGAATGTTGTTATTGGGCAATTGGTTGACGCAACAACAAACGCTTTCAAAGTGATTAATACAAATACGGTTTGGATTGACGGACAAATTTATGAGAAGGATATAACAAAGATAAATCAGAAAACAAATGCATTATTCACATCATCAACTTATATGAATGAGAATTTTGCCGGAAGAATAATATATATCGGTCAAACTGTCGATGAACAATCAAGAACGATTACCGTGCGGGGTGAGTTTACTAACTCAAATAGTAAATTGAAGCCGCAAATGTTTGGTGAATTAAAGATACCGGTAAGTTCAAATGAAAAAGCAATTATGATTCCGGAGGAGTCTGTGGTTAAAGAAACCGGTAATGATTATGTTTTTGTTCAGACAAGCGATACTACATTCGAACAAAGAAAAGTGCTTACCGGATTATCGGTTGATAACCGGATTGAAATAAAAGAAGGATTGAAAGAAGGGGAAAAAGTTGTGTCCAAAGGTGTGTTTTATCTAAAGAGTGAATTGAAGAAAGAAGAATTGGAAGGAGATGAACACTAATGCTTGAGAAAATAATATCATTAACGCTAAAGCAAAAAGGAATGATAATTTTCTTGTCGTTTCTGATTGTGGGACTTGGGATTTACGCATATACAAAAATTCCAATTGATGCTTTCCCGGATGTAACGAATATTCAAGTAGAGGTAGTAAGTCATGCGGATGGGCTTTCTGCAATTGAAATAGAAAGAAATGTGACATACCCAATTGAAATGGCAATGCGCGGGTTGCCGGATGTTGAACAAATGCGTTCGGTAACAAAGTTTGGTCTTTCAATCGTAACAATAGTTTTCAAAGATAATGTTGATATTTATTTCGCACGTCAGCTTGTGTTCGAAAGATTAGCTGAAGCAAGAGAGAACGTTCCAAAAGGTGTTGAAGTTGCTATGGGACCAATAGCAACAGCAATGGGAGAGATATATCAATACACACTTGAAGGGAAAGTGCCCGGTGATTCACTTACCAAGATCTCTTACTTAACAAACTTGAGAACTATTCAAGAATGGATTATTACGCCCCAGTTGAAAAGTGTTCCAGGTGTAAACGAGATAAATTCTTTCGGTGGATATTTAAAGCAGTATCAAGTAATTGTATCGCCGGAAAAATTGTTGAAGTATGCTATAACTGCGGATGAAGTTTATTCTGCAATAGAGAATAACAACCAAAATGTTGGCGGAAATATTCTAGAAAAAAATTCGGATCAATATATTGTTAGAGGTGTCGGGTTAATTAAGGATTTGAACGATATAGAAAACATTGTCCTTAAATCTCACGAAGGGACTCCAACATATATTAAAGACGTTGCACAAGTGAAAATTGGTGAAGCTGTTAGGATGGGCGCGGCTATGATAAATGGCAAAGATGAATCTGTCGGCGGGATAGCAATGATGCTACGCGGAGAAAACAGCCGAGAAGTTGTTGAGCTGGTGAAAGAAAAAGTAAAAGAGATAAACGAAAATAATATTCTACCGGATGGAATAAAGATAGTCCCATATTATGACAGAACAGAAATAGTGGACGCGAGCATTTGGACAATTATACGAGCATTACTAGAAGGATCGATTTTAGTTTTGGTAGTCACATTTCTGCTACTAAAAAGCTTCAGAGGATCGGCCGTTATTCTAATAGCTTTGCCTATATCACTACTGCTTACGTTTGTATTTATGAAACTTTTGGGAATAAGCGCAAATCTTATGTCTATTGGTGGGCTTGTAATTTCAACTGGAATGAAATTCGATGCATCAATCATCCAAGTGGAAAATGTGCAGAGAATGATGAATGATGAAAAAGGGAAGTTTAATAAGTTATCACTGATACTAAAGGCAATACTCGATGTTAGAAAACCGAGCATATATGGTGAAATAATAATAGCAATTACATTTATACCAATACTTGCATTAGAAGGAATAGAAGGTAAAATGTTTGCGCCATTAGCATTAACGGTCGGGTTGGCAATAATAGCTACATTGTTAATGTCCATCTTCATAATTCCACAACTTTGTGCCATATTCTTAAAACCACAAGTAGAAAAAGAGAGCGCGATTATGAAATTCTTTTCTACCAAGTATTTGCCGCTACTACGCTTTAGTATGAAAAGGAAAAAATTATTACTTGCTACTGCATTAGTCGGATTGCTCGGTTCTCTTGTATTATTAAAAAATATTGGAACAGAATTTATTCCCATAATGGATGAAGGCGCGTTTGACATGGATGTTGCTTTACTGCCGGGAGTTTCACTACCAAAGGCAATGGAAATAAATAAAATTGCAGGAGAGAAGTTAAAAGAATTTGATGAGCTAGATGTTGTAGTATCAAGAACCGGACAAACAGGCGTTGCCTTAGATACACGCGGCGTTGATAAAACAGGTTATGTAGGCGTATTGAAACCTAAAAGCGAATGGAAAAGAAATATTTCAAGAGACGAACTGACAAATGAAATGAGGGAATCGCTGGAGACAATACCAGGAATAGCTTTTGGCTTTAGTCAACCTATTCAATGCCGTATAGATGAAATTGTGGCAGGCACAAGAGCACAGTTGATATTAAAGCTATTTGGAGAAGATATTGAGTTGATGAAACGCAAGGCTGATGAGATTGCCAGGGTTCTTTCAAAAATAGAAGGTGGAACAGATTTAATAGCTGAAAAGGTATCAGGACAACCGTATTTAACTATAAATATTGATCGATCTAAAATAGCACGGTATGGACTGAATATTAACGATGTGCAGAATGTTATTGAAATAGCTGTAGCCGGAAAAACGGCTTCAAAATTTTATGAGGAGAACCGTAATTTTGATATAACAGTCCGGTTGCCAGAAGAAAAGAGAAACTCGATTGAAACTATAGAAAATATTTTATTGCCTACAAAAGCGGGAATGAATATTCCACTAGCGCAATTAGCAGAAATAAAAATGATTGAAGGACCAGTTCAGATAAGTCGGCAAGATGGAATTAGAAGAATCGGTATTGAGATGAATATAAGCGGAAGAGATATTGGCAGCTTTGTAGCTGAAGCAAAGCAAAAAATAAAGGAGAATGTTGAACTACCTACAGGCTATTATCTTACTTGGGGAGGGCAGTTTGAAAGCCAACAGAGAGCAATGAATAAATTAATGATCATTGGACCATTAGCAATTGGATTAATTTTACTATTACTATTTGTCACTTTCAAATCTGTAAGATTAGCAATACTCGTAATTTCAAATTTACCGTTTGCATTGATTGGCGGCATAATAGCACTTTATATCTCCGGTTTGTATTTGTCAGTACCAGCTTCAGTTGGCTTTATTGTTTTATTTGGCGTTGCGGTTCTTAACGGAGTGGTATTGGTTTCGCATATAGCTCAGTTAAGAGAAGAAGGCTTAGAACTGAATGAAGCGATTGAGCGAGGAAGTATGGATAGATTGCGTCCAGTTTTAATGACGGCATTTATAACAATATTCAGTCTGGTGCCAACTATAATAACTTCTGGTACCGGTTCAGAAGTGCAAAAGCCATTAGCTGTAGTAGTAGTTGGAGGCTTAATTACCTCAACATTACTTACACTTTTAATAATACCATCTGTTTATAGTTGGTTTGAAAAGCGAACAGTTGAAACAGAAATGTAAATAATATTTTCCGGCTTATTACTTATGTAATAAGCCGGTATTTATAAATAATGAGGATAATAAAATGAAAGAGATAAAAGCAATAATAAGACCGTTTAGACTGCTCAATGTAACTGAAGCACTTCAAAATATTGAAGGACTTCCAGGTGTTACCGTTTCTGAAATAAAAGGATTTGGAAAAAGCAGAGCTAAGAATGCAAAAGACAAAATAGTTTATGAATTGGTAGAATTTATTCCACGAATAAAATTGGAAGTTGTTGTTGCTGATGAAATGGCGGATGAAGTTGTGAACATTATTCAGAAAAATGCTCATACCGGAAATACCGGGGATGGGAAAATATTTATAGTAAATGTGGAGGATGTTGTAAAAATAAGAACAAATGAAAGAGGAAAAGAAGCTATTTAGTGAAGAGGATCTGGCTAACGGATTTAT
>JBAYTN010000147.1:0-4173 GCA_041675645.1 Melioribacteraceae bacterium
GGCCGTCAAGGGTTATACAAGCTCGTTTGTGCTTGCTTTTTTCATTCGCTTGAAGCTCATTAAAAAGCACACAAGCCTTCGCCCTTGTACTGCCACCTTTATGGCTTTTAACTCGCATTCGCTCGCCTTCAAATCCTTTGCGTCTGGCAAAAACATTTTTTTTATACAGCATAATAGGCAAGCTACATGCAAAACAAAACCTTACACATCGTTACTAAGTGCAGTTACACTTTTTATCTTGTTTCTACTCCTTCGTGTCACCTCATTCAAGTGCGCAATCGGGTTAATAATGTTTCTAAAATCTTAAAAACTCTTCCTCTCGCTTCTACTCCGTCGGTTTTGGCTCAAGCTTTCAATCAAACAATAAATTCTTTTAGGGTGTAGTTATATGCCAATTCCTTTCATAGCTAAAAAGCGCATTGGTGGCTGGTTGGTTGTTTTAGCAGAGTTTCAAAACAGTTTCCATGTAAAAGTAATGGCTCCAAATGGCAAGTTATATCCTTTCCAATTTTCAACTCAGTCAGAGGCTACAGAGTTTTTCAACTTCTTCTGTTCCAAACTATCAGCTTTTCTCCGCTCTCCAAAAAAAATAAAATCAAAAGAGTTTTCACTTTTCAATAAGTAATACAAAAACCAAAGAGGTTAGTCATGCTTACACAAGAACAAAAAGAACAGTACCGCCAAGAGAAAAAAGAAAAAATCATTCGTATTCGTAAAACACTATCTGAAATGTCAGAAGAACAACGCCAAGCCGTAGCAGACAAATTCGGCATTGTTACTGTTGAAGGGCATTTATTAACAGCACACAACCAATGCTTTTTAGTTGCTCAATCAGAGCTTAACTTTACTATTGTTGGTGGTTTTAGGCAGTGGCAAAAGGCTGGTCGTTCGGTTCGTAAGGGAGAACCTGGGTTTTATATTTTCGTGCCATCAAAAACTAAAGGAGAATCAGAAAACTTAGCAGATGATGAAACACCATTCTTTTTTACTGCTGTTGTTTTTGATATTTCCCAAACAGAGGCAATAGAAAAAGTGGAAGCCGCATAAATATTTATTTCCCATTTAACGGTAATTAGTTATTTTACAACCAGAGCAAATTATTATGTTCTTTTACTTAATTATTCATTAACTGTAGTGTGTGGCTTTGAAAGTACATACAAGTACATACAACTATTCTTGGTGTCATAGGGTATTTCTGATGGGCTAAAACGAAAAAAGCTTGAATATTCATCATATTCAAGCTTTTTTTAGTACACCCGAAAGGACTCGAACCTTTAACCTTCTGATCCGTAGTCATAGGGAATCTGGGAATTCTTTCTAAAAATAAAGAATTTTTTGGAACTCCATACAACTCCATACACGGGAAGGAGTTGAAAATGTTCCTAGCAAAAAATGATAAGTCACCTTATTACCAAATAGTATTTTTCGAAAATGGTAAAAGAACTACTCGTTCTACTAAACAAACAAGCGAACAAGAAGCATTAAAATTCTTAAAAGCATTTAAGAGAACTTATCAAAACCCTTCGGATGTTGATTCTACAATTTCTCAAATAACAATAGTTAAAAATACAATCACTCTTTCAGAATTCAAAGATGAATATTTAGATTACTGTTTTCCTGTAAAATCAAAAAAGTATCTTGATTCAATTACATATTCTTTCAAACAATTTATTTCCTTCTGTGGAAATCCTCTACTCAGTGAAATTGAAATAAAAACAATTGATAAATTTATTCACTCAACTTTCCATCGGACTCAAAGAGGCGCACATCATTACTACCGCACACTTAAAGCAGCATTCAATAAAGCCGTAGAATGGAATTACCTTTCAATCAATCCATTCACAAAGGTTAAATTCCCTAAAATTCAAAAGTCCTTTCCTGTGTTTCTCCTGGAAGATGAATTACTAATCATTTTAGCAAATACTTCATATCAACATCTTAAAGATATTTTTACGGTTGGCTTCTATACTGGATTACGACTTGGTGAATTAATAAATATGCGCTGGGATTGGATAAACTTTTTTCAGAATCATATTACTGTTAAATGCTCAGATCAATTTCTATCTAAGAACAAAAAAGAAAGGATTGTTCCTATGAATGAAAAAGTAAGATCAATTTTATTAAGCAGTTTCAATTCCGATTCTCACCAACCTAATGAAATAGTTTTTTACAGAATTAGAAATAAAATTCTTTATCAAGAATCTATCAGTAAGCAATTCAAAAAAATAGTTCGCAAATCAAACCTTAGCGATAAGATCCATTTTCATACTTTACGTCATTCATTCGCTTCTTTGCTCGCTCAAAAAGGAGTCTCGCTTTATATCATTAAAGAATTGCTTGGGCATGAAGATTTAGCAACTACTCAAATCTATTCTCACCTTCAGCAACAGAATTTGAGGGATGCTGTGAATCTTTTATGATATGTAGTCCTTATCTAAAAGACTACCTTTAAATCCACCTTCTTATTTTTGCACAATAGCTCTGATATGTGCTGCCTAATGATTTAATCATATTATCTTCCTCAAGTCTAACTTGTATTTGAATCAAAAGATAGTAAACGGTGCCAACCGCAAAAGATAATATGTTTGGTAATATCAAAAAGAATCCCACATAGGAAAGAAAGGTGCCGAGGAAAAATGGATTCCTTGAATACCGAAATACTCCTTCTGTAATCAAATTAATTTCTGTATTAAATTCTATTCCGATTCGCCAAGAAGTTTGCATATTATACTGTGCCGTTAAACAGATAACAAAACCCATCGCCATTAATCCAATTCCGCAGTAGTCAAAATATTATTCCTCTAAGTATTGTATTGGCACTAACCATTGGTAAACATCTTTTGAAAAAATATAGATTAATAAAATGATTGGTATTACTATCCCCGCAGTTTTTATACTTCTCTCCGTAAAGTTTATCACTCCCTTACTTTTGCCTAAAACATATGGGCTCTTTCCGGTTCTCTTGAATACTAAATAAGAATTCAATGCGAAAAGAACTCCGTAGTAAAGCATGAAATACAAAATCAGAAAATATTTTAAGATAGTTTCATTCATCGCTATGTTTCTTTTTTATTTATTTCTTAATCTAATTAGTATTAGTCCATATTTGAGATTTATCAACATCATAGTTGCTTGCATATTCAGCTTTTAGGAATCCATAGCGCTCCGCAATACCTACCACAACTTTATCAATCGTTTCATTTTGTTCAGTGTATTTTCGAATAAGATTTCTTTCTTCAATTGCTCTATTACACTTACATAGTTCCAAAGACTCTACCGGGCATTTTTTGCATGAGCATCTGAACATTGATGCAATTTCAAATACTTTTGTTTCAATAGCCGCGTTATTGCTTTTCGTTTCGACATGGTTGTGTTTGCTGCTTTTAACCGGGGAAAGAAAAACTAAAGTTAAGATAAAAACAAAATTTAATAAGATGAAACCAAGCAACAGCAAAAACGCTTTTACTTTTATCCCATAAATAAATGATTCTAAAAAAGGAACACTGGCTGTAGTTGCTTTGTATTTTTCAAATCGCTTAAGTCTTTTCAAAATAGCAATCCACAAATAATGTTATATAATATTTATTACCAGGAACATCATCTTATTTCATCACTCTCATCGAATTCAATATTGCTATTATTGCAACGCCCATGTCTCCAAACACTGCTTCCCACATTGTAGCAATTCCAAAAATGCCAAGAAGAATAAAGAACAATTTCACACCCATTGCGTAGCCGATATTTTGCCAAACTATTTTTCGGGTTTTCTTGGCAACATCTAATGCGGTTATAACTTGTAGAGGCGAGTCAGTCATCAATACAACATTGGCAGTTTCAACAGCTGCATCCGAACCAAGAGCGCCCATTGCAATGCCAATATCCGCCCTTGCTAAAACCGGCGAATCATTTATACCATCCCCGACAAATGCTACTTTATTTCCTTTAGCAGTTGATTGTAAAATATCTTCAATATGTTTTACCTTATCTTCCGGCATCAGTTCATAATAATATTTATCTATCCCAAGTTTTTTAGCAATGATTTCAGCGGCGGTTTTATTATCGCCGGTTAGCATCACAGAATCAATATTTTTCTTCTTTAGCAAAGCTATTGTTTCTTGTGCGCCTTCTTTTAACGTATCGGAAATAATAATATATCCGGCATAAACCGAATTA
>JBAYTN010000148.1:0-4066 GCA_041675645.1 Melioribacteraceae bacterium
ATGGGTGGTGAGAATTCTGAAGTTACTGTAAACACAAAAAACATACTGATTGAAAGCGCATACTTCAATCCTTCTTCTGTTAGAAAAACTGCAAAACATCTGGCCTTATCAACGGATGCGTCTTATCGATTTGAAAGAGGTACAGATTATAACATCACTGTGTGGGCAGCAAAACGTGCAGCTCAATTAATTCAACTTACTGCCGGCGGCAGCATTGCTGTTGGAGAGATTGATGCTTATCCAAATCCAATTCAATCTCCAAGAGTAGAAATTAGATTTGCCCGTATTAATAAAGTTCTTGGATACGAAATTCCAAAGGATGATGCTGAGAGCATTTTAATAAATCTTGGTTTTGGCGTGATAGAAAAAGCAGATGAAAAATTGCTAGTTGAGATTCCTTCTTACCGTGGTGACGTTGAACGAGAGATTGACTTGATTGAAGAAGTAGCGAGAATCTATGGTTATAATAACATACCCGAGATAAATAAAATTACCATCACTTTGGAAGAGAAGATTGATCAATCGGAATTTACAGACCGATTAAGAAATGTCTTCAATTCAGTTGGATTCAATGAAATTGTAACCAACTCTATGCTTAACGAAAACATTGCCTCCAAGTTTGGAAACCCGGTTGCTGTATTAAATCCGCAGAGCAGTGAAATGTCCCATATTAGACCATCACTACTTCCGGGCATTCTAACTACTGTAGCAAATAATCTAAAAGTAGGTGAAAAGGATTTAATGCTTTTTGAAATAGGTAAGATTTTTAATAAGAAAAATGATCAGATCAAAAGCTTTGACGATTTTGAAGAAACAGAAAACTTAGTTGCGATTATTACCGGTAATGCAATTAGAACTAAATGGTATGCGAAAGATAGACAGTTAGATATTTACGAACTCAAAGGTTCAGTTGAATCAATTTTGTCCAAGCAATTTCTTGGTGCTGAAATTTTATTTGAAAAATCAGAAACCGAGAATGTTAACTTTCAAAATTGCTTAAATGTTTTAGTTAACAAAAATATTGTGGGCACAATTGGAAAAATTAAAGAGACTGTATCGACAATGTTTGATGTTAGTCAGACTGTCTTTGCCTGTGAATTCTTTGTTGATTCACTAAAGAAGATTATTGCTCCTAGAAAAGGTTTTGGTGAGTTGTTGAAGTTTCCTAAGGTTTACAGAGACTGTGCTTTCGTTCTGGATGCCAATATCGAGGCTGGGCGAGTTGCGGAAGTTATTAAACAATCCAGCACTAACCTATTGCATAATGTAATCTTATTTGATATTTTCCAAAGTGAAAGTTTAGGTAGGCACAACAAAAGCCTTGCTTTTCAGTTAGAGTACTACGATTTGACAAGAACTTTGACAGAAGATGAGGTTGACAGAGATTTTAGATCTGCAATTGATGCCGTAACTAACGAATTCAAAGCACAATTAAGAGGAACTTGATTGTCGGACATTTCAAAATATGACTTGTTTTTAGAAGAATTAAGTGCTTTAGAAAAGCAGATATATTTCCATATCCAAAAGAGCACTGAACTTGCTGAGACGAATCAAGCATTAAATAACCGTATAACATTACTTGAAAGAGAAAACGAATCATTAAAGAAGAAAATAGTAGAAATTGAATCTAAAGTAAGCAGAACCTTGTTAAATGATCAGAACATATTTGGTGATGAAGCATTTAACGTTGAAGAAAAAGAAGCACTAAAAAGTAAGATATCTGAATTGATAGCCAGAATAGACTATCATTTGCGTTCATAATTATTTTGTAGGATGTAGGTTGAACCAAAATGACTGAAAAAAAGAAGCTTAAAGTAAAAATCTTTGATAGAGAATATTCACTGCTTGTTGAAAACCAAGAGATAGCTGCAGAATTAGCTGAATATGTAAATTCAATTATGGAAGAAACACGCGACGAATTACCTGATCAACCAAAAGATACAATAGCAATTATTGCTGCATTAAATATTGCTTACGATTTATTTGTTGAAAAGAATAGATTCCGCGAATTCAGTATTCAAGCAACCGATAAAGTGAAAAAGATCAAGCTTCTTTTAAACGAATCCAAGTCTTTGGCCAACCAATCTTAGTTTTACCGCACTGCCGGTATTATACGAAAGAACTAACAAATTATATAACCTAAGGGTTATTGACTCACGGCGTGTATTACAGGCCTCAATCCGATTTATCGGATTCTCGGTTTACCGGGACTAGTGGAAGTAAAAAGCGTCGGGCAATTTCCCGCATTACGGGTAGATATAGTTTTTTTCTAGATAAGCACCGGCAAGTGCGGATTATAAATTTTCTTATATGGAGGATTGATGGAGTACTTGTTGTTTGTTGGTATAGCTGTAGTAGTTGCAGTAGTAGCATTTTATCTTGGATGGTTTTTAAATTCCAAAGTTGGTAAAAATAGCATCGAAACTGCTAAAAACAGTATTGAGGCTGCTAAAGAGAAATCAAAATCGATTATTGATGAAGCTGAAAAAGAAGCAAAGCATATTAAACGTGAAAAGCTTTTAGAAGTTAAAGATGAATGGTTAAAGAAGAAACAAGAATTCGATGTTGATGTAAACTCTAAACGCCAGAAGTTGCAAAATCACGAAAAGCAGCTTGAGACACGTGAAGAAAACCTTGATAAGAAATTCGAGGTTGTTACCCAGAAAGAAAAAGATATTAAAGTTGCTGAGAAGAATTTAGCAACTCAGAAACAAGATTTAGATAGAAAGCATGCAGAGTTAGATTCCTTAATTTCTGAACAAAATGTTCGTTTGGAAAAGACTGCCGGATTAACATCCGAAGAAGCTAAGAAGATGTTAATGGAAAATATGCTTAACAAAGCTAAAACAGATGCCGCACATTCAATAAAGGAAGTTCGAGATCAAGCTAAAATTGATGCGAAAAAAGAATCTCAGAAGATTATTGTACAAGCTATTCAAAGAACTGCGGTTGATCATTCAGTAGAATCAACTGTTTCGGTTGTTCAGATTCAAAATGATGAAATGAAAGGAAGAATCATTGGTCGCGAAGGTAGGAACATACGCGCTTTTGAAGCTGCAACTGGTGTTGATGTAATTGTTGATGATACTCCGGAAGCAGTTATTCTCTCGGCTTTCGATCAATTCCGTAGAGAAGTTGCTAGAATCTCTTTGGAAAGATTAATTGCCGATGGAAGAATTCATCCGGCTCGAATTGAAGAAGTTGTCGCAAAAGTTCAGTCTGAACTTGATGAAGAAGTTCAGAAAGAAGGTGAGAACACGATAATTCAACTCGGTTTGCATAATGTTCATATTGAACTTGTTAAACACATCGGAAGAATGAAATATAGGTCCAGCTATGGTCAGAACTTACTGCAGCACAGTATTGAGGTTGCTTACTTAACGGGTATCATGGCTGCTGAATTAGGGTTCGATACAAACATTGCCCGTCGTGCCGGATTGATGCATGACATTGGCAAGACAATAGACAAAAACGTAGAAGGACCACACGCTTTACTAGGCTACGATTTAACGAAACGTTACAATGAACATCCGATAGTTGTTAATGCAGTCGGATCACACCACGAAGATATTGAGATGGAGCATCCAATCTCTGCTTTAGTTCAGGCAGCCGATGCGATTAGCGGTGCTAGACCTGGTGCCCGCCGCGAGCCACTAGAAAGCTACGTTAAGAGATTAGAGAACTTAGAAACTCTTGCAAAATCATTTGAAGGTGTTGCTAAAACTTATGCAATCCAAGCTGGAAGAGAAGTGCGCGTAGTTGTAGAACCGGATAGAGTAGATGATGTTTTTGCAGATCGCCTGGCTAATGATATTGCGGCTAAGATTCAAGAAGAAATGGAGTATCCGGGACAGATTAAAGTGACTGTAATTAGAGAGTTAAGAAAAATAGCTTACGCAAAATAAAAGATGAAACCCCGATTAGCTTCGGGGTTTCTTTTATCTGTCACGTCCTGAAAAAAGTTGACTACTGAAAAAGAAAAAGCAGGAGTCAAGCAATGCAAACAAGAATAATGAGCCCCTATCAATCAAAGTATAGTCAAGCGTTCAAAGTGCAATTAGTACGG
>JBAYTN010000149.1:0-3551 GCA_041675645.1 Melioribacteraceae bacterium
ACACCTAACTTTTTGCCAACCCAACCAAGAGCGGTTTCATAAAGCTGTCCAAGGTTCATTCTTGAAGGTACACCAAGAGGATTCAATATAATATCAACCGGAGTACCATCTTCATGATAAGGCATGTCTTCTACCGGAACAATCTTAGCAACAACGCCTTTATTACCGTGTCTACCCGCCATTTTATCGCCGACAGATAGTTTACGTTTTTTGGCTACATAAACTTTTGCTAATTGAACTATTCCCGGAGGTAATTCATCGCCGCTTTGTATCTTTAATTTCTCTCTTTTAAATTCTTCTTCTATTTCGGATAAAATTGTGAAATAATTAGAGTATAAGGTCTTTATCAAATCACTATACTGCTTTTTATCAAACCAATCTTGAGTGTAATCCAACTTAGTTACATCTTCAATAGCTGAAAAGGTAGTATCTTTTAGAGCAGTACCGCTCCTAACTACAACAGAACCATCTAAATCACGAATTCCGGTGGTAGTTTTACCGGTACAAATTCTTGAAACTTTAGTAACAAGTTTTGCATAGTGATTTTCTTTTTTAGATTTATAAACATCTTCAAGATTATCAAGTTGTTTTTTCTCAATTTTCTTAGAATCAACATCTTTTCTTTTACGACTAAATAAACGAGTTTTGATAACCGTTCCCTTTAATCCTGGAGGTGCTTTTAATGAAGCATCTTTAACGTCTCCGGCTTTATCTCCGAATATCGCTTTAAGAAGTTTTTCTTCAGGTGTAGGATCAGTTTCTCCTTTTGGAGTAATTTTACCAATTAAGATATCCCCTTCTTTTACTTCCGCACCTTCTCTTACAATACCATATTCATCTAAATCTTTTGTTGCTTCTTCGCTAACATTCGGGATATCACGAGTTAATTCTTCTTCGCCTCGTTTTGTTTCTCTTACTTGTAATTCAAATTCTTCGATATGAATAGAAGTAAATACATCATTAGCAGCAATTCGTTCACTGATTACAATAGCATCCTCAAAGTTATAACCTCTCCAAGGCATGAATGCAACCATTACGTTTCTACCAAGTGCTAATTCACCCTTATCAATTGCGGGTCCATCGGCTAATACTTCACCTTTTTTAACTCTTTGACCTGTTTTTACAATCGGTTTCTGATTAAAGCATGTTTCTTGGTTAGTACCTGAGAATTTTGTTAAAATAAATTCTTCTCTTCTTTCATCATCAAATCCTACTAATGCTTCATCACTATCAGGATCAGAATCATATTTTACAATAATTCTTTTTGCATCAGAAAATTCGATAATACCATTTTCCGCTGCAATAACAACTGACCTTGAATCACGTGCAATTTTCACTTCCATACCTGTACCAACAATCGGAGCTTCGGGAACAAGAAGTGGGACAGCTTGACGCTGCATGTTAGAACCCATGAGAGCTCTATTTGCATCATCATGCTCAAGGAATGGAATTAATGCCGCAGCAGCACTTACGATCTGTGCAGGAGCAACATCCATATAATGCACTTCTGCAGGTGGTACTATTGGGAACTCACCTGTATGACGACATTTTACTCTATCCAATACATAATTACCTTGGTCTGTAATAGGAGCATTAGCCTGTGCAATTGTAAACTCATCTTCTTGATCTGCACTTAAATAATCAATTGTATTCGATACTTTACCATCTTTAACTTTTCTATATGGTGTTTCAAGGAATCCATATTGGTTCACTTTTGCATAAATTGTTAGTGAAGAAATCAAACCGATATTCGGACCTTCGGGAGTTTCAATAGGACATAATCTGCCATAATGAGAATGGTGAACGTCACGAACTTCAAAGCCGGCTCTTTCTCTTGTAAGACCACCTGGTCCTAAAGCAGAGATTCTTCTTTTATGTGTTAATTCTGAAAGTGGATTTGTTTGATCCATAAATTGTGATAATTGATTTGTACCAAAGAATCCATTAATTACACTTGTAATAGTACGTGCATTTACTAAATCCTGTGGTTGCATGTTTTCATTATCACGCATATTCATACGTTCTTTAATAGTACGAGACATTCTTGCTAGACCAACATTATATTGCTGTTGTAGCTGCTCGCCTACTGTTCTTACTCTTCTATTTCCTAAGTGATCAATATCATCAACATTTACATTACCATTTTTCAATTTGATAATGTTATTCATAATTGCAATAATATCTTCTATAGTAAGTACTTTTACAGATTCAGGAATGTTAAGGCCTAATTTATCATTCATTCTGAAGCGCCCAACTTCTCCTAGATCATATCTTTTTTCGTTAAAGAATAATTTTTCAATTAATCCATAAGCAGTTTCAAGATCGGGGGCTTCACTGGTTCTTAATTGTCTATATATAACGAACAGAGCTTCTTCTTTAGAAGTCGAGGTATCTTTACGTAAAGTATTGATAATCAGATCCTGTTCGTAACTTGTTTCTTCATTAATTAATTTTATTTTGGCTAATGTTGAAGCTTTGATATTATCAATAACTTCTTCGGTAAGTTCGCCATCTTTAGAGACATAAATTTCGCCTGTTTCTAAATCGATAACGTCTTCAGCAGAAATTCTGCCGGAATAAGAATCGCTATTTAATTGCTTAACAGCAACTTCATCAATTAAATCGAAAAGACGAAGAATTGATTCGTCACTCTCATATCCCAGAGCACGCAATAATGTAGTAGATGGGAATTTCTTTTTTCGATCTACATAAACATATAGTATATTATTAATATCGGTAGCAAATTCTACCCATGAACCTCTAAAAGGGATAATTCGAGCGGAATAAATTGGTGTGCCGTTTGGATGCACGGTTTGTGCAAAAGCAACACCGGGAGAACGATGTAATTGACTTACAATTACTCTTTCTGCACCATTAATAATAAAAGTACCTCTTCCTGTCATAAAAGGAAGATTACCAAGATAAACTTCTTGTTCCACTGAATTAACAAATTCGCCGGTTTCATCGTCTTTAGTAGAAAGACGCAATTTAGCTTTTAATGGAGCTGCATAGGTAAGACCGCGCTCTTCACATTCAGCTATCGAAAATCTCGGTTTCTCAATATAATACTCAAGGAAATCTAAACGAAAAAATTCCTTATTATCGAGAATCGGGAAATTCATTGTAAAAACATTTTGCAAGCCGACATCAAGCCTTTTTGAGGGCGAAGTCCTTAACTGAAGAAATTCTTCAAATGACTCCAACTGAATATTCAATAGATCGGGGACTTTAACTGTTGAGTTAATAGTAGAGAATGTTATTCTATTGTTTACTTTATTGATTTTAGATTTTTCCAACCCTAACCTCCTAAAAAAACGGGTTAACATCTTTCGTTGGATAAACGAAAGAAAGTGGTAAGACGGAGTTCACCGTCTTACCACTTAGTAATTTTTAAAGATATATAGAAGTGTACTGATAAATTATTTAACTTGGACAGTAGCGCCTGATTCTTCTAATTCTTTTTTAATCTTCTCTGCTTCATCTTTCGAAACAGCTTCTTTTACAGTTTTTGGAGCACCATCAACTAAATCTTTAGCTTCTTTTAAGCCAAG
>JBAYTN010000150.1:0-3452 GCA_041675645.1 Melioribacteraceae bacterium
CACACTAAAAACTGAATTAATACACAGAACAAAATACAGAACAAGAGAAGAGGCAAGACGAAGCATTTTTGAGTACATAGAAATATTTTATAATCGGAAAAGATTACACTCAGCAATCGGTTATTACACACCAGCTGAATATGAGAAATTCTCTTAATTCTCTTAAATAACTGTCTACTTTTTTGGGTAAAGATCAGAATTATTTATCTAAAAAACAGCAATACTTAATAAACATATTTAATTAATAGAATTTTTCAGATGGTTCTAATACTAAATACTAAAAAGTACTTGCCCCTTGAACTTTAATGATTGGACCTATTTAGTGGTAGTTTTACAACATGAAGAGATTAGACTCAGCTATTTGTTATTGCACAACGGCTGAATATGATGGGCTAACCTACCTACAACAGACATGCTACTAACTAAAAAAAATGTCTACCTTTTTGGGTAAAGATCATTTATGATTAAAGCAAATTTACAAATAATAATTTAAAGAGAATATTAATGTTAAACGACAAAACAATTTTTGTAACAGGTGGAACTGGTTCCTTTGGTAAAAAATTTATCAAGACAATTTTTGAAAGATATAATCCCAAAAAAGTTATTGTGTTTAGCCGGGATGAACTAAAGCAATTTGAAATGCAGGAATCAGCTGCTTTTAAGACTTTCGATGAAAAAATAAGGTATTTTATTGGTGATGTACGCGATCTTGATAGATTGAAACGTGCAATGGAAGATGCTGACGTTGTAATACATGCGGCTGCTCTAAAGCAAGTTCCAGCTTGCGAATATAATCCTTTTGAGGCTGTAAAGACAAACATAATCGGAGGACAGAACGTTATAGACGCCGCCCTTTATAACAAAGTAAGCAGGGTTATTGCATTGAGCACTGATAAAGCTGCAGCTCCCATAAATCTCTACGGTGCGACCAAACTCGCTTCGGATAAATTGTTTGTTGCTGCTAATAACTTCAAAGGCAAACACGATATTAAATTCTCTGTTGTCCGTTATGGAAATGTAATGGGGAGTCGGGGTTCTGTTATTCCCTTCTTTTTAAACAAGAAAAAAGAAGGAATTTTGCCCATTACGGACGAAAGAATGACACGATTTAACATAACACTACAAGAAGGGGTTGATTTCGTGATAAAAAATTTGGAAAGAATGTGGGGAGGGGAATTATTCGTACCTAAAATTTCATCTTATAAAATTTTAGATATTGCAAAAGCTATTGCCCCAGAGGCAGAGATTAAAGTTGTGGGAATCAGACCTGGAGAAAAACTTCACGAAGAGATGATAACAAGTACAGATTCTTTAAACACCATTGAATTTGAAAATTACTTTGTGATCCTTCCTTCGACTCCACTATGGGATGTCGAAAAATTCAGGAAAGAAAGTAATGAAACAGTTGGTAAGGCCTGTGATTTTGGCTTTGCATATAATAGCGGAACAAATCATCACTTTTTGTCAGTGGAAGAATTAAAAGAACTTACTTTAAGAAATGTAGATGGTTCTAAAGAAATTATATATGGTGATTAAATGAATAAGTTTTATTCTTACGGCAAGCAGACAATTGAGCAAGATGACGTTGACGCAGTTGTGGAGGTTCTAAAAGGTGACTGGCTTACGCAAGGTCCTTTTGTAAAACAATTTGAAGATGATCTTGCTAAAAAATTTAATGCTAAATATGTATCTGCTGTAGCAAACGGAACTGGAGGATTACATTTAATCGGTTTGACTCTTGGATGGCAAAGTGGTGATATCGTAATAACTACACCAATTACATTTCTTGCTAGTGCAAATTGTATCCTTTATGCTTGTGCTACGCCGGATTTTGTAGATATTGATTCTGAAACCTACACCTTGGATGTGAATAAACTTGAACAAAAATTAAAAAATTACAAAGTTAAAGGCAAAAAAGTTAAAGCAGTTGTTGCTGTTGATTATGCTGGTCTTCCATGTGACTGGAAAAAATTAAGGGAGTTAGCTGATGAATATGAATTCCAATTAGTTAATGATAATTGTCATGCACTTGGCGCTGAAGTTTACGGTGATATTGGTTATGCCAGCAAGTATGCAGATATTGTAAATATGAGCTTTCATCCGGTAAAGCATATTACTACTGGCGAGGGAGGGGCGATTTTAACTAATAGTTCTGAATTAGATGAAAAGATAAAGATATTACGCACACACGGTATGACCAAAGATGAAAAGTATTTAGCTAAAAATGATGGATCCTGGTATTATGAAATGCATGAACTTGGTTTTAACTACAGAATTACAGACTTCCAGTGTGCTCTTGGTTCCTCACAGTTAAAGAAGTTATATAGATACATAAAGAGACGTAATGAGATAGCACAGTATTATAATACACAATTTTCAAATGATGAACGATTCATTTTTCCCTTCGTCCAAGAAAATGTTAAGCATGCTTACCATTTGTATCCACTACAGTTAAAATTTGATGGTCTAAAAATTTCAAAGAAAGAATTCTTTGAAAGGATGAAAGAAAATAATATTGGATTGCAAGTTCATTATATACCTGTGCATTTGCAGCCATACTACAAAATACATTATGGGTTTGCCGAAGGAGATTTTCCAATTGCCGAATCTTTTTATAAAAATGAAGTATCTATCCCGATTTATCCACTATTAAAGAATGAAGACTTAGAGTATATTGTAAACACAATTAAAGATCTTGCTGTTTAAAAAGTCGCCATAATAACTGAAGGGTTCAAAGGAGGGGATAAGGGCACTCAACCTGCTGTTTATAAATATATCAGGCATTTGAAGAAAAAATATAATGCCTCATTTTATTGCGAATTTAGAAAAGAGGGGTTAAAAAATATTTCAAACATTAGTTTACTACAATTGGATTGGTTAAATCAAACCAATGATTTATATGATCTAATCTCCGGTATGACATAGTGATAATTGATAGCTATTTAGCTCCTATTAATATTAAGTTGCTGTTACACTATTTGAAACAGAGAAAAAGCTGAGAAGAATAAACCGCTATGGAAAATTACAATTACTAAGAACTGAATTAAGAGCTGAATAAAAACAAATGTAGCCTAAAAATAACAGAGTTTCGAATCTCAACTAAAAAAGATGACCAACATCAATACTTACTTGGTATTGATAAAATGCCACTCAGAAAAGAATTTTGGAATTTTTAAAGAGCTTGTTAAAGACAACAAAATAATAAAAAATATTCTTATTACTTTTGGTGGGCCATATCTCATAGGCATTACGCTTCATGTTTTGGAATTAATACTAAGCAAATATCAAGAGTTGAATTACCATATGGTTAAAAGGATGAGTAATAATATTACACAATCAAAAGGATACAATATTAATGTTTCTTTTTATTCTTCATTAAATACAAGCGAGATACTGATTTTGATATTAAGATGTGATTTAGCGATAGTCGACGCTGGTTAAAGTATGATTAG
>JBAYTN010000151.1:0-3360 GCA_041675645.1 Melioribacteraceae bacterium
ATCCTTCGCCGCCATTTATTACAAGTTCTCTTCAAGTAGAATCTTCTAGAAAACTTAGAATGCGCCCTCGCCGTACTATGATGCTCGCGCAACAGCTATACGAAGGCGTAGAACTTGGAAGCGAAGGAACAACCGGTTTAATTACTTACATGAGAACAGATTCAACTCGTTTAAGCGATGACATTGTGACTGATACGCGTAATTTCATCAAAGGAAAATATGGCGAGCAATACTTGCCGGAGAAAGTTAGAACATTCGAACAAAAGAATAAAAAAAATGTGCAAGATGCGCACGAAGCTATACGTCCTACATCACTAAAGTACACGCCGGATTTTGTAAAAGAATATTTGGATGAAGCTCAATTCAAATTGTATGATTTAATTTGGAAAAGGTTTATCGCTTGCCAGATGGAATCGGCAAGACTAGAAACAACTTCTGTCAATGTTTCTGCCGATGAATATACATTCCGCGCTTCCGGTACTACTATCTTGTTTGATGGTTTCCAAGTTCTTTATGAAGAAACTTCTGATGATAATTCTGAAAAAGGTGAAAATGGCGGATTGATTCCGGCGGGTTTAGAAGTAAACCAAAAAATGAATCTAAAAGAATTAACACCAAATCAGCATTTCACTAAACCACCGGCAAGATTTACAGAAAGTACTCTAATTAAAGAGCTTGAGAGTAATGGCATAGGTAGACCAAGTACTTATGCGATGATCATCGGTACAATTGTAGACAGAAGATATGTTGAGCAGCAAGACAGAAAAATTTTCCCAACTCAACTTGGCAAAAAGGTAAATACAGTTCTTGCAAAGAATTTTCCGGATATCATCAATGTCAATTTCACTGCTCAAATGGAAGATGAACTTGATCTTATAGCTAATGGCGAAACCGATTACTTAAAAGTTCTTAATGATTTTTACGGTCCTTTCATAAAAGATTTGACTGAAGTTGAAGCGAATCTGGAAAAGATAATTTGCGAAAAGTGTGGCGGTGAACTCGATCTTAAAATCGGTCGCTTCGGAAAATATTTTGCTTGCAACAATTATCCCGAGTGCAAAAACATAAAATCTCTTAAAGAAATAGCCGGCGGAAGTAACGAACCGGAATATACTGGCGAAACATGTCCTAAATGTGAAAGCAAAACAGTTTACCGTGAAGGCAAATTCGGTAAGTTTATTGGTTGCGAAAAATATCCGGATTGTGATTTTACAAAAGTGATAACACTTGGAATGTCTTGCCCAAAATGTAATGAAGGCGAAGTTATAACGAGAAGAACAAAACGCGGAAAGATATTCTACGGCTGCAACAAATATCCGGATTGCGATTATGCTAGTTGGACAATGCCGAAACCGAAAGAAGAAGACCAAGAAGAGCCAGTAGAATCTTCCGAAGAAGAGTATTAAACTAACCGGACAAAAAATGAAGCAGCTTGATTTAAATACTGTTGCTGCTGAAATGCTCACCGAACTTTCCGGTGTGAATAGAGCTTCTGAAAATACATTGCAAGCTTATACGCGAGATGTGAATGAGTTTATTGCGTTTTGTAAGTCGCGAGAAATAATATCAATTGATAAAGTTGTTGAAAGAACGATTCGCCAATTTGTAATGGCTCTAAGTGCCAGCGATGTAGAAAAAACAACAATTTCTAGAAAACTATCTTCGTTACGCAAATTGTTTGATTTTGCTATTAGAAACGAGATTGTAGCTGCAAATCCCATTTCCAAAATTCCTAACCCCAAAACAAAAAGGAAACTCCCGGAAACAATAAGTCTTGATTCTTTTCTGGAAATTTATAACTTCATAAGTAAAGAAAATACGGTTGTTGAAGCTAAGAGAATTAAAGCAATTTTTGAGTTATTATACGGCTGTGCGTTTCGTGTGTCGGAGTTATGTTCCTTAAATATTGGCAGTTTAGAGATGTCAAATTCCAGCGTTCGAGTACTGGGAAAAGGTTCAAAAACTAGAATTGTTCCTCTTGGAGCAAAATCAAAAACAGTGGTTCAAGAGTATTTAAATACCTTAGAAAATCTTGATTATGCTAGGCCACTATTCATTAGTAATGAAAAAAGAATTGATCGATTTGAAGTATATTATTTGGTAAAAAAGTATATTAGTAAAGTTTCGGATATAGATAAGAAAAGCCCACACATTTTAAGACATAGCGCCGCAACGCATATGTTAGATAATGAGGCAGACTTATTGGCAGTAAAAGAAATATTAGGTCACGAAAATTTATCAACTACTCAGATTTACACACATGTAAGTATTGAGCGGTTGAAGAAGACGTACAAAAAAGCCCATCCAAAATCCTAAGGAGTAGCTATGAATATCAGAATAACATCCCGCAAGTTCAAAGCAAAAGATTCCCTTAAAACCTTCATCAGAGATGAAGTAAAATCATTGGAAAGGTTCAATGATCAAATTATGGATTGCAATGTAGTATTAAGCTTCACCCATGTAAAAGATAGTATTAAAACCGCTGAAATTATTGTGAAATTACCGGGACATACAATTACGGTTTCAGTCTCTAGTTCTGAATTCGAAAAATCCGCAACAATGGCAATAGACAAGATTATTAAACAACTCGTTAAAGTGAAAACAAAAAAACAAGTAAGAAAAAAAGCAGAGCCCAAAGTTAAGGTAGTTGTTGATGAAGATTGATGAAAAAAATATCTCTAAAAAAGAAAGTATTTCCGTTGAGTTCTTTTTCAATATTACTAAAGAGAAATTCAATTTAAGACATATAAATGAACATGTTAGTCTTGAAAGAAGAATTCTAGATCAAAACTTACATAGACCCGGTCTTCCTTTGGCCGGGTTTATGGACTTATTTTCATTCAGTAGGGTTCAAGTGTTTGGAAATACCGAAATGAAATATCTTGAAGACTTATCCCTTGAAGAGAGAATCAATTCCATCGAAAGAATTTTTAAGTATAACATTCCTTGCGTGATTGTTACAAACGATAACCAAGTTCCAGATGAAATGGTTGAAATTGCAACCAAGTATGAAGTACCTCTTTTCATTTCAAAATTTGAAACAACAAAATTAGCCTATCTAATTTCAGATTTCTTAGATGATCAATTTTCTCCAAGGCTTTCTCTGCATGGATCGTTCGTAGATGTCTACGGAGTAGGGATGCTATTCGTTGGTAAATCCGGAATTGGGAAGAGTGAAGTAGCGTTGGACCTTGTAGAAAGAGGTCATAGATTAGTTGCTGATGATGTAGTGATTCTCACAAAGAAAGGAGAAGGAATCTTAATGGGTTCCGGTACCGAGTTGGTTAAGCACTTCATGGAAATTAGAGGCATAGGAATTATTGACATTAGAAGTATGTTTGGTGTGCGTGCGATTCGTTA
>JBAYTN010000152.1:0-3147 GCA_041675645.1 Melioribacteraceae bacterium
ATTTCTATCCCTTTCAGTTTGCAATCCGGCTGCTTTTAACGATTCAATCCAGGATCCAAATCGGTTTACAAATGGCGTTGCAGAATATTTTCCATTTTTCTCATATTGTGATCTAGATATGTATTTTTTGGATAAGCGGATGGACACTTCTTTCAGATCATTCAATAATGTGTCATCTGGTATATTTCTGTTTAATTCATTAAGTTCAAATTTCATTTTTTCCTCAAAATAGCTCCGCAAAGCGGAGTCCAGCTAACGGCGTTGCGCTTAGCCCGCCGCCCAGAACTACAATGACGGTTTGAAATGCACAACTTTATTTATTAAGTTAGTTTATTTCTGCAATCATACTATAAAGGAAGTACAACTTTGAAATACCAAACCTAATTATTTTTCCCCACGACAGATACGGAGAAGCGGTCGGGCTGAAGTGCTAGTTATAGTGCTATTTCGCCTTTTCGGCTAGTATTTTTTTAGCTTCTCTCAAATCTATTTTTGCGTGATGACCGTGCTTCTCTAACAAGTGAAGTAGATTAGATCCACTTAATAAAGTTAATGGTTTACCCTTTGCAAATTCATAAGCATCTGGACCATAGTCCGCAGTTGAAACAAGAATTCCCTTGGTTGCACCTTCATTCATAACTGTTCCATATAAATCTCTGACGGCAGAAACCCCTACTGTGTTTGTATATCTTTTGGCTTGTATTACAATTTTACCACCTCGAATTGGATCAGGATCAAAAGCAATAGCATCAACGCCACCATCTCTGCTTGCTTGAGTAACTTTTACTTCACCACCATTTGACTGGAATTCTTTTTCAAATAATTCGCGAATTAAATGTTCAAAATCTTCCCAATCCATTGCAGCAAGATTTGTAGAAGTGTCTAATTGATTAGCTACTTCATAACTTTTGACAAATCTTTTATCAACTTTACTAATCTGTAGAATTGGTTGCACTGGAGTAATACTGCTTAATTTACTACTTGCAATGCCTTTCAAGTTTTTAAAACAAGTTTTAGGATCAACATTTGCTAAGTCGATTTGGATAAATTCATTCTTCTTTACTTGAATACTCAGAATGCAATTATTCTCTTCTTTCCCAGTAGCTTTGTTTATCGCTTTTATCCAACCATTAAAAGAAATTGCGTCAATTGCATTTACAGAATCTGCTTCAAATAATTCGTGAATTGTGCGAAGTGTGATTTTATACATTGTTTCATCAAACATATTAGTTTGTTGAGATTCAGGTATGTAAGATTCTTTGAGTTCTTTTCTTGAAGCGATATACTTAACCTCTTTTACTTTTGGAAAAGAATCCATAGATGGAAGTTCATATTCAACAACAAGAATTTTAGTATCAGGATTATATTCTAATTCATAATTCTTTGAAAAGGAATCCGGGTATTCTGAATTATTTAGAACCATTTCGCAATATTCAATAATAGATTTTACATCACGCGATATGTAAGAATCCTTTAATCCGTCTATTTTTTTATTATAGTCTACTTGTTCTTGTATAAAAGATTCTTTTCTTTTTTCCCATTCAGATAGTTCTGTTTCCCATTCTTTAATTTCACTTTCATAATCGCAATCTAATTGTGAATTAAATCTATCAACCAATATTTTTTGTTTCTCCCATTCAGAAATAGCATTCGTATATTTTTGTTCATAATCTTGAATTTTCTTTTCTTTTTTAGAACTAATATGTTTTTCCCAAAAAGAAAATGTTGGTGTAAATTCAATAGCTTCTTTCCGAGGTTGTAGAGGATAATCTTTATACTTTTTCTTTTGTGGTTGTAATGGTGTGTCTTCAGAAAAATTACCTTTCTTCTTTAGACTGTCCCATTCTACAGTATCATCTATAGAAAGAGTTTTCAACAGAAGATTTTCAATTTCTTCTAATGCCTCTTGGGCTTGTTCGGTTCTCTCGTTTGCTTCTTCTAGATTACCTTCCCTTTCATCCAAATTTCTTCTCTTGCAAGATATTATTTCCCATTTCTCAGCCCATTTTTGCGCTTGTAGATTTGCCTTATTTTCCAACATTTCGACATCAGGAGCTGAAATAATTTTATGCTCATTCAATCCTTCATGATACATTTCAACAGAATATTTAAGAATTCGAGAATATGAAACATTGTAATGAGCTTGAGCTTTTCCTATTTGTAATAAACTATCAGACATATATTCCTCGAAACGATTTAAGCACTATGACTATTACTTATACTCCACTGAATTATTTGTTTAGGAATGGTATGCTGCATGCAGTTGCGGGATATCATTCCATTGGTGCGGAGAGTAGTTCTAACTTTATCTAATAATTTAATTTTATTATTTGTGTCTATATAGGCGGTAATTTTCTGCGAATCCAAAACAGTAGATTGTAAAATATCGTTCGAGGTGTTTATTCTATGTAAAACTAATTCAGAAATTTTATACTCCGAATTTATTAAGTTTTAGAATAAACAAACTTACAAAGTTTTTTCTTTTAATCAAAAAATTTATTTTTACAAGTTTTGTTAATCATCTTGAAGAAAGTAATTTACTTTACTAAAATCATTGCTTTGGAGATTGTGCGAGGAGCGTAGGTTCTATAATGAGGGGTGGGTTTTATGCCATCGGAATGGGATAAAGACATAGTACCGGAGCTAGAGGAAAGTGCCCCGGAGTTTGGATTTAGAGAATTGGATTTGGGATTTAAAGTGCCGGAATTGGGAAAAATGGTTATGCTATATATGTAAACACCGGAGGTGAGGTTGTGATGGTCTGCATTGAGGGCAGTGCGGTGCAAGCCGGCGGATTGGTTGTCGTTAACTAATTGAACTACTTCCCTGCCGAGCAGATCATAGATTTTTAATGATATTTCCGCTGATTCGGGTGGAAAAGCGGGTTATATGGCTTTAGTTTCTTTTATATGATCCTCCCAAAAGTTCGTATCCATATTGAAAACTTGTTGAACCCAATATTATACTATTTACAAGTGGATGCACTCCTTTGAAAATCCAAGACGATCCTTCCTCACATGACAATATCTTGTGGCCAGCTAATGCTATGCGAACAAAATCCTTTATCCCAGAATTTTCGGGTGGATAAATTATTTGAATCGCACTTGATCCACTACTTTCAATATTATGATTAGGGATACATCTGCA
>JBAYTN010000153.1:0-2585 GCA_041675645.1 Melioribacteraceae bacterium
GGGGTAATTGCTTTAAAGAGGGGATTAGAGCGTTTGGGATATATAATAGAGGGAATAAGATTAGAAAAAGATGTGGGTACACGGTAGCTACCGGCAGGCAGGTTCAAAACGTAACCCGCTATAAAGTATGATGCATTGTTGCCGTTTCGTAGTTTATTTTAATCTCTTTTTATTTTCAATATAAATATCATCTGACACTTTTTTCAAAGCTTTCATAAAATCCTGGTCATCAAGCGATTTTAGTTGAATTTGTACGGTGTCTCTAAGTTGTCTGAATCGTTCTGATTTATCGATTTGATTACGAATTAAAATCGAATTTATGCTTTCAAGATTTGAAAGTACAACGAGTTCGTTAATACTTGCAAAGTCACGAATATTAAGTCCTTTTTTAGCTTTTACTGTATTCGCATCCTTCCAATCTTTTGCAGTACACTTAAATAATGCAACATTCAACAAATCTGCTTCCTCAGCATATAGCAGCCATTCTTTGTCTTTATCGTAATTTCTTTTTGGCAATATACAGTCTTTAACAGCTTCGGTATGGATTTGATAATTTGTTTTCGTTAAAACCCTTTTCACATTCCACTCAAGATTATACTGATTACTTTCAACCTCCTTTAATCTTTGATATTCTTTTATCAGCAATAATTTAAACATTGGGCTTATCCATGAACCAAATTCAAAAGCCAAATCTTTATGAGCATAGGTCCCTCCGTACCTGCCAGATTTTGAAATTATTCCGATTGCATTTGTTGTCTCAATCCATTTTCTTGGTGTCAAATTGAAGCTGTTTAATCCTGCCTGTTTTCTAAAGGTGTCGAATTCGACATGTTTAAAATTAGGATTATTTAAAGTCTCCCACAAACCAATGAACTCAACAGTGTTTCTGTTTCTCATCCAGTTACGAATATGGTCGCCACCGTCTTCATTTCTAACCATATCAGTCAAGCAGATATAATCTTGCTCGTCTTGTTTTACAATCGAAATGAGTTTGTTTTCAACTTCTATTTGTGATTTACTCGACATAGTTTCTGATTGTATTTTTTGAATAACAAATATACGATTCTATTGGTTCTATTTGTTGTGTCGCTGATTACAATGAACGCCAACCTCCGCATACCGTCAATTGTCGTTATGCCTCTTATACAATCTTCCTTGTTAAAATTCCTTTCAGTATTCATTTAATCTCATTATCATTACATTATCCAACTATAACCGATAATTATTAGATAATTCGGTTTCTTTCTTCATCTTGTAATTGGATCATCGGGTGTTTGGTGGGGTAAATCCGGGAGTTTATTTTATTGGTTTGAATTTTAGAGTCATTATTTTAGCGATTTATTGTTGGGCGATGGTCGTTGTAGGTTAAATTTTTTTTTATCAACACCGACCAGATTACAACCGTTACTATTTCTGTAAAATATAGGATTTTTTTTAATCCAACTTCAGGCATAATCATTTGATTTTAAGGGGTAGGTTGTTTTTTCCTTCGTTGAAACTGCTTTCCAAAAGTGAAACCGACTTTTGTTGTCATTGTTATTCAATGGTTGCTATATTATTTTTTATACCCTTAATTAATAACCATAGCGTTATTGAAACTTCTCCAATTGCAACCAATAAAAGTGCAGGTCGGCTCACAAATGCACGGTAGTCAGGGAAAAGCATAAATGTAGAACTGTCAAGTATATAAGCGATACCCGCAATGAGGAGCAATATCCCAAAAATACGCGGAATAAACCCTGACTTATAAACCAAATAACCAAATGGTATAAGCCAAAGCCCCCAGAATACTTCCAATGCAACCATTCCGTTCTCGTTAATTTCAAGAAATAGCTTAGCAATATCCTGTCTCTGATTTAGTTCAAATGTTTGTAAAATTTCACCTTTGTAAATCATCAGGGACGTGATATTGAATGCCTCCATAATAAATACGGCAGGAATTTGCACAATCACCAGAGCAACCATAAGTTTAGCCTGACGCTCGTTTACTTGTTTAAATAATCGGTACAGAACCAATACCAAAAGCACAAAAATGGTGTTGCTGATAAAATCATTAAATATGCCCGTTCTAAACAGGAATTCGTTGGCGAGGATATTTTTGGCAGTACTGGCAGCATCACCTTGTACATTAATTTGAGATGATACAAACATGATACTATAAACGCCAGTTATTACCAGAAGAAGGTATAAAAATCCGGCAAGTCTTGCAGTCTTTTTAAGTGAGTTTAACTGATGTTCCATAGTTGATTTATTTATAAAGTTTTTAAATCGTCACGGGATGGTATTGATGAGTTTGAACTGTATTTTCCGCTGTTGCTCTACAATGACCGCAACGGGAAGCATAAGCTTTGTGGCGGACTTCAAAAGACAAATCTTTCTGTCCACAACGATTTATATTTGAAACTAGATTATTCATATTCAGACCGAAACCCGCCATAAAGTATATGCATTTTTAGCCGCTTGCATTTTTATTTAGAATCTAACAAGTCATTCAAAATAATTATTTTACTGCCATTTTTTTCGTAATAATTCAGCATTTCGTCAATTTTCCTTTTATCATAACTCGTAATACAATCTGATAAGAC